>CAXPMI010000020.1:0-36155 GCA_964218365.1 Candidatus Poseidoniaceae archaeon
AGAGAGTTCCCTGCACGGACACCAGACGACTCTAAACTTCGAGATTTGACGAGTACTATTGAAGAATTCAACGGGAATACCTGGAGAACGAAAAAAGATGCTGGATTACCGCTTAATGCACCGGTAACTGGAGTCGTAATTCCAGAAGAACTTGCTGAGTTTACTTCGATTTTAACTCAGATGCACAAATTGGAATGATCATTCGTCAATATCGAAGGTTGACTGCCTTGTTTCTGGCATCTCTAAGTTCCCAAGTCTGAATCCAATCAATCTAATTGGTCTATCAAACTCAACATTGTGTGCAAACAGACTTTGTGCAAGTCGCAGAAATACAGTTTCATCATCCATCGCAACTGGAATAGATTTTCCATGAGTATGTGTTTCAAAGCCCTGATATCGAATTTTTACTTCACCTAATCGGCCGGCCACACCAATTTCTTTAGCTCGCTTTAGGACCTTTGCCACCAGATTTGAAAGATGACCAAGTACAATTTCGCTATCAGTTTGGTCGAATTCAAACGTATTTTCTTTGCCGATTGATTTTCGGCTCCTTAGAGGACTTACCTCATCGCTAGTCTCTCCATCAACAACACGCTTTATCCAAGATGCGAACCTTTCTGACGTGAATTTAGCTATTGAAATTTCACCGAATTCAGAAACCTCACTCACTGTTGTAATTCCCCATTCCGCGAGTCTTGTTGCAGTTTTTGGCCCAATGCCCGGTATTTCTCTAACCGAACGATTGTGGAAAAATGATTCGATTTCATCAGGCATCGTCCGATGAATGCCTGCAGGTTTGTTTTCTTCACTCCCCATTTTTGCTAAAATCCGATTTGGCCCAATTCCAAATGAAGTTGAAAGTCCAAGTTCATCAAGAATCCTTGACTGCATCTTATGAGCAAGCGCTAACGCATTGTCCCAGTCTCCATCGCAATACTCTGTGACGTCAAGGTATGCTTCATCTATACTGGCTTGTTCGAATTTGTCAGCAAATTCTGATAGAATCGACATCACTTTTCTACTTGCACGAGAATATAGGCCCCTTGTTGATTTTAGATAATTCCCGGGACCATGAGGTGGTCCAGGACATCTTCTCCATGCCTCAGAAATAGGCATCGCCGACCTTATTCCAAATTTTCTTGCAGCGTAGTTGCAGGTTGATACAATTCCTCTTCCCTTTCCACCTTTGGGGTCAGAACCCAAAATCAGTGGGACTACAGGGTCCAAATTGTGGTGCAGTGTTTCAACAGATGCGTAAAATGCATCGAGGTCACAATGGATTAGAATCCTCGATGCCATAGTATAATGATAGAGTCGAAGGTTTTTGAACAACGCGAAACCCATGCTTTGATGAAGAAGTTCTGTTCAAGTATAATCATGTCCGGAGCGATGAAGATAGCGTCTGCTGTTTTCGGGATTTTGTTCCTTGCGGCATTGATTGGTTACTCTGGAGGAGAGGAAATTCCCAATGTCCCTAAGCCAGATGCAGGACTTTGTGGTGTAACCAAAGAAGCGTATGACACGGTGCCTGGCTCTGGAGCATTACTCAACATCGATGTTGACGTCACATGGGACGACAGTACAGTTTGGATTGGAATAATCACCGTTGAGGATTACGAATCCCTCGAAAAATTGGGTGGGAACTCTGATGGCGAAATCGTCTCTTGTGATGCAAGAATAGACTATGTTGCAGGAGGACCATCAAGTGGGGAGGCATCATCTTTCAGCTACACTCCAGATGGTGAAGATTTCCACATAATGATTGGTTCGCTTGAAGAGGCCGATAACGATGATGACAACGACGACGGAGATCCATGGCCGTTTGAGAGCGGAGTCGAACCACAATCCTTCGTTGATGAATTCAACGTTAATGTCGATTTTGATGTATCTGGCGGTTGGGGCACACTTCTAATTCTAATTTCAATTGAAATTGTTTTGTCTTACTTAATTTTAGCAGGAAGGGCTAATTGAGATATTTTGCATTAACAATAGTTGCCGGTGTCTTACCACTAAGTGCAATGTTGACAGCTTCTGCAATGTCGAGACCGACTCGATGCTGGGCCTCAAGGGTTGCAGCGCCTATATGTGGAGTTCCGTGGAAGTTTTCATGCTGGACAAGTTTGTAATTTGCAGGCAGAGGTTCAACCTCAAATACATCCAATGCTGCACTTGTAATGGTGCCATCCTCAAGTGCACTAAGAAGAGCATCTTCGTCGATTATACCTCCACGTGCACAATTTACTATGTGATTACCACATTCGATTCCAGATTTTTTTCCTGGCATCATTGACATGCGTTTCGCATTTACAAGGTGGTGAGTCTCATCCGTTAGGTTGCAATGAATAGAAATGTGAGTGCACGTTTTGAATAAAGAATCTACCTTCTTGTGTAAGTAAGCATCTTGCGCTTTAGCTACTTTTGGAGGGAGATACGGGTCATAGGTATGTATTTCCATACCAAGAGATCTTGCTACTCTAGCAACCCCCTGAGCAATTCTACCAAATCCAATCAATCCTAGGCACTTTCCAGATAATTCTGTACCTTTCATTGCTTTCTTTTCCCATTTGTCTCTTCTCAATCCTCTATCGGATTTCGGAATGTGTCTGACCGAAGAAAGAAGGTGACCAATCGTTAGTTCAACAACTGATTGTGTTGAAGCGTTTGGAGCGTTTATTACCATTATACCCGCATTTCCTGCTGCTTTGAGGTCGATATTGTCTACTCCCACTCCTGCCCTTCCAATAACTGACAGTCCAGTACTAACTTGAATTACTTCTTCGGGCAATTTAGTAGCACTACGTACTACTATAGCATCAAAATCTTTCAACGCACCATCCAATAGGTCCTTTTTTTCAATATGGCCAATAACCACCTCGTGACCGGCTTTTTCTAAAATAGAAATGGCTGCCTTCGCCATTCCGTCCGTCACAGCAATTCGTGCCATTATCGAGACTTCAGGTGTAGGCCCTCCATGAACATTCTTCAACTAGGCCCTTCTCAACGATGCATGGCATCCACTCTCGACATAGGGAATTTGATGTGGGCCATTGGAATTTTACTCCTCCCATTAATACTTGCAGTACCCGCAAAAATTCTCTACCAAACCGTGATACTGGGCGTTGGACCAGCTGAAAGGAACTATCGTTCAACAGTCCAGAAAATCCTCGATTCCGGCATGCAAGTTGAACAATTCAGAGAGGTACTTGACGAGGAAGCAAGAAGACTCGGACTGAAGGCAAGCCGAGCTAAATTAAATGAGACTGACATGCTCTATCCACTAAGTCTCACCCACTTTTTGCTTGTACCAATGATATTCATTCTGCCAATAATTGCTGTTCTTTCACTACCAATTATTGTTATGGGAATTCCGGTTCTATACCTTCTAGAAGTTTTGCTGATTCGACGTAGAATTCTCGTTAATGCAATCAAACTTCTCGAAACCTGGTTTGGGAAGCAAATTATCCACATTCCAGATGCAGGTAACGACCACTGCAGTAATGACGCTAAAGTTCTAGATGCATCAAATATAGCAGTCCATTTTCACAAGGTACCCAGAGTTGTTTTCCTAGGTTTGTTTTCATGGCTGATTATACACTGGACACTTAGACTGGACTCTCAAATTACTGAATTCATACTTGCAGGATTATTCTATATCCTCTTGCTTGGAATTGTTGGTATTGTTGCTACTGCACTCGAATCAAATCTTGTTCTAGTAGACCCAGCAAGAGGACGAATTATCCCTATTTCTGATTGGCTAGATTCTATGCTTACTCCGATTGTAGGAGTAGGTTTGATATTTTTACTCGGTAGAGATCTGATGACAGAAGCAAGAGACGATGGTAACACAATTCTATTCGCTGCAACTGTTTTGATGGTACTTTATTGTGCTACGGCGGTAGGGGTAACATTCCAGTGGGGTTATGCTTGGTGGCATGGTAAAACAATTCGAAAGCAATTCGAAACCCAAGCTATTGACAAATTAAACCCACAATCATACGATTTGACAAGACATCAAGGCCGAATTCAACTCAATGTAAGATGTTCGATGGCAGAGAGAATAGAAGGTGGAATAGGCCACACGAGCAATTTGACATTTACAGATTTAGATAACCTACCCACCGCCCACGATGAGGCGTTAAAGAGCCCTAACAACCCGTTCTGAAATCAGTTCATCCAAGGTATTTCATCCGGTATTTCCGCAAATATATTGGCGGGCAGTGCTGTTTTGATTTTTGAGACGTAACCAAGACCTGCTGATGTTTCTTCTTGCCATTTTGCGTACTCCTCATATGTTTCCATCTTCAAGACGAGGTTATTCTCACGATTCCATGCCATTGTTTGCATTTCAGTCCCAGGAGGGTCATGACCTGTACAAACCAACACTTCTCCAGAAAATCTCTCTAGAACGTCCAAAGCCTGCCAATGCAGGTGTGGTCTACCGCTTGGAAGATCGTCTCTTCCAACTCCGCCATCACCTGTAAAGAGGAAATCACCTGTGAAGATGTAATCACCACACTCGATTATCATCGAATCACCAGTATGGCCAGGGGAGTGGTGGAAATGGAATTCAATTTCACCCATCGTAACCGATGTTTCTTCATCGACATAGATAGTGACTCCCAATGAAGGCGTATCATTCCACATTAGGTACTCGCAACCAGTCATTTCTGATAACTTGAAACAACCAGTGATGTGGTCGGCATGCGTGTGAGTTGCCATAGCATATTCAAGGGTTAGTCCTTCTTCTTCCAACAAAGACAAGTAGTCACTTAGATTATCCCAAACGGGGTCAATTAGTGTGGCTTTGTTGGTTGATTCACAAACTATGAGATATGTCATCGCCCACATATCCTCATTCAACTGCTCCACTCGCATGTTTACCGCTTATGGGTGTATTACTTCAATCATTTCTAATCCGGAAGGATGGGTTCAAGAACCCCTGCCTACAAGAATCAATGTCGGTGGATAAGATGAGTGAACTAGTTAGCGTCATTTTTGCTATACTTGGATTGATTATTGGGTGGTTAGCAGCCTCTCAGAAGTCAAAATCTGATGTCATTCGTGCGGAAGAGAGACTCGCTGCAATCGAAGAAGGTAGAATTACAATGACTGCTCAAATGGAAAATGTTGCCATACAGGTTTCCCGTCAGAATTCTGAAGATTTCCTCAAACTTGCAGAAGAGAGACTTGGAAAAGTAAACGTTGAGGCAGAAAAAGACCATGCTGCTCGGAAAAAAGAGGTTGAAGACCTAGTGGGTCCAATCAAAGATAGTTTGCACAAATTGCAAGAATCCACCGATCGCATCGAAAAAGAAAGAGAAGGGGCATACCAAGGTCTCAAGAGAACAGTTGAAGGGCTACGTCAGCAAGCTACAGACCTGAGAGATACAAACGTCAAACTTTCCACTGCACTTCGTGGTTCTACCAAAGATAGAGGGAAATGGGGTGAAATATCACTAAAAAATGTTGCAGAATCTGCAGGTATGACGCAACATTGTGATTTTGATTTGGAATATACATTAGCATCAGGTGCAGGGGGAGGACGCGTAGACATGGTAGCCAAGATACCAGAAGGTGGAAGCATTCCAATCGATGCAAAAGTTCCTCTAGCAGCATACTGGGATGCTCTTGACATAGAAGATCCCACTGCACGCTCTCAGAAAATGGCTGAGCACGCACAACAAGTCAAGGGACACATCAATACACTGGTGAAAAGGGATTACGCACGAATTTTAGGTGGCTCTGATTTTACAGTCATGTACATTCCAGCATCACCCATTCTAGCTGCGGCCTTTGAAGTAGATCCAACCCTACAAGAATATGCTTTCAGCAAAAATATACTGATTTGCACACCAGTAGACCTTGTTGGACTGCTTAGAACGGTTGGCATCTATTGGCAACAGCACTCGATGGCTAGCAACGCCAAAGAAATTCACAATACCGCACAAGAATTCTACAATCGCTCAGCCAAATTCAGTGAAGATCTCACGAAAATGGGACGTGGACTTAATACCGCTGTCAATGCATATAACGCTGCAGTAGGCTCGTATGATGGAAGAGTTATGCCAGAAGGTAGGCGATTAAGGGAATTGGGAATCAATGACAGCCCCAAGAGAAAATTGGAAGCCCCAGCGGTTGTAGATGGTGTAGCTCGTATCCCGAGGAATTCAAGCGAAAATGATTCAGAGGAGTAGAAACATTTCCTGAAGAGTCAATGATACGACGAGTTCAAACGAAATAGAATATTGGGATGTGTATGGAGCACCCCCCTAGAGTGTTGTATCTCGAGCACGATGGGAAGGTTTTGCTCGTTGATTCCGAGGGAAATGGTCCCAAGAAGCCTGTAATGAACAATGTTGGCAGCACTAAATTTCGATTCCCAACAAAAGATGAGGCGCACGAACTAGGAATTGAATGGGAAGTCAAAAACACATTCGACATTCTAGGTTTTGAGGTAATCAAGGCACACCCAGATATCGAATGGCCTGAAAACTGGGCTTGGAAAGATGAATGCATTAGTGATGATGAGGTTCATCCAATTGCAAGAGAATCAATTTACAGGTCGATTCACAGGCTTGTTTCAAAGGTAATGGTACTGAATACTCAAGGTCAAGTACTGATGGGTAAAATCGAGCGAGGTCACTTTGTTGGCCATTGGACTTTACCAGGGGGATACATGGATCATGACGAACATCCAGCGGTTGGTTGCGTTCGAGAAACCCTAGAAGAAATGGGTATTGAGATAGAACTTGATGACGAGGCCCCGATTATAACTCAACGAATATTTACAAATGAAGGGATTTCATTTGTCTCTTTCACCTATCAAGCAAACTGGGGTGGAGACAATTCAGAAATCAAATTGAAAGAAAATGAAATTTCTGAATTTGCATGGCTAAGTCCTTCAGAAGCCCTATCTAGAGCTGTATCAGGATTTGATGCTGCTGCTCTCAGACACCTATGAGGTTCTTTGCTGCATCCAGAGCTTGCGGGAGTCCGTCAGGATTTGAACCTCCACCTTGAGCAAATGTTGGACGGCCACCGCCTCCTCCACTTATGTGGGAAGAAATTCCTCTAAGAATATCAACTGCGTTGAACCTTTCACTTGCTACAGTATCCTCGGTTGTTGCAACCATCAGTTTGCCACCTCCCTCACGGCTACCAAGTACTGCAATAGTTGGATTAGACTGGTCAAGTGTTAACTCTTTGAGCATCTTTGTCATCTGTTTCAAGTCACCATCGACTTCCATAACAACGACTCTGACTCCGTCAACTTCGGACATGTCATTTCCACCACCCGAAGTTCTTAGCCTCACAATTTCTGCTTCAAGTGCTTCAATTCTCTTGCGCTGTTCTTTCCATTCACCGAAGAATCTATTTGCAGCAGTTGGTAAATCCTCCAGTGGTACCTGGAAGACATCAGATGTATGCCGAAGAATTGCTTCCTGATTCCTAGCGTGGTCCATTGCTGCTTGTCCTGCAACAATGTGAAGTCTTTCTACACCGTCTTGAACTGCATTAGACCTGATTACTCTGATTTGGCCAATTCGTCCTGGCTCATCGTGATGAGTTCCACCACATGCCTGTATGTCGTGGTCTGAGATTCTCAGGATCCTGATGTCACTCCCTTTTGGAGCACCACCCTGATAAAGATCGAAACCATATTTTCGGTCTGCATCTTTACGGTCAAGGGTAATTTTCTCTGTTCTTGCAACGCTGTGAATTACTTCATTAGCTAGAGATTCAATAGCATCAAGTTCAGCCCTAGTCAATCTCTTGTGGTGAGTGATATCGAGTCTCGCAGATTCTACCGACTTGTTTGCACCAGCCTGGTATATGTGAGGTCCCAGCAGCCTCCTTGCTGCACCACCAACAATGTGGACCGCTGTGTGATGGTCCATCAACTGACGCCTTCTTGTCCAATCAACCTCACCATGGACCATATCTCCTACTTCGAAGGAACCGTTTGTGAGATGGATTACCAAATCTCCAACTTTCCTTGTGTCAAGGACTTCATTGGATGTATAATCACAACTGAGATTACCATAATCTGCTTCTTGACCTCCGCCCTCAGGATAGAAGCATGTTTTGTCAAGAATGACACCATGTGTGGCTCCCTTTGGCAAGTCTTCTCCAATCAATGGAAGGCATCCGAGTACACTTGCTTCGAAGTTCTGCTGTGAAACATCATCGTAGTAAAGTGGAATTGTTGGAGGCAACTCTGGAATATTCTCAACAAATGGCTTGACGCTAACAGACTTTGCAGCCGCCTTTGCCATGGCCGCATGTCTCTCAGCCATTTCTGCATTGAAACCAGTCCTTAGAGTGAGGTTTTTCCAACCCAAATCGTTAGCAATGTTGATTACTAAATCCGGAGCAATACCGTGGCTGTCATTGATTGTGAATAATATCTCATCGGGTAATTGTAAAGAATCAACTGAGACATCTTTAATTGCGGTTTTGACGACTTGGTTACCCTTTCTAATCATCTCATCATATCGCTCTTCTTCACCCTTGAGAATCGTCAAAAGTCCTTCTAGTGTTTGTTTCATACGTTCTGTAGAATAATTTACTTCAAGGTGATGAGACGCTAATTCAGCCAAACTAATCTCTAATTTGAGATCGTCTCTCATTCTAAGTACTCTTCGAGCAATCATTCTTGCAAGGTATCCTGCTTTCGAATTAGATGGAACTAATCCATCACCGAGCATATTGGAAAGGGCGTGCATGTGGTCAGGTATCGCATAAATTTTGGATAGCGGCTCAGTTATTGCAGCAAACAATTCAGAATCTATGTTGTGTCCTCTTTCAGCGAGCCTTGACAAGAAGACTTCTCGCATTCTATCCCCATCACTTCCTGCTTCGATGTTCATAATTCCAAACAGTCTGCTCATTTCACCGAGAAGAGAATCCATTTCGGATTGTGTCATGTCGAAGCTTTCAGCAGAAAAGCCAGCCAAGTCCTTCAACCAAGCTACACTTTCAGGATAGATTGCTTCGTATATTGTGGGAGTACCTGCCGCTGCCCAACAAAACCTCTCAAGACCATATCCGGTATCGATAATTTGCAGAGGCATTTCAGAGTATTTCACACCTTTAATTTCTACATCCCCATCTTCATCCTCAGCGAGGTTCATGAAAACCAAAGTTGCAAGTTCAAGACCACCAACAATCACCTCGACAGCAGGGCCTGCATTTCCTCCACCCGACCATGGATTCTCGACATAAGTCACCTCTGATGGATCTATACCAAATGTAGTACACAACAAGTCATGGCAGTGCTTTACACACTCTTCCATCCAGTAGTACATTTTCCCTTCATCGGGACGATTGAAAACGTGGTGTGCCATCATTTCGAAAGTCGTTAAATGGCGACCTGAACGGCCTACTGCATCAATATCATTCAGGCGAATACAAGGCTGAGAAATTGCAAGGGGGTTCGCAGGTGGCTCTACAGCACCGGAAGTTACGTGAGGTTGGAAATCTGCAATACTCGCAATAGTAAGGTGAATATCATCTCTCCACCTTGCAAGAACAGGATATGGTTCTACGCGTGTGTGTTCTCTATTCTCAAAGAACCCAATGAATTCCTCACGCATTGTATCTTTCAGTCTGCGACCCCTTTGGGAGAATCCATCAATGATTGGTGCGCCAATAAATGTGTATTCGTCCTCTTCAGTATCACCACAGGTATCTCTGTCTGCATCACAAGACCAAAACCACAGCCCTGTCACTCTGCACTGCCTGCGAGTGTAACCATTTTGATGAAACACTTCGAGGTCGATTGGCGGTAGTCCCATTAGTGTCACCTGCCCTTACGGACATATTCGTGGGGGCATCAATACTCCTTCAAACCATCCCTGCCAAGACACAGGAATGAAGTGAAGTAAGTGGTCGGAGGTGTGTGACCGGAGCAGAGTGGCAGAACCACCTCGAAGTAGAAAATGAGGGGTTAATGCGAATTCGTAAACACGGTTCAATGAACGTTGATGCCATGATTGTATCCAATCCAGAACACCTTGCAAAAAGCAGCGATGAAAGGTCGATATCTCAACTTGTGAATATTGCATCTATGCCAGGTGTTGTAGGGGAAGCTTGGGCAATGGCAGATTGGCACTTTGGATACGGCTTTCCGATAGGAGGAGTACTCGCCACAGATGTAAATTGGGGTGAAGAGGGAGGTTCAATATCCCCCGGAGGAGTTGGTTTTGACATCAATTGTGGTGTAAGAATGGTTGCTCTGGATTGTAGTGTTGATGACATACCAAATCTTGACAGACTCGCAGGCAGATTAAACGGAAGAATTCCTTCTGGCGGATCTGGAAAAGGAGGATTAGATATTTCAAGTCAAGATTTGAATGAAATCATATCCAGAGGTACTAACGCAATGGTTGACCTTGGTTTTGCATACGACGAGGATATGAAAAACATAGAGTCTGGAGGACATCTAGAAACTGATAGCGGTGTTTCTGAAAGGGCATTCAACCGTGGCCTCAAAGCATTAGGCACTCTTGGTTCTGGCAACCACTTCCTCGAGTTACAAACTGTTCAATCAATCGAAGACACTAATCCACATGATTTGTTTGAAGGACAAGTTGTGTGCATGATACACTCAGGAAGTAGAGGATTGGGTCATCAAGTGTGTACAGACCATGTCAGAGGTCTGGAAGACAAATACAGAAATCGCCAAGGCACCTGGTACAACGAAGAATGGGGATTTGAAATACAAGACAGACAGTTAGCTGCAGCCCCGATTCATAGCAAAGAAGGACAATCTTACCTAGATGCCATGAATGGTGCAGCAAATTTCGCGTTCGCAAACCGAAGTGCACTAACGCATAGACTCCGGCAAACATTGGCTGTTGAGATGGACGTAGAAGCAAGGTTATTGTACGACGTTAGTCACAATATAGCAAAGGAAGAGGTACACGAAATTCATGGTGCCAAGTGCACTTGTATGGTTCATAGAAAAGGTGCAACTAGAGCGCTGCCAAACCAACCTGTCTTGGTCCCAGGAGACATGGGATCTGGTTCTTGGCTCCTAGAGGGAATAAAATCGAACCGAGCATTTTCATCTTCTTGCCATGGTGCCGGAAGAGTTCTTTCTCGTTCACAAGCCAAGAAGCAAATCGACGGTAAAGCGCTGAAGAAGGAATTAGAATCTAGAGGTATAAGAGTTCATGCAAATACTCCTAACATTATGTCAGAAGAAGCACCTGGTGCTTACAAGAACGTAGATGAAGTAATAGAACTTTCACACATGGCAGGCCTTGCAAAACCAATTGCTAGAATGATGCCGTTAGCAGTGATAAAGGGCTAATCACATGCAGTAGTTCATTTTAGGTTGACCATATGATGGCGCTGCCCCACTTGCCACACCATCTGGTTCTTCACAAATAACAGAGAGTAATGTGTTCACTAACTGTTTCAAATCTTCAACTTGTGTCTGTAATTCTCGAACACGGGTTTCCGTATCCTTGCTGACGCTTCTATTGTTCATGCCAATCCCATCCCGAGAGACTTGCTCTCTAATACCTAAATCCGAAAACTAGGCTTTAATGGATTTCGGTCTATAATTAGCATGAACTACGCGTTTGTTCAGTCAAATTCCTTATTCAGAGTGTTCAACATCAGCCCAAGGATCGCTATTTTGCACCGGCTCTACATCGTCCTCTTTGTTTGTCTCTGCACTAGTATCCATTGAATCTGTATCTATTTGATTACCTGAAATTTGATTTTCAGCAGTTTCCTCAACATCAGTAGCTTCATTTTTACTTAGAACTTCAGAGGCAGAATCTAATGCTGGTCTTTCTGGTGCCATCGGTGGAAGAATTGGCGTTACTTTCTGTTCGTGGTAATCAGTAACTTCATCTTCCTCCCATTCATCATCATCGTAGAATATGCTTCCATCGGGCTTTTCCCTACGCATGAGAACTATAATCGCAAAGGCTGCTCCAATCAAGAGCAGTGCAAGAATGCCAATTGTTACAGCGGTTCCATCTAATCCACTGTCAGTGTCATCTTGACTTACCACTCTAGGCATATCGCTTTCAACATCGAGGTCACATGTCGCATTTCCATTTATGCTAGAACAATGTGGCAACATTGAATTTTCAATCCATATATCCATGCCACTAACGTTGACGTACAGGTTCTGATTTCCAGCCCCGTATGTTTCGAACAGTAATGGATTAGTTTCCATTGTTTGTCCCGGAGCAATAGTTAGTTCTGCTTCTCCGTGAGATAGCCAATTCCTTGTACCACCTAGGTCTTCAACTAGTGAGATTTTAACCGTACCCGCTTTTGTACCGAGGTTTCTAACTTGGACAACTATACCAATTTCAGTTCCTTCTACAACTTGGTTGCCTTTTGGAATAGTACCATCTGCTAAAGCAATTTCAATATTTGTTACAGTCAAGTCAAACGAGAGTACTGTGAATATTGTATTCATTGGGTCAATTTCCGATAGACCTGTACCTCTAGCAGCATTTCCTGCCAAATCGACAATGTCGACCCACCAAATTAGTTCATCACCATCCAAAAGTGTGACACTCACTCCTTCAGTGAAATCTACACTTCCAGAATATGTCCACGTTCCTGAGTTATTGTTAACATATGGGATAATGCTACTAGACTGACCATTTTCCATAATCAAACCATTTCTCAAAAATGCCCAATTCACTACAATATCACCTGCAGGCATTCCTCCTTCTTCGACAATTAAAACAGAAAATTGGAGTGTTTCTAATTCTTCATCGTTGAGAGCTAATGGTGCGGTTGAAAACTGAACTACTGGTGAAGTTTCATCAACAGTTATCATGGTATTTAGAGAGGATAAATCGTATCCTGGAAGAGTTACTCCGGTTATTGAGTAATCTACTACCAAATCTGGCGTAGATAGTGATCTAGTTGGCAAAATCAGACCGGTTTCCCAACTGCCACCCTCAACAACTTCTCCATATACTTGAAGAGGTTCATTTCCATAATTTGTGCTTACAGTAACTTCAAGTCCTTGGCTAGGTAGATTTTGTACAGGAACTCCCGATTTCGAATAAACTACCTTGCCTGTGAAAGTCAAATCATCTCCTGGCTGAACAAATATGTGCTCTGATGATGGTTGAGAAATTGGTGGTGTGTTGTCAGATTTTTCATCCAAGGTCACCTTGAGGTCATTGTCTAGTTGCCAGCGAATATCACCAAGGTTTGTTAGCAATGCAACAGGATTCAAATCGTCATCATCGAACACTACTATCGCAGGCAAAGCATATTCTGGGATTAGTGATTCATCGAAATCCCAATCCAGACTAAAGTGCCAATAGACATACCACGAGTCACCATCGCCCTGCTTTGTAATTACATCATGAAGTGTTAATTGCGATTCATTTTGAGCATAAATTGCACCGTTTCTAGGCTCCCAATTCATTACCCCAACTTCGTCTTCATCCGCACCTAGTAACTTCACTGTGACGATATCAATTGAATCAACCCCGTTTGCATCACTGATTTCCATCGTAAGGTTATGCATCTGGCCGGCGAGTAATTGTTCGTTTACTGCATCTATTTCTAAGGATGAAAGAGGAATCGTGGTTGGTTCATTTACAGCAATTATCATCGTTGCCATGTCATTTTCTAGCCCATGGCTTCCTCCAAAGAGCAATTCATAACCAGCATAATCCAATGATGTGAAGTAAACCGATAGTTTGGCATTCGTTTGCATTCCAGAGACTTCGATTCCATCAAATGAAACCGTTCTTTCACCAGCGACACCTTCTGGCAAGGATTTTGACATTGTTCTGTATTCTGACTCATCCGCAAAGCCGTCAAGATTAGTGTCATCCAATTCCTGACGCCAGTAGTGCATTACAACTTCATTGCCAAGTGCTTGGTTATCTGTAATTGTTACTTGAAGTGACAATGGTGTGATTGGATCCCATGTATATCCATCTGCATCTAGCAATCTCTGTCCGGAGTTAACCTGAAGATTAGATGCGTATGGTGATTCAGAATCAAGCAATATGTTGACTGGAGTAGTGAAAGTTGTATCTTCTGCCCCTGACGCACCTGTTGCTGGTCCTGCTCTAATTACGTAAGGAGTTAGATTCACCTGTGTATTGTTGGCAGGCAATGTCACAAGACCAGTCCATTGTCCGTCACCAGTTGAGTTTAGGATAACGTCTACCCCACCTAGACTGACTGCTACTTCGAAATCATCCGTCTGTGGCCTAAGGTCGAGCGTATTCTCAAAGCGCACGGTTCCGGAAACTGAGACTTGACTTCCAGATTTAGCCCAAAATGGGTAATCTGGGGAGAACATATCAGACAACTCATGACCGTAGAAATCGACAACCTTCCATGTGTCAACTTGAAGATCGTTTTCGCTAGCTTGTATTCCTACATCTCCAGATTGTGCAGTAGCAGGGGAGAGTCCCTCCAAATTGCCACCAACGAGTTCGTATCCTTGAGCAGTCCAAATCATTGATTGTGAATCGTTCCAATCCCAGTCGACCTCAAACTGCCAATCAATTACCAATCTACCGCCAATTTCTGTTACTGATGAATTGTTTTGTAACTTCAACATGCCAAAACCGCTAGCCTGAGTAAACACTGGATTAGTGTGTAAATCTGTTACTGTAATCGATACACTGTCACCTGATGAGTCAATACCAATCAAGTGAATTTCGTCTATATTTTCATTACCAAGTAGATGGTGATGTTTGGTAGTAAAGCCTTGCAACTCTCCAGTTGGATACCAAGTAACAGGGACACTGAAGGGATGGTTTGTTATCATATTTTCATGATAAACTCCTCCATCGATTGCAACGCCACCTGTGGTAGCTACCCAAGAAATTGGGACGTTCACGATATCGATTTGACCATTGTTTGAGTTTTGATCGTGATAGTTCTTGACCGTCTGGCCTAGCCCAGATACATTCTCCAGTAAATTATACCCAATTGCGAAAGAACCAATATTAAAATTAGAACCAGTAGATGCGAATTCAATATCTATCATCGACCAATCTCTTCCGGAGGAATCAGTGTATGTCCCGGAGGTAGCAAACTGAGGATTGGAAATTGACACTACCGATGTCGACCAGTTAGAGTATGTGATTTGGTAGAACTGATTGGAGCCGCTTGAGACTGTCAATGGAGATGTAGTTCCATTTGGATTTAGACCAATTAGCATAGTATGCACATTAGCTCCATCAGGAATAATAAGCGAAAGTGTCCCTGTGTCTTGAATATCAAGCGAATGTTCTATTTGATTAGAATCGATTTGAGTCTGCCATCCATAGGAACCATGTCCAGGGTCCGAACTGAATTCCCAATCTATTATTCCATCATCGGCTAAATCGATTGTTGCACCGTGTGCAGGTTGAGCAAAAACGCCACGGAACACAAGTTCGGATACCGAAGCGCCCGGTGCAAACGTTACCCTTGGAGAGATTGAGGTCCTCATGTCACCTAGATCAAGAACTGAATTCACATTCATTGTGGAAACGCTTTGGGTACCCGATGTAGTTAGAGATGCTGTAATTCCTGTGAAGTTACCGGTCAATGTAGCAGATGAAAGGGGTCTAGAAGATAACCCTGAATCTCCAGTGACTGCAATTGTGCCTCCACCATTGTTGATCCAAGTCCCATTGGACAAACGTGTTAGAGAAGAGGGGATATTCCAACCATTAGAATCTCCAAAGTACCTTGTTGCACCCACAGTTAATTCACGAATCAATGGTGTGTAATACTGGTCATTTGTACCCATATTCACTTCGATGTAAACGCTTGAATGAGTATCTCTGTCTATACTTGCTAGAGAAAGTGGTAGTGACATATTTTCATGCCCGGGAATTACTTGCCCTGAAGCGTCTAGGACATCAACTCCATACCAAGTATTTGTTGGCAGAATTACATCAGCGTCAACAAAACCGTAGCCAAGGTCACTTGTTGAAATTAAAGGTGATGTCCATGAACCCTCGGTTTCAAACCAGTCTACTTCTAAACCAATATCATCAACATACCATCCAGGCTCCTGTACAGCAGAATCACTGATTTGTCTAAATCTGAAGGAGATGTTATTGCCTGATAGGTTGGATACATCGTAATCCATGCTTAGCCAAGGAATGTTTACACTACTTGTGCAAGAAAATTGACCTGATGCAGCAACATATTGCCTACCGTCCCAGACGTTTGTTCCAATAAATCCAGTAGTGCTAGTAATCGTTCCATCATACCAGTTTGAATTGTTTGAATAATTGACGAAAGCTTGGTTCCATGAGCCACCGTTTACTGAAATGTATAGCGCACCACCATCCCATCCATCTTCTGAACACATCCAATGTTGCCAAACAAATCTTGCGCTCGCTCCTAAAGGCACATAGTAAGACGGTGAATATAGAGAATTATCAGAACCAGAATCATAATCTCCACAGAGGTTTGTACCAAATCCAAGGCTTGCGCTAGGGAAGGATGTTGGCCCATCTGAGTAATTTGAACACACAGAACCAAATTGCCAACCGGTTTGACCGGCTTGATTAGATATCGACCAACCTCCTGGTGGCAATGCAGGGGCATCTTCAAGTGAATCTGTGATACTCAAACCACCCGCTCCAATCTGAATGAAAGCCCAGTCATTTGTGGCACCGTTGATTCCGTAATTTGACGCACTGCTAGAATTAGCCAGTTGATTGACATCAACGATGGTACCATTCGAAGTGATTACTTTGAACCAATCTACCGTCAAACCTTCACGCTCATCAGTTGAAGATCCATACTGTACTGAACTATCTGTTTGAACAACGTACCTAATTTTGGAAGTGTTGTTAGACCCCAACATTGCTTGAGGGATAGAGAAGTCAAGAGTTACGAATCCTCCTGAATCATCAAACACTGTTGTCCCATTTGGAAGTGTATAGCTGCTACCGGGTATGGAACCTGTCCTTGAACGACAGTCGGTTGTTGTGGCGGATGTACCTGAGGAAATATCTGTCCATGTTGTCCCGTTATCAGTTGACAATTCAACGCAGAAATTGTCGTAAGATGAACCTTCAAGGTCAAATTCAAGTCTTGTTTGAACCTTAGAGCCTGTTGATGTGTTTGAGAGGTCGATTGTACTCTCCAATGCTGCATGAGCATTGTTGCTGTACAGACATGTCCCTCCAGTCTGGCTGTAGCACCCATGGTGCCAATATCCGACTGAATTACCTTGATTTGTTACAGAAAAACTGTCTAGGAACCAACCAGGACGTGGAGTACTGTTGTTGTCAGTCCAAACTTGGAATCTAAACTGCATCAGAGTAGCGTTTAAGATTCCTGAAATATTGTCAAGGCTGAAAACCACTGTATTCCAACCGCTAAAATTACCATCACCAAACACTGCAAATCCTGATCCATTTGCTCCATTTGGAACAGATGCATTTGCAGAAATTGTTGAGGTGTACCCACTGGTTGGTTGGATGTAAGTCCATGGTCCATTGTCAAGTTTGTATTCAACCCATGCTCCATCAAGGGAATCAAGGTGGTGCGAATGTGCAAATGAGATATTGAAATTATTGATTGGTGATGGAATTGCGAATTGAGGAGCTATCAACGCTCCCGATGAACTTGTTGGCAATCCTTGCCCGGGCAATGTGGCTGCGACTACCCCGCCATCTGCGGCTGTTGCTGGAGCAGATCCATGAGCCATGGTCCTAGTTGTTCCAGATACTGTTCCATTCATGCTGCTAGGATTTACTGCTTCCCAAATGGACCCAGTGTGCGACCAAGCCGATGGTAACTGCAAACTCGCAGAAGAAAATGTGTCCACATTTGAAACTGCAGAATCAGGCATCAATGACATTGCTCCTTCGAATTTACCAATCATAGTGTTTGAGAATTGGCCGGTTGTGAAATTTCCGGGAACATCTTCCCCTGTCCATGTTACCCCATATCCATCCTCAAGGTAACCGCTCTCGTCGACGTGCAACCATGCATCGATAACAGTCGCATTGCCTGGAACCTCAAATGCATCAGATACCGTTTGTGATACTCCTGATAAGCCTGAGGGGCCATTCCAGTAACTAGTTGCGGCTGAAGCAACATGGCTAATCATTAGAATCGTCAAAAACATCGCGAGGGAGGTTTTAGCATAAGATTTCATGAAGACTACCGGACCCTACGGGTCCGCTACATCCTATCAACTCTGCCCCTAAAAGCCACTATAACAAAATAAAGAAAGATTGGAGCCACCAGCGAGACTTGAACTCGCGACCTCCTCATTACCAATGAGGTGCTATACCACTAAGCCATGGTGGCGTATTCGCCGCCACCTACCGTTGTGATATAATCGATTCGGAATCACCATAGGCGATTTCCAACCGTTTCGGTTAAACATAGATGGCCTGTCGGCGGAGTTACAGCCGAGATCGCATAGCCTGGTAGTGCGCGCGACTGGAAATCGCGTGGGCCCGTCCCTCGGGAGTTCAAATCTCCCTCTCGGCGCCACGATTAATGAAATCAAATTCAATCTGAGTTCAGGATGCCTTTTCTGGCTTAAGTAAAGAAATTTGAATTTATTCGCTATAATTCACACCTCCGTAGGAGGTGCAAACGACCGAAATGACTCAAAGGGAAAACACTCAGGCCTCGATATGGCGGAAGAGTTCGCAGGAGAGATAGAGGTCTCCGCAGAAACTCATGGAGATATGCCATTTCGCTTAGGAGACATAGTTCTCTACAAAGAATTTGCAGACTTACATCCGATGTTGAAGTCGATTGACAAACTACGGCATGAATGGAAATTCCAGTTCAAATTACTGAAACATGAATGGGGACAGCCTCACATTTTGACGATGTTAACAGGAATTGCAGCATTCTTACTGGGCTCTATTTCTACAGATTTGTATGCCGGCGGAGACCCAAAGGTCACCGGTTTAGATGGCCTATCTGGTATTGGTGGATTTGCATTTTTCCAACTAATTGTGTCAGGAATACTATGGGTGTGGTTCTTTGTTCAGATATCGGTAAATTTCCCTATTATGCGAGGACACATCATCAACGTAATCATCATCTGGGCATCGATTTTCTTATCGCAAGTAGTACTTCATGTAAGTTCTCCAAACTTCCCAATAGGTGCTAGTTTGGGTGACGCACTTGGCGGAGTCATGCTTACAGCAGTTGGTTGCTTCTTCACATACTTTTTCTGGAAAGCAGTAACTGAAACAAGAGATTACCATGTACAAGAGAACCACGTCCATACCGATGTAAGAATAATGGAAGAGGCGATGGCAGAGCACAGTTTGTTTTCGTGGTCAACTATGGTTGTGATGTGGGTAATTCTTATGGTAATCAACGGCTGGTCAGGAGCACATTTCATAGCAGACAGAAATGTCGAAGATTACGGTGTATACGTCATCCATCTATTATCTGGAATCGCTCTTATCTATACATTGATGCACATGTTGTGGTTCCCTCAGCGAATGCTAGGCGAAGGTGCAAGAGTTCAAACAAAGGCAGCAGCGGCTGCCGATGCTGATTTACTGATTGCAGGAATTATTCTAGATGGAGAAGGAGAATGTCCATCTTGTAATGCAAACGCTCCAATCAGCCAAAATGAAAACGGGGAAACTGTCGTTGATTGTGCAAACTCTGCTTGTAATAGTCGAGGCATTGCAGGGGAGAAATGCGTAGGCTGTGAAGAGACATATCCCACCAGATACACTTGTTCTGGATGTGGACTGAACAGCCCTGTTGTCGACTACATACCTGACAAGGAGGCGTGGTGATGTTCGGTAACCTCAGGGAAGATTTCCCGACTCTTACAGGAGAAAACGCTCCTGTTTACTTAGACAATGCCTGCATGACTTTACGACCAAAGTCTGTTATTGAGGCAATTCGTTCATACTACGAAGAATCACCAGGGTGCGGTGGGCGATCCGTTCACAGATATGCAACAGCAGTTTCTCGAAAAATGGTTAATTGTAGGAACAATCTTGGGAAATTGTTCAATGCCAACGAAGCAAATGAAATTATTTTCACAAAAAACGCAACACACTCTCTCAATCAAGTAGCTAAAGGCCTAAACTGGGAAAAAAACGACGTGATTTTAACGACAGACCGGGAGCACAATTCAAACCTTATCCCCTGGTTACAACTTGAAGAAGAGCAAGGTGTAGACCATAGGGTCATCAAGTCAAATGACGACAATACATTCAGCATAGAGAACTTCGAGAATGCCTGTGCAGAAGCTGGAAGAAACCTGAAGATGGTGTCTTTATCCCACGTAGGAAATTTGGATGGTATTGCAACTCCTGTAAAAGAAGCTGCAAAAATAGCGAAAGACCACGGAGCTTTAGTTTGTATTGATGGTGCTCAATCTACTCCACATATGAAGGTCGACGTTCAAGATTTAGGAATAGATTTCATGGCATTTTCTATCCACAAAATGATGGGTCCATCCGGAATGGGTGGTCTATGGGGCAGAATGGATTTACTAGAAAATATGCGTTCTATTCAATCGGGAGGTAGTACCGTTGAAACCTCACACTACGACTCAATGGTATGGTCAAAGCCGCCGGCAAAATTTGAAGGTGGTTTAGGCAATTATGCCGGGATACTAGGAACTAATGCCGCTATTGATTACATTTCTAAGATCAATTTAGACGACGTTCACAAACATGAGGTCAAATTGAACAAAGTAATGACATCTGTATTGAAAGATGTCAATGGACTGAGGATAATTGGACCAGAAGATGCATCAAAGCGCGGGGGAATTTGTTCAATTTTGTTGGATAATATCGACGCGCATGACATAGCGATTTTACTCGATGAAGCTGCTGGCGTCATGGTCAGAAGTGGAATGCACTGCGTCCATTCTTGGTTCAATAACAAGGGATTGGACCGAGGCTCGCTTCGTGCCAGTGCATATCTATACAATACCGAAGATGAAGTTAGATTATTCGCAGAAACATTAGTTGAAGCGGTAGAAGCACTTGGGTGATAACGTGCAGCCTGCTCCACATATTCCCGACGGAGAACTAGAAACTGACCTAGATTTCATCAAGCAACTAACAGTATTTGCCTCTTGCGTTCTCCTAATTGCCGTTGGAATATTTGCTTACATGATATACACAGGAGAAATCAGCCTTTCGGGCCCCTCTGCACTAGTCTTGGAAAAAGAGGAAGATTTCGACAGACTTGTTCAATTTGACCTAGTAGATGATTACTCAGGAAATGGCGTGAGTGTTTGCATGGTAGACTCTGGAATAGATATGGGCCATGACGACTTGTCAGAATTAAATCTCGCAGATTGGTCTGATTTTATCGCTAACGGAGATGAGCCATATGACGATAACGGGCATGGCACGATGATGGCAGGAATCTTGGTTGCAGATGGTTCATTGACAGGTCTAGCAATCGACGTTGATTTGTATGTAGCCAAAGCACTATCAGGAAATGGAGAAGGTAATGATGAAACTGTTGCAGAAGCAATAAACTGGTGTATTGCCAAAGATGTCAACATAATTTCACTCTCACTTGGTGGGAATGCATCTGGATTCTCAATAATTCTTGGCGACCAAGTTGAAGATGCGGTTGAAAATGCCTACAATGCAGGAATTGTAGTTATTGCAGCAGCAGGTAATGACGGTGGTACAAACGATGACGGAGATGTAGCATCTCCAGGAATCGTTGACACAGTGATATGTGTTGGTGGTGTTGATTCAGACGGAAACATTTGGAGCGGCTCTTCTGTTGGAGATAACAATGGAAGATTGTGGCCTCCAATGATGCCGAGAAATAGCCCTGATGAAAAACCAGAAGTTGTTGCACCGGGTCACAAAGTACCTGTTATTATGCCAGGGAATAATTGGGGACTTTCGTCTGGAACAAGTGCTGCTACAGTATACGTCACCGGTGCAGTTGCGTTAATGTTCGAAGCAAATCCTAATCTCAAAGGGGGAGGGACAGATATGTTGGATAACCTAAAGCAATGGATAGCAGATTCATCGCAAAAGAAAGGCGGGCAGGAAAACCATGACGACTACTACGGCTATGGTTTGCTTCAAATGGATGAACTAATCTCTCTAGCCTCTTCTAACTCTTAGATAACCAAGCAACTATTGTACCACCAAATAGTGGTGCAAACGCAATATGATGAGTTTCATTTGAATCTCTAATCAAATCCATCCATCTGTTAAATCCAATCACTTCAGTGTCATCTTCATCTCTATCACCCACAGGTGGATCGGGTTCAACAGTGAACAAAACTCCATTTTTGTTTAACAGAGGAAGCATTGATTCCACATCCTCTGCTAGCCTTTCCATCGGAGCATCAACGACTATCACATCGGCTTTTTCTAAAATTGGTGGCTCTCCTACTTTCGAGATATTCCATGCTTTCAGTTCGCTAGTCAAAAGCGATGGAGCACCCACAACTATGTTGGTCGGGACTTCAGAATATCTCTGACACAATCTTGTCAAAATAACTGCAAACCTATTTCCTTCTTCGACAATTTGAAATTTTTCAAGACCGTCCTTTCCTTCAAAGTAATCCAAAATCCATGCAGTCAAGTGACCAATGGCTGCACCTGTTTGGATTATTGACTGAGGCTGAACCCTGGCGATTGCATCTCTAATCCTTCTTCTCACAGAGATAGACCATGTTGACAGACCCATATGCTCTAGTTGTTTTCCGATATTTGCTGCAACTTCCGGTTCGTCACGAGATAATTCCTTATCCGCTGCAAGGATGGCAGCCAACACATCCTCGCGCATGTTTGCCGCTCACGCCTCCACTTCTCAAGCATTGTTATTCGCCGACAGACTCAAAGGTAAAACGAATGGCCCGGACAATGGGAGGAGTGGCCTTGGAAGACGAGTATTTCGATGACGAATTGGTTGAGAATGTCACCGACTGCCCTGGATGTGGAGATTTCTGCGGCCATCAAATTCTGAAAGAGAGGAAAGCAGGCGATGGTACAAACTACCTCCTAAAGTGTGAAGATTGTGGTCACATACACACACTAGAATTACGCCCACCAAAGCCGGTTGTGATTCCTTTTTTGCTAAGCGAGGGGGCTTTCACCCGTACTGAAGAAATTGAGATTGACGATGACGATGAGCTCCACGTCGGTGATATCTTTGAACACGGTGATGCTAGTTGGGAAATAAATCGAATCGAAACGAAAACTGGAAACTCCAGAAGAAAACTAGTGGCTGCAAAAATCGGTAGAGCTAACGCTGTAAGGTCTGACGTTGTGATGGTCAGACTCACCCTAACACGTGGAGAATTTTCAGATAGTGATTCAATATTCGTCGAAAGAGAGAAGATGTTCAAAGCGGGCTCAATTATGGAGCACCAAGGTTCAAAATGGAAAATTAGAGCAATTCATACCGGTGCTGGCAGAACTATGACTGGGAGAGTTCCTGCTCACGACATCAAGAGAATTTACTTGCATGAGCCACCAAGGCCGGAAGAAAATATACCACGTACACCTAGAGAGAGAAGACAGGCATGGAAAGAAGGGAGACTCGGAGATAATCCAAATCCTATCGTCCCAGATGCTGAAAAATCAGGAAAGCCTAAGCAGCAAAGGCCGGGCAGACGCCAGAAAAAGAAGCGACGCTGATTATGGACGGTTTGTCCACGGCATCAAGAAAGCCTTTGCAACCTGAGTTCCTATTGTCGGGTTTTCCTTTAGTCTTCTAATCGAATACTCATACCACTTTTCTCCGTAAGGGATGTAAACTCGTGTTGTATGTCCTTGATTGCACAATTTCCGGCGCAATGGCCCTCTTACGCCGAGTAACATCTGAAATTCATAGCCCGGACCTTTTTGCTTTCTAGCAGGACCTGAGTTTGAACGAGGATCTTCTTTCCCGGGGCCCATTCCTCTTGACTCAAGAGCTTTCAATGTGTAGTTGATTACTGGATGGTCATGACTGGCAATGCCGACGTATGCACCAGAATCCAACATAGCATCAATACACTGATTCGTTGCATCAATTATTGGTTGCCGATTTGAATGTGCTATATCCTCTGGCTCTAGGTATATACCCTTACATATCCGATAGTCTGCTTTAGGTCCTAATTTCGCCTCGATGTTTTTGATATCGTCTATAGTCCTGAATAATCTGCCTTGAAGAACAACTCCTACGTTGGTTAGACCTTTTTCATGCATGTCAAGCATAACCTGTATCGTATCATCAGTTACACGGTGGTCCTCCATGTCCAAGCGAACAAACATGTCATATCCATGAGCCATTTTTACGATTGCTTCAATATTGGCCATACCCTTTTCTCTATCCAACAGTAGACCGAATGCTGTTGGTTTGATTGATAAGTTAGAATCCAAATTGTTGTCGATTATCGCAGATACAACTCGTTGATACTCCTCTAAGAAAAATTGAGCTTCTTCCATTGTACTGATTTCTTCACCCAGAACATCAATGGTAAAGCAGGCACCTTCTTTGGATAGACGCTTCATGACTTTCACAGCGTCGTCAAGTCTTGGCCCGGCAACATATCTTCGACTGACCCATCCTACAAACCAACGTGGCATTCTTATGGTCATCGCCACGACCATGCGTGAGAACAACCCTACCATGGTCAGGCGGCAGTGTAGGCGACTATTGACCGTTTTCATCCAATGATTTGTGCACTTTTTAATAGCGGGATTTCTAGTTCTTCCAGTAAGTCACGAATGGCTTGTCGCTGCCACCCTTTGAATGCCTTCTTATCCATACTACAGACAATATCTCCACCAGGGAAGCCCTTTCTTGTTGCCTCAATCGCTTTGCGAATACTGTTTTCCCACATGCCAGAGATATTTCCGGATTCATCTTTCTCGAATGGAAGTGCGTAGGTTGCAAGCATGTGACCAATCCACACATGTTCATGCATACCTAGCATGTTAGCTCTAGGAGCATAATGGCCCCCACCTAAAGTGACTACGACCTGTCCTTTACCATTCCACTCTCCTAAACCATCACCACCATCTAGCCCAAGACCACGAAAAATTATGCCAGCCAACAATTTTGCAGCTTTCTCATGACCCCAAGTTGCTGATGTACTTCCGATTTCAATGAACATAGAGGGTGTTTCAATCCAGGGACCGTGATGAGTGGTTTCTAGTGATAAATCAAAACCATCAAAATCATCTCCAACACGATTTAACTCCCTCCACCATGCTGCTAGGCGAGGGTTTGGTGGTGGACAATCTGCAGGTTTACCGCCATAATCGGGAGTAACATCTGACGGCACTTGCATTGTGCCAATTGGGTGTAATGTTAGTGAAGCATTACCGCTTGCTGCAGAGTGTCTTGATGGGAAAATAATCTCTGTTGGAGTTTCACCAGTTGAACTGTTCCAACGTTTGTCTAAATCATCTTCCCACAGACATCCATCTTCAACCCACCACATTCTAGCATGTTTGTAAGAATATGCAGCACGTCCTTCTACAGGCTCCAACTCTTTCCAATCACACATTTTCAACAATTCATGAGCCTGATTTGTCGAAGCAATGTCACCTCCAGATACCAAAATTAGGCTCACCATGTTACTGCGTAGGCATGATGATTTTTGAAGCAATTGTTACAATCAATGTCCTGTTGGCACCAACATGGAGAGCGCCCCATGGAAGATATTCCACACAGAAGAGGGGGATTTAGTGATTGATGTTGATGGGAAAATTACCGTCAATGGAGTCACTTCTGCACCATTTCCAAGTGAAATCTCCCACGCTGCGATGTGCGACAAAGGGATTGTTGCCACCTGGGTTGAACATGAGTTGAGGTTAGCAAGAATGGCATTGTTATCAACAGGAGAACCTATTGAAAATGGAATATCCAAAGCAGAACTAAGGCTTAATCGAAACACAGCAATGGTTGCTAGTTCGAAATGGTGTCACATTGTCGATGCAGAACCTCTAGCTCTAACCGCCAAGGATGATAAAATAATATTCGCATTATGGACTAGAGGAATTTATTGTATTGATTCTAACGATCAAGAGATTTGGCGTTTGCCTTTATTTGATGGTGAACTAAAATCTCCTCCACGTTCGGATGATGTAACTTCAATTCATATTATTGAAGATGAAGTGTATGTATGGACAAGAGGGGGTAAATATCGGATTATTTCTCTTCAAGGCGGTGAGATATTAGAAGAAAAATCGTTGGATATCGAATGTGATTTGGAGAAGGTTTTCTCTCATTCGAATAGATTTTTACTTTCATCAAAAGATGGATGGACATGGGAAATTATCGATGGGGAAATTTCCGTTGCTAGGAAATTAAGAGGGACCATCCAAGATGCGGTATTTGATGGAAATGATTGGAGAATTATCTCTTGGCGCGAGGACATAATCTTGAGAGGTGAATCTGTTACTAGGGACGACCTAGGTGTGCAAATCTTGAAGCAAGAAGAGAACTGGATGGTAATAGATAATCAGGGCCAATATACCCCTCACATGGGCTAAGGGTTTAACCTGAATCACTCGTTCTTTTGAGTGTGACCACAGCGACCGCAGGACTTGCGATCTGAGTGTGAAGCAAGGAATACACCAGGACCACACTGCGGACAGAACTCTGATTTTCTAACTAGGTTACCATCTTCAACAGCGTACTTAGACCACTTTGCGCCAGCCTTTGGACCGTCAGACATCATTCTTCACCTCCAGATGCATCGGTCGGTTCTTCTGCAGGGGCTTCTGGTTCAGGCTCTGCAGCACGCATTTCAGAGAATCGCTCATGCATGTAAGTTGGTTCAACTTTCATTGATTCTTTGTCTGCATACACAAGTCCCAGTCCAGTTGTGGACCCCATTCCGAATCTTGTGTTAACATCCTTGATAACAATCAAATCGCGGTTGGAACCTGGTTCAATAGATGCTACAGCATTCAACATGTCTGCTCTAGATGGTGTTGCTGCACCTTCATGATTCCATCTGAATTTGATTTCTACTCTGTTCAATAGTGGGTTTTCCTTACGGTCAATAATTTCCATTTTTATTCCTCCTTCATCGGATGTTTACTTTGAGTGCGTAGTTTCCTGGGACCTCAATGTTCAGGCGATTTGCGATTTCTGAGCGAGACGGGTCTAGTACGACAACATAACCGGTCCAATCTGAGGACACTGGTGCTGCGGGGTGATGCGAGCATTGGTCAATACCATCTGCCAAAATCATGTGGCACTCACTGCATGCGAAAGGGTTCTTTGGCATTCTTAATCACTCCATTCAGTTCTGATCCTCATGAATCCATTCATGACTACCTAGTCCAGTTTGCTTGCATGTCAAACCAATCTTTGAGCGGCGTGGGTCGCTTGTGTCTGGTGAAAGAGATACGATTCTTGCTCTAACCGAACTTCCAACTCCCAACTTGCGTCCACTTTGGCGTCCTTCTAGTAGACCCATGCCTGCATTGATGTCGACATGGTCTTCCATAATTTGTGACTTGTGAAGTAGTGCTTCCATTGGGCCAATTCGAACGAAAGCTCCGAAATCATTGACTTCTGAAACAGCACCTTCTACGACTTCATAATCTTCTATGCAGAACAATACTGCGTCAAATCTAACCTTTTGGTAGATTGCACCGTCGCCGTGAATTATTCTTCCACGGTCCATTGGCTCGTGGTTTGAAGTGACTAAGACGAAACGGTTTTGATCATCGAATCTGCCTTCAAATGCTGAAGCTGCGAGTCTGTCAATGTGCTCGTTCAACGATTTGTCTTTACGAATGTATTCCGCAGGGATACGAATAGTATCCTCTTTTGTGACAACTTTATACATTTTTTCACCTCTTTTTCCTCTTCCAATTCACTGCCAGAGGACGAGTGAGGTGTGTGCCTCATCCGTCCTTCATCGGCGGTGCCTCGGGAGAGAAGTGTGACCGAAGTCAAATAGGCCACCAACGACCCCTATTTGAATGATACCCCCGGCCATTCAAGTGAAATTTGCATCACAGCGCACTGTTTGGATAACAAAATTCACTATATTTTTCGGTTTCTAATGGGCCCGTAGGGCCCAAAGCCCTAACTACCCCAAATGACCCACTAATGAGTGGTGAGGACGGTGCGTAAGCAATCAAGTGCGTTTCTGATGCTACTGATTCTCCTAACCTCCATCTTGGTCATACCTGCGCCAACTGTTGCAGATGAGAGTGATTCAGATGCGTGGGATCCGCTTACGCAACCTTGGGCGCAATACGGTAGAGACCCGGGCCACACAAGAGCACTACCTACTCATGGCGACTCTGGTCTGATGACCATTGAGACTCCTGCCGTAAATTGGGTCGCCTTCGATTCTGGCTTAGGCGCCGACGGTTACGGAGTGGCGGTTGGAGATTTCTCAGAATCAATAAGTTCGCCTCTAGGGGCGAAAGAAAGATGTGGTGAAGGACATCTATTCGCAGTACTTACCTACACTGATGGAACAGAAAGGAGACTAGCAATCATTGAGGGCGATACTGCTAAAATTACATGGGAAGTAAATCTAGGGGATGTTGACATCATCCGTTCCACCCCTGTTATCGTTGACGTTAATGGTGACTCAAAGCCTGAAATCGCGGTAGTTTACGATACAGATAGCGCACTTGAAGTCGACCTATGGGCACCAGAAATATCCTGTGATGAATCAGGTTGGAGTGTTTCAGGACACTCGAATGAGAAACTTTGGTCATGGTCAGACGCTGACTTGCGAATAGGGATCCCTAATGCCCACTTTTGGACGGCACCCGAATCTGTAACTCAGCCTCTCCTAGCCGACCTCTCTCTGGACGGCACTCCCGAATTAGTAATCGCAGCCGTTGACACAACAAACGATGAACCAACTGTTGTTGCCCTACCTCTTGGATTACAATCACCTGAAGCTGACTGGATGGTTGCCCTGGACAGAGGTTCCCATCCTTCAGACCCAGCGTTTGCTGCACTTGACGATAGCAGTGGTTCTGTTGTTCTCACCACTGTTGATGAGAACAGTGGTAATTTCTGGATTTGGAGAATCGACGGCCCAACAGGTTCACTAGATTGGGAAAGGGTTTCAGTACAGGGAACCGATAGTGACTCTGACACTCCCCGTATCAGATTACCTGGGCCTGTTGTAACTCAACTGGACAGTGATGCTGCTCCTGAAATGATATTGACACTTCCTTCGGACAGCAATGGTGCGGATGATGGAATGGGTGCTCAATATGTCGGAATGGAATTAACTAGCACCGCCGAGATTTGGAGATTCAGAGCAAAGAATGGCTACGCTGATACTGAACCTGTTCCGGTGGATACTACCGGTGACGGAATTACAGACAGAGTCTGTTGGGTAACTTGGTACTCGACTGGCGCAGGCACAACCGATAGGGATGGATTGGCGGGTTGCCAAGACGTAACGATAGACCCTCCTTACAGAGAGTGGTCAAGGGTACTTCAAAGTGGAAGCGGCAATGACAATGAAGGTGAAGTCGCAATATCATCCCCCTTAGTGATAGACATTGATGGTGAGGACGAACCGGAGCTACTGGTTGCCTATGGAGAAAGACTATTCGCATTTGATGGCACTACTGGATTATCCGCTGATATCGGTACAGGATGGTCGTCTGCAATTGACCTACCTCACCGAACGTGGGCATCACCTGCAGTTGCAGATATGGACGGTGATGGCTACCTCGACATTCTAATCGGGGATATGCTAGTGAGTGAAGGTAAACCTGACCTAGCACCACTAGCAGACGGAAGAGGTATCGGCTTCACTCCAATCGACCCAGACCCCGGAGAGATGGTTACTATATCTGGACAATATTCAAACATTGGAATACTCGATACTGACGAACCAGTAACTGCATTGCTCCTGATGGATGGTGTTGAAATAAAGCGACATCGAGTGGATATTGTCGAACCTGTTTCTCCTTCTGGCGAAGGTGGGCCAATTACATTCAGCGTAGACATTGAAGCCACATTAGGAGTTCATGAAGTAAAATTACTCCTAGATGTTGATGAAAACCTAACCCAAACTAGGACTGACAATGATGAATTCACAACTACACTGGTAGTTCTTGAGCCATATGTTGCCCAGATTCAAATCCCTAGCGAAATATCTCGAGCTTTGCCTGGTGAAACAGAGAGCGTGAACATTACTGTATCGAATACAGGAAGTAGAAGTGCGCTATGGATATTAAGTTATGATGATTCAAACCTACCTAATGGATGGTCATTTAGTCCCAAAAACTCCTCTGACCTCTCAATAAATCTTGAATCTGGAGAGAACGTTGAAATCGAATTTGAATTCTCTGTACCCCAAGATGCGGTTGGATCTGATGATGCACTTGTACCTTTAGCGCTAACACTTGACCAAGATACATCAGTTTCAACAACTGCTACATTACCTCTTGAAGTAGAAAGAACCAGGGGCCTTTCTTTGCAAGGTTCAACCGGACTTCCTAATGGAGTAGGGTATGGTCGGCCAGGTGATGTAGCGCACGTCTGGATGATGGTGGAGAATGTAGGTAACGCACAAGAAACTACAGAAATGCAGTGGTCTTCAAACACATGGAGTGCAAGTACAACGATAGTCGATTATACTGGAAACACTCAGTTTGGTATCGAGTTAGGTCCAAGTGAAACTAAGCAATATCTTATCGAAGTCGAAGTCCCTTCATCCAAGCAACCAGGAGATTCCACCTCTACAACTCTGACTTTGTGTATTGGTTCTGGAATTGATGAAATCTGCGAAGATTTTGACGTGACAATTTTTGCAAGTGATACTGCATCAGATATTCCTCACATCCGAACTGTGCCAACTCAAGGCTTGGTGTGGGATATCGAGACCAATTACGATGGTTCAACTAAAACTTGGGACATGTCATCTGCAGATATGCTAAAGGCAGATTGGAATTGGAGCGCTACTGGCGATTTATCCATAAATGGTACAATGCTAGAAATGAATGGTCAAAACGGACAACTCCATCTTGATTTACCATTCGATGCACCACCAATGAGACATTTCTTCAACCAAAGTGAAAGCAATTCACTAAATGCTGACTTATCCATTTCATTACATGTATTACAAGTCTACAGAGCAGCGGCAGAGGTTGTAAGTCCTGAAGAGGGTTCTGTATTCAACGTTAGTGAGAGAACCAAACTAATCCTGAAATTGGAAAATCCTGGAAATGGTGAAGATACATTCCAACTCAGTGGAAGTACATTAGCAGGAAATCTATCACAGGCACCTAACGCTACGTTTGAGATAACCAATCCTACTCGCACACTAGGCCCGGGAGGAATTAGTATGGTTCCAGTTTGGGTCACACTACCGGACGATATACCCGCCAGAGAGACATTCCAACTAGTCTTTGATTGGCATAGCATGGGTGATTCAAGCGTTGGAGTACAGACCAACATAACCATAGAAGTTAGACCCGATCACAGGTGGGATATTACCGTTCATGAAGGATTATCACATCAGGTCTCGCCCGGTCAAATTCTAAATTTGACTATCGATTTAACCAATACAGGTAACTCTGACGATTTGCTAACTCTTTCTCCTCAATTTGACATAATTAGACAAGGTAGTGATTCCTCGACATGGTCCGCAGAACAAATCAATTCCTCAAGGTTAGGCATATTGGATAATGAAACTGTTCTGTTAGAGCTAAATATCCCAACAAATGCATGGGCAGGAACTATTGCCAATCTTACACTTGCCACATCCTCAGAGGGCTTTGAGATCGATTATGACATAACGATTCATATTGAGGTATTAGAGGTCGCAGGTTGGAAAATCGACCTGTCTGAAACATCACTTGAGATTTCGCCAGAGGGTGGGGAAATTCAGCTAACTGTAGAGCAAATCGGAAATGCACCAGCAAAGCCATATTTCCTCAAAGCAGGAGATGGCTGGAATGTAAGTTTACCAATATCCGGACCAACGATTGCACCCGGCTCTTCAGGTTCTTTCAACATTACAGTATATCCACCAGACGATTCGATCGCAGGAGAGGTGGGTGTTGTAAGCATCCAAATCTCAAATGGGGATGGAAGCGGAAAGGTGGTAGAACAAGTTCCAGTAAGAATTGGTTCTGTACCAGGGATTGTTGTCGATTCGAAAGGTAGTTGGAAGGTTAGGGAAGGTGTTTCTTCATGGCCAACTGCTTGGATAGAAAATACTGGGAATGATGTTGCAATTATGGAATTAAGCCTAAACAACTTGCCAAGTGGTTGGGTTGTAAGTGGAGATGATGTTATCGTCGTAGCACCATCGGAAATCAAGGGAATCCCTCTTCAAATTACACCTGCAAACTCATGGAACGGTGTGAACATTCAATTAGAAATTGAGCTACAACATCCTATTCTTGGAATTATTACTCACTCTATTACAGTAAACGAAAGTGATACTGTGTTAGTTTCTAGCCCTGTTCACACTGGAAGGACGGGTGAGAAGGTTACGATTACAACAGACTCAGTAACTAACGGAGTCCTATCTTCTCTAGTTCCTCTGCCCGAATCGAGGTCAAACACTACACACAATGGAATGCATTTGCATCTTATTGGAATTCCATCACCTGTTCACTTTGCAGATTGTACCAATGCATTCGGCAATCTTGACTCGCTTGGAATCGAGTCAATTTCGAAGACATGGTCTAGTTGCTCAATTACAGCAAATCTTGACCACGACCTTGTTGCTAACGCTTGGGTAAAGACAAGTCGAGGTGAAATTCTTGACTCACGTACAATACGACTATCTGCAAATGAATCTAGTACTGTCAACTTGTCAATATCAAACTGGGACCCTGAGCCTGGACTTGTTTCGGTTGAAATCTTGATTATAGATTCCAACGGCCTTCAACTGTACTCCGAAACCACAACCCACGTTGCAAGACAGAGCGGCTGGAATGTTCGCGTATCTTCACTAATTGTCAACGATGATTTCGTTGAAGTCGGAATTGACCGTTCAGGATATCAGATGATGGAAGGTTCGGTTTGCCAACTTAAGATTGAAGTCGTCGATGGTAAATGGGAGAAAAATATTGCAATAGATGTTTTTGGTAGTGTTTATGCCCCGGGAGTAAACATAGAGAGGCCAAGTAACATTGGTGATGGGGCAGAGGTATCTGCAACAATATCTTGCCTCGCCCCATGGGACGTTGATGATAATCCTGATGATGACTCTATGACAGTTTACGCTAGCAACCTACCGGTTGTAACCTACAGTTCTTCTGATGTATACTGGACAATTGGTATCGCTTTGTTGATGTTACTAGTTGCGTTCTTTGCTGGTGTTCTAAACTTCCAGAAAAACAAGCCAGAATCAGTTGAAAAGAAATTACAAGATTCTGCACAAAAACCTAAACCGGAAATTGAAGAAAAAGAGGAAGTACAATTGGTTCAGGATGAAATTTCAACAGATGATATCAGTCTTGATGACATGTCACTTGATCGAGAATCTTTGGAAACTGCTAAGTCTAGTGAAGTGCAACAAACCAAACAAGAAAACGAGTTGGTTGTTGAGCCGGAAGAAGAAATCATTGACATTGATGATAGCAGTGCGAGTGGGCGATTGTCTGCACTCCGTAAAGAAATGGCTACTGACTCAGGAGAGAAAGATAACTCGCGAGAAGACTTATCCAAGCGTTTGGACTCCTTCTTGAAAGACCGTTGAATTCATTCGTAACTGACCGCTCCGCTATAACATGGAGGAAGCGTTCGATACCACGACAGCATTTTTCACCTTGGACCCAATGGTTTCAAAGAGACTTACACCAACATTTGAAGCATTAAATGGAGGCGATTGGGAAGACCTTGTATCAAATGATGAGGATTTAGAACAACGACTGATTTCTCAAGGCCTAGAATCTCCTGAACGGCGTGAAAGCATCACGTGGGATGATGCGAATTTGTTTTTCCTTTCATGCATACACCTTACTCCCGTTGGACAGCCAATGCCTTTGGAAGCAGGACTTTCAAGAGAGAGATTTGGAAGATTTCCATATGGAGATGGTTCTCCAGTATCCTATCTCAGAGACTGGATAAGAGATTCCCGAAGAAAACCAGACACTTTAGAAGAGCTGAGCGAATTGATGGAAAAACTTGCAACTAGAATGTCTGGAACTAGTATGGAAAGTGGTTTTGGCAGACTGGAAATGCGAGGATGGTTGACTTCAGAAGAAGTTTCATCATTACGTAAAGCATTGACATCAAAGTGTTGGATGCCTTCGGCTGATGAACCTCTTGATGGTGGTTGCCAAGACGCAGCTAAACATCTAGTCGCTTTGCTCAGGGCTGCAGAAAAAAGATTCTGTGGAGTTGTTTTCAGAGTTCACAATTGATCAAAATTCCATACCGGTCAGTCTCTCATACATTGATGCATAAAGTGCAGCCGTATCATCGATTACCTGTTGTGGAAGAGCCGGAATTGGTGGATCTTCTGTTCCCGCTTCTCTAGCCAACCTCAGTTCTTCTTGGTGTCCGGTTGAAATGTAGTGTTGCCTCACGAATTCCTTGGAAAGTTGAACGATGTTTCCGTTTTGATATTCATCTGCATCCCACCAACGATCCTCATCAAGAGTTCCAAATGAGTCAACGAGGACCGGTACTCTTCCCGGACCTAGGGCAAATTCTTTCTTTCCATCTACGTGAATTAGACCACGCTTCAATGCTTCTCTTTCAATCAATTCATCAACTTTGAGAACAACCTCAATGAGTGAATCAAGTTCTTCACCCGTGATGTTTGCGATTTCAAGTGCCTCTTCCCTATCGATTAGTCGGTCGTATGCTTCGAATTTCGTGGTTACCTCAACGCAAGGTTTTGGTAATTTTACTCCTTCCTCTAGTTGTGTTCCTGCTTCGAAACCAAGTTCCTCCGCAGTCAATTCTCCACGCTTGTACCTTCTCCAACCAGATCCTGCAAGGTAGTGACGGCAAACAATCTCTAATGGAACGAATACCCATTCACCATCCCTTGGCGTGGTTCCAGGTTCACGATAAATGTCTACTCTCCTGACTAGGCATCTGTCTGGAGCATTTCTTTCAACAACGTGAGTTCTACAAATTCCTTCACTCTCAACCAATTCAAACCAATGTGTTGTTGTTCTGTTCAATGATTCCCCTTTCCTTGGAATTAAGGAGGGTATAATCTGATCGAATACAGAGATTTGATTTGTATAACGGAATTCAAGAATATCAGGGTCATCTGTAGACCAGACTTCTTTCACTTTACCTGCATAGAGACATTCGCCCATGAGACATGTCCCTGCGAATAACGTCTTTCAACATTATTGCTGTTAACTCAGATTAATCCAAGCGCATCTTCAACGCGGTTTAACTCTGGACCTGTTGTTTCTCTACCGGCAATTGCCCCATTATTGGATGCTGCAAGGCCTGCACCAACATATGGAGATCCAAATGCTACTGTTCCGACCATTGGCGAAACTCCGAGAACTTCCTCGATAACTAGAACCTCATCTGGCAGTACGTCAGGATGTAAGAGAACGCCGTGATCGTTTGCAACTCCCAAAGATCCCACCACATCTTCTCCTGCGATTGATGATACTGCTACGGGAATACCGAATACCTCTGAAATAATTTCAACACCTTCTTCAGGTATTGCAGGGGAAGCGATAGCACCATGTTCATTACAGAGTAGTAAATTCCCTGCGGTATTGACTCCACCCTCCATGACGACGACGTCACCGAATGATGTTAGAACATCGATATCAGATTCAGTTGCTATATCTGCAACAGCTAAACCCTTTGAATTACCAGTAACTAATGCACCAACTAGTGTTGAACCACCAATCGAAAGTGGGTGTCTCTCAAGACCTAGGTATTCGTCAATCCTGTTCAATGCCTCATCATTTAGCTCATGTGGATGAAAAACGACGTTGCCGCAAACAGCCAAGTAAATTCCAACCTGGTCAGAACCAAGAACGTCACTAGTTGTGATTGGCATACGCTTTCATCTCCCTGTACATTCTCGAGTGTATGGTTCCTTCGGAACTTGTTTTGATAAAAATTGGAAAAGGCCGCATTCCGCACATTGCGGAACACGGCCTATTTGTCGCTAGGCGACTGCGGGGATTCTTCCGAGGGAAGGAAGAGGGGCACAGTGACAGACATTCCCGTGGGCTCTCGCACCACAGTACCGGAACTGACGCAGGTGGGCTTGACTTCCGGGTTCGGGATGGGACCGGGTAAACACCACCGCT
>CAXPMI010000021.1:0-30913 GCA_964218365.1 Candidatus Poseidoniaceae archaeon
CTATCATCGTAATTGCGTCAGTTGGACATGCGAGCACACACAAACGGCACCCTGTGCAAGCATCTCGAATAATTCTCGCTTTTCTGTTGCTTGGAACTTGAAGCAGTGGAGATGCCATGTCCTTGAAGTACAATTCAATAGCATCATCATCGCACACAATTGTGCATTGGTCACAACCAATACACAAGTTCTCTGTAACCCATGCGACAGTACCTTCACCGCCTTTGATAGTAGACCTTCGCTCCCCTTTTTGCCTGGCAAGAGAGATAGCAATTCGCTCAGCCTCAGCTTCGCGACGCTTGGCCAAATCATCACGAGAGGTCATACATTCACCTCCACTGGGTGCTTACTTTCAAACCTCTCTACTGAAATATTCACCAACCAGTCTCCAAGGCAATAGAATGCTCCAACCAGAAGAGGAGGGTTCCATGCAGTTAGTCCTGTCCACGGAACTTCATTTGCCCATGTCCAATTTGTGAGGTATGTCCCCCACAACTCCATCAGAAGAGCAGCCCAAGCCATCGTTGCATAGAGTGCTGGCTGTGGCCCCCATTTAGTGAAAACGAGAACCAAGGCCAGCAAAAATACTGCAGAAGTGTCCCCCCCTGTCCATACTCCGTAGGCGACTAAAGGCACAAATGGCAGCAAACTCAGCATCGCTTTATTTGCAGGAAGATAATGACTCAATCTTCGACCTGCGTCAAACAAGAACCAATGACCAACCGGCACGAATAGAGGCATTAGTCCACGTTGATATTCATAAATCAACCAAACCTCTGAGAAAAATAATTCCATTGGAGTAGCAAATGCTAACACAGTCAACATCTCAATTCTCTCTTTTCTTTCAGCCTCTTTGAATAACCAAGCGAACAGACTCAAACACCAGATATTTACTGGCCATTCAGCATACTTTGCACTAACATACAAGCCAATACCGATTGTTAATGCGTATACTGCAACCCTGCGCACCGAATCACCATCACTGCAGTTCTATTGATACGCCTTCTGCACGCATTACTTCGATTACGAGTTCAATAACTTCGTTGGGTAAATCTTCTGGCGCAAATACTCCACTTCCTAGCATTTCAGGGCGGTTAACCCATGCGATAACACAACTTGCAGTTACTAGGCCAGTGGTTCTAGCCATACTGGAATCTGATTCTTTCCCATTATCTTCGATGATCCACCTTTGTGTATTCTCACCCGCCTTGATGAATACCTCCATCCAGGTAAACTCAGGCACGGAGGTGTCCATTTTCCAAGCCTCAACCAATTCATCTGGGTTTAATCCACTCTCCTGATATTTCTGAATATGTCCCGGCCACCTGACTGTATATTCTCCCATATTCTCTACTTGGAGGGTTAGAAGTGAGCGAAGACCATCAGTTAGGAATGCATCCATTTGCCTCCCATTTGCATCGATAGAGTGCAGTTCACTGATTGCTGGAACACTTACTTTTTCACCATTTGAAATAATTCTTGCAGGCCTTGTATATTCAGCTATGACATCATGCGGAGAAAACGGCGCCATGTATGACCAACCGTCGTCTGGTTTGGCAGGATTACCACCTACCTTGATTGTAACCTCATCTAGATTCCCGAACTCTCTGATTGCCATAGAGACTAGCATATTTGACAAACCAGGGGCGATCCCCACATCCCAGAGAATCGAACTTTTAACATCCGTTAGCATATCTGGAGTCGTTTCGCTAAATGATAAATCAACTATTTTCAGAGATGAATCTTTGAGGATAGAAGTCATCTTATTACCCAAGGAACCGGGTAGCATGTTGACTACAAAATCTGCCAGTTCATGATTCGCCTGCAGAGCATCTTCAAGATGAAATGTAGCATTTGTCTGTCGTTCAGTTACGTCGTACAAATGAACATCAAAGCCGGCTTCAACTAGCTTCCTAGTCACGAAGGAGCCAACCAAGCCTCCACCCAAGCAGTGAATTCGCAAATCAACCCTCCATCTGTTTTTGAGATTCTGCGCCCATAGCAAGCATTGACAATTCTGAGACGAGTGCGTGCCAACCATGTGCATGCTGACCAAATTGTAAGCCTACCTCACTGTATGGCTTGAACTCAGCCGAGGGTGAATTTAGATTTTCCATCTCACCCTTTTTGGCGTTTATTCTGTAAAACCAAGATGCTGCTTCACCATCGACGAGGTAAACGACTGGTTCTACAGGGGCGCCCTCATCGGTATTTATTGCAGTCGGAACGCCTTCTTGGATGAGGAAATTTTCCACATCCACACCTCCTTTGGAGTACATAAGCCTCTTGAATTTCCTATTGGAGAGATTCAACAATTCGCTACCACTTTTTACAGCCATAATACCTAATCCGTAAGTTCCACGGTCGTTTTTGATAAATGCAACAGGCTCTCTATCAATTCCTAAAGACTGATATTTTGACTCGATTCTTGCTAAAAATTCATCGACTTCAGCAGCAAGCATTTGCCGACATGATTCTTTTTCAAGACACTTATCTTCAGAAACAAACCAACTCGACATTAAGTGCCATGGATCAATATCAAGAATTTCAGCGATTTCATTGACGTATGTTTGGAGACACTCATAGTGCTCGCTTTTTCTTCTTCTTTGCCAACCCATGTGAGGTGGTGGGGAAACTTGGTGTGCGCCAAGACCACCAACCATTCCTTCAGTTAGGTCGTTATTCAATAGCACAAGACATGGCTTCTCTCCACCAATTAGCAGATTTTCTCCCACGATTTCAACAGCATTGAGTTCCAAAGGACCTGTAATTCCATCTAAAGAACCATGCTCTTCCAGTTCGGGCGAACCAACTGTGCATCTGAACCCTGCTGCTTCAATCAAACGCTTGATTGTTGCAACATTCTCTACATAACCTGGATTTCTTGTATGCGACTCTGGGTAAAGATGGACCCAAGTACATCCTTCATGCTTGCGCTTGATGTGATTTCTAAGCAAAGCGGCAAGGTGTGGTTCATCCTCAGGAGAGGTATTGTTGAAACCTGCAGGGAAGTGGTTAGCATCTACAACTGCGACTTTCCAACCTGCATCTCTGATGTCCACGCTTCCATAAATCGGGATTGGAACTTCGCTGCGTTTCTTTGCCATCCAATCGCTAATCAGTTCTCTGTTATCTTCTAACTTTTGAGTTAGGTCGTGCACAAATGTCATCCAATCACCTCATCGAGTAATGATGCAGCATCTCCGGTTTTTCTGCCTCTGCCGCCATCAATAATGTGCATTGCTTCAAACAAACCTAGCCCTATAGCGATATCTGGTTGTTTCAAGAGAGCTTTTTCCATGGTCGGATGTCGTGCAGCAATATCTTCGACTCGCGGCTGCAATTCTGTTAGCACAGCATCGATCATTCGTGGTGAAGTTGCTCTTCCAGCAGGTAGTTTTGGCCTGCGAACTATCTCTGCTGGCAAGTCGGTCAAATCAGCTGCCTTTCTTAGTGCTGCTTTTTCTTCCATACTCTTTGGAAGTCTCCAGTCGATAGGCAATTTGTTTGAAGCATCTCTGTGCCGGTAACCCAAGAAAGGAACCCTTACCTCTAGACCATGTGCCATTGAGTGTCTGTCTACCAATCTAAGTTGGAAATTGGACAATTGCCCGTGGTCTAATTCAAACTGCAAAAAGTCTTGCAAACTTTCACAATGTGCATTTGGTGAGTGATTCGTAGCCCACCATTCTTCACCAGAAAGATTGCTTAGGTCACAATTCAAATCATCCAACCTAGACTGAATTTCATTTGCATGGGCAGATAAATCACGATATCTAGGATATCCTGCATGTAATTCGTCTGCACCTTGACCACACAGTCCAACGGTTACAGATTCCGACATCTTTGCGAAAAGTGGCTGGAAAAACAAGACTGTAAGGTCAAGGTCCTCACCGTGCCATGCTAAGTCAGGCAAACGTGAGTTGAACGAGTCTTCTTCCAGGATGTATTGATGATGTTCTAAATCTAAACTAGAAGCGACCAATTCAGCGGCTTGCCAATCCGGATTATCTTCGCTTTCTGCTACTGTCCAACATGCTGGAACTGGCTGGCCTGCCCTCTGTGCAGCCTCTCTGGCAACTGCACAAACCAAACTAGAATCAAGTCCTCCTGATAGAACTATACCGACTGGTACATCAGCCATCAATCGGTCTTTTACACTCTCAACGAAGGTTTCAAGTAAACCCTCAGGGTCATTCCAAGAATCTGTTGGAGCGACAACTTGTTGCTCGAATTTAGCAATGCTAGTCATGGCTGGCTTTCCATCAATCAACTCCCAAACTTCCACTGTTCCGGGCCTAACTTGGTGAACACCTGCAAACAGTGTCGTAGCATCTAGAGGATATTCCCATGCGATTCTTGCTCTCATTGCAAGGTCATCGATAGCAGGAATGTAATCTTCGTGAGCTCTCAGAGCCTTTGCTTCTGAAGAAAATAATAGTGAATCTCCTACTATGGTTCGCATCAGTGGTTTGATTCCCATAGCATCTCTTGCCAAGATAAGTTGCCCTTCCGACCACAGAGCGAAGGCAAACATCCCGTCTAACTTAGAGATCCACTTAGCATGAGCAGACGCATTTCCTTTCCCTGTGTGTAGGGACAGAACTACTTCGCTATCGCCGTTTGTTGTATATTGATACATACCACTTTTCAAATCAAGATGATTGTAAATCTCTCCATTTACAACCGCAACTTTCCCTGGCCCATATATCGGCTGAGGAGAGCCAAAGATGTCAACAATCGCTAGCCTAGTATGGGCTAGTCCACAATTGTCATCACTAAAGATACCTTGACCATCAGGACCTCTGTGGTCCATCAAAGAATTCATGCGCGATAATATTGCTTGGTCAGGTTCACCAAGCATTCCGCCTATACCACACATAACATAGCCTGAACAACTTCATTCAAGATACCTTGCTTTGGTTCAAATCACCAAAGCGGGTATACGAACATTGTAACAATAAGCAGAATGAAAGATAACAAAAATGCAAGTAGGTAGGTACTCTGTGGAGGGTCCTTGGAAGGCGCTTCTTCACTCATTCTGTCTCACCTATTCTAACGGGATACTAGCAGCCATTTCAACATAATGGTCTATAGCCATGGAAGAACCATGATAGCAGCACAAAGCGGAATAAGCAACATAGTAGCATTATCATCTATCCATCTAAGCCTTGGCCACTCAGCCGCAACGCATAGAGGTCCCATGAAAACAGCCATCCAGATGGGAGTACCTAATTGGTACCAACATGCAATCCAAATGATTGCGAGGAATATTGAGCCGGAGATAAACACTGTTCTAGGAGTGTTACCTTTTCTTCTTACTTCGCCCAAAAACGGGTCACCAAGTGACAAGGACAGGATTAGAGGCCATACCAATTCGGGGTATTCTGACAAAGTCAAAAATGTCAACCCCACAGCAAGACCACCCCAAGCAAGTGCGCTCACTTGCTTTGATTCATAATCACGCTGACCAAAAATTGTAATTCCTAATTTTAGCCTTACTGCTTCACTAAATGCGATTCCAAATGTCAAGAGAGATACTAATTGCAACTCTGAAATTGATGCCAGATCAGACAACTCATCTGCGTATTCATAGTAAACCAAAGGAATGAATGACATACCAATGTGAAAGGCTCTTCTGAAGAGGTGCCCATACATTCCACCAACCGAGTGGTCGACAGGATCTGTTAACTCAACTTGATCGCTCACTAAGTTCCCTCAGAGCGTCTTCGATGCCTAACCCCTCTTCAGACATGCGGTTCAAAACCGACTCAAAGTTAGGATTTGAGGTGAGAATACTTTCATGCGCCATCAACAGTTGCTGTCTGCTTCTTGCGCGCCTAGACGAATTCCTTTCCTCAAGAGAAATTATCATACTAGCAAGATCTTCTAATCCATCACCAGTAATCGTACTTGTCTTGATAATCGGAGGCATATCATTCGTTAATCCTAGTGAAATTGTAAGATCGTTTACTACCTTATCAGCACCGTCTAAGTCTGACTTGTTTACCACAATCAAATCAGCGAGTTCCAATAATCCCGCTTTTTCTGCTTGGATACCATCTCCTCTTGCTGGCCCTTCAACCACAACAATCCTGTTTGCAACTGCCGCGCAGCGCATCTCAGATTGTCCAGCCCCAACTGTCTCAATGAATACGAAGTCGAAATCATTTGCAAGCAAATGGTGTGCAAGACTGCGGACTATAGAAGGTATTGAGCCACTTGAGGAGCGTGTTGCTATACTTCTCACATAGATAGAATCCGACTTGTTCTTATCATCAAGAACGCTCAATCTAATCCTGTCACCAAGCAATGCCCCTCCACTTAGAGGAGATGTGGGATCGACTGCTAGAACTGCAACTTTATTTTCTGGAGCAAGCCTGTGAAGAATAGCATCAACAATACACGATTTGCCAACACCCGGTGGACCCGTGATCGCAATTACGTCACCATCAACTTGGTCAACATCCATCTCGCCGTTTTCGATTGCAGACAATTGTCTGGCAAGTAAACGGCGGTCCAATCACTCACCCCAACGCCAAGTTGTTTCAGAGCCCACACCACAATCTAATCCTGATGCATGCTCTACAAACTCAAGAATCTCAGTTGATGGAGTACCCGGGCCAAAAATTGCCTTAACACCGGCTTCGTACAAAGGTGGTCTATCTGATTCAGGAATTATTCCACCGCCAAAGACAACCACGTCATTCAGACCAGACTCTCTAAGCAAATTGCAAATCTTTGGGAACAGATGACTGTGAGCACCGGACAATGAGGAAAGACCAACGAATCTAGCATCTTCATCCATTACAGTGCGGACGATTTGCTCAGGGGTCCTTCGCAGCCCAGTGTAAATCACCTCATGGCCGCCGTCTCTGAGAGCTCTTGCGACAACTTTTGCGCCACGGTCGTGACCATCAAGTCCGGGCTTTGCAATCACAATGCGCTGTCTGCCTCCCATGTTTGGATGTGTGAGGGGGCGTCTATGAAGTGCTTGCGGTGTAGAAATGCTCACAAAACCCATAAAGACGGTCTAACCTTTTCTCGGTTTGGCGAAAGGCATGATGGGTACCGAAGACAGACTTAGGGACCTGCGAGCAAGAAAGGCTCGTGTAGAAGCTGGAGGCGGTCAAGCAAGGGTTGATGCTCAGCACAATCGTGGCAAAATGACTGCACGGGAGCGTCTTGAGATGTTGCTTGACGAGGGCTCTTTCCAAGAAATCGATGCGCTTGTTGAACACAGATGCAGGGATTTCGACATGGACAAGAATGTTATTCCGGGAGATGGAGTAGTCACAGGCCATGGAACAGTAAATGGAAGAGAAATTTTCGCGTTCGCTCAGGATTTCACTGTTTATGGCGGTAGCCTCGGTGAAATGCACGGCCTCAAAATTTGCAAGGTACTAGATATGGCATTGAAGACTGGGCGCCCTGTAATCGGCCTAAACGACAGCGGAGGCGCTCGTATTCAGGAAGGCGTAGCAAGCCTTGGTTCATACGCTGAAATTTTCTTTAGAAATGTAAGAGCGAGTGGAGTAGTGCCACAAATCAGTGTCATCATGGGTCCATGTGCCGGTGGTGCAGTGTACTCTCCAGCGATTACTGATTTCGTGATTATGGTTGACAAAACTGCTCACATGTTCATCACTGGTCCTGAAGTCATCAAGACGGTAACAAATGAGGAGGTTTCATTCGAGGATCTGGGTGGAGCGAATACACATGGTAGCAAATCAGGTGTCTCTCACTTTACTGCAGAAGACGACCAAGGTGCAATTGACCTTGCCCGTGAGCTAGTCGATTTGCTTCCAGCAAATAATATGGAAAAACCACCTCAGAAGAAAACTAGTGACTCACCAAACAGAGTTTGTGAAAACCTGGATTCAATCGTTCCCGAAGATCCGACAAAACCTTACGACGTCAAGGATGTAATAACAGAAATTCTCGATGATGGTGGTTTCCTAGAAGTTCAAGAAAATTGGGCAGGAAACATAGTCGTCGGATTTGGGCATCTGAACGGTTCAACTGTTGGTATTGTCGCTAATCAGCCAAAGATTCTAGCAGGTTGCTTAGACATTGACGCAAGCGACAAAGCAGCAAGATTCGTAAGATTCTGTGACGCATTCAACATCCCACTAATCACATTGGAAGACGTGCCAGGATTTTTGCCCGGAACCAACCAAGAGTGGGGTGGAATTATTCGCCATGGCGCTAAACTTCTGTACGCATACGCTGAAGCCACCGTGCCAAAATTGACAGTAATTTTACGCAAGGCATACGGTGGAGCATACGATGTAATGTCATCAAAGCACATCAGAGGAGACTACAATGTTGCTTGGCCAAGTGCCGAACTTGCAGTAATGGGCGCAGAGGGTGCTGTCCAAATTATTCACAGGCGCAGATTGCAAAATGCAAGAGACCCTGAAGGCGAGAGAACAAGGCTTATCGAAGACTTTGAAGAGAAGTTTGCGAATCCATACAAGGCTGCAGCACTAGGATATCTAGACGATGTAATAGAGCCAAACCAAACTCGTGAAAGGTTATGTAAGGCATTAGGAATGCTACTGGACAAAGAGGAACTAAGGCCTGCAAGAAAGCACGGTAACATCCCGCTGTGAGTGATTTAGATGGTAAAATACGAAACTCTCAGAATGGCCGCAATCGCTGCAGTTTTGTCAGCGAGTTCTACTAGCGATGACCCTGCTCAATCCGGCAGAGACCTTGGAGAATCATGGGCTCAAGACCATAGGCGAATAAACATGGGGATGTCATCGCTAATGCATCAAAGGAGCTCACGCTCCCCTTGGAGGTGAACATATGGGCGATACTAGGAAAGTAATTGTCAACGGAGAAGAGTTCGAAGTCGAATTAGAACAAGATGGAGAAAATTGGACTGCAACTGTAGCAGGTGAAACCTTTGAAATCAAGGTTCCCGATGCAGGACCTGCACCAAAACAGCGCAGAGCATCTGGTGGAAAGTCTAAGAAATCAGGAAAGGTTAGTGCCAATATCCCAGGTAAGGTCGTAACTGTGGAAGTTTCAGTAGGTGACGTTGTCCAAGAGGGACAGGTTGTAATGATCCTTGAGGCGATGAAAATGCAGAATGAAATCCAAGCGCCAGTTGCTGGAACTGTCACCGAAATTCACTGTGAAGAAGGGCAGTCGATTGAAGCAAATGTTCCATTACTGGTTATTACACCTCCAGAAACAGAGGATGAGTAATGAAAAATTACAACCATTAAAAAGTAACAAGAACGGAGATGTGGCATATGACAGAGGAACCAGTTTGTGATTATCCAGGATGCGGAGAAGTTGGTGAAATTATCTCACGCCTATCTCCAGAAGGTTACTTAGTAGCAACCGGAAAGAAGGCTTACTCGTTTAGAGAGGCATACCGCCGATTCCATTATTGTGGCAACCACCATGATGAACTCATGAGTGGTGTTTGGTCTAGAGTCAGGAAACCTGACGACAAGAAAGATGGACACGTTGCCCCGACTGCGATTTAATCATTGGGATTTAATTCTAGACCAACAGCACGGGTTTTGTCATGAAGAAACTCAAATTACACCTTGAGCCATCATTGCTTCAGCAACCTTGAGGAAACCTGCAACATTTGCTCCAAACACATAGTCGCCTTCACGACCGTACGCCTTTGCAGTTGAGTATGCTTGCTCATGGATGTCGACCATGATGGCATCAAGGCGAGCATCGACTTCTTCACGGGTCCAAGACAAGCGTAGCGAGTTCTGGCTCATTTCAAGACCAGATGTTGCTACACCGCCAGCATTGCTAGCCTTTCCTGGTGCGAATAGAACTCCGCCTTCTTGGAATACTGCGACAGCTTCAGGAGTACAAGGCATGTTAGCACCTTCTGCCACTGCGATTACATTGTTTGCAACTAGTAGCTTTGCTTCCTCACCGTTCAACTCGTTTTGAGTAGCACATGGTAGAGCAACGTCGACGTTAACTCCCCACAGACCGTTTAGGGATGGCTCCGGAGCCGAAGCGGTGAATGTTACACCGTCATAATGTGCAGCGTATTCGCTAATTCTTCCACGGCGGTTGTTCTTCAAATCCATAATCCAAGCAAGTTTCTCTCTGTCGATTCCTGCTGGGTCGTGAATCCATCCAGAAGAGTCAGACATTGTAACTGGCTTACCGCCCAGATCCAATACCTTCTCACATGCGAACTGAGCAACGTTTCCGCTACCACTGATTGATACTGTAGCACCCTCGAATGACTTTCCTTGTGCAGCAAGCATCTCACGAGCGAAGTAAACAAGTCCATATCCAGTTGCTTCTGGGCGGATTAGAGAACCACCGTACGAGCGGCCCTTGCCAGTAAGTACACCAGCCTGGAAATCATTCTGCAATTTCTTAAACATTCCAAACATGTAACCGATTTCTCTTCCACCGACACCGATGTCACCAGCAGGCACGTCACAGTTGTGTCCAATGTGTCTCCACAATTCCATCATGAAGGATTGGCAGAATCTCATTACTTCTGCATCTGACTTACCCTTTGGGTTGAAGTCAGAGCCACCCTTTCCTCCACCCATTGGTAGAGTTGTTAGGCTGTTCTTGAAGACCTGCTCGAATGCTAGGAACTTCAGAATTGATGCGTTTACGGATGGGTGGAATCTCAATCCACCTTTGTAAGGACCAATTGCACTGTTAAATTGGATTCTGAAACCTCTGTTTGTCTGAGTAACTCCATTGTCATCGACCCATGGAACTCGGAAGTGGATTAGACGTTCTGGCTCGACAATTCTCTCGACGATTCCGGCTTCTACAAATTCTGGATGGTTCTCTAGAACGGGCTCTAGTGACTCCAAAACTTCCCATACAGCCTGATGAAATTCAGGTTGGTCTGGGTCTCTGCTCTTTACCTTCTCAAATATATCATGGATGACACTCATTCTATGCACCTAATTACACAACTTGTGTTAGCCGGCCCAAATTAAGACCCTTTACAAGCGTTGTCACGAATAGCGTATCTCACACATACGGACAGACGGTGTTGAATCTCTCCAGGCGCTCTAGTCTTCGCTCACCGTTTTCATCAGTTTCTGACATAGATCTTATGGCCTCTTCGATAAGTGCATGTTGGTCTGGTTGAATTCCTAGTAGTGTACGTAGCGATTCTAGCATTGCCCACTCATCTTCTGAAATGACTTCATCGTCCAAGGCTGCAACAAGAGCGGTTTGGTAAGTTGTAACATCGCCGATTTGATGTGATTCGTAATCACCTGTATCACCGATTGGTGACGGGTCAATACCACGTGCCACATCCAAGGCATCACCTACCGCTGAAGGAGATAGACCCAATGCAATCGCTAGAACTTTGAGAATACTAGCCTCATCGCTTGTTATGATTTCATCATCCAGTGCTGTCTTCAAGACTTCTAGATAGAAGTGCAAACCTCTGCTTGCCTCAAGTGCCATGGTGTGTGGAGTATCTCCACCTGTTTGATACTTACGACGTATTGAAACTCAAAATTCTCAAATTTCAATCGTATACTATTGTATTACAAAACGTAATCATTTGTGATACATTGATATACTGGATGTTGTGTGGAGTAATTACAAGGCGATGACGATGACCACTCCTAGCACCCTGGTATCACTGAGAATCACAGAGGAGGAAATGGCTCTTCTTGACTCACGCGTTGGCCTTGACGGTGCACGAAATAGGTCAGATGTAATCCGACAAGCAATCAGGTCTTTCTTGGAAGACCAACCTCTACTTCCAGACATGGATAAGGTGACAATTCCAATTGGCAAGTCTATGAAGAAGAGACTAGGGGATTTGTATGAAATTCACGGAGTCAGTCCTGAACAGGCTACTTCTCAAGGCCTACAAGATTACGTTCGAAAGTTGATCTTGGAAGAAGCCGAACTAAACCAACTACTAGCTGAAGGCGTGACTGTCGCCAGAAGCAATACAGAAAGACGCAAGGAGTTCACTGAGTGAAAACAGGGTGAGAGCCACATAATGGAGGGGATGGGAAAATGCGATGGGAGGACGAAATTGGAAACAATACTCCTTCCACCTTCCGAACAGATGCTAACCTGCCAGATAGTATCTGTTTCGTTGCACTGCGTCTACGTGCAAAATTAGCACAAACTGGCAACCCAACACACGTCCCCCCGGGTGGTAACCGGGGGGACTCCGATTCCAACCCTGCTTGTTGAGCAGGGTTAGTTCCACACGCACCCAGACCCCACATCTGGGTGCAAATTACTCGATTAGTGCAACCGCTATTTACAATGCTCAACATCAAATACCTTCGGCGAAGCCATGCCTTTATGGGTGAGCAAGCAGGTCTCTCTTGGTTAGCACACCCAACTCCTAGAGAAGGTCAAATTGAATTGATTTCTTCTTGTTTGGAAACCCTCCAAAAAGGCGGCGCTCATGTAGCAAACGCCCCAACTGGGATTGGAAAAACCGCTGCAGCATTAGCCGCAGCCCTTGAATTCGCTAACTCTGGACCAGAACGAAAAACCGTGATGTTCCTTACACCAAGACAAAGCCAACACAAAATCGTGGTAGACACTGTCAGGAGAATTAACGACATTAGCGAACATGACAAGATATCACTAGTGGATATGATTGGACAATCAAGCATGTGCGTTGAACCATTTGCTGGTAATCGCGGCGCAAGTTTCTCATTGTTATGCGCAAATCATCGCAAAAACAGACAGTGTAAACCATGGCTAACAAATGCTCCGGGGTTTGAAAGAAGAATCCTATCAGACCCGCTCCATGTTGATGAATTGGTCGAGATGAGTAAAACTCACATCGAAAATGGACAAAAAACCCAGACTTGTCCTTGGAAAGCGGCAAGAAATGCTGCAAAAGAAGCACAGGTTATCGTCTGTGATTACAATCACCTATTCATTGAAGGAGTCAGAACTGCATCATTGAAAGCCATGGGATTGCGTCTTGATGAACTTGTGGTAATCGTTGACGAAGCACACAATCTGCCTGATAGAGTCAGAATGGGTATGCAGACTCGAATTACTCCTACAATCGTTAGAAATGCAATCTCTGAAGTTGAAGAACACTATGAGAGACTCGTAAAAGTTTCAATGCTGAATGACATGGTTTCAGACGCAATAGAATTGAAGCGTTGGAGCCTTGAGGTATGCAAAGAATTTCGTTTAATTCTCACCAGGGAATTCAAAAATCTCGTCAATAAATTGGGAGATAATGAGGAGATTGAGATAGATGCAAAACAGGTACTAACCTGGCTTGAAGTTGCTTTTGACAAGGTTTCTGCTCATGTTAGTCAATCCAAATTAACTGGTACAGAAGGAAAGTTCGCTAATCCTGATAAAAATATTCGATTAAGGTTGTTCAAGGAATTACTTGAAACAAATGAGGTTGATGTCGATGAAGAAGGAGATAATGAACCAGCCGCTCATCTTCTAGCACATCTAATCGATGTATTGGACAGATTCGGTGGTGGAACTGCTCTGTGCCTTGTATTCGACGGCCATGGTAGAGATAATGGAAGAATTGTAACTCATCTCCTTGATGCCGGTCTAGTTGCTGGACCAATTTTCGAACAAGTTTCCGGTTCGATTTTGATGTCAGGAACACTAAACCCACCTAGCATGTTTGCAGATCTACTAGGTATTTCTCAAAAAGACAGAGGACAACTAATACTTCCTTCCCCGTTTGCTAAAGAAAGAAGGCCAATTGTTGTTGCAACAGATGTTACTACACTGTTTAGAGAAAGGGGAAGAGAGAACACTCAAAGGATTCGAGACCACATATGCTCAGTAATCCAAAATACACCAGGAAATACAGCCGTATTCGTTCCATCATATAGGTCACTTGAGGAAATCTTCGATGGCACAATCTACATCCCGGGCACTAAGATACTAACCGAATCTAGAACTTGGGGTAAGCAAGACATCAACTCACTATTAGTTGACTTAGAAGAAGCTCCCCGAAGAGGAAAAAAAATTGTGATAGCAGGGGTATTCAATGGAAGATTGTCTGAAGGTGTAGACTACGCCGGAGGTATTCTTGACTCTGTAATTTGTGTGGGAATTCAAAACGCACCGCCTTCTGTCTTCCAAAGGGCGTATGCCAACTACATCAAGGACAAATTTGGACAGGGCAATTTCTGGCGTTACGCAAACTCCCAGCCCGCGATTAATACAATACTGCAAGCAATGGGTAGACCGATTAGGGCAATGGGAGATAGAGCGCTAATCGTTTTGTTAGACAGGAGAAACATAGAGAGAACTTACGCTATTTGTTATCCGCCTGACATTAGAATGAATCAAGTTAGCGATTCTGAGGGCTCTGGAAGGTTTGCTAAACGCTTCTTTTCCAGGGTTCACCGAGAAATCGAAACCTGAAAGGTTCAATATGCTCCACCGCCGGAGGTTAGAATCATGGAAGAGTGGGAAGAGGTCGAAATTCAGGCCGTTAGCGATGGCTTAGACGCTTTACCTAGCGAACTTCATGCTGCTTTTGAGATATCAGGAGACCACCTCGCAGAGGTTCGTGACCGTCACACGATGATGTTGGTAACTTCAGGAGAACTTCCTGAATCACACATGGCTGATATTGCACCTGAAAGACGCTTGGACTGGATGGTAAAGGAACTCAACGGAAATATTCACTCTGACGGACTTACAATCCCACTCCATGGTGCTACAAAAGAATCAATCCAACTATCGAGAGGCGAACTCGATGGTCATAGTATACTCAGGCTACAGGTTGGAGAGTTTGTTAGAAAACTACCAATTCCTGCTGAATCAAGTACCATAGATGCATCACTTAATGATGGAATTTTAAACATCAAATGGTAGTTAGCGACTTGGAATATTTCCAATATTTCCAATCTCTGCTACCACTCTTGTCAATGCTTCCTGAGCCTTTGCCTTGTCCATTTCACGCATTTCGTGGCGACTATATCTTGCTTCTTCGAAGATTCCGTCAAGTGCGGTTAATGACTCCTCGCTTAGATTCGGAAGTGCTGCTCTAATTGCCATCTCGAATTCTCTAACAGTTTCGAAGTCACGGCGCAAGAAGCCTCGTCCCATGAGGACGTGGACCATGCTCTCATAACATTGGAAGATCGCTTCACGCATCGAATCCCCTGCTGCTAGCAATTCAGCAGTGTATGAGAATATGTCTGCTAATTCTTTACTTGCGTCTTCAGACCTGCGCTTCATGACAATGAATGCTCCTGCTGCTGCAATTACCAGAACTGCGACTACATACAACCACCAAGGGATAGTATCACCCTCGCCTTCGTAGGTGTAGTCTGGTTGAATTCCGACATTGAATTCAGTGTTGAAATTCTGCATCGATTCATCAGCCAAGATAAAGTTCGAACCTATCGACATCTTGAGGGTCAACTCTCCGTACTCTGATGCATCACCATATGGTGGCTCTGAATTGAATTCAAACTCTGCTACACCATCTGAATCTGTTACAACAACTACATCATCTAGGCGGCCATTGGTTTCATTTTCCAAATAAATGGTGATAGCGATACCCTCTACTCCCAGTTCTGTATCTTTTGCAATCAGTGTAATTTCTCCACTAATGACCTCTTGTTCATTTTCGATAATTGGTTCTATGTCTACATCGAATGGAGTTTGTAACTCAATCCTGATGGACATTGAATCGCTCCATGCATTACCTGACCTCAGATATAGTGATGAATTAGAAATTGACTCTACGTTCAGTTGAGTCTGTCCAGCTTGCATCCAGGTAGGTGCAGTTGCAATAAGAGTGAATGTCCCACCATTCCAGATCACACTCTCGATGTTGATACATCTTGCCTCAGTGGCTCCTGAGGCACAGTTCAGACCATCGCCAAGAATCAGTTCTGCATTATCAATCGATACACCTTGGCCACCGATTTCAGTAACTGTACCAGTAAGTTCGATTCTGTGCTCGATTGCATCTCCTCTGACAACATAACTGTTTGTTGAATCAATCTGCAGATTCACGTCTGCCCAAACGACGACTGTCTTGTCGCTTGATACTGGTAAATGACCAGGACTTCCTTCAAAGGATAGCATCATGACATGGTTTCCTCTATCATATGAAGAATCAGCTCTTACAGATGCAGAGAACTCTCCATTCACAGAAGTAACGGTAGTAGCAACTTGAACTCCGTCGATGGACACTATGATTGTCTCTCCAGGTAGGCCATCATTTAGTGCTGTATCAATATCGTATAAAGTTCCAGATATCTCCCAGAAATCATCTCTTGTTGCATCATTGTCTGCGATGTCAAATGTTATTCCAGTTCTGTGTGCAAGGAAGAACGTTGCATTTCCTTGACCAGAACGATACCATCCTTGAGCAGGAACAATGGCATCTACAACATGCTCACCATCTTCGAAGATGTTTGGCACTTGCCATTCTAGACTGAAGTTCCCATTCGAATCTGTTGTAGCGTTTCCAATAGTTATGCCCTCAATTGAAAGTACAACTGACATACCTTCGAGTGGATTCAATAAGTTATCACCAACAAATCCATCAATAGTGGTGATCTCTTCCACTGCCAGTGGTGTTTCAACATTAACTTCGACATATATCTTTGAGAAAATATTCCAAGTTCCACTATTTTGAGATGGCAGGTACTCGGCCGTTCCGATGAATCTTGTCTCTAACAATACTGGGCCAAGGGTGGCGTCTGCAGGAACAGGATGGACTGCATTGAACTGTCCAGTAGCGTCGGTAGTAACGTTGGTTAGGAATAGTCCCCCAAGCCAAATTTCAATCGTTTGACCTTCCAGTGGGTTATCTACGATATCGATTAATCGGCCTTGAACTGTGAGTGTGTCTTCCCTATCTACTTGGCCACCTTGGGTGATTAGCACAATTTCTGTCGGAACTGAAACCGAGAAGTTCTCAGAAGCTGAACTTGATTTATAGAAATCAGGGTTTGCACTATCGCCTTCACCGATTGGATCTACCCAATCTCTACCACCGTTGAATCTAACCTGAATATTGTGAAGTCCTGCTTCGATATTTTGAGGTGTGTTCCAAGCAAACATGAACATTCCATCTGAAGCATTTGACTGAACACTGGATACCGGTACACCATCTATCAACAGGTAAACAACTGCGATTGAGTTAACTCCATCGATTTGTAATGGCAACCCAAGGTCGTCAACTAAGGTACCGTTTACGTATAGTGTGTCTCCAGCGGTAATTGTTGTAGATGATTCTGTGATTGAGATATTAGTTTCACCAAGAACGACGAACCTTACTGTAGCGTTGTCTCCAACCAAACCTGTAGTTCCTGGAGTACCAACGAACTCAGCATTCAAATCATGGAAGCCAACTGTTGCATCGAATGGTACTGTTAAGTTTAGGTCAACGACTCCTGATGCATCTGTTGGCCCTACAGCTGAAACCGATGTACCATTGATAACAACAGACACCTGTACTCCAGAAACTGCAGCTCCAGTGTTGTCTACAAGCAACAAGCGTGCGTTTACATCATCTCCTCTGTCTGTCCTATCATTAAGTGACGGCTGATTTACTCCGTCAAGCGTAGGTTTGACGAATGTTAACACAGTGTAGCCACGACTATCGAAAGATTGGTTTGCGCTTGAACCTGAATAATAGTTTACTGATGGAATGTATTGGGCTTGCGCCACATGTGTTCCGGCCGCAAATCCTGATGACAGGGCGATGATAGCGCTCCATGTTCCATTTGCCTGTATGACACCATCTGACAACGTGAATCCTGAAGCATCACCGTTGATTGTGAACAACACATTTGCCGTCAATGGGTCGCCGTTACGCAATTGCAGAGCACTTCCATTGTCGCTAGCAATCGAACCTGTAATAGTGAAAGATTCTCCTGCAATCGGGTTTGCTGTTATTGGATCTACCACCATTACGGTTGTTGAACGGATTGTAACCGTTGACAGATTTCTTTGTGTTGAAAGCAAGTCGAAGCTACCGTTGTACAGTATTGAAATTGTAATCAAACCAAGTGGTTGGTCAAATGGAACTGTGTAGGTGAAATTAGTCCTTCCTTGAGCATCAGTGGTGTTAGATGGCAGCCATGTTGCATCAAATTGCACGTCGACTGTATATCCACCTAGTGTTTGGAACATGTTGGATGATTCCACCAGTTGTGAAGTAATGTTGACCTGTTCACCACGATTCACAATAATCGGGTTCAATGGTTGCACACTCTCGAATACAGTAACGCCTTGAACAAGGATTGAATGATTGCTTGTATCGGTTAGATAGAACGGAGAGGAGTCCTCTACGACAGAGATTATGAGTTCTCTATTTCCTCTAAGCGTACCATTGTTTAGAACATCAGTTGGCACTGAAAGATTGAAACTTCCATTAATTGAAGTGTATACTCCGTTGATTAACTTCTCACCGGGATTATCCAACCAGAAAATCTCAAGCGCTACTGCGGTTGTTAGATTTCGGCTTGCGTTGTCTCCATCTTCGACCTGCCCAATTACCTGGAAATTAACCCCTGCAGTAATTGTAGAAGGTATCGAATCAACTCTAATGTTAGATGGAACTTGCACTGTTACGTTAATTTCAGTGAAATTGCCGTAATGTCTGGTCGCTGACGCAATCTTTGGTGATGACACATCGTCAGCAACTTCCATTCTCAAAACATATTGTCCCGGGTCAAATCCTGTAACAGTCCAGATAAATGTTGCATTTCCATCTGCGCCACTTGTTGCACTACCAATCGTTACGTTAGAACCGCCATAGTCCATGATATAATTCACGGTTGAACCAGTAAGGTTTGACCCGTCGGCTATGTCTCTAACCTTTACAGTCAATTCTGCTGTGCCATTTATTTGAGCAATTACATCATCTGATGGCAGAGCATCCAACCTAACTTCCGATTCAATTCCCCATGTAGTTGAAGGCATACTAGGAGGAGATGGAGGTGTTGAAGAATCAATCCAAACATAGTACGGGCCGCCTGGTTGTGCGAATGTATCGAAGTCTACAAGAACTTCGACATCGTATACACCTGATGGAACGACTGTAGGCGCTGTAATGGTTAAATTGTAAGATCCAGTAGTATTGTTGAGTAATCCATTAGCGAGGTCGAAAACTAAACCATCAGTTGTCACTAACTGAGCAATAATACTAGAATCATTTCCTAGCACAGAAGTACCAAGGACATCATCGGTAATGTCACCAATCAACCAAGTTGTGTTACCTAAATACGTCCAGTCATCAATTACTGAAACTGTAACGTCAACTGTTCCCATTATTCTCAACGTTGTTGAGTTAGATGATGGAATGAAGAAATCATTGCCATCAAATGAGATGTCAAAGGTATAATCACCTGCAGCAAGATTTGCGTTAGTAGCAAATGTTGGAGAAAGGGTACTGGAACCTGGATCAGTGGTTGTATTTACAGTAGAACCATCAAAGTCAAAAGTGAAATTACCTGTTAGGTTCAGATCTAGTTGACCACCTAAGTGGTCTGAAACTTGGACAATTATGCCTACGTCTTGACCCCTTAACTGAGAGTTCGCCAGTAACTCGAAGAATAGTATTCCTTGCAAGAACCAATCTGTTCCAGATGTATTCAGAGAATCTGTGGCATCTAAATTATCAGGATAGAAAATCAACTCAAGTTCTACATTACCTGCTTTGACAAAGGTAGTGTTGATATCCAGGACATGTGAAATTGTAAACGCACCGTTCACGGATTGATTGAACAACTCAACGAATGTTCCTCCACCGTTTAATTCTCGCATTCCGAAAGATAGGTTTCCAGACAAAGATGTTGGAGAAGCGCCGAAAGACTGTGCGGTACCGTTGATGTATACCAATTCGTCAATCTGTAAAATAGAATTGTTAGAACCCGGGCCTTCGATCACTGCTGTTAGGTTTGGAGCGTCTCTGACATCTAGAGTCAAAGATCTAGAACTTGGCCTCAGATGGAATAGAGGACCACCAACAGTCTGTGAAGTGTCTTGCCAGCCACTGAATCCAAGCGTTGCAGAAACGTTAGTCTTGGTTTCCAATTCGCTTAGTGTTACATTCATTGTCCATGTTCCGTCATCTTCCACATCTCCTGTCAGGTTTGTCAAACCGTCTTCTGAAGACGTAAATTCTAGCCAGACTTCCAAATCACCAAGCTCGCCTGAACCGTTGGTATTGTTATTTTCAAACAGCAACTTGCCTGATAGAACAGTAGTTGCACCAGCTCCTAAAATTGGCTGGTCTATCTGAGCAGGAGAATCATGAGTGATTATTGAATCGTCAGTGATATTGATGAATACGCCCAAATCTATGCCGTCGTTACCAACGTAACCGTTTCTTAGAGTTTCAAGTACAATACTAGCATATCCTGGAGCAACAGGCTCGAACATTGTCCCATTAATTGAGAAATTACCATTTGAATCTGTTAATACCGTACCAAATAGGTTTGAACCTGATGCTGCAGAACCCGGAATATTTGCTACGTCAAGCACATCTACAACATAGCCGAATAAATCAATGTCGGGGATTCCAGTTCCATTCTCAACATATTGTAAGGTTCCAGAAACCGTTACTTCTTGAGAGCCGTCTCTATCGAATGTTGTCGGCGTCCAAGTAAGATTGACGACTTCAATTTCTTCAGGGTCCGGGCATGCCTCAAATGGAATCCAACCAAGGTCATCTCCGCCGCTACCTGCAGTCATTTCTAATCTGACTTCACCCCATTGGGCTAAATCTGAACCATAGACTTCGTACCCATTACCGGTCCAAGAACCGCCTGCATATCCTGAGACGAATCTTGCAGGTAGTCCAGCAAGTCTAGCCATTGTAACGAATACTGTTGTAAATTCTGAGCAAGTACCTTCACGTGCTCGATTCAATAAGTCATATGTTATGTCTGCCTGTGGGGCAACACCACTACCGTTGTAGTTACGCTTGAAATCAAAAGTAGCATTACCTTCCCTCAGGAATGTTGCGAGGGCATCTGCAATGGAGTATGCATCTGTTGCTCCTGCATTGCTAACAACTTCGTTTGTCACATTCAATACATAGGAAGTTGGCATTGAAAGATTGGATAATTCGTCAGGAACTATGGTTTCATAGGTAGAACTGGTTCCTGCTATTGTGTTTGCAGAGAGTGTTGACCAATCGAACCAATATTCGTATTCCTCTACCCAAATCGCGTCCATCATCCCTTCAGATACTGTGTAAGTGTGAGTGTCGTTAGACCTTGCAATTACAAGGCTTGCATCCGAATAGAACGTGATGTTGAATAGGTAAGCAGGCATAGGTATCGATCCTGCTGTCAAAGGATTTGGGTAAGCGATGTTCCAAGCAATTGTGTCATTAGAATAACTGGACGGTGCTAGGTTAGAAGTATTGGTGTATGGAATGGTAATGTCACCAGAAACATGAACTCCTGTTTCTAGACCATAAGCGGCACCCGTGTAGAAATCATATGTGTTGACTCTCCAGCGGTGTACGCGATTCAGATCTACTACACCGCTAGTGTTGTTAGCCCAGAAAACAATGTCATTTTGCACGACGTCATCAGTTGGATCGAATGGATCGAATGGTGAGTTTTGACAGTTGGTGAACCAGAATTCTTGCTGACATTCATCACCATCAATCATCCCTCCACCGTCTGTATCTGGGTTTCTCCAGTCTGTTCCGGTTTGGTTTTCAACTGCGTCCGGGATACCGTCGCCATCGAAATCATCGGGGAAGATATCGTCTTGAGGATTGCTTTCTGGGTTTGTGGAATCGAAGTATTCCTGCCTGTCAATTACTCCCCCGTTGTCTGTATCGGAATCATTCGCATCTGTAACCCAAACATCTTGGCTACCATTGGTAATTCCAATCCAAGAGTTGTCACAACCTGTGGTTTCTTCGAAGTAATTATTCAATCCATCAAGGTCATCGTCTAGTGAGTTAGTACAAGGCTCAAGTGGGTCAGTTCCTCCATTAACCTCATCGAAGTCATCTTCTCCATCACCATCTGAATCAACGAGGGTAGGATTTGAGAAATAGCCAAACACACCGAGAGTTTCTTGCCAATCTGCAAGGCCGTCACCATCAGAGTCTGAATAATCATCATCACAATAATTTGGGAATGAACCTCCCGCTATGTCATGACACCATGAGTTGTTCCAGCTTTCTACAGTTGTTACACCTGAAGGAGGGGCAGGGGAAACGAATTGTAGAACATTGTTGACTTGCGATGAGTAGGAGAATTGAGTGTAAGTTCCTGAATTATTGTATAATCCAATCCCACCACCCGGACTGAACCCAGAACCATCTACCAATGTCAACTGGCTAGAACCAGAGTTGAAGGATACGATAGTTCCAACGAAATTTATCAGCGAATCACAAGGGTCTGTACCGTGGCTTACGTTGGACTCATCACCGTCGTTGACTCCACCAAAATCGGTATCTGCGACGTTCCATAGAGTGCAAGATAGGTTCTCTTGCCAGTTTTCAAGACCATCATTATCAAAGTCACCAGAATCCTCTCTTCGTGTTGGGTCTGTTTCATTTGCATCAACGATACCGTTTCCGTTTGTATCTTCTGCACCGTCGTCAAATGCGTCTCCGTCTGTGTTGTTATTTCGAGGGTCGCTTGCTTGAGGTGGATTTCCATACTGGCCATTGATTTCTGTTCCGTCGTTAATTCCATCACCATCAGTATCAACATTTGTTGGGTCAGTTAGCAATGTCAACGCTTCATGAGAATCGTTTAGACCATCGTTGTCTGTATCTGCGTCAAGAGGATTTGTTGTTGTAATGCCGTCTGTTTCTGCAGTTAGAGTTGCACAACCGCCTGGACCAATTCCGAGGTGAGGAGAACAAGGAGTGGTTGTTTCTGTGAAAGAGCCATCGGGACCTGGCCGGTAACATGGTTGTCCGCCACAGGTTGTTGTCCATGAAGGATTGATGTATTCGTAGATATTGATTAGACCGTCACCATCTGGGTCGCCATTTGCACCATCTGCATTTGAAGGAGATGTTGCATTTAGTCCATTGGAAGCTTCCCAGCCGTCTGGCATACCGTCGCCATCTGTATCCCATCCGTTTACATCTTCATCTGCTACACCATCTCCATCATCATCATTTGAGGAGCAATCAGCATCACCATCGAAGTCATTATCAGCAGAATCAACCATACCGTCCTTGTCATTATCGAACCCGTCAGTGCAGATGTTTCCGACAGGGTCCTCATCACACAAAATGATGCTTCCTGTACCGTCTGAACCTGCATCGCCGCATGCAAGTTGGTTGTACTGCATAGCGTTCTCTTCATCCCAATTATTGACTGGAACTGTCCCATTCCACCATACACCGTTGTCCAGTACATTAGAGGTGGAGCTCAAGTCCCAATTTGATGGCTGTTTGTAGTTATATTCCTGCAAGTTAGAGAAACCGTCACCGTCGGGATCACCGATTGCTCCATCATTATTCGACGCTGAAAGTGGGTCCAATCCGTACTGCCATTCCCACCCATCAGGAAGTTGGTCATTGTCAGAATCCCAATCATTAGGTTGAGTGTTAATCAGATATTCGAGCCCGTAGGTCAGACCATCTCCATCCTGGTCTGTTGAAGCGAGGGCCGCATATGATACGAATTCGATAGATGCGAGTGTAGAAAACAACATCAATGCCGCTAAGCACATCGATTTAACTTTCTGATTATCTAATTCTCTGATTAGTTTTGGTCGCGCTGACGATTGGATGGAGGACATACGCACGGCTAACACCAAGTCCACGGTTACCTCAAAGGCTCTTAAGGCAAATGGAGCGATGTTCATACACAATTGGTTTAATTCCCCCCTTAAGGGGGGAAATTTTGAGTAAATTTACCTCACAGGTCTTCCAGATCATCGAGCAATTCCAAGTCGTCTTCCATGTCGAAATCCTCCTCAGAAGTAACCACTTCAGGTATATCCTGCAATTCCATCCCTACGGACTCCCACGCTTGTTCTTCTTTTTCGTAGAGTGCGACTTCTCTAGCAGAGTTTTGACCTCTTCTGTAAACAGCTAGGAAGACAACTAAGATAATCCCCACGTACAAGCCAATGACTTGAGGGCTATCGAAGTTGAGAGCGGAATTTACTACACAATCAAAGCCTTCGCAGGTCGTTGTGAACTTGAACTGTGGGCTCTGTTTCAGCTGTGATGTGCTAATCTCGTTGTCCACAGGCTCAACAGACAAAACGACTACAACTTCCTCACCTGGAACAACATCATCAGGGGCTGTCAAAATCATAGTGAACTCACTGGTGGAAAATGGTTCAATCTTAAGCAGAATTGTATTTCCTTGCTGAGAAGACCCACTGGTGGTAAATCCAGCCGCCCATCCATCGGGTAGGGTCTCTGCTGAGATAATTACATCCAAGAGTATATTGTTTGCGTTCTCCACTCTAAATTCGTAGTCTTTCTTTTCATTTGGCAAGAATGGAGTCAACTCTGTAACCCTTTCAACAAAAATACGGCCCTGTTTGACTTCCTCTTCAACTTCAATCTTCAACGGTAGATCGAAATATCTTGCTTCGCCTTCAGATACCTCTTCAGTGACTCTCAGGAACAAAGTGTGATTTCCGGCTAGAACTTGGTCACGCATCTTGATTTTGACAATAATATCGTCAGTTTCTCCTGAATTCAATTGAATTGCAACTACGTCAGCTCCAGAATCATCTGTAATTGAGTAATCCCATGTTCCGTATGATGGATCACCAGTATCCTCGTTGGTATTCTTGTCGAGTTTACCCGGAGAAATTATTCTCCAAGTGTTCTGTCCAACGGTTTCGGTGCTATCAGTAATTTCGACAACAAACGTGACCTCTGACCCGGGGTCAACCGGACCAACTTTACCAATTTCTTGTCCGTCCGAATCAGAAACTACTTGCGCTAAAATTCCAAAGGTTCTGTGAACAGTGAATGAAACAGAGGAGTACAACTGGTCGTCACCAGCACTGTAGCAAACGATTGTGAACATTCCGATATCTACATCATCACGATTTGTTGGGGGATATATGTTCAACCTGAGCGGTAGTATTTCGTGAGAACCAATGTCTGGAGTAATTGCATAAGGCCCCTCTGTAACTAGGTCCGTTCCAGTATCATTGTCGACAAATGTGTAAGACCAACTAGAACTAGGCGAATCCTCAACCTTCAGTCTGTAAGTGTCTGTATCGAAACCTGCATTGAACAAATCGATGAAGAATGGTTCCCCTGAACCAACTGTGCCAGAATCAATGTAATGTGAAATCGTTTCATCAAATGCATCTGGACGCCAGGAATCTGCGATTTGAATTTGCCTCTCCTCGTCCTCGTAAACGTCAAGCCTTGGGGGTGCGTATACTCCGACTTCTTCTACGTCGAGAACTATCTTTTCGACAACTACTTCTTCCATAACATTGTCTTCGTTTTCAACGAATCCACGAGCCCAAACCTCGATTCTATCTGGAGCATTAGACAAATCATCCTCAGGAGTGTTTATGCTCAAAATTGCGATTGTGAATGAACCACCACCACTCAAGGAGTAGCCAGCAGGTTGGTCCCAAATCGGGTCTGACCAAGATGAAGGAAGTGAGGTGTACAAATCGAATTCAACATCCATCTGAATTCCAACAGAACCCGTATGCTCGACCATGAATTCTACAGTACTGGTTTGTCCTGGGGCAATCAGCATTGTGTCGGGCTGGTCAACCGGTAACGACAGATACATTCCATATTCCAAGAATTCAATACCTACGTGGCGGAAGACGACAACGTGACCTTGCACGTCGGTTATCTCGAGTGTGAGATTATACTTTCCTGCTGCGATTCCCGCATCGTATGTCCATGTGTAATTTCCAACTAGCCCGTTGTTGTCCAAGCGCAGGTCTTCATCCATCTCTTTGGTGAATACATCATCACTACCGGATGGAGTGTAGAGAACTAGGTTGACAGAATTGATGTCATCCCTTCCGAATGCATCTCTTACGTCAACTGAGAACTGGATTGTTCTAAACTCTGGACGGTGGTTTGGAGACCACTCTAGTTGCTCAGCATCGGTCCAAATGCCACCAGGTGCGTGTACCTTAACGCTAGAGTCTGCTAGAGCATTTGCTTTCAGAGATAGCCTTGAGAATCCGTTGGTCTGTTCAACGTCACCATATGCAACTAGAACTTCACATTCTCCAGATTGGCCGATGCCGCCGCCTTGTCCTTCGCAACTCGCTGAACCATCGATTTGTAGCCTTAATTGAGCTCCTTTGTCGATTGTGAAACCGTCTTCAGGAACATCAAAGAACACCTCGTTCAATGTCCACGAACAATCGCTATTGAACAGGCCGCTGTTACATGGGTCATCCAGTGTGAGAGTCTCAGTAAATGTAGAGCCCCCAACTGCATTAAGAGTGAAAGTTAGGTCAGCAGTGGACTGTTCTTGACCCTTGAATTGCAAATATATGTAGAGGTGGATTTCAGTAGCGCTTCCTTGGCCATAAACAGTGAGGTCACTGATCAAATCGTCAGAGCGGAAATCAACGCCTGAGAGAATGTTTGCCTCCTTGTGGTTACCTTCTGGTTCGGCAGTTGTAACCGAACCATCACCACCGGACTCGCCCTCTTCTCCGAGATAGAGGTTGTAAGTCTCCAAGTTGGCTGGAGTCTGCTTGATTTGCGGTGCATCCTCCAATACTTCGAAGTCTACCGCCGGTAGAGTTGAAGTTAGCAACATCAGCAGAACGACGACAGGAACTAGACGTGTTTTCAGCGTGCGCATGACTGTTCCGTCTGCTTCGGGGTGTTAAACCGTTTTGCATTCATTGTGCGGTTTGAACGTCACCCTACGGGTGATTTCTATTTCGCCGAAGCCAAAATGCTGTTGCTAAGCAAAGTCCGAAAATTATCAGAACTGTTGGGTCAAAAACTAACTCTGTAGAGATTTGGGATATTTCAGATTGCGCACCAGGCCCTCCTTCACAACCAGGAGGTGGCGGACCTATACCGGGGCCCCATGTCTCACCATAGCCATCACAATCCCCGCCGCCCTGACCTGTGCCTGCATCACTCGACATGTCAGCCTCGCCGTGGTAGCAGATTAGGAAGTAAGGGAATCCCATGTCGCCGTTACCATTTTGCATTGTCGTGTGATAATGATAAATTCCCTGAGGAAAGTCAGGGGTAGGACCAAAGTGACCATTACATGCATCGAGATGTCCTAAGCCTTCGACGTATTCATAAGAATCAATCCCATTGTATCCTGTTTCCCCTGCTTTTAATTGGTATGAACTTTTCATCTCAACTACGTTCATTTGATCATCATAGCCCCAAAATCCGTAAATTGGATAACCATCAAATGCAACTCCAATCACCTTCGAATGATTACCGTCATAGGTATTTTGAGCAACTGCTTGAATTGTTGATTCATCATAATCATTTTCTATAGACTCACCTTCTGCAGGATGCCAATGCATACAATTTCCATCTGCATGGTAATGATAAGTTCCACCTTGCGCAGCATGGCCATGACAAATTCCTAATTCGATAGGTTGTCTATCTTCATTGTAGACACCATGCTGAGATGCAACAGCATCACCGCCTGGGCCATCTTCTGGCCCGTAGATAGGAACACCATTGATTGCAACAGCAACAGCACCTCTATCCGGAGCGCATTCTTTGTCACCATTTGCTTCTGGGCAATTTGTGCTGTCGTGACCTCCTGCGTCATCCCTAACTGGACTTCTTGGAATTGACCACGTGTATGATTGAGCCGTAGCGCAATCGCCGGCTTGTGAACAAGCTAATGTCGATTCAAAATCGTGATTTGGAAGTCCATTTGTAGTGATTATCAAGTGAGTTTCGTTTAGTGTGATTGAAACCTCACACTGGTGTGTTTCTATTGCAGTAGTTGTCAAATCATCCACTGATGGACGGTCATCTGTCGACTGGCATTGGAAGAAATCAAGCCAAAACTGGGCCAAGTCTGTAGCATCATATCCCTGTTCAATCACGCTTAAGGTCACGGTTGCTGTCCCAGACCCTGCAGAATTGTTAGCATAAACTGTAAAAATAGTCTCTGCAATCAATTCTGTCGGCGTTCCAGAAATTCTTCCAGATTGGTCATCGAATGTCAAACCTTCAGGCAATTCCGGATAAATTTCCATTGAGACAACATATCCACCAATGCTTGAGAATGTAATATCAGTCATTTCAGTTCCGTTGGTAAGAGATTGTGAAACAGTGTAGGGAGTAATCTCAGGAACTGTGATTACTGCAGTTAATACAAGTGTCTCCTTACAGAAAGCTTCACCATCATCAACATAAAATTCCATTGTGTAAATTCCAATCTCATCAGGAGTGAATTCAGCAATCAGGTTTGACGAATTCACTATTTGTGCTATCGAGCCATTTGGGGCGCTGATAATTTGCCATGAAGGATTTTGAAGCGCATCACCATCTACATCATTGGAATTACTTGCATCTAGATATGCCACCTGATTTACGTCTGTGGTCAAATCGGCACCAATATCACAACTAGGGGCTGTATTTTGACCAGAATTGTTTGAATTTTGATCGTATTGGCAACTTCCATCATCATCTGTAGCCTCTGAATTGTAATTATTTGCAGATTCATCAGTACACCCTGCAACTTCATCAGAATCTAAAACTCCATCATCGTCTTGGTCATAATCACAACTTCCATCGTCACTGTTTGCAGTTGAATTGAAATTATTTGCAGAACTATCTGTGCAACCATTGATTACATCTGCTGTAATGACTATCGTGATATTATCAGACCACGTATCCTCAGGAAGATTATGGGCTCTAAATGTAATCGAGATATTTTCACTTCTGTCCTCAACATCTATGTCGAATGTCCAAGCTCCATTCATGTCTGTTGCTAAATTGTCTCCACTTGAAATTCCGTCAGCAGATTGCATTACCCAGTTGATTCTTACCTCCATTGGATGGTCATGAATCACATTACCTGCGACGAATTGTTCACTTTCAACATCCATTAGAATGGCTTCCAAAATAGGGTCTGCATGAAGATGCTTTGAATGGTCTATCACATCCTCGTCTGAACTATCTGAACAATCTTCAGAACCATTATTTTGTAATTCCAATGAAATCTTTTCACCATTGTCGCATACGAAATAATCCTCATTGGATTCGTTTGAACTAGAATCCATAGCAATGTAACCTAAAACCGAAAATAAAACTACGAAAGACAACACGATTGGAGCAGTTTTACTCATTATCTGTGGCTCAGTCTTTTCTTATTTAAATGGTCAAAGATAATGCTCAAAGATGAATGATTTATTTTTGCGTATTTCGATTTCTCCCGACTCATTCATTAGTTCCGAGCGTTGCCGGGGGTCTGAGCGGGGGTTGCCGAGTGGTCAAAGGCGCCGGGCTTAAGATCCGGTCACGATGTGTTCGTGAGTTCAAATCTCACCCCCCGCACCATTCAAGTTAATGTCCATCCGCCGTCTACCGGAACTATTACTCCGGTGATGTATTCTGCATCGGCTAGGAACTTCACTGCATCAGCGATATCCTCTGGCTTCCCAGCCCGACCGAGTGGGACTCTCTTGAGAACTTCCTCGAATCTTTCTTTTTCCCAAGCCGCTGCCAATATTGCTCCTGGGGCGACTCCATTAACACGGATTTCAGGCGCCAATTCCCCTGCCAAATTAAGCAACAATTGGCGCAGTGCAGCTTTAGTTGCTGTGTAATGAGACAATTCTTCCCAAGATTGGTTGATACTAGTATCCACAATACCAACAACGCAGCCATTATTTGCCTTCAGTTTTGGAACTAAGCCTTGGGTAATGAAGAAAGGTGCGTCCAAATGGATTGAGGTAAATCTCCTCAGTTCTTGCGGAGTAACCGTGGCGAAGTCCTCTTGATTGTAGATTGAAGCATTGTGAACTAGAAGGTCGATTCCTCCCGCTTCCTCTACGAATTTGTGGTCGTGGATTTCCTCGATTATTCTGAATAGATCCTCGTCGTTTGAAAGGTCACCACTTACAATGGCTCCTTTGCCTCGAGTTATCAGTTGCTTAGCCTGAGTAAGTGACCGGTTACAATGGACAATGACAGCCCATCCATCCTCCAGAAGAGAACTTACGATGGTTGCTCCAATTCTTCGTGCTCCCCCTGTTACAACAGCTACTCGCATACCATACCCTAGACGAATTCCAACTTGAAACCTCGTAAACTCTCATACCGATTCTTTTTGCACCCCATCCCTTCGGGATGACTAGGGGGAGAGGCGGTGACAGTCCGGAAACTAAGCATGGCAGACACTAGACCGCGTCTCCCAGAATGGTTCAGAACCAGTTTGCCAACAGGCGAACTGCAACGTAAATTCAAGGAGACGAAAGAAACTGTGACAGACAATATGCTGCACACCGTTTGTCAAGAAGCTCGCTGCCCAAACATCCACGAGTGTTGGGCTGCTAAGGATGCTACATTCATGGTAGCAGGTCAGGAATGTACCAGAGGGTGCAGATTCTGCGCAGTTGGTTCAATCAAAACTCCTCCACCGTTAGATGAAAATGAACCTGCAAATCTTGCAGATGCCATCTCAACTATGGGACTTAACCACGCAGTCATAACTGTAGTCAATAGAGACGATTTACCAGACAGCGGGGCATCTCACTACAGGAAATGCTTGGAAGCAGTCCGTGAAAGAACCCCAGAAGTAACACTAGAACTACTCTGTAGTGATCTAGCAGGCGACCATCAAGCACTTCATGACTTATTGATCGGTTTAGAATTGGAAGTATTCGCACACAACGTTGAGTGCGTACCACGATTAGATAGTAAAGTCAGAGATCATCGTGCTACTTTTGAACAGTCTATTGGCATACTAAAAGAAGCAAAGAGACTACGCCCAGAGATATTAACCAAGTCCTCGATAATGGTTGGATTGGGAGAAACCGA
>CAXPMI010000022.1:0-23133 GCA_964218365.1 Candidatus Poseidoniaceae archaeon
GTATCTGATATTGGGTCGAAACTTGCCGTAAGTTCTCCAATGAAAAGCGGAGCGACGTTGTCCTCAAAAATTGGCTGCTCTAATGTATTGCTTCCTAGGAATCTTGTGTCTTCTGAATTTTCGAACAGGAGCGTTACTGAATAGTATATATCTCTCTCAACGGAACTTCCTGAGTGATTAATTTGGTAACTTGTAGATCCTGCTGAAACACTACTACTGACTATCATCTTTGACATAGAATCCCATGACTCTCTAGTTGCTGGCTCTGTATGGCTGTAAACCATGATTGAATGATTCATTGCTGTGTTTTCCGGATAATCCCAAGACAAAGTCGTTACTCCATCGATATATTCTGCACTCAGATTTTCAATAGCAACCGGTGGTGAAATTGTTTGAGTGACGTTTCTAGAATAAGCAAGAATGGATGATGAGCCCATCAATGAGGTAAGGGAGTTACCCAAATCGCTTTCTTTAATCAGCCAATATTCAAACAATGAGTAATTGGATGCAATTGGATAGTGTTCAAATTGAATATTTGACTGCGAGCATTCTGAATTTAGATCTGAAGCCTCGCATACTCTAATGCCAGTTTCAACGGTCTCAATCAACTCTGGCAGCCAAGTGATTTCGCCAAGTTGATTATAGGCGAGTGATGTGTAAACTCGTAAGACTGCAAGATTAGTATTTTTCAATTCGTCTAGTAGCGTGACGTTGGTTGTTTCTGGTGCGGTAATTACCACTGATGCGACTTCGGTTTGACCATCGAAAGTTACCGATATGCCTAAGCCCGAATCTTCATCTATCGCGCTTACATTATCAGTAAGCGGTATACAAGATAGTAGAAGCAAACTGACGAACAAGACTGCGCTGCGCATGATTGTTGATGCTGGGTTGTGTTGATGAGTTTTACGTCAATCGAGGAAACCCATATCGTCGAGCATATTCAATGCGTCATCTAGTTCAGGTAGTTCACCTTCAGTCATATCCGAGACGTGAATTTCGGGGCGTTCAGGCGTGGTTGGTTGGTCTGCCTTTCCGACTAACCATTGTTGCCATTGAGCTACTCTTTCTTCATCCTTAACGCGCATTGGTGCCCACAAGCCCTCGATATCGAGGCCATCAAGCGAGCGCAGCGTTGCTGCAAATCTATCTGCGTCAACCTCATCCATTCTCATCAATAATTCGCGTAATCTTGTCAAGACGGTCTCATCCCCGTCCGCCCAAAGTTTTGGAATAATTCCTCGAGTATCTTCTGAAAATTCTTCTAGGTAGTCGCGAATAGTGTAGACTAGATTTCTGCGAACAATTCTCGATTTATGACCGCACAATTCTGCAATCTTGTCAGCCCACATATCCTTGTCGATGAACCTTAAATCTCCAACGGTAGCACTTGCAGCAGCTAACACGCTTTCATCCTCATCCTGTAACATTCCGTCTAGGAGTGGTATTGCATCGGTGGTTATCCTTCTGAAAAGCCTAGTTAAGACGTCGGCCATAGCCCTTCGAGTGAGAATGTCTTCTCTTTCATGCAAAACTCGTATACACTCTAGTGCTGAATCTTTGTCTCCTTCAATCAGTTTCGCTAGGCAGAGGACTACTCTGCTAGATACCTCTTGAGACGGATCTGCAGCTCTGCGAATTAGAATCTGTGGAATTCCAAGAGGTTGTAACAATTCCTTTCTCTCAAGCAGTAGTCTGCACCATTCAATCAGAAGTTTCCTACGCTCTTCTCCACCATTTTCCAACTGCTCCATGATCCACTTCGCAGCATCAGCTCCTGCTTCATGTGCTACTACTGAGGTGGTTCTGGGAACCATTCCATGAGGATTCCAATCCAAATTAGCATTGGTAACATCTGGCTGAGTATGCCATGTTCCTGGTCTTTCAGCAAGGGCTATGGATTCAACAAGATGGTAACCTTGGTGAACAGACTGGCCATGTGATTCTGTGCAAAGGCCGTTGATTAGTGCAACTGATAGCCACCATCTGTCTGCATCTGGACTTGATTGGTCGAGTGCTTGAGCAAGCCATTCGGTGGCTATTGCAAATTGCAATCTTTCTGTAAGCACGTCCAATCTTTTCATCAACCATTTTTCATGTATCTCAAATGGGTCGTCTGAAAGATTCATGCGATGAGGAACAATCAAATCGACAACAATTGCAAGATGGCGGTCAAACATTCCGCGGTCCGCTTGCAGCAAACCAACACCCATTTCGATAATCCTGTCTTGGTCTTTAGGGTGAACTGTAGGAAAATCTGGGTCACTGAGTGGCGGGAATGGTAGTGGCCAGGATTTCAGACCTAGTTCAATGGATGCCGCTAAGCTTTCGCAAAGCGACTCGAGAACGCTTTCTGACACTCTGTTCCTACTTTTCATTCAAGCCACTTCCCAAAAGTGCTCCAATCCCTAAGGATTGCCTCAAATGTCCAGCTCGATATTCAGGTTCTGAATCAGTTCCTTGTATCGGTTACGGATTGTAACTTCTGTTACACCAGCAACTTCTGCTACTTCGCGCTGAGTTCTGCGCTTACCGCAAAGAACACTTGCAATGTAGATGATTGATGCTGCAATACCGGTCGGTCCACGGCCGCTGGTAAGTTCCTTCTCTTGTGCAGCCTTGATGAGTTCGTGCGCTTTTGCTTCGACTTCAGCATCTAGGCCCAGTCCTGAACAGAATCTTGAGATGTAGTCCTCTGGCCCTGTAGGCATGATTTTCATCTTTAGTTCACGAACCATGAATCTGTAAGTTCTACCAATTTCTTTGCGTCCAGTTCTGCTTGCTTGTCCAATTTCATCCAGTGTTCTTGGAACACCACATTGTCGGCACGCTGCGTAAAGTGATGCTGCTGCAACACCTTCGATTGAGCGGCCGCGGATTAACCTCTTTTCTACTGCCTTCTTGTAGTTAACAGCTGCAGCCTCCCTTACAGACTTTGGAAGTTCTAATCGGCTAGCCATCCTGTCTAATTCTGCTAATGCCATAGCAAGGTTTCTCTCTGTTGCGTTGGATACGCGAGATCTCTTCTGCCACTTACGCATTCGATAGAATTGTGAGCGGTACCTTGAGTTGATGGTTTTTCCAGAGTAATCCTTGTTCTGCCAGTCGATATCGGTTGACAATCCCTTGTCGTGCAGCATTACCGTCATTGGAGCACCGGTACGTGCGCGCTGGTCGCCTTGTTCAGGAGAAAATACTCTCCATTCTGCGCCTTGGTCAATCACATTGTCTTCTAAAACTAAACCGCAATCATCACACACGACTTCTCCACGGGTCTCGTCGCGTGATAGAGAGCGGCTTCCACATTCTTGACATTTTACAATGTCTTCTACATGCTGGTTATCTGCCATAATCTCACATCCTCGGTAATAACATGCTTACCGAATAATTATCAAAACCCTCCAACGAGGGTTATTTAAACAATTCGGCGGCACGGTTAATACCCTTTCTATGTCGATTCTGCTTCTGTACAGCGTTTTTAATAAAACCGAGTTTATCTCCAATTTACACAAATTTACTTCACCGAGAGTGAATTATTTATTTGAAAAATGTAGTTTAATTTATTTCGTTTTTAACATAATTGTGTCCTACATCATAATCTCGGTATCCGAACCCGTTATACCCCACATCCGCCTGAAAGAAAGTGGTGAGGGGTATGACAGAGAGTTGGCCGCCTGAGCAAATCAGCCTAACGCCGGGGAAAAGAGTGCTATTCCTCACCAAAGATTTGGGGCTTATCAAACGCCAATTGTATGACGGTTTGGACCTGAAGATGAGTGACATTTCACCAGAAGATTTGCTCGATGATATCAACACTGATGTCATGACTCCGGCTTGGGTTTGTTTCGACCATGAGCCCTCTGAAATTGCAAAGAATGCCTATGCCGGATTAATGCAAGATGGGATGAGGGTTTTCTCAGAGAAGGCTCTTATCAACGGTAACTTTGAGGTGATTGTGTCCGGTCAAAGAAAGGGCACTGGATCCTCTAGGGAAACGGCTGCACAATGTGAAAGATGGGCCGGAATTAGAATTGTTATCGCTTCTTCTTTCGCTCCGATTCATGAAAGGAATAACATCAATCTCGGACAATTAATGGGAGATTACGGAATTCTTGAGAGGTTGCAAAACGGAGAAAGTATCGCTCTAGAAGAATTCACTTCAAAGTACGACCCTGTTACCAAATTAATTATTGAAAACGGTGGTCTTTTCCCGTTTGCTGAGAAGTTATCGAATCAGGAAATTTCTCTTCCGCCGCTTGACACTGGCAAGAAGCCAATGACAATGGCCGAGAAAATAATCGCAAGGAATCTAGTAGGCCATGCTGATGGCCAGTGTGTAAAACCACACGACCCGGTAATCGCACAAGTTCAGGGCGGCTACAGTCACGAATTCACTACAGCCCAAGTTCACACCTTCTTGAGTGAGGAATACGGAGGAGATTACCAACTACCTAACCCCGGTAAATTCGCTGTCTTCGAAGACCATTTGCTGTATGCAGCTCACAATCCGAAGTTCGTTCCACATATGGCAAAAGTACAGACACTGAGAGATTTACAAGTGGCATTCCAAAAGCATACAGGTGTTAGAGACTATTCCGCTGTTGACGGTGTGTCGCCGGGAATTTGTCACCAAGTTGCTAGAGAAGAATTCATTGAAGTTGGTGACTTCATTCAAGCCACTGATTCCCATACATGTATGGGTGGTGCATCAAATGCTCTCACCTATGGTGTTGGTGCAACAGAGTATGCTAGTTTAGTTTACTCTGGCTTTACATTCGTCAAGGTTCCAGAATCAATTCGCTTCGAACTGGTTGGAGAATTGAATGATGGTTGCACTGCTAAGGATGTAATTCTGTATATCTTAGCAGACCATGCAAGAGAAGAACTAACACTCAACAGATCGATGGAATTTGGAGGGCCTGGCCTTTCTTCTCTATCGATTGATGAAAGAGCAACTCTGTGCAATATGGCAACTGAATGCAGCGGTAGAACTGGAATATGTGAAGCGGATGATTCGCTTTATGATTGGATGAAAAACGCGCAAAATCTTGACCTCTCAAAAATGAAATCTTTAGCGGTATTACCTGATGAAGGGGCTGAATACCACGGAGGAGTACACACGATTGACCTCTCTGAAATTTTTCCAATGGTCGCCCACCCCGGAGACCCTGACAGAGGAATTCCTTCAGACCCTACAAACGGCGCTAACATCTCTGATATTGGAAGTGTTTCAATCGACATCGCATACGGCGGCTCATGTACTGCTGGCAAAGAAGACGATGTCGCATATTACGCAGAAGTCTGCCAAGCTGCCGATGATGCTGGGATGCGCGTAAAGGAGGGTGTTGACTTTTACATTCAATATGGAAGTGGACAAGTCAAAGACTTGGCCGTTAGAAAAGGATGGCATGACTTGTTCATCAAGGTCGGTGTAAAACTGATCGACCCAGGCTGTGGTGCTTGTATCGGCGCTGGACCGGGAGTCTCAATTACACCGGACCAGGTTACAGTTTCTGCCATCAATCGTAATTTCCAAGGCCGCTCAGGACCTGGTAAATTGTATCTTGCAAGCCCACTAACCGTTGCAGCAAGCGCATTTACTGGAACGATTACTGCTTGGGAAGAAGGGTCCTTTGCTTAGTGATTCCATGTCAAAGAAACTAGTGGCTAGCCTCAGCGTTGCTGGAGTTGTTGGCGGTATAGCGTTCACAATTTTTCTTACGCAAACCTTGCTTGCTCCACTTATCGAAAAAGCACACTGGTTTCCTGAAAATGGCGCATTAGGCATTGCTGCGTGGCTATTGTTGTACGTAATACTAGCATTGCTTCTTGCTCCAGCGAGTTTCCACAAATTCGTCTCAGGAGTCCTATTTGGCTTCTGGGGGGGATGGATAATTGCATTTGTAGGAGCGTGTCTAGGCGCAATTCTTCCATTCTGGCTAACAAAAAAATACATACATGGATGGGTAGAGAAAAGGATGCAAAACAAACCGACCTTACGGGCAATGAAGAAGGCTGTAAGCGAAGATGGTTTGAGATGTGTCTTCCTAACTCGAACTAGTTTGGTAATCCCATATCCTGTTCTAAACTACGGTTTTGGATTGACGGATGTCACATGGAGAGATTACCTGCTTGGAAGTGTTGGTATGCTTGTTCCAGGGGCTCTTTACGCATATTGGGGTTCGCAGGCTGCAGACCTATCAGTAGCAATGAATGAAGGAAGAGATTGGACATATTGGACTGCGATTATTGCGTCGATAATTGTGACAATTTGGGTTATCGCATATCTGCGCAAGTTAACACTAGCCAATATTGCCCTCGAAGACACAAATTGAACGCCATTATTCAAGAACCTCGGGCGTTGGGCTATTGTCGCTTAAGGCCCAACGTCAATAGGACGGAGGAGGACCTTTGGGTGATGATAAACGTGGCAGGCATAGCAGACAAAATGGCTAGCAATCAGAAACAAATCGCGATTTCTGAATTCTTTGAAAAGAACAAACACTTCCTAGGATTTGATTCTCTACAGCGTTCGATTATCACAGCGGTAAAAGAGGCTGTAGACAACTCACTAGACGCGTGTGAAGAAGCGAGAATCCTGCCTGACATTAGGGTAAAAATCTCCAAAGTTGATTCCAAAAAAGACATCATTGAATTACAAACAGAAGATAACGGCCCTGGAATTCCACAGAAGAGTATCGAGAAGGTTTTCGGACAGTTGCTATTCGGTTCAAGATTTCACGCAATTAGACAAAGTCGTGGCCAGCAAGGTATCGGTATTACTGGAGTTGTAATGTATTCTCAATTGACCACTGGTAAGCCGACACACGTGCTTTCGAAGGTCGCTAATGACCCTACAGCGGTAAGCGTTAGCATAGGTCTTGATACAAGAAAGAACAAAGCTGTGAAAAGCGACCAAACTAGAATTATCTGGGAAAATGATGACCTCACGCTGAAAGAGCAGGGTCTTAGGGTAACCACTCGAATGAAGGGAAAATACCAGAGAGGTAGGCAATCGGTATATCAATACCTGAGAATGACGAGTATCGTTAATCCACACGCCGACATTACCTTCACCGATCCCGATGGAGAAACCTACCATTGGCCAAGAGTTACTGAAAGGCTGCCTTCCAAAGTTGATGCAATTAAGCCGCATCCACATGGGATAGAATTGGGCCAATTACAGAGAATGTGTAGAGAATCGACAGACTCTCGTCTAACTGTTTTCCTTAGGCAAAATTTCTCCGGAGTTTCTATGCGCGCTGCGAAAGAATTGTGTGAAGCAGCAGAACTAGAAGTTTCAACGAAGCCAAAATCGATGAAACCCGATGACGTTAGAGCTTTGCTTGAGGCTTTCCAAGGGGAGAGAAAGATCAAAGGTAAGGCAATTAAGTTGCTAAGCCCACCAACAAATTGTCTATCTCCAATCGAAGAAATGCTAATCAAAAAGGGTCTTTCGAAGACCATCGATTCAAAATTCGTCTCAACCATGACAAGGGCTCCTACAGTAAGTCACGGAAACCCATTCCAAGTTGAGGTTGGGTTGATTTTTGGAGAAGATATGGCTGCTGATAAGCACGTTGAAGTTCTAAGATTTGCAAATCGAGTACCGCTAATGTATCAGCAAGGTGGTTGTTTGCTGACCAAGGCCATAGAAAGCGTGGACTGGAGGCAATATGGATTGGACCAAGCTGGCGGAAAGGGCGTACCCAAAGGGCCTGCTGCAATTCTTGTTCACCTTGCAAGCACGAATGTACAGTTTACCTCTGAGGCAAAAGAAGCCCTGTCAGATAACGAGTTTGTATTTGAAGAAACTCGAAAGGCGATGCTCGAGATGGGCAGGGGGCTCAGAAAGCACCTTGAAAAGAAGAAAAAGATGGCGAAGACACGCGAAAAATTCGAACTCATCAATGACATTTTGCCCGCTATCGCCGAGAAATCTGCTAGTATTCTAGAGCGTCCAGTTCCAGACCTTGCAGGCTCAATCACCAAAATCATGAGCGCTGTAATATGCAACGAATCTACAACTTGGAATAAAGAAACAAAGCAGGTTGATGTCTCAATAACGCTATTCAATTACACATCTAGGGCGCGAAGTTACTCGCTACTAGTCAACTGGCCCGAGAAAGAAAATGCGGAGATGGTCGGTAATGAGCGTGGTGGCAGAAAGGAAGCCATGGGAATTTGGGGTTGGAAAATTGAAACGCTCGAACCGGGACAAAAAGCAGTACTGGAGTACTCTCTTTCCAATCTAGAGAAAGGCGATTGGACAGAAACAGATGTATTCTTCAGAGGGAGCCAAGATGTAATTGGTGCCTCTAAATTAGATGAGAAGATGCTTGATGAAATCAGAAAACAAGAACAAATTCTCAATCAAGTCGAAAAGGAACAGACACAAACTGAATCAGAATCAACCTATGAGCCGGGAGTGGTTGCTGGAGACTCTGGCCAAACCACTTTGTTTGGAGGTGAGAACTGATGGCTAGAGTAAATGACCCTGAACTGACAAAGGCACGCCTACACTTGGTTGTAGAAGAGATGTACGACAGAATCGTGAAGGGCGAACCGCCTACGATGACTCTGCCTGTTCGTACTAAGAATAACATCGGATTCGATAACAAACTTGGAGTATACAAGTATGGAAAGAAGCGTTCAACCCGTGATGCTACTAGCCTAGGCTCGGCAAAAAATCTGCTAAGAGCTTTGCACGTTGTTGAGTTTATCGAGGAAATGATAGAGGCCGGTAAGTCCTCTACACTAAGAGAAATGTACTACATTTCAGAAAGTTGGGGATTGGGTAAATTCGGTAGTCAAAATGAATCAAACAATTTGGCTGAAGATTTGGAGGTTGTAACAACCTGCCTGAGAGAGGATTTCAAGTTAAGACCTGAAGAAGACGGTGCCAGAATGATTGGTGACGTCACTATCGAAGAACTGAATCGAAGAGGCCAATGGATGACCATCAATGCAAGAGATGATGTTGGTGATTCAGGATATGGAGTTCCATACAATGTCGAAGTCGAAAAAATCCGGTTGAAAGAACACGATGTGAATTTCCTAATGGCCATCGAGACCGGTGGTATGTTCGATAGATTGGTTGAAAACGGGTTTGATGAAGAGTACAAGTGTGGATTAATCCACTTGAAAGGACAGCCAGCTCGCTCTACTCGCAGAATTATGAAGCGCATGAATGAAGAATGGGATTTGCCGGTAATTGTATTCCTGGACGGTGACCCATGGTCATTCAGAATCTTTGCTTCAATTGCATATGGGGCGATTAAGACCGCTCACATTTCTGAGTACCTAGCAACACCTTCTGCATCTTATCTTGGAATTACAGCAGACGATATTGTTGCTTACGATTTACCATCAGATGATTTGTCAAAGAAGGATATCGAAGCACTAAACGCTGAATTGTCGGACCCGAGATTCGCAGATGGTTGGTGGCAAGACCAGATCAACATGATGCTTGAAATCGGCAAAAAGGCTGAACAGCAGTCCCTTGCAAAATATGGTTTAGACTTCGTAACCGACACTTACCTTCCTGAAAAATTAGGTGAAATGGGATTAGCGTGAAGCCGCTTGGTTGAAGTTAGATAGCCGTTTAGGCCCAAACATGCAACCCGCAGGTGAGCATTCTCCGTGGCCAAAACGGATTATGATCACGGGCCTTGTATTGGGATTCATCGGTGTAATCGGTTTTTCATTTATTTTCGATGACTTCAGAGAATATTATGACCCTCGAGAAATGTCCGAATATTCTGTTGATTCTGATTCAGGGACAAATACCGTACTGAATCTAAGTTCAGGATGCTGGGTTGTAAACGTAGAAGGTGACGATTCAGATTATGATGTCTCATTCCAATATGTAGAGGGGGGCTCTGCAACTGGTGAAGTGTCAGAAGATTGTAGAAGTGATTTCCAAGCATCTAGTGGTGATGCTGATTTCTCTAAACTTACCACGCTGGAGATTGAAAAAACATCTCAAGTTCTAGTGATTGTTGATTGTGAAGAGGAGGATAGTTGTCAAAACCCACTGTATTTCACAAATTCAGACGATGTGTTGTTTGAGATGGCTGGAGACTTCGGACTTTGGTCTGTTTTTGGTACGTGTTGTATCGGAGCCCTTCTCTTCCCACTAGGCTGGTTACTTGTTTCAATCAACAAAAGCAAAGATGCCAAGGTCCAACTTACTCAGCAGCAGATGGTTACAGCAATGGACCCGTTGGAAAGAGAATTGAACTCAAATCAAGAAATCCTGACTACTGACCAACTGTACAAACTCGTACGAGGTGAAGTCCCTGAAATGGAGGTGAAACAGACAAATGTTCCAAGTCCATTCAGCGACGCTGACACGAGAGTAAGAACTCAAACGCCCAAGAAAACTGGTGGCTCTATCAACAAAGCCAGTTCATACACACATGAAAACCCGCCAACTGACGAGTCTTGGAAGAACTGGGACGAGTCGTAGCACTAATGCGACGGGTTCATAGGTATCCGTTGCTAGGTAACCAATGGTTGTGAAGTCATGGTTGACCTCGACGAGGCGCTCGGAATTCTCCAAAACAAAGCACGTAGAGCAATTATTGAGAGGTTGGTGCGTGAGCCCCACTATCCCCTTCAATTAGCTAAGCAAATCGGTATTTCACAACAAGCGGTCATGAAACATCTAGGAATGCTAGAAAATGTTGGCTTCGTTGTGAAGATGAAAGTTGCTAGTAACAAAGGCGGCCCACCAAAAAACATCTATTCTGTACAGCAGGCAATATCGATTCGAATCGACCTTGGTCCCGATTTATTCCAGTGTACACAGCGGGTTTTACCACCTGGTGGCCCGCTAAAATTGTCAAACAAACTTAGTGGAGACATGGTAAAAGTAGCAGAGGTTGTCAGCGGAAGGAAAATGATTGGTGTGGGAGAAGGTGCTCACCACTTGTCAACAATTTCTGATGCGATTGAAAAACTCGATAGAGAAAGAGATGCATTAATTGCTCTGCATCAGCAAATCAAACAGAGGGTCTCTTCAACAGTAGACAACGATTTCGAATCATATGAACAACGTTTGATGATTCACAATATTCTGGAATCTCCTGGTTCGAAATTTAATTTCAAAGAGTTCGCTCGTGAGTTGAAACTTGGTGCTGAAGCAAGTGAGAAACTGATGGACGAAGTTCGTGTTAGAATGATCAGGCAGTTCGCTGAAAGAAGCGGCCAATTCATAGCTGCGCCTCAAAGCATAGAGTTGCCATGGTGGGCAGCATTGGGCATTGACCCCACTGCTGAGCAGTGAAGTCAATGCCTTCAGCCAAATCAGTTCTCGTCTTGTAGAACCGAAATCAAGCTGCTTTGTTCTGCTAGTCTGTTCTTGACATCTGCTCTGCGACCCTTACCTACTAGGTACAGTACACCGAACAGTGAACATGTTAGAAGTAGAACACCAAATGGTAGTGCCCAATCATTGATTATTTCTCCAGCGACATCCATGAATGGAGAACCGCTAGATAGTTCGCTTCCTACAACCTTCAAGTTGTCTGATTCGCTTACTTCAACAATTGTGTTAGACGGGTCTACTACAACAACGACTTCGTGTGAACCTGCAGACACTGGGTATAGCAGATACAGTTCGATCTCTTGTGCATCTTCACTCGCATCAGGAGCAAGTAGAGCGCCAACAGTTTGTCGCATTACGATTGATTCTTCTGGACATCCGTTCTTTCTGATTTCCTTTAGAACTTCATCATCTGCTTCACTGAATTCACACAGAACTACTTCGATGTTGGTTGCATGTACGTTTCCAGTGTTTTGTAGAACTACACGTACTGGGATTGTCTTGTCAACATCGTTGCTTGTTTCTGAAACTGAAACTTCTGAAATCACCAAGTTCGGTGCACGTAGCCTCAGAGTTACAATCAACTCGTTTGTGTCTAGCAGATCACCAGTCCACTCTGGGCTGTCATCGTGGTCTCCTTCGTTATCCATGTTACCTGCCATGCTAGTAACCTTCAATCCAATCGGACGAGTATCCAACTTAGCTCCGGTCGCAATGTGAACTGTTGCAACCATTGTGTGGGTTGTGTATGGGTCCATTTCAGGAAGTCTCCACTCGTTTATGTCCTCAAGGAAGACACATGTGTCATCTGGGAACACTTCTTCTGTAGATGACATTATCAAACACTCTGTTTCTACTACAACGTCTCCTACGAAGTCTACCATCTTCCAATCTACCTTCCAACCGTCTAGTGCGCCCATTCCTGGTAGGGTATTCCAGACCATATTGCCTGTGGAGCCGTCCTTGGAAGCGGTGTGGTTGTGTAGTGATGGTACATCTGGAACGTTTCCGGCGTTTGTAATATTCACGACGAATTCGACAATTCTTCCAGGAGCGCTTGTCTTGACTGCGTTGTCGACAGATGGATCCATGCTAATCTGCATGTCATAGAATTCATTCACTGTAATTTGTAACATGATTTCGTCTCGAAGTCTTGTTCTGTGTCCTGTTTCATCAGGATAGTCTTCTTCACTGAATGCCTGAATAACAACTGTGTAGTCTCCTGCTGGGACTTGTGTTGGAACATTGATTGTGATATCAACGGTCTGTGATGTTCCCCTTGTCAACTCTGTAAGAATCGATCTAGGAATATCAATATCCCAAAGGACATCGATTTGGCTCTGAGTTTCGTAAACCCTACCTAGTCTCAAGTCATACCTGTCAGGGCCGTTACCTGCGTTGGTAACGGTTGTAGGAATCAACCAAGTGTCACCAGGATTTACATCGAACTCTGTCATTTCGGTTTCCGCAACTAAGTCGAACACGTGTATGACATTCGTAGACAGAATCACTGAGTCTGCCACGCGAGGGTATCCTTCCAAGTGTGCTTTCACCGTAACTGCCGGCCCTAATCCCGCATTGGCATTGTATGGGGCACAGACTGCAATTCCTACCGTGTAAGTTGTTCCAACCGGCCATAATCTCGGACTGTTCGGGTCGGATGGATCTCTTGGGCCCGGAGCATTAGAGAAGTCCAAGGAAACTGTCCAATGGTCCTGTCTCCACGTGTTCAGGTCAATTTCTTCTGGCTTAGCTTCAGGAGCGCCTGGAGTTGTGAATACCAAGTAACCTGCTTCGTAATTCTTGATTACGTTGAGGTCGTATTCCGCGCATGTGCCAGGGAGGATAATCTCACTTGTGTCGTAGATCTCGAAGACGATGTTTCCAATCGACCTTATCGATACGTTAACCCACAACTCAAGTACGTCGAAGGTTCCCTTCTCAATAGACTTGACCGGTTCGCCTTCAGACCAACCCTTGACATAAATCACGAATGTTCCCGGGTCCTGACTTGTAGGGACCGTCAATTCGAGATTCTTTGTTACTGATTGTCCGGGGTCAAGAGCCACCTGTAGTGGGAAGTTGACTTGCCAGCCGAACGGAAGAATCCATTCGCTCTGCCCTTCCAAACTGTTAGGGTCGTAAAAGGCGAACGTATCGTACACGTTACCGGTGTTGGTAATCGTGATTGAGAAGATCGCTGTTTGACCTTGCTCGACATCAGCCATACGGTGGCTTGTGTCAAGATCGATGCCGTGCACTACGTCCATCAAAGTCAATGTAAGACGCTCGGAGCGAATTGCTGGGTCCTTCATCGAAATTGCAGATACCGTAATTTCTGCTAGTTGGTCTTCAGCCGCTTGATAAACTGATGGTGCTCTTACACGTAGATACATTCGAGCCATCTCCCCTCCTTCCAAGAAGATTGGAGTGTCTGGGAAAATTGCTGTGTGGTTGTTAGAGAAATACAGGTTTGCTGTCCAGTTTTCTGGCATACCTGTCAAGTTCAAGTTGTAAGTATCTGCAACCAAGTCCTTTGGCCCAGGAGTTGTATTGTTAATCGTCAAATTGTAAATTGTCTGCTCTCCAGGTTCAATTACGTGATAGTAAGTCTCTCCCTCGTCGAATTCAACATCAACTTGTCCTGTCAATACGTGTGAATAACAGATTGTCCATGGACCACCATTACTTTCATCAGAACACTTGTTTGTGTCAGACCAAGCAATGTGTGCACCGCTACCTAGGTCGTTGGCGAATGCCGGGGGTTGTCCTAGAGACGGTTTTGACAACTGGCTAGGCCCTAGTTTGAAGGAAGACCAAGAGGTCACTGCTGTAGAGTTCCATGGGTCCAGTGCTGTTTCTCCCGGACCGGTATTCTCTGTTGCGTTCAATCTGGTGTAGAGTACTTCTTCTCCAGCGCTTCCGTTGCCGAAGTCCAACCATGCGATGTGGACGTTGTTTTGTGGGTCTGTAAGCAATGCAGGGTAAGCGGAGTTCTGGCTTGCACCTTGAGGCATGTTTCCAGGCCCTTCTACCTCTGAAATTGGCGTATCATCAATACGCTTGATTGCGTATGTGGAGAGTCCTTCTGGAACACCGTCCCATTCTCCGGCGCCTTGTAGACGTAGCTTGGTGTAATAGATCTCGTATGGGACGTTCTTCTCGAAACCGTAGTCACGACCGTCCATCCATGCAATGTGTGTGTTTCCTTGCATGTCAACACCAATTGAAGGGTGGAATGAGAATGCGTCGTCGATTGTTACACGTGTGTCGTTTACGACGACTAGATGGCCTTCACTTCCACGTCCAACATCTTCTTCGTATCCGCTACCTGTTGTGGTGTGCCCTGGGCTTCCTGCAACCCATGTCGGGTCATTGTCCATCTTTCCATATGGGTCCAAGACAGTCATGAAAATTTCACGAGAGTTGTTTGTTGAGATGTAAACCATTGCTTCTACAAGAAGTTGCATCTGGCTTGCACCACCAGTTCCGGATGGGAACTCGTAGGTTTGTCCACCAGCATCTGTGCTGCGGATTGAATTCCCTGGGCAATTTCTTGTCGCAGTAGAAACCACACCGTTAGGACACTGTGCTAAATCCTTCATGTGAGATTCAATATTACCTGCTCCACCGTATGATTGACCGTACAATCCTACTGGAATGACTCCTGCGCTTACACAGTTGTCGTGAGCTTCATTGATTGAAGTTGTATCATCTGCTTGCTGAGATGGGTCTCCATCCTTGGGTCCTTCGTCGGATACCGGAAGGACAATCTTTGTTGCATTTGGATTCCACCTGTGGTCGGAGGATGTTGGCGGATTGCCCGGGACGTTTCCGATTGCATCCTTCCATGAAAGGCAAGCCCAGTTAGAACCTGGTCCCCAGTCTTCACCAGAATATCCAGAGTAGGTTGCACCGTTGTATACGGTTCCCGGTAGAACTCTCAGTCCACCGGAGTCGTCTCCAGGATTGAGTCCTAATGCGGTGTTTCTTGGCCCTTGACCGCTTTGGTAGTAGGATGCACAGTTCCCAGATTGTGCAACGCTTGGTAGGGTGTTACCAAGACCGTAGATTGTCTCGTACACTGTCATGTTACCTTCCTGTAGCATAGGCTTGATTCCCTTGAAGAATCCGCCGGATGCGAAGTTTCCTCCGTAAATTACAGTACAAACGTCAGCCCACTCCGAGTACATAGAACCGGATGTATCTACAATGAATACGAGTTCTACCTTACCTCCACGGGTATCGTCCCATGCGATTTGAACGTAGTCGTTAGCATCTACCACAATGTCTGGGTGACCCTTGTGACCGATGATTGGAGTCAACAGTGTGTCGTCAAATAGAACGATAGCGTTCTGTACACTGTAATCTGGTTGTAGCATCTTGTAGTAAATCTGCGGTTGCTGGAAGAACATGTCAAGAGAATCGTAATGGTCTTGCCAGACGATGTGTATGTTTCCTTTTGAGTCTACATCGATTGCTGGCCAGTCACGGTTGTTGATGTGTTGGGCAACGATGAAATCGTCGATTGCTGTTAGCGTACCGTCATCAGAGACTGAACCATCCATTGCTGTATTGAATGGGTGCAACGCAGTGTACATGATTTTGTGCTGACCTGCATGGTCCGCCCAGACGATGTGGACTTTGTCGTTCTCATCAATTACCATGTCTGGGTGGAAAATCTTGTGCAATCCTGATCCGGTAACCTGTGTCGCATCGATTAGAGTTTCCCCGCGCGGAGAAATCATCGAGTAATACAGGTGTTGATTAGAACGGCTCCATACAACGTGAACGTTTCCTTGTGAGTCTGATGCAACTGCTGCCATGCGATCGGAGGAACTTCCTCCATCGACGACTTGTATTGCTTCTGTAATTACCACTTGTGTTGCTGCTGCAGGTGCTGCCATCATGATTCCTGACAGTGTTGAAAGCACCATTATTGCTGCAAGGCTGATTGACTTGATTTTTCCTCCCATACGGATTCCTCTCTAACGACAATTTATCGTTACACTACTGGTACTTAACCGCGCCCCCCTCGGGTCATAATGAGGCGGTTTATACATCGTTGAATTCAAAGCCACTCCGTCGGGTCGAAATCGTCACCAAAGGACATTGACTCGTCGGCGTGAATTTCTGTAGTTGGTTGGGGTGCTGAAGGCCTTCCAACTCTTTGTTTGGAGTCCTTGTTATTCTTCCAATCATCGACTGGCCCGGGCTTACCAGAACCTAGGCCAAATGTATATTTTATTTCATGAATTACACCTAGTTTGGCTAGCCATAAACTTCGCAAATTTTGCATCATTTCATTTTTTGTTAAACCATCAAACCATAATGGCTCGCTCACATTGAATGCTTGTAATGGACCGGGTCTTTCTTTTCCAACATGGCCCAGATGGATACCCCAATCAACACCGGAGGCTATCAGTTGCATCCTGCATTCATGCATCCACGTTTTCCATTCTTCTTCATCGGTCTTCATCAGATCTTTCATCGCTTGCTGCTGACCTTCATCGACTCTAGTCATCGAAGAAATCGCGAGTAGATCCCTGTCCTTAGGAATTACAACAGCAAACATGTGGCCATTCTTACCTTGAGGATATTTGACAAGGAGGTGCATTTGCGCTCTGCGGTCCTCTTGCTCACGAACTTCTATCCTTTCGCTAGCTAGCCATGAGCGGACAAGATTCTCTGCTTCCTCGGGCGACATATTCAATCCGAGACGGTCAACTAACTTGAACCGTTCAGTTCAGTAAGTCACGCAATTTTGCTATGTCTTTCCTAACTAAAGGGTTAGTTTTTGTTCGGCTTCTCCACCTTTTGAAATCGGCAACTGCGTCCCAACCGGATGCGAAAGATGTAGCTGAAAGCCAGAATGAAAATATCATCATACACCAAACCGCAACGAACGAAATTGATTGCTGCCACAACTCTTCTCCGAATATTGCCAGCAGATCTATTCCGAATTCTGCGTCTATATCTGAATTGTAAACAGCCACGAGCACAGTCAAAATCGTTGCAAGAATAGGCCACCATAGCATAGAGCCAAACATTCCGAAGAGCATATGGTAGGAAGTTCTTGCATCGAGTCCTTCGTCTGTTTTGTCTCCTAGAATTCTACCAAGTGCAATTTGCCAACCCATCGAAAGGACAAGTATTGGTAGCAGAGATAAGAATGGAATTAGTTTAAGGAAATTAACTGCTGTTCCGGTCATTGAAAGGCCTTTTAGCCCGTCGCAGCTAGAATTTATATCTCTGCCATCAAGGCCCGATTCGTCCAGTTTATCACCGATTCGAGTGGCTATATCTTGCACTTCTTGAGTTTCTGGTTGACTCTTCATTCTCCTAACTTCGAGTACTTCCTCTTTCCAAGTTAGTTCGGGCTTATTTTGCATCTTCCTCTTCACATGAGCGATTACTCCGTCTCTATGGACTTCGCTAAATGTATCTCGGTTAGGAGTCATTGGCGTCAATTTTTCTTGAAGTTGGTCTCTTAGGCCCGTGACTAAATCTGCGGGTGGTTCCATCCAATCTCCAGAACCTACTTTGTCAATCAATTCTTGGGGTAGTTCATCGTTTGGCAATTCTATCGGTTCACCATATTCTATCCAGGCGTCGGTTCTAAACAAGTGCCTTGTTCTGAAATGGAGCCCTATTGGAATCAGTACTGGGGCCTTCCTTCCATTCGCTTTAGCGTGTGCTGCTGCTGCAAGTACTGTTCTGAATGGGCCCGTCTTTAATCGAATCAGATGGCTTTCAGAGTGACTGGTGCCCTCGGGAAATAATGCACAACCAAATCCGTGTGAGATGCCTGTTGCTAGATTCAGTAGTGAGCGCCCGTTGAGGTAGTTAGCCTCTTCTTCAGAGCAGCCTCCTCTAAGCAACTCGGCTTTTCTTACAACTGGCTGCACTGCGAATTTCCTTGCCCAGAAACCAAGGATTGGTCGAGTGACGAGATCGTGCCGCCCTCCAACTACGAACTTCTTGGGATGGCTGAGGAAAATAGTGACAGGGTCAACCAATCCATTTGTGTGCCATGCGGAGCACATGCTTCCCCTATCGGTTGGAATCTTCTCGGTTCCAGTAACTTCAAACGTTCTAAATTGCGAATACATTGTTCGCCTTAGCATGAAGTAGCCTAACTCCATGAAGAATGGAGATCCTGGGTAATCTTTGTCAAACGTCGGGAGAGGGGTATTGACCAATTTTTCGTACTTCATTTTCGATGCTGATGCAGACAATTCGGGTAACAGGTTGCCATGATGGTCTCTTGCACCATCAAATCCTTTCTTCATCGATTAGCCTCCTTAATTCTGTTACACAATTCACCCAGTGCTGAAAAATCTGGTGGATTGGGGGGTCTTGCATTGGGGAACATCCATGGCAATGCACCTCCGCCATCCCCTGCCAATCTGGGAATTACGTGGACGTGAACATGAGGTATTTCTTGACCAGCTAGTGGTCCATCGTGTATTGTAACCGTGAAATCGGTAGTATCGAAATGCGCAGACAATGTCTCTTGTGTTTCTTTCACTCCCAAGAAAAGCAAGCCTAATTCTTGTTCAGATAAATCAGCTAGCCTCTGGCTTGGGTTTTCTAAAACCACGAGAGTGTGTCCTTCTGAACGAGGAAAGACGTCTAGGAAAGAACCCCAGCCATCACCTCTGCAGATGAAGTTTCCAGGAATCTCCCCAGAGAGAATTTTCTCGAAAAGCGTTGGCTCTGCCATAGTATCTCTAGATACACTCCCCTCAAAGTTTTGAGGGTGTTTTCATCACTCGCCGGGCGCAAGTGTCCAAGTTCCTGAGCCGCCCTTCCTAATCGCAAGGGTGGAGAGGTTTCCTTCTAAGTCAACAAGTGTGTGATGAAGTTGTTCAGCATCTTCTTCTTCGAAGTCTGAACGCTGGTGCGTACCTCTGCTCTCGGTACGAGCCAATGCACTTCTTGTGCTAGCTATTGCAAGTCTAATTCCTGCCTTAAGGCGAAGAGAGTCGAGTAGGTTTGTGTTATACAATCTCCCAGAATCATCAAGATGTACCTTGCCTGCTGATTTTGAAAGTGTTTCAAGAGATTCTAGTGCGGATTTCAAGCCTGCTGCATCCTTCGTATATCCCATGTTGGATTGCATAATGTCTGACAGTTTTGCATACAATGGACCTACTCTCTGAACCGGTCCTTCTTCTGCAGTAGCCATATCGAAATCTAAGTCTGCCTCTACTGCGCCTAATGCGCCTTCGAGTGCTGCTCTTCCTGTGTGAGAAGTTTTCTTTGCGTATTCTGCTGCATGTTCTCCGGCAGCTGCGCCACCAGAAACAGCATCTAGCAGCCTATTACCTGCGATTAATCCTGCTCCATGCAAACCAGAGCATGCTGAGTCGCCAGCAGCGTACAAGCCGGTGAACCAGCGAGACCAACGGCCTGTGACTGCTCTACCGTGTTCGTCGGTTGCAATTCCACCAATTGTTGTTGCAACTCTTGGATGAACTGATACTGTTTGTTTCTTCATATCAATTCCCAATCTTTGGCTGACCAACTCGAAGGTTTGAGCCCACCAAACAGAGGATTCGCCCATGTTCCTTGCATCAAGTACGATGTCTCCGCCAGACCTAATAGCATTAGCCAACTTGGTTGAATCTTCTGTCAATTCTACATCCAGAGGAGTTCCGTTTGAGTGGTGAAGAGTTGCACCATCTGCAAGCATACCGATTGGGAGTACTACGTTTGTACCGCTGATTGCCAGAGGCGCCCACGCTACGAATTCCAGGTCTCTTGCCGCCAAGCCGGCTTTCATTGCTAGGTCAAGACCTAGGCCGACTTTAGTGCCTGTCCAAACTCCTTCATAGCCACCATCTGCGATAATTAGACACTTTGTTTGGAGTGAATTCAGGGAACCTGTTGTTAGATCTAGAGCGATTAGTCCGTTGATTTGTTGGTTTGTGTGAACTAATTCAAGTGGAATTTGGTCTCCTCTTCTAACAACGCCGTGCTTCATACATTGCTCTTCCAGAACTTGTTGTGTTTCTCGAATCATTGAGTCACCAGCACCTGCTAGCCTTGGAAGTGAATGTCCTGATGCTTTTCGAACTAGAGGTATTCCATCTGCGTCTCTACGGAAGATTACTCCCCATCGCTCTAACAAGTCAACTTGCCGAGTTGCTTGAGAGACCCTCATCGATACTATGTCTTGGTCGCAAAGGTACGCACCTGCTCGAATCGTATCGTCTCTGTGGGATTTTGTTGTGCTCTCTTTCAGAGGTGCTGCTATACCATCGATAGCAGAATCGTTTCCGACACCTAGACTTTCAGAGGACATCATTAGAGTTGATGCTCCTCCCTTTGCTGCTGCTGCTGCCGCTCTAAGTGCGGCAGGTCCGTCTCCGATTACGATGATGTCCCATGCTTCCACGTACTCCACCTCCGGTAATTCGTCCGAAGTGTGGGCATGTCATAAGCAACGCGCTTAGAATTTCAAGAAGTTGCGGGTGCTTTTTCTGAAAATGGCAACTCTGACTCGCCCCTTTTTCGAGCTTGTAACATACGTTTGAGTCGTTGTTTTGTGTGAGTGCTTTCGCCAACCAGTACCTCTGTTCTTATGATTCTCGAGTCTATTACATTCTCATCATCATCACGTAGAATTACCTGAACATTACGCCTGCCCTTGACATTTTCATTCCAAGCGACTCCAATCCACAAAACAACGCCTCTTTCTAGATACTTTGGCATCCAATCGAGTGCGTCTTCAACTAGTGGGTCTGTGATGCTCACCGGCCCTGCAGGGGCAGGGCAAGAAACCAATTCGAATCTGTGAACTTGCGATTCCGGAATTCCGCCCGGAACAATAACTTCGACTTTCAAGTGTCTATCTTCTTTGGTTTGATTGTTGAGGGCGATGAAAAGGTCACCATTACGAGTACTGCAACTGTCTGCCATTGCGATATCCATTCTCCAAGGGCTTTTCGTGATGGAACTTGCACCTGATAACAAGTCGTTCTGTAATCTGTCGAGTAAATCGAATACTTCAATTTGCCAAGCCCTAGCATGCTGAATCAATCTCTGTAACTTTACCCAATTGAATGGTGCACTTTCATCGAATAATAAATTGTCAAGTTCCATTGGTTTGATGAATTCTTTCAACTCGCTCATCGTTTCTTCATCATTTAAACTGCCTTGATTGTTGAGATGCAAAAGGTATAGTAGTCTTTCTCTAGCTTGTTTCTTGTCAACGCCTGGAAGTAGAAATTCTGGAAGTTCACTTTCCCAGATATTCCACAAAAGTGAATGGTCTGGGTCGAGGTGAGCAAAGACCAGGTCTCCCAAAATCGTGTCCAATTTTGTTGGATGGTGGGTCGGTGAGTGCATTACTAGGTAAGGTAATTCGTCGCCTAATTTCTTCATTGAATCGGATGTAAATATCGCATGGAAAGATAGGGCTAAACTGCTAGTCAATGTAACTAGTAAAACCAGATTGTAAGCCAGCCCATTTGGCTCTAGTCCGGCTGCTACTATGAGTAAAAATATGGAGATAAATGCTAGAATCGTTGCTGTTGCATTGTGAAGGCGGATATCATTCAACCCCGCTTTGATCCTATCCATGCCTGGTTCAGCAGTCATATCTCTCCTCACACCCTCAATAATGGCTTCTTGTTTCCATAGTGATGAGCGCAGGGTGAGGGCTGTCATCGCCTTCTCTGCAGCATAAAACCCAGGACCGATTGAAACGATTAGGAGGGGGATCCAAAGCAGAATCATAAGAGTCGGTTTTGCTAGTGGATGGAATGGTGCAACCACGCCGCCAAGTGCTGTAATTGCCATCAATAGTCCAACCACCTTTCTGGTAATCAGAAGGCTAGGGTGGCAAGCGAACTTGCCGAATTTTACTCGATTTGTCTCAGACGATTCGTATTCTAATTTTGACAGCGATATCGAATCCTGACTTCTATCGAAGTGTTTGCTGTACGGGTTTGGAAGAGTGGATTCCTTTCCGGGAATCACTTTTTTCATTGGCCCGTCCTCTGCCATGTTTTGCGCAGCATACGCGGTGGTATGTCATTTTTGGAAGGATTTGCGAGCGATAGGTTGTTCAAAGTGTTCCGCGCCGCTTGGCATGGACACGTGGCCCAGCTGGATAAGGCGGTGGCCTCCTAAGCCACAGATCGCGGGTTCGAATCCTGCCGTGTCCGCCATCAAACCGTTTGTGCAGAAGCAATCTCTTTCACGCGGTGCAAGAATTCCTCAAGTTGAACTCTGCCGTGCATAGAAGTCTGTAACCTCACATCACATTCTGCCAGTGCCTCAAGCAATTCGCATAGCATCGATTCTTCCAATAACAAACGCCCGGTTGTTAGTAACCTGTGCATGTGCATAACTACGTCTTCTGCTTCTAGAGCGTGCTCACTCATGAGTTGGTCAAGTGCCCCTAATGCGCCTTTCAAAACACGGCTATTTCGACCGCCTTTTTTCTCCCAATGGAAATCGTGTATGCGCCCTCTTAGTGCTTCTTCCAATACATGTTGAACCCCAACCAGAGTAGTTGCTGCAACCACCTTTTGGAGATTCTTTCTATCATCTAGGCTACCCCTTCTTCCCAGTAATTCACACAGGAATACTGCTCTTCTAAGATTACCATTCGATACGTGAGATATGTCTCCAAGTATTCCTCTTACTGGCTCTAATTTTTCGCGCTTAGACAATTCCTCTAGTCTTCTCGTGATTATTTGATTTGGAGTTGCAGGTATTCTGATTTGTTTAGATCTTGAGCGTAAAGCATCGATTATTCTCGAAGGTGACCTCGCAGTGAATATGAATCG
>CAXPMI010000023.1:0-42307 GCA_964218365.1 Candidatus Poseidoniaceae archaeon
TGTTTGTATCTGTCATCATCTGGATGGACTACGACGATACCACAGGCGCAGATTAATTCTGGTCTTGTAGTGGATATGATTAGTTCTTCTCCGTCCTCAGTTAGCCATTTTACATCAACGAGTTTTGTTCTTCTTTGTAGCCTCTCAACCTCTGCATCGGCGATTGTCGTTCCCTCTACTGGGTCGTAGATATTCGGGCGTAGGTCCTCAATAATCGAACCCCGTTTGAATAGTTCTGTGAAGATTGTCTGAGTAACTTTCCGATAGTCGGGTGAGTCGGTTAGATATTCGTTATCATAATCCATTGAAAGTCCAACACGTCTAGCTGTGTTACGCATTGACTCTGTGAATTCTTCAATAGTTTGCTCACATAATTTTAGGAATTCAGCACGGTCATATGTTTTCATTTTCTTGCCTGTATTTTTCTCCACTGTAAACTCAACATTGATACCGTTTCTGTCAACTCCCCAAGGGAATTTTACTTCCTTGCCGAGTAATCTCTGTGAACGAGCGATTACATCGATCATACTGTACTGAGCAACTGCGCCGATGTGCCATGTGCCGCTTGGATAAGGTGGTGGCGTGTCAATTACGAAAATTTCTTTCCCAGAGTTCGGATTGAACGCATATCGTTTAGAATATGCTGCACCATCTGCAAAGTGTTCTTCTTGGATTCTTTTCTCTAGGTCGATTGACCATCTTTTGTCGGTTAGTTTAGGAGATGGCATTTTGCTCACCGGCCCTGTGTGCGTTATCCTCACAGGTCCGGTTGCCGCTGTTGGGACTTACTTTTGAAGTGATTGGATGACCAATATGGGTATGAGTTCAAATGGTCAAAGCACTACGGCCATTTGGAGGGAGAGAGTGTCGCAAGATAAATCCAAGGCGAGAGACGACCAGTCCTCTCTTCAAAACAAACTTTCACGCATCGTCGGACACGGACAAGAAAAGCTGCGTACGAGCGTGAAAGATTGGGACGCTAGAAAGGCGTTAGATGCTGTTTTGGACGCTCCAAAATCCATACAAAGAGAGTGGGAAAAATACGGCGCAACAGGAATTCTAACAAAGTTTCCAATTTTTATGGTGACAGCATGTCTTATGGCATCTGTATTCTTTGCATATCATTCAGGATTCGTTGATGGAACATCTATCAAACCTGGTGACGACCCCTCACTAAACGTCAACGGTGATCTTGATGTTTATCTCCCGGAGGGTTCACCAGTTCTTGAGAGTATCAAAGATGTTGAAGAGAATTGGTCGACTAATGTAATGATTATTTACATTAATTCTCCGGAAAAACCAATCGATGACAGGAGAATTCTCCAAGAGATGTCTTATGTAGAAACCAAGCTGAATCCAAGGCTTTCAGATCCCACTGATGACGTGATTTATGCACTTTCTCTATCCACTGTTGTTAAGGAAGTAAATTCGAGTTTGCCTAGAATTCAAGATGCGTTTGTTGATGAGTTGGTTGCAGAAATTTGTCCCCCGAATGACGAGAACTGTATCGGCCAAACAGCAGGAGATTTAGTAAAAGATTTGTTAGATTTCGGTGACCCTATTTGGGGTAATTACAGCATACCATCTCAAACTACGATCGATACAATAGTGAACGAGATGTATGATGATGACGGAACTCCTTCTCCTGGTCTAGATAAGATGGCAAGAGATACTGATGGTGATGGTTTCCTAGACAAAGCAGTAATTATCATCGCTGTTGATGAAACAAAAACAGCCAAGGAAGTAATCGATAAAACACAGGAAATATTGGATAATATCTCCAAGGAGAAACGACCCTGTGAGTATGACCAAAATGGAGCCCCTGTCGGCGCAGACCTTTGTGATTGGGAGGATTTGGGCATTTCAATGACTCTGACAGGGCCTGTTCCGATTACTAATGCAGTTACTGAATTCTCTTTCAAATTGTTCTGGCAAATCTTCCCTCTAGCAATCGTACTCGTTGCTTTGGGATTGTTTGTTTTCCACTCTGATGTACTGCAAACAGGTACTTGGAGGCCTCTTCAAGGATTCAAAGTTGTAGTAATTGCGGGTTTACCAACCCTGTGTTCAGTGTTCTGGACTCTTGGCATAATGGGGTATACCGGTTATGAGGTCACGATGACGGTTATTATCGTCGGTCCAATTTTGCTAGCTCTGGGAGTCTCTTACGGTTTGCACATAACAAATCGATATGCTGAAGAGACGGGAACAAAGGACGAGAAAATACGTCAATCACTAGCCTCTACTGGTAGAGCTGTATTCTTGTCTGCTGTCACTACAGTCATCGGTTTCATTTCACTTACGTTTACGCCGATGAAGCCAATTGAAACAGTTGGAATCGCTCTTTCAGGTGGCATTGTGATTGTTTATTTCTTGACGATGACAATGGTTCCTAACTTGACTTTATTGTTAGATTTACGTAAACCTAAGCATCCACCTCTCCCTGTTTTCGAAAAGGTAGTCCAAGTTCCAATCAAATGGTCTAAGGGCGTGATAGCGCTGTTTATGGTTGCGATATTTATTTCTGGATTCTGGGGGCAAGGAAATGTCGAGGAAAATATCGACCTTCTTGGTATGGCTCCCGAAGATGAAGCTTCAGTTGTTACTATGAAGCAGTATTCAAAAGATTTCAACGCAGGCCAAGTTGGAATGATATTGATTGAAGGTGATATCTCTGGTGATGCTGATCCGACGGAAGGTGAACCGGTTGAGAAATTGCTTGGTATATCTGCTCTTGAGGACAAATTGAATACAATTGAACAAACTAACGCTGTTAGTATTGTTTTCTTGATGAAATCGGTTGGTTTAGGTGCTAATGTTAGCGGAACTCCTCTTTGGAACTTAACCGATAACCCGTTAGTTCCGGAGGACTTGAAAGATGCCTTGGAGCCATATCTTAACCGTCAATACAATGAAGATGTAACCTTCTGGGAAATCTTAACGGCTCCTAGAGCAAACGGTACAGAGAATGTTAGAGCTGAAGGGTTCCTTCTCGATGTTTTCTACTCAAGCCTTACTGATGAGACTAGAGGATTATTCATTTCTGATGACTACAGTCGTAACCTGATTTACGTCGATATGCCGTTCGTTCCAGTTGCAGAGACCGCTGAAGCAGTCGCTCAAGTCAACGAATACACATCAAGAGATTACGAAGGGGACATTTACGCAGGAGACCTAACTGGGGTTGCAGCAACAGCAATTGCAGTCAATGAATTGATAGTTGGCAGCCAATGGTCTTCTCTAGGTTTCGCAGTTGCTCTTACACTGATGACTCTTGCAATTGTTTTCAAGGACATTAGATTCTCATTCTGGACAACTGCTCCGGTTATCGCAACAGTTGCGCTTCAATGGCTTGTTATGTGGCAAATGGATGTTTCACTATCCCTTGTAACAGTCATGATAGGTTCAATCTTAGTTGGTGTAGGAGTCGACTTCTCGATTCACATAGCTAACCGTATACGTGAGTTGGGCGGTGGAATTGAAGCGATACGGACATCGACTGTGAGTACCGGGATGTCGTTATTTGAGGCTGCAACCGTGACTACTTTGGGTATGATTACCGCTTATCAGATTCCAATTCCCGAAATAAAGCCATTCATCACTGTTATCATCATCTTATTGTGGATTGCAGCAGCAAGTGCATTAATCCTATTACCTGCGATTTTCGTATTGTTAGAAGAACTAGGTATTGGTTCAACTGGGGGAGCTAATTCCATGGCAAGGAAACTTGGATTGGGTAAAGTTGCAGCGAGAGGAGACATAGATATCGCAGATGCTGCCCTAATTCCAGACCATGGCGACGCATGGTGAAATCTAAGTCTTGCCGACTTTACGGATAGGCATGGTCAGGTACTGGTTGATGAAGTCGGAGCCTCACGTCTACCCATTTTCGCAATTGGTTGAAGACGGTTCTACGCACTGGGATGGAGTTAGAAATTATCAAGCGAGAAACATGATGCGTGACGAACTAAAGTTGGGAGACATGGTATTGTTTTACCACTCCAATACGAAACCACCACACGTTGCAGGAATTGCTAGAGTTTCACGTGAGGGCTATCCCGATCATACGTCCTGGGACCCAGAGAGCAAATATTACGATGAAAAATCATCACCTGAAAATCCACGCTGGATAATGGTTGATATTGAAGCGGTACAGGAATTGGATAAGGTGAGCCTTGTAGACATTAAGGCAAACCCAGCTCTAGAAGGAATGCCACTTGTGCAGAAGGGTCAGAGACTGTCTGTACAACCCGTTTCTAAAGAACAGTATGAAGAAATTTGCAGAATGGGTGGAATCGAATGATACCAGTCTCTAATCGAGCATCAACCATTGAGTATGCGATTAGAGATGTTGTTGTGCCTGCGACTAAATTAGAATCTGAAGGTCACGAAATAATCAAACTAAACATTGGCGACCCAATAGCATACCCTGGTTTGCCAACTCCAAAACATATGGTTGATGCATATGTAGAGGGTCTTGAGTCCGGAAACAATGGTTACTCTCCATCATACGGACTCCCGAGACTAAGAAAAGCCATAGCAGCGGATGAAACTAGAAAAGGATGGGATTGCTCCCCAGACGATGTTTATGTTTGCCATGGAGTAACCGAAGCTCTGCAGATAATTTTTGCAGCTACACTAGAGGAAGGATCTAAAGTTCTAGCACCTGGTCCTCATTACCCACCATACATGGCTTACCCGCAAATGTATGGTGCTACAACCATCGAATACTCATTGAAATCAGATGATGGTTGGTCGATAGACTTAGATGACATAGAGAGCAAGATGGATTCTGATGTACGTCTATTAGTTCTTATCAATCCAAATAATCCAACTGGAAATGTAGCCAATTCAGACGAAATCGACAAGCTCCTAAACATCGCCAAAAAATGGCCAAACTGCATGATTGTCGCAGATGAAATTTACGATGGCCTCGACTTTAGTGGCGAGCATGTCTCTGTGGCTTCCAGATCAGATAGTGTCCCAGTATTTTCACTAAATGGTGTTTCCAAAGTATACTATGCTCCTGGATGGAGAATCGGGTACATGGCAATCCATGACCCAGTCGGTTCAATGCCAAACGTAAGGGATGGAATTGAACGCTTGCTAAGGTCAAGATTGTGCGCTAGCACACCAGCGCAACTAGGTTATATTGCAGGTTTGGAGGGCGACCGTACTTGGATGGATGAGCATTGTGAGAGGGTTAAGAATAGAAGGCAACTATGTCTTGATAGAATCTCTAAAATCGATGGCGTTGAAGTGGAAAAGCCGGGTGGAGCATTCTACATGTTCATTCGCTTAACAGATGAAAAATGGGCTAATGATGACAAACAGTTTGTTCTCGATTTACTTCACGAGGAGTATGTATTAGTGGTCCATGGAAGTGGCTTCTCACCAGAAAAAGGTCTCGGTCATTTTCGCCTTGTTTACCTTGCTGATGAAGATACTTTGAACACTGCTTTTGATAGGATTGATTCTTTCTTGACTCGCCACCGGACGGCGAAGAAATCATGAAGTCCTTTCATCACGCTAACTTGATGAGGGCTTTCTTGGCTGCATGTATTTTGTCAGTGGCATTGTTGCCATTGGTAAGTGCTGGTACCGTAGAAAACCCCGCTAATCTATCAATCGTACACGCAATTCCTTTCCTAGTTGCCTTGGTAACAGCCCTCATTTTGTGGAAATGGATGATACCAACCCAGCTGTCTGGTCTTCAGGTTGGTTTTGAGATAGATGATGGTTTGTATGAAGTTCACAGTCTAACAAAAGGGAGGGGCGGTGTCAAGGAACTACTCGGCCTACCTAATGTTGGTTTTGGTATTGCATTATACATGATGGCAATGACTGGTGTTTTACTTCTAATTTCTGAATTAATCTTCGATGCACAGGTATACTATCTTCCAAACCTTTTACTGATGGGTATTCTCGTTTTAATTCCAATTTTAATCTCTCCTTGGGAATCACTCAACGGCCAATTGGTTGGAAAAAGAATTGGAGTTACAAAAAATAAGTTTGTAAAACTATTTTTTAGAAGAACTGGTACATTTGTTGGTCTATTGGCAGCTTCTTTTGGTACTTACTTGCTTCTGCTTCCGAGAATTGACGAATCCCAAAAACCACTCGCACTGGCAATTGCAGGTCTAGTTTTCATGGGCCCTACAATCCTCGCCTATGGAAGAATTATGGGTGCATCTTGGAACATGCTAATGGTTGGAAAGTTTCGAACATGGCTGGGAAAGCCTAACCCGATCGATGCCAAAAAATTAGGATTCGTTGGAAGGTCGTTTGCATTTATCCTCATGTTATTCCTAATCACTATGCCAATTACTGCAATCAATGGTATAGTAACGGTTGCATTGGTTATGATTAACAATCCAGAAAACTCGGAAGAAATTCTGAATTATGGCGGCATTCTTGGTCATCAGGTGTATTTGCAGATTCAAGAAAATCCACTTTTGGCAGAATGGGAGGCTTTGAAGAGTCTACCAGAGGTTCTCGCTGCTTACCTCTCTTTGAATATCGCTATCGTAGGTCTAGCGTTCATATTTGAACTGATTAGAAACTTGTTTCTTGGCGGTCAAGCATTTGGAGGATTGGGTGGAGTTATGCTTGCTACTCCGAGAGAAATACGCTCGGAAGACAAAGCACAAGCTCGTGTACTCTACTTCGCATTCGCTGGATTTAGTGGTTACACTGCACTACTATTGATTTTAGTGTGTTACAAGGAATTTGGCGATTTGATGCCGTTTATTGAATGGTTCGAAGGTCGAGGTTTTGATGAGGAATATCGGTTGTTAGTAACTTGGATATTTATTGCAGTTGGCCAAACAATTTTCCTTCTTACTTGGGTGCTATCAATCTCCAAGTTCAACCCTCTTCGAAACTTAAAGTTCGATTTGAATCCAGATCAAAGGCGCGAGGGTGCAATCATGAGTGGTGGTGGTAACTGGATGTTTGATTTAGTCGAGGAATCTGCCCTGAACAACGACATTGATTCACTAATTAGATTCCAAAACCGCTCTATTGGTGAGGATGAAGCTATTGTGAGATTAGCAAAAAGCCGTGCTAGAATGATTGAAATGGCCTTACGAGGTTTATGGCCAACAGCAATAGAAGAAGCAAAGAAGGTACTGGCACAGTCAGGCGGAGACGACGATGAGGCAAGGATGATTATTGCCTCAGGGCATATTGCCTGCAGAAGACTTGATGCCGCAAGAGAGGCACTTCACAATTTACAACAGCCTGAAGGTTATGATGAGCCAGAGTTGTTAGCATTCATTTGTGAATGGTTTGACCCATACAATGGTTCGGTTGACGAAGATGATTTGTGGGATTGGGAGAATAATCCATGTATTGACCACCTCAATGATTTGATGAAGATGCTGCGGTCATGGAGCCCACAACCATCTGATAGTATAATGCACAAGGATAACATTTCAATAACTGCTAGATTAACTCACGTTGCATTACTAAGAGCTCAAAACATGCATAAGGAAGCCCTAGACATTTCTCTCAGATTGGTCAGAGAAAATCCAACAATGGCCCTTCCTAGGATTGCTGCAGCCCTATGTTTAGTCGACAAAGGTGAATGGCACAGTGCATTGAATGTTCTTACCGAGTTAGAAGAATCAGACCCTCACGACCCAAGAGTTAAGGCACTAGCTAACATTCTAGGCCGTCCAAAAACGGATGATGATGAAGAAATCTTGGAAGTCGCCTTAACCAAGAAAACTACCAAACGTTCCCGTAAATGGATAAATGACGCACCTGTAAATCCTGTCGCTGCTCTAATGGTAAAAGGAGGGGTTGATGAGGCACTAAACGCTAACGTATTCATCACGGCAGCAGCGGCAGTAAATAGGAAAATGACTCCTCGATTTACCTCTGGTATAATAACGAAAATCTTCCATTGGGGTGTACTAACACCAATTTGGATTCTACTTGGAATTTATGCCACCGGAGAACTGGGTATGCTTGAAGGCCTGGCTGTAGCAATTGGTTTGATATTCTTACACCAGAGTGCAAGAAGATTCAGTCGTCAACAAATGAAGGTGATCCGACATCGTGACCAAAAAGCAATGGTTGCATACGCAAAACGTGTAAAGAGGCACAAAATCAACCTACAAAGGTCGGAACTACCGGTTGGTACACACCTTCTTCTTTCAGGAATGTTACTTACCATCAACGGTATTGTTTACGACGTAGGATTCCCTGGTTGGATGACCGACCTTATCTCAAAAGAAAGTGAGAGGTCTGTGAAGCCGAAACTTGCTAGAAGGGCCAATTCAATGAAACGGGAAAGAGATGCTAGGATGGGTAATCTATCTCCAGGTTGGTGGCTAAAACGCCCTAAGGAAGAGGGGTCAGATGTACCTGCAATGGAGAGACTGGTAGGTCCTGTTGCATACAGAGGGCGTAATCAGATGATTCAAAGAAAATCTGGGAGAGCAGCCAAGCCAATTGGTCGCACAAACCGACCAAGAGAAATAATGTCCACTAATCTTCAAAGAAAAGGAATCCCACACAATACTATCCGTTCTGAACGCCAATCTAGAGCGACTAGAAACACAGGCCCCCGGCGGCCAAGCTAAGCAGGTTATCACAATCTGACACTGAAAAGTGTCAAAGGCCGTATAGCCAAGGAATAATCATGTCCGAGGCTAAAGGTGGCTGGGCTCCAAGTGAGGAAAATTTGACCAATGCTATGACAGTGTTAGGTGCTGTGAGAGATAGCGGCAGCCTATATCGTGAAGGTTTGGGCATGATTGCTAGTGAGAACATTGTTTCACCAATGGTGCAAAAGATAGTGACAAGCGACCTTCATGGAAGGTACGCCGAGGGTCTACCAAACAAGCGATATTACCAAGGTTGTGGAGACTTTGACACCATTGAATCACTTGGTATAGATTTAGCAAAGAAACTGTTCAACGTGCCATTCGCAAATATCCAATCAACAAGTGGAACTGTTTCGAACATTGCCGCATTGAAAGCGCTAGCGAAACCCGGAGACTCAATTACAGCAGTTTCTACAGCAGATGGTGGACACATTTCTCACGCTAGAATGGGTGCTGTTGGTCTGCGTGATCTAAATTTGTCTACTTATCCTTGGGACGAAGAGAGAATGGAGCCAGATATCGATGCATCAGCGGATTTGATTAGAGAGGTTGCACCTTCTGTCGCTCTGTTTGGACAATCCGTGTTCTTATTTCCAACTCCACTTCAAGAGTTGGCTGATGCCGCTCACGAGGTAGGATCAACAGTGATGTATGATGGTGCTCACGTACTCGGTTTAATCGCAGGAGGATGTTTCCAAGACCCACTGCATGAAGGAGCTGATATTATGACCGGCTCATCACACAAAACTTTCCCTGGGCCCCAAGGCGGATTTATTCTAAGTTCATCTGAAGATGAGAAATTCCAAAGGAAACTAAACAACGCTGTCTTCCCAGGAACGTGCTCGTCATATCACCTTCACCACGTAGCAGGTAAAGTGGTTGCATTGTCCGAGTTCATCGAATATGGTGAAGAGCTGTCAAAGAATACGGTAGCCAATGCGCAGGCATTTGCTGCTGCTTTAGCCGCAGAAGGATTTGATGTACTTGCTGAGTCAAGAGGTTACACGGCATCGCACCAAGTTTTGACAAGACATGGTGAGTTGGATTCAGGTGCAGGAGCAAAAGCGGCTGATTTGCTTGAACAAGCGGGTATAATCACAAACATGAATATGCTTCCTGGTGACACTAAAGCAATGTCTCCTTCAGGACTCAGACTAGGTGTACAAGAATTGACAAGAGTTGGTATGGGTAAGGATGAGATGCTCGATGTTGCAAGATTCTATGCTCGAGTTCTTCTTGAAAACGAAGATCCTTCAACCGTCAAGTTAGATGTACGTGATTTTAAGTCTGATTACCACGTCATTAGATACTGTTTCAATGAAGACAACTTGAGCGGTTACCCATTGTGATAGTATGCCTCTAATCGATGAAGAAAACAACCATCTTGATGTTGAATTGATGAGTGATGTTGCATCAGTTTTCTCAACAAAAAATGGACTAATTATTGATAATAATGGCAATCAGTGGTATCTATGGAGGGTCGATGGCTTAGAGACTTGGTGGCGATTTTTTGAAGAAATTATTGATGCCCCAATGGGAAGAAAGTTGGCCAATGCTGCTTGTGATGAAGAAGAAAATCTCCTAGAATGTAATGATTTGAAATTTAGCGGATTTTTCCGCAAAAAGAAGGCTAAAGCGGCACTTGAAGACCGTTGGAAACTACACGGTTGGGGCGTACCGAACACATCTCCTCCAAGTTTTGAATCAGCAGGATTGACTCCTATTTTCGCAGGTATATTACAAGCAGAAATCGAGAAAATAAATTCTTCGAGATATCGAATGTTATGGGAAGAGAAATCACCTCAGACTACTGTTTTGACATTAGAGCCAACCTCTATTCCTTTGACTAAAGCGAGTTCAGTTTTACCTCTACAAGAAACAGGGAAATCACTTCTCATCGAATTAGAATCGGGATGGAGAATAGATGGATTAGGTCACTTCATGTTGCCAATTGGTATGTTTAAGAGGCTGGAAATGGCTTGTACAGGTCTGGTTGGAAATATTGGGGAAGATGAAAGAAATTCGTGGCCAGACTTTGGTGAAGGATTCCTATCCCTTGCAATCGCATGTAAGCGATTATTCATTGCAGGTGAGGAGTTATTTCTCGCTGCTGACATCGATGGTTGGATTGATAGTTGTGACGCATTTTTTGGATTTAGGGGATTTTCATCTCCAATATCAGGTAAGGCGCTGAATACGCAGGGCGGAATCGAGTTGAAATTTGAGACAATTCCTTGTCTTGCGATGACTGTTGGTTACCTTGCCGGAGCCTGGGTAAGGTGTGAAGGTAGACCTGTAAAAGTCAGCGTTATTCGAGAAGATAATTTTGATGTTATCAAACTTGAACCTAGGCATGAAATATCTACTGGTTGAAGCTCAATTACAGACATTTGTCAAAATCAAATACCGTGAAGGTTTATGTGTGGAACAGATGTCGACATAGTTGGTTAGTCAGCGGAGAGTATGAAAATGTCTATGTCACACAATCAAATGGCTTACGTTGCAATTGTCTCAACCATGATTTTTGGTTCTCTATTCGTAGGGGCATCTGGATTCTTCCAAACCAGTGAAGGAGCAGGTGATTTTGACGCTGCAGCTGAAGATGACTTAATTGGCGATGGATCCAACACAGGAGAGTCCAAAGACTCAGATGGTGATGGTCTTGTAGATGCCGTAGAGGCTCAATATGGAACGGACCCCTTCGACCCTGATACAGACAAAGATACAATGTCTGATGGTTGGGAAGTGGCGAATGGTCTAAACCCGCTGGATAATGGTGAATCTGACGACGCTGAAAACGACCCTAGTGAAGCTAATTCCGATGGTGCTGAAGAGCAAGAAGAGGAAGACTCCTGGCCAGACCCAGATGACGGTCCAAAGGGAGACCCAGACCGTGATGGTTTGATCAACTCCGTCGAGGTTGAAGAGGGAACAAACCCTAGACTCGCAGATACAGATGGTGACGGATTAAACGACAAGTGGGAGGTTACGTACAAGAGAGAAGTTTTCCACCCTGCTGGAAATTACACTCTATTTGACCCGCTATCTGGCAACTGGGGTTGTGTCGAACTCACAGATGCGATGGTTGAGAGTCTTGAAGACCATTTCAATGGTGAAAATGGAATCCCAGAGTGGGATGATTTATCAAACGCTGCAGGCCAACACTCCTGCGACCAAGTTTTGGACTCTGATAACGACCAACTATTCAATTTAGAGGAAGAGGCATACGGAACTGACCCAACAAAGGCTGATTCCGATGGTGACATGTTAGATGATATCCACGAAATCTCGAATTCAACAATCATGGTAATGATGGCCACAGGTCAAGACTGTGGCATTGACTTACTCGACCCTGTCAGCAGAACTGCACCGTTTGCTGCAGACGCTCTTGAACATGGACTTGCTTGGTTCAAGGAAGATATGGATGGGGACGGCCAGATGAATGGTCCCTCTGATTGGGATACTGATGGTGATGGCATGCCCGATGGTTTCGAGTTCTGTTTCTCAGATGCAACTGAACATCCTACAAGTGGTGCAGTTGCAGCATCCCAAACACTCGACCCTGCTAACAATTCTGACGGATATAGCGACTGGGACGAGGATGGAATGAACAATATCGAAGAATACCAAGTTGCAATTGCATTTGGCGAAAGCAAATTCACATCCCCATGGCATGAAGACACTGATGAGGACGGAATGCCAGACGGGTGGGAAGCAACCAATGGACTAGACCCAAGGGACGGTTCAAACGGTGACATTGACTCAGATAGAGATGGTTACGACGCAGATGGCGACGGTTCAGTCACCTTTAGTACTCTAGAAAATGTAGCTCTAGTCGTTGCAATCGATGTAGAACTTGATGATTGGGTTACAGCAAACGAAACCGTTGCCAGAGCAAGAATTACACTATCTGGTGGAAATCAACAAGTCATCCCGCTAGTTGCTCCAGTTGACGGATATGTTTACGCAATAAATGTCGAAATTGGTGACACTATTGAAAGCCGACTTGATGTTTGGGTAGAGATTGTTGAAATCGACGAGATGTTTACAAATTTGATGGAATACAACGCTAGAGACTCTGACGGTGACGGTATTATAGACGGACGCTCAACAGATCCTTTGAATCCGGACACAGATGGTGACGGACTGAAAGACGGAATCGAAGTTATTGGTTGGGACATTTTGGTTGTCAACCGTGGTGTACAGAATGTTAGAGTTACATCAGACCCAGGTTTGTGGGATACTGATGAAGACGGATTGTCCGATTTCAAGGAGTTTAGTGAAGTGTGTGGTGCTGGTTCTAACGCATCAAATGCAGATACAGATGGTGACGGTTTGGGCGACCAAGCTGAGGCACTGAACGGTTTTTCTTGGTATGGTGAAGAATATTTCACAAGCCCATGCATGTTCGATACTGACAACGATGGTCTTGAAGACGGTGAAGAGGTAATTCTTGGTCTAGACAACTTCCTGACACATGCGAACAACTCTGACACGGATGGTGATGGCTTAATCGACGGAAACGAAGTCTTGTTCGTACCTCGGCCATTCCAGAATCCTACTAACCCACTCATCAATGATACTGATGCTGATGGAATGCTAGATGGTTGGGAAATGCAAATCGAATCCGTTGAAGATAACTCAAAATCTCATTCTCTTTGGGTTGCAACCGACCTGTGGCTTCCTCCGGGATGTGATTCAATGATTGAGTGCGGTCTTGAGGATGGAGGATATGTTTGGAAGAACTGGCTTGGCGGATTTATTCTAGAAAAGAAATACGAAGTCTACGAGATGAACATGACTAACTTCATCATGCCATCAAATCCATTGTGTGATGGTTGTAAAGGTCGTTGGGCACTAGACCCTTCACTGGGCTCATTGAAGGATGACACGTACGACATAGACAATGATACATTGTCAAACGGTGCTGAAGCTCCAGACAGATGGAACACCAATCCTGTTGACGATGATACTGATGGAGACATGTTACCAGATGGTTGGGAAGTTAGATACTCTGAAGAAGCACTTGTCATCGGTCTCGTTGATAATTCAACATACAGTGCTTACGGCGCCCGTGGTGTCATGGACCCTGCTCTGAAAGATTCAGATGGTAATGGTATAGATGATGGAATGGAAGACCCAGACAAAGATGGGTTGAACCGCTCAGGCTTAGTTGCAAAGTATTGCCCATCTTATAATGACCCTCAGTCCAGTAACTGCCACATTGATCCAGATTCACCCGATGGGAAGATGTTCTATGACAATTTAGAAAATTACACTAGTTTTGAAGAATTTGTCAATGGAACAAATCCAATTAGAAATGACACAGATGGCGATGATTGGAATGATGGACCTGAGGTATACTATCAAGACCATGATGACGATGGAATGGCAACAGGTTGGGAATACTACTTCAACTTCGATCCATATGATGACGCAGATAGAATGGTTGACACAGATGGTGACGGCCACGTCAATTACTGTGAATACAAGTGGGATACCAACCCGAGGGACATAAACAGCTTCCCTGGTCAAGGACAATTGTGTAACCCGTTTGAGGAGTAGTAAATGCGGCAACAAATGAAGTCATGTTTTGTCATTGCTTCTGTTTTGCTTGTGCTTGTACCAGTGTCTGCAGACAATGTTGAAAGCAACGAATCAAGCGGTCTACTCACTAGTGATTCAGTCGATGGCTTGTGGGTGAATAGTACACTCGAGATATTTGGTTCGACAAATTTCAACCCACAGACCGCAGATTGGGTTCTATATGACGTAACCAACCCCTATGTTGAATGGCCAGTACTTCGCAGTGGTGATTTCTTTACCACGGTCACTCCCATAGAAGAAGGTCTGTGGAATTGGACATTAATGATCGATGTCCAAGGTATAAATTGTACATGTTGGTTAGAGATTGGCCAACCTAATGGTTTGGGCAAGGAGTTTCTTAACCGGATAATTTTCGTCGGCGCAGGACCACATAATCCAGTCATCTCACCAATTCATGAGAGCACAATTATGCTTGATGAACCAGTAATTATTACTGCAATAGCGACACTTTCTGATAGCATACCCTCCGATGGAAGTATTGTGATGAGTTGGTGTAGTTCACCAAACGGAGCGTGTGATGGTGAATCGTTCTCAGAAACTATGCAAGTAGAATGGAATGGAAATAAAGCTTCATTCGAATTAAATGCAACTGATATGGATTTAGATGATGGTGTCTGGAGTTTTACTTATTCATATCAAGACGTATTCTTGCGTGAGTCTCCTGCTATCGAGATTACAGTATATGTCGATAGGAACGCTCCAGTATCCTCGATGATTAGCCCTAGCGAATCAAATGAAGGCGACTCCATTTTGATCGATGGCAGTGGGTCTAGTGATGGAGTTTGGACTAACAACATACAATATGTCTGGTATGTTACGAAGCCAGATGGTTCAGTCTTTGTCCCAGCAACTAGTGAAGATAACAGTATTTTGGAAATCATGCTAAATGAATCTGGTTTGCATACGATTAGGCTCGACGTTATCGATTGGGTTGGGAGGATGAACTCGACCACATCTCAGATTAACGTATTGAATTCTGTGCCAGTGTTGAGTATGAGTATTGAAGGTACAGATGTAATCAACCCAAATTCCTGGCAATTTAGTCTTGGTGATAACATTTCACTGCAGCCAAATATTACGGACTCAGGTGACACAGTTGAGGAATTTACTTTCTCTTGGTATTTGGACTCGAAACTAGTTTCAAATTCTCAAGATTTTTCAATTGCAGAGCTTGACGAGGGTACTTACATTCTTTCACTAATTGTAACAGATGATGACGGGGCAAACGATTCATATGAAATTGAAATAATGATAGCTTCAGAGAATGAGAAAATAAACGATAAGTCGAATTATGGTTCAGTCGTCGTGATGCTAGGGATTATTGGATTTTCAATACTTATTTTTAGCAGAATTAAAAACAAGGATTCGGAGTCAAAGTCTCTTCCTAAGTGGAACGAAATTACCACTAAAACTGAACAAGATGTAAAGCAAGTTAACAGTCACGAAAGTGAGTTATGGGACTGATTTTGCAAACCTGAAATAACAATAACTGAATAATCGGAGTGGCTAGATAGTTACATGTGGGGAGAATCCCTTGAGGCAGTAGGCCCTGAACCTGCCAAGATTGGCAATGAAGAATTTCTTGCGCGTCAGCAAAGATTGTTTTCACAACTGCGACCAAATGACCTGCTCATAATTACTGCTCCGCATGAGTCTACACGCTCAAATGATGTCCACTATCCCTATCGATCTAGTAGCGACATGCTCTACTTGTGTGGATGGCAGGACCCAGAGGCTGTTTTCACAGCATACAATGATGATGGTAATTGGATTACTACTTTGTTTGTCCAACCAAAGGATATCCTCCAAGAGATTTGGGAAGGTCGCAGGCCAGGTGTTGAGGGTGCTGTCAAAGATTGGCCAATCGATAACGCCGTTTCGCATGAAGACTTGGAAGAATCACTATCAGAAATGCTTGTCAAATGTTCACGAATAGTTGTAAAATTAGGAGTTGACTCTGTAGTAGATGGAATGGTCGATAATGAAATTAAATCCAATTCCAGAGATAGGCAGAAATTTGGCCTTGGCCCTGTGAGTATTATTGACCCATCCAGGATGATTAATGAATTGAGGCTTAGAAAATCAGATGCAGAGATTGACCTGATGCGATATTCAGCAAAAATCGCCGCACAGGCACACATACAGGCTATGGCAAATACAAAACCTGGTGTTGGTGAATGGCAATTAGAAGGTATAATCGAAGGCCTATTCAAGTACTGTAAAACCTCAGGTTCCGCTTATCCATCAATCATCGGTTCTGGTGAGAATGCAACCATTTTACATTACACTGTAAATGATGATACATGTGATGATGGCGAAGTTATTCTTATCGATGCAGGATGTGAGTACAACGGTTACGCTTCGGACATTACCCGGTCTTGGCCTGTTAACGGTAAGTTCAGCGAAGCACAGGCAGAAATTTACCAAATCGTCTTGGATGCACAATTAGCTGCAATTGACCAATGTAGGGTTGGGAATACCTATGATGCACCTCACAATGCAGCCCGTAGAGTTCTAGCTGAAGGCCTAATCAGAATCGGTGTAATTGAACAAGATTTGGAAGAGGCACTGGGTTCGGATGGTGAATTGAAAAATTGGTACATGCACAACACAGGTCACTGGTTAGGAATGGATGTCCACGATGTGGGTGTTTACAGACCAGATGATGAACCCAGATTGTTTGAGGAGGGAATGGTCATTACAGTAGAGCCTGGATTGTATTTTGGAGCATGGCGCCCCGATGTCGAGTGTCCAGAAAAGTACGCTAACATCGGAATTAGAATCGAAGACGATGTATTAATCACCAAAGAAGGCCCTGACGTCTTATCAGGTGATTGCCCGAAAACAATTGCTAATATTGAAGCGTTAGTTGGAACTGCCTGAGTGGTCTGAATGGATTGGCAAGATATCTTGGCGAACCAAATCTCAGAGGGTTCTAGGCTAACAACCGATGAGGCTGTGATTCTGTATAGAGACGCACCATTGCATGAACTTAGAAGTGCAGCAAACTCACGTAGGGTCAAGATGAATGGTGATAGAGAAGTTACCTATCTGATAGATCGTAACATCAACTACACCAACGTTTGTACGATAAACTGTCAATTTTGCTCATTCTATCGTCCACCCGGACATGATGAAACTTATACTCAAACCATAGATGAAATAAGCAATAGAGTTCGAGAACTAGAAAATATTGAGGGCACAAGAATACTAATGCAGGGTGGAGTAAATCCTGAACTCGGAATCGAATATTACACTGAATTACTTTCCTCTTTGAGGTCACGACATCCAACGATTGATATTGACTGTTTTTCTCCTATAGAAATCGAAGGTATTGCAGAAGTAACGGGTATTTCTACTCTCGAAGTATTAACTCACCTGAAAGATGCTGGAATGCATGGTTTACCTGGTGGAGGCGCAGAGATGCTAGTCGAATCGGTGAGAACCGATGTATCTCCAAAGAAGGGCTCTCCAGATAATTGGCTAAACGTTATGCGAGAAGCACAATCTCTCGGATTGGTTACAAGTGCAACAAACGTATTTGGCTTCGGAGAGTCAATTGAAAATCGGGTTGAACACATGTTCAGGATAAGAGAATTACAAGACTACAGTCTTGAGAACTACTCAAATGGATTCACTTCTTTTATTGCATGGCCCGTTCAATTGGAAAATAATTCATACGGAAAAAGGAACCGTGGAAGAAATAAATTTGAGTTGGGTGCTGGACCTACAGAATATCTTCGCCACGTTGCTATCTCAAGACTCTTCTTTGATAATATCGAACATATACAAGCATCATGGCCTACCATGGGACTATCAATAGCACAAATGGCACTTCTTGGTGGTGCAGATGATGCAGGCTCGACAATGATGGAAGAAAATGTTGTATCAGCTTCTGGGACCGACAAGATGCAAGCAACAGAAATCGAGTTACAGAATGCAATAATTAGGGCAGGATTTATGCCAAGACGAAGAAATTCTCGCTACGAATTGCTTGATACGCCTGAGGCAAAATCCAATTTGTCGGAAATGCCTGCACCTCCGCCAAGTCAATTTGCGTCGTAATACACCAACCAGATATTGGCTCGAATTTCCCTTCCGCCACCATTGGTGTCTTGTGGTACGTACTCTTGTCCGTTGAATAATCCCTTGTATTCTAGATTATTTGTTGTGGAATTGTCGACCCAATCTGTGATGTCATACACCCATTGTTTGACGTCTTGTCCTGCACACCAACCTGCTCTTCCAAATGGCCACGAACCAAATTGGTTCGCAACAACCCCGTCATCGACCTCTTTCTCACATCCTTGATTATCATAGACGATTGGGTGCCACTCATATGCCGTATTCCCATTAAGGTAGTAATGATGTTCATGGTCACAGAACTCAGCACAATTTGCTTGGTCTTGATTAAATCCGTGACCGGTTATGGTCGCCACGATCTTCAAGCTGTTATAATTCGGTAAAGCTGTGAAGTTATGTTGTCTCTTGTACCTAGATTCGTTATTGTATTCACCTGCAAATTGTCCTCCGGTAAACACCTGTTCTCCTGATGTACTTCTCTCCCCAACATTCCAGTTTGAGAATAGTAACTTAACAGTCATAGTTCCTTTATTTGCTCCTTGATACTTGAAATTTCTAACATCATTGTCCTCTAGCATGAATAAATATGGAGAGATGTCGGTTAACCACCGACCTTCACGGCCATAAGTTGTAATCCACCGCATGAACTCTGTTCCACATTTACTCGAGTTGTCTCTATCACATATTTTCATGTAAGCAAGATAATCCCATTCGTGACAGCCGCCGTAAGTCCCATCAGATTTCTGGTATCGATTTCTTCTGTCCTCACAGGCATGTTCATGGAATACTTCCAAAGTATCGTATGTACTGATGTTATTTGGAAGAGAGATTGTGGCATTCTCGTAAGTTGAAGTGTATCCTCCACCCCATCCCCCACTGTGCCATACTTCATCTACGATTGTTACTGCGTGAATATTTGGGTCATTCTCTCTTACTTCTGTTGTGAATTCATAGTTGTACATTCTGGCCTCATACGCCCAGTGTGTAATGTCGTTTGTTTGGGATGTCCAAGCATATATGGAACCAATTTCTCTAGCCCTTTGGAATCTGTCAATTCCGTAATAGAACGAATTCCAATTGCCAATCAAATCTCCAATTCCTCCAGACGCAGTAGACATGTCTTGGTCTATGTAGTGGATTCTATTTTCCCATTTCAATTCCTCATCAGCATTAAGTGCATTTTGAACTGCGGTCTTTCTGGCGTTTACATCACTATTGAATGAATTATCAAACGAACCATAGAAAAGATGTGCATTATCTGGTAGTTGCCGAATCATTGGTCCTGGATTCTTTGACCAATCAGCATTGTTACTATTTCCTGAAGAGTCGGTATACTTGAACAGGAATATGTAGACATCATTACCTGTCCACTCATTTCTAAACGACCATGTTCCGTCAAGTGTAGGTAGTGAAAAATGGGCCACTGTGTCCATCCTTCCGTTGCCATGCCCAGTTTCTTTCCATGAAACTGGTAACTGGTATACGGCACAACCGTTTACATCTGGAGTCCACTTTGATTGAGTATTTGCACAATCATCGACATTCGAGAAAACTCCATCACCGTCTAAATCAGCACATCCTACGTTGTTTACCATGTTACCTGTTGGGGTTCCTGGGCAATTGTCGTCAGCATCTACCACTCCATCATTGTCTGAGTCCCTTTCGGTAGCATCACAACCATTCTCATCAACATCCTGCGCTCCTATCGGAGTTCGTGGACATAAATCGAGCGTAACACCTGTTGAGTTTACATCATTGACGCCATCATTGTCATCATCTTCATCCTCTGATAGGTCATAACAGCCATCCCCATCAAAGTCAGTAGTTGTGTTACTTGCCCAATTTGAGAACCCTCTCCAGCAAGAATCATCTGTATCATTAACCAAATCATTGTCGTCGTCTATATCTTCGGTATAATCTCTACAACCATCTAGGTCCCAGTCAGTATACGGCTTTGATTCCCATCCGATTTCTCCTTTAGGACAACTATCTTCTGAGTCCTCTACTCCATCGTTATCATCATCATTATCTTCTGTAGAATCGGCACATCCATCTGTATCGTAATCATTTTCTGAATCGCTTACCCACCCGATTTCAGAAGCACAGTCATCATCAATATCAGGGATCAGATCATTGTCATCATCAATATCTTCTTCAAAATCGTGGCATCCGTCAGAATCACGATCTGTATTTTCATTTGGATTCCAACCTTCATCCTCGCCGTAGCCATCAGGACAGGAATCCGAATCGTCGGGTATTCCATCTCCGTCCATATCATTGCTTGATGCCAGTATTACTCTAACCAATCTAGAATCCTGTGATTCAGTCCAGATTCCGCAAATGGCAGTAATTGTGACGTTATATGACTCTTCTACAACACCTTGATTGATGCTAAATTCTCCGATATCATTGACACTTTGGGAGTTATAGCCGTCAGTAACAGTACAAGATTCAGGCGATGAATGAATTACTTTACCTGAAATTGTCAGTGGTGATGATATTTCCATTTCGATTACAGAATCGGTTGATAATATCGTGTCACCTTCACTTGGAGTCAAAACTGTAAACTGGATGCTATTCTTAATTGGATCTTCCAAGCCATCAACTACTAAACGCAAGTTTACCATCCATTCACCAGGTTCGTCAGGCATGAAAATTAGTCTGGTTCCAGAGTTAGTATCTGACAAAGTAGTTTCGATTGTCCTCAATCCAGTTGGTGTAATTATGTCAGATTCTACAAAGTAATCTGTCCCCGTAGGATTGACCGAAATTATTCCTTCAATGATTAAAATCTCACCAACCGAAGGATTTCCCGTAGTCATGATAGAATTGAATGAAGCTGTAATGGGAACTACTTCTTCGATTTCCTTGTCTTCGTTAACTGGCTCACCACTACCAAGGCAACCCGATAATAGCATAATTAAAGTCAAGAACACGGCACTAGTAACCCTGCGCTCCATGTTTGTTGAGAATGGGCTAAGCAAATGAATGCTTTCCTTCACAATGTGTCACTTTCTGTACGGCCATCTGAAATTGACAGATTTTCATTTACAATACGGTCCTTGGAATGTGTTACCGTGAGTGGCTCAACCCATAGCAAAGGTCCTCCACTTTCTCTCTCGATATTTACGATTAACTCCCAGTGAACTCTGACTAAGTCACCATAAACTGTACCAGGCCATTCTCCATCCGGCTTTTCAAGCTCAAACTTACCACCTTCCAACCCGATATCAAACTGTTTACTTGAACTCATTATTCGCATGGGTCTAAGGAAAACTCCTCCAGGTGCGTCATGTCTCTCCATAGGTGCGTCTTCGCCCATGCCAGTTCCATCATCCAAGCCCTTTTCCCAGTGGTGGGGAAGTGACGTTGTTAAACCAGGAGGAGGTTGCCCGTTAGGGTCTCTGTTTAGGGCTGCAAATACCTTATGTCTCGCAGGCGGTAGAATTCCTACCCTCCAAGATAATTTCATTGAAATCCAGTCGTCCTTTGGTTCAGTGATTGTAATTTCTCCTTTAAGATTGGAGCCGGTCATAGTTTCGGCGAAATCGAATTTTGGTTTTGGCGGTGGATTTGCTAAGAACTTCTTTTGTCTATTCAAATCCCCTAAGTTAGCGGTAACTCTCAAGGCGATTGGAGCGACCATTAATGGTACAACAACCACAGCCAAAATTGGATAATCCAGTAATCCCAGTCTAACTTTACCCGTTCCAAAAGTCGGAATTCCAATCGATGATTGGAGTGGAGTACTGAAAAGATAAAATAAGCAAAATAGGAGAATTATGACTGCGTAATTTATGAAAATTCTTGCCTTTGCATGAATAGGATGGGGCAATAAATACCATCCTGTTCTTTGCTTTTCGATTATCTGAGGAATTTCGCCATGGTATTCAGTATCTGCATCATACTCCCCATTGATTGTTCTCTCTACGAACCAAGAATCTTGTTTGCCTAGGATAAATGGGGGAACTACAGCCCCATCAACCTCAAACGTCTTTTCAACAATAGGAATCATTTCTGCATTTAGTTTCGAGGATTCGAATGGCGGATACCTAATTCGATGCTTTACCTCTACCACCAATATCACCTATGCAAATAATAATTTGAAACCAGCCTTTACTGCCAGTTTCCTAAATTCAGGAACTTTTCTCATCAGAGTCATACCTAGTGGTACAGGATGCTCGATGTCTCCTTCTTTGTTGATTAAATCAAGTATTTCAGGTCGGTTGAACATCCTGAAATGAGAATCTAATTCCTCATCACTGGGGATTGTAACAAGTAAGTCACGCAAGGCCATTGCTCTATCCTGCTCTTTCCTGAAAGATTTGAAAGATTTACAGATGGAAGATAGGTGAGATGCATCGAGTTTGTCCTTTTGTATTGCCATACTAAGTTTCTCGATAATTGCCTCGACCTGCCGAAACCCAGGGCCAATGCCTCCGCCTGTGGTTGGTTTGGCCATACCTGCAGCATCACCAATGACCATTACACGATCTTTGAACGGTTTCTTAATTGTACCACAAGGAACTGGTCCACAATACCTCGCTATTTCTTTCATGCCAGAGAATCTTTCTTTCCAAAGCGGGTGGGAAATTAGCGCATCGTAATACTGTTCCACACTTTTGCCTTCCAAATCTTGTGCTCTGCCCCAAAGCCCAATCCTGTGTGTGTTATCACCACTCGGAATAACCCAAGCGAATAGCCCAGGTGCTATGTCTTTTCCAGTATACATTTCCAACCAATTATTCTTCCCAGTTAGTCCGCTTACATCGGTTTGGAAGCCGATCATCATTTCTTTCGGCCTACCCATTTTGAAGTATCTTCTAGTCCAAGAGTGTGCTCCATCAGCGCCAACAAGTAGTTTACAACGCACTTCGGTTATCTCTCCCTCCCTTTCTATGACCAGGTTTACACCATCATTCGTGACTTCAGCGCTAGTTGGTCTTGATAATAGCCAAAGGTGTGCGCCTTTTTCCATAGCTTGTGCAACTACACCTTGGTCGAATTTTTTCCTGCACACAACGTGTGTTCTAACTCTTCCATCTTTGCCAACAGGAACCATTATCCCAGATGGTGAATGAATTAAGGCCCCATCGACATTTTGCAAAATAGTATCTTCAAGTCCAACCATTTCCATCGCTGGTGGGTTTACCAATCCTGCGCATTGGAATGGCCTACCTATTTCAGCATGCTCTTCAATCATCAATGTCGATATGCCTCTAGCACTCAATTCAGTTGCCAATCTACCGCCGACAGGGCCGGCTCCGATAATGACAACATCGTACATTGATGTACTCTGTAACAATCAATCATGTCAAGGTTGTGCCGCTTCACTTCTTTGCAAAGCGATATCCTATCTTTCCATCTTTCTTCAAGTACAGAATTGCTGTGTATGGTTTTCCAGCTTTGGAGGTGAAATCATCAAAAGGACCAATCTTTCCTTTTTCGACGAGTTCCTTTGCTTCCTCTCTTGTAATAGTCCTCTTGCTTACTTCTCTCAAGAATGAAATTTTGCAGCCTTCAGAGTTTTCTTCAGCTTGATAGTGCGTTTCTGTTTCAATAATCCCCACATTCGTTTTTGGACAAATCGCAAGCAATCCCTCGACAACCGGGAATTTCTTAGCGTCTGCAGGTGGGGCTCGAGGTGGGAATTCAAACCCGACCTTATTTGCTTCAAGAATCAGGTAAGCAGGGAATGGTTTTCCTCTTCGGGAGGTAAAATCTTCAATCAAGTCGGACTTCCCTTCAGTTAGGATTTTCTTTGCTTCTTCAATAGATATGTCCCTTTTGCAAACATTTCTTCCAAGTCCTCTAAATTTGCATTCAGCATTGTCACATGCGTAAGTGGTTTCGCCGATTCTGATTGTACCTTGGTCACACTTTGGACATGGACACAATTCCTCGTCGCTAGAGTCAGTGGTTTGACCTGTACTACCTGCAATCACAACTTTTCCGTTACCGTCGATGCTAACGCTAACTTCGTAACCATCTCCGTTACGTGAAAAGAATCCGTGCAAATCTTCAATTGTTTTTTCTTGCAACAATCTTGATGCAGTTTTTCTGTCAAACCATCGACCACTGGCATCTTTCCACATTACGAATGAGCAACCTTTGTCTCTTCCTTCATTTGTTTCACATATGTATGATAGGATTGTTTCACCAACATTTGATTGGCAGAGTGGACAGGAACCTACCGGCACGCTCTTGGAGTAAAGTTCAGAGCGATCGTGGTCTCTAATTTTATCAACAAGTTCTTGGACGCGACTTCTAATTTCAGACATGTATGCATCTCTTTGGTTTGTACCACGTTGAACTCCGTCCAATTTCGCCTCCATGTCTCCAGTTAATTCTGCAGACGTAATCCATTCCACAGGTATCCTTCTTAGAATATCTATCATTTTGATTCCGTGGGGGGTAGCTCTTAATGACCCGCCTTTACCTCTTCCAATAAATTCTCGAGTGATCAATTTTTCAATTGTTTCTGCTCTTGTTGCAGGGGTCCCTAGGCCCTTCCCTTTCATGGCAGCTGCTAGTTCCTCGTCATCGATTTTCTTTCCTGCATGCTCCATTAGTCGCAGTAATCCTGCTTCCTTGAGCCTGCCAGGTGGTTTTGTTTTTTCTTCTTTGAATTCATGTGCCACCAATTGACTTTGACAAGGATTTGATGGTAACTTACCCCATCCCTCTGGCAAATCTTGTTTCTTTGGTCTGACAGCACGCCAACCTGGTGTCGAAAGACTTCTAGCTTCTTTGATGAAATCTTGACCCTGTTTTGTAGCAGTACGCTTTTCCACCTTCCAAACAGATTCAGGGTGGAAGGATGCTAAGAATTGTCTAGCGATTAATTCGTATAGTTTAGCCGCATCACTGCTGAGACCACTTGGTGGAAGTTTACCTGTTGGGATAATTGCATAGTGATCTGAGACTTTCTTGTCGTCAAAATTTCTTTTGACATTTTTCAATCCGTTGTCGACCAGTCTTTGTGAATGTTCATTGAGTTTATCCTGAGCACCTAGTTGCCTAATCGTTTTGGAAATTTCTTCCATCATATCTTCAGGTAAGAATCGTGAATCTGTTCTAGGATATGTGGTAAGCTTGTGAGTGTCATACAACTCTTGTGCGACCGAAAGGGTTCTTCTCGCTGACCAAGACCATAGATTGTTTGCCTCTCTTTGTAGGCTGGTAAGGTCGAAATTTAGTGGTGGTTTTTCTTTCGAATCCCTATCGGTTTGAGTTGTAGTAAACTCCTCATCACTGGCTAGAATTTCTTCTAACATCTCCTTCTCGCTTAATTCAGTAATTCTGTGAGCCTTAATCTCAGGATTTTCGGGATCATCTTTGTGACCTGCTCTCTCCCATCTTGCAGTCCAAGTTGCATCTCCCGAGGAGAACTTGGCTTCGAGTTCCCAAAATGGCGCTGGATTGTGGGACAATATTGCAATCTCATGGTCCACAATCATACCTAGGGTCGCAGTTTGAACACGGCCAATTGAGAGTGACTTCTTGTCATTCCTGTTAGTTCTGAGAAACGTTGCAGCAACTCTTGAACCATTCATTCCAATAATCCAGTCTGCTTCTGCTCGGGAAACTGCAGCATCTCTCAAAGGTTCATAGTCAGATGAAGAAACACGATTGTCCCACGCATTTTGAATTGAAACATTTGTCAATGATTGCAGCCACATTCTGCTTGTTTTACATTTGACTTTTGAGAACTCTACAATACGTCTGAAGATGAGTTCTCCCTCTCTAGCAGCATCACATGCATTTACGACCTCTGAACATTCTTTCGAAGTGATCATTTTTTTGATGGCTGTCAACTGCTTTCGATTACTTCCTCTTCCAGTGATTGGTTTGAGCTTGAAGTCTTCAGGAATGAATGGAAGTTTGTCTATCGATTTTCTCCAATTCTTAAATGATTCATCGTATTCTTCAGGGGTCTTGAGTTCTAGTAAGTGTCCAACCGCCCAAGTAATCCAAACTTCATCTGATTCCCAATGAGTTTCCTTCTTTTTACTAACCCCGAGAACTTTTGCAATATCAGTCGCGACGCTGGGCTTCTCGGCGATGACGACGACTGGCATGGTTTTCGGTGGGAAAACCGGCGATACTTGAAGCCTCGGTTTAGTCGGCTTCTGAACAGGTACTATAGTACCTGAGGAAAAATCACCCTAATTTTCGGCCTCAATTTCTGCTCGTCGGAGAGACTCATTCCATTCTCCTTCTGAACCCGGACCGCCACATCCAATACAACCAGGATAGCCGGCTTCCAACAAGTCTAGAACTTGCTCTTCAAAATCAGAAAAGTTTGAGTTAGGAACCCAGCATATTTCCATTGAGGGCCGATCGCCACCAATCTGTGCCAATTCGACCACGCGCAACTCGCCGATAATTACGTCAGGAAGGTCAAGTTTTGAGGGAACTTTATCAGAGATTTTCTGAACTAGATCCCAAGCCCTGTTCTCATATTCTTGCGGAACGGATAAGGTACAACCATCTTCCCGCAAAAATCTACGCGCAGCCTCTCGCAGGGAAGGCCAACGAATGTCAGTTATGTCCACATTATCTCCCAATATGGGGCAAGATTTGAAGAATGCGCTCTAAACCATTCGGACAATGGGACTAGGTTACTCTTTGCTTGTGCGCCCTATGCTTTCCATAATGGACAGCGAAAAAGCACACAAAAGAGCCCTACTTGGACTGAGATTTGCATCATTCACATTCCTTGGGAGAATGTTGTTGAGGATATTGTATCGTCCAAAAGGAGTCCATATTGAAGAGTTTGGAATGGCCTTCGAGAATCCTTTGGGATTGGCAGCTGGAATGGATAAGAAAGCTGAAGCAATGCAAGGATGGGAAACCTTGGGTTTTGGCTTCATAGAAGTAGGTGGAATTACCGAACACGAACAAACAGGTAATCCAAAACCACGGATGTTCCGGTCCTCCAAACACAATGCTCTGGTAAACAGGATGGGATTCAACAACCCGGGGAGCAAAAAGATGGCTGCTCACCTTGAGAAAGCTAGGAAACCAAATGTGCCTTTATTACTAAACGTCGGGAAATCAAAGATTACAAGCCTTGAAGATGCACATTTTGATTATGCAAAAACTGTAGAATTGTGCGGACCATACGTTGATGGATTCGTCATTAATGTATCATCACCAAATACGCCAAATCTTCGTGAGTTACAGAAGGATGAGGACTTAGCAAGAATTATCTCAGAAGTAATGAAATATTCTGGTGACAAACCAGTTCTTGTAAAAATTGCACCGGATTTAGACGACCTTCAAATCAAATCAATTGTAGATACAGCAAGGGGAATGAGTTGTGCAGGAATAGTAGCAACTAACACAACTATTGCTAGGCCGGATGAATCAGACATTATGTCTGAAAAGGGTGGATTGTCGGGTAAGCCACTCAACAAGCGTTCAACAGAGGTGATAAGGCTAATTGCTGACCATACAGACGGGAATTGGCCAATCATTGGAGTCGGGGGGATATCAAATTCAGATGACGCTTGGGAAAAAATCACTAACGGAGCGAGTCTTATCCAAATTTATTCATCAATGGTTTTCAATGGTGCTAGTGTTGTAAAAGAGATAGTGAACGGTTTAGACCGAAAACTCAAGTCTAAAGGAATGACAGATTTGCGTGAGGCAGTAGGAATTGCTAGGAGTGAATGATATGCTAACACATCGCTCTAAATTACTGTTAATCGGGGCACTTCTGACGGCAGCTTTGGCAGCTACTGTGCTAGTTAGTACTCCTGAAGCAACGAGGACCGTTGACGAGGTAATGGATAATCCAGAAAGTATTGAAGGCAGAGAAATAGCAATTCGTGGCGAGGTTAGAGATGGTAGCATCGATACAGTCAACAATCGTTTCATTATCCATGGAGATCACTCTGAACTAGTGATTGATTTTAGCAATGCACAGACATCTGGTGGCTTGGAAGACAATAGGACTGTTTACGCTGAGGGAATTTTAGTTGAAAAGAACGGTGAATGGATCTTTGAAGCTGAGGTAATTAAGACGAGTTGTCCTTCAAAGTATGAGGAAGCAACTGAAGAATGAGCTTACGGTGGGTTCAAAATACCCAAGCCTCACGGACCGACGGGATAGGAGGGGAGTTTGCGTGCCCTCTTCCGCAAATCGCAAATGGCGGTCCGAAAGCCAAGGGGCGGCTCAGCCGGCCTATGGGTTCCCACAGGCGGACGTAGATGTCTCGCCCCCACGTGACCCGGGTGTCATGAACCGAAACCGGAAGGAGTCGGGAACTGAATAACCGGGGGAACAGGTCAGGCTGGAACGGAGCAGCCCTACCTGGGGCCATGGGTGCCGTGGGGTAACGGGACGGAGGAAGTCTGTGGATTTAGCCCATGGGTACGAGGGTCCACCCATGGAATTCCCACCTGCTTTCATACAAACTATTGTAAAAGAATAGTCGGATTTTATTACGAGGTGGAACAATGGAGTTGGCCACGATTACTTTCTGGTTTTCATCGCTATTCATATTTCCATTGTGGTTCATGATGTGGTTTCTTCCAAAGCACGACATCACCCACAAATTTGTTGGGGACGTAAGAATCTGTGTCTTTCCATTAGTCACCTCATACGCTCTCCTATTGTTTCCAAATGCACCCGATGTTCTGATTACGTTGGGTTCACAGATGCCAACTCCAGAACTAGTGGTTGATTTATTCTCTAGCGATGATATGGTAATTCTAGCTTGGTTGCATTTCCTTGTAATGGATACATTCATTGGGAGATACATTTGGATGAGAATGCTAGCAGCAGAACGACCAATTCAAGTTTCAATGCCAATACTTCTTATGTGTATGATGATGGGACCAATTGGATTATTGGCTGGCATTCTTGCTACCTTAGATGTCAAAGACGACATCTCCGTACCATCCAGGACCATCGAATGATGGAATCTCAGGCCACTCTGAGGAGATAGTTTCACCCGTACTTACTTCTCTGAATTGAAATTCGTGAGTAGTTACTGCTTTAATCTCTAATTCTAGTTCTACACTATCTTTTGGTACAAATGATACCTGTGCCTCAATTATTCCATCCTTAATCATCGGTTGACAATCGATTAGAAACTCGTCATGTACTTCATTCCTGTATACTACTTCATCCAACCATTTCACGACTAGAATGTCAGTGCTACCCTCGTGGGAAACCTCCCATCTTGCTACCTTTCTGGGTATCGAATTTAGGTCTTGACCTGGTGCTAGGACAATTGACTGCATGCCATTGGTCATTTCCTTAAGGAGATCATTTTGGTTACGTCCAAACGCACGAATACCAATATCTGCTGTGGTGGGACGAACCCAGAAACTCATATGTTCACCTCTGGGAAATCTGAAGACTCCAAGCAACTTCTCCGAGCCGATTTGCCAAGTCGTCACTTGTCACAGTGAAATTTTGTGTTCCACTCATTATACACTCACAAGCAGCATTTGCTAGGTGGGCAATATCTGTAACTTCTAGGTCAAGGTTAACACCTGCGGCAACTGCTACTGCTGCTGCGTCAATAATTCCAATCGCACCCCTTGGCTCTGCTAATGTGCATGGTGCAGAGATTACTTGTTCGTCATTAGTATAGACCGTAACACCATTTTCTCCCTGGAGTACTACTAGGTTTCCCCAATCATTCTCTTTAATCAGAATTTTTGCTGCTTCAGAGGAGTCATTGCAAGCCATCCTTTTCGCCATCAAATCTAATCCTCTGGTTTGGAAAATTACCCAATCCGCTCCTGCTGTTCTGTGAAGCCCGGTTAGTTTTGGGTCACAAATAACTGGAACTCCTGCGACTTTTGCAGCATTGATTAAGCGAGAAGCTCCTTCATCTGTAATAACTCCTTGACCATAATCAGAGATAACAAGTACGTCTGCTGAACCAATTTTTGTTACAGCTTGGTCAATAATCGATGAATGAGCCTCTGTGTCAATAGGTTTGTCATCTTCGATATCCCAACGAAGTAGCAATTGCTGACTTGATATTAGGTATTCTCTGCCTGCAATCATTCTTGTTTTGACAGTGGTAATTCTGTCTTCGATTATTGCAATTCCATCGCAGTCTACTTCCTCTTCTTCTAAGGATTCTAGTATATTACCACCAGCTTGGTCATCACCAATCACACCGAAAAGAATGGCATCCAATCCTATGTTCTCAAGACCTCTTGCGACGTGTGCTGCAGCTCCGACATCCTCGTATCTCTCAGTCTCTTTTAGAACAGGAACAGGTGCCCTTGAATTCAGATTATTTGCGTAACCATGGATATATCTGTCTAGCATAATATCTCCAACTAGAACAACATCTCCTGACATATTCTTGATTTGGCTCTGAAGTTTTACCAAGCGGTCGTGGGTTTCGTATTCGATATCGCTCATTCCCATTTCATTCACCTTTTTACTCATTTTTGTCTAGTAATTCTGCTAGCAAACTTGCATGCCTTGAATCTGGAATTCCAAGATTTTCTCGCAGTGTTTGCAACATTGCATCTTCATCAGGTGTAATCATCCCATCAGCGAGTGCAGTTTTCAAAGTCGCCTTGTAAGTCATAGTAGTCTCATCAAGAACAGGATCTGCTCTCGCCTCTGATAATATTTGTAAATGCTTTTCATCATCGATTCCGAATGCTTGTCGCATAGTTGTAAGTAGAGCAATTTCATCCTCTACGATTTCTCCATCGATTAGAGCCTGCCTTAGCATGTCTCTATACACATCTTCCGGAGGTGGTGCATTCTGTGCTTTCCTAGCCTCTTCAGATAGCCGTTCAACTCTTTCTGGGTGCATTCCCAGGAATGTGACTACTTCAGAAATCAGTTGTTGCTCATCTTTAGTGATCTTACCGTCTTCCCATGCTCTAGCAAACATTCGCTTCACAAGATTTTCACCTGCTTGAGCATCTAGCGATGCGATTCCTTCAGGATTGGATACAGGGGATACAACAGGAGTGTCGTGGAAAACCATACCCTCATCGACATGCGAAAGAAGATCAAGGGTCATTTGACCCCCTTTTCTTAGTGAACCAAGAATGGTTGATTCACCATTTACTAGAACATTTTTTGCTAGAATATTATCACGCATGTTTCCTGCTCTTTCTTTGCCCTTTGCGGTCAATCCGTAGACACGACGTCTTTGCTTTGCACCGGGGACATGTCTTTGACCTGAGTGGAGCTCATCACGATCTTCTAAGCGCTTTAGAGTCCTAGGTACATGCTTTCTTTGGACATGAACAGCTGCAGAGATTCCCGCTTGCGTTACAGTAAACGGCGCTTCCCACTGCCCTTCGGGTAAAGGATTGTCAAAAAGGTGCAATAACATCCTTTCTTCGGTGGTCATTGTACCAAGATAGCCGTCAACCATTAACCTCCCCAAATCATAGGAGGAGGGGGAGGCACATAAGACTGGTCACTATGGGCGGTACATGGCGGAGGGTCGTAAGTCTAAACCAAGACCGAGACCTACAAGGCCAATCGGACTTTCAACCGAAGGTTCACCGACCAAACCTAATCCCTACCCTGTAGAAATGGAAGATGGATGGTTTCTTTCTGCGCCACTATCAAATCGACTATATCAGAAATCAGCATTAGGCAAGCCAGTTGATGGTGGAATAATTCTTACAAGTGAGGAAATTATGTTCTGTCATTGGCATCGTCACGTACCCTTAGATGACGGCTGGGTTGAGTCTCAACTGCAAATCGACCCGGATTTCGCTCACAAAGCAGTCGCGTTTGATGTTGTTAGGAGTGCAGGCGAAAAGGTAGTTCCAACTTCTGGAAAGTGGTTGAGATGGTCAAGGGAATCTCATCCCAACAAAGGCGATGCTGATGCAGAAGTCCGATGGGCTAGGGCAAGAGAGGATTTGGATATCGATGATTTACTGGATTGGATTGAATACGTATCGAATAATGATATGAATGCAGAATTTGCTATTGTTGACGATGAGATGGATGTCACAATGTACAGAATGGAATTGATTGAACCGCGAGGTGATTTGGTACCAGCCACTCGGGATAACTATCCTTTATTGGGAGTTGAGCATCTATCAAGGAGATTTCTCAGAGATGATGAATTAGATTGGATCAACGGCGAAGTAAACCCGGTTACAGATCTCTTTGGCGAACTCAATTCTAGAGGCCTCTTGATGCGACCTGGTTTCAAGTATGGTTGCAGGTGGAGAGTATATTCCACAAAAGTAGAGGAAGACCACGCTCCATATTTGATGCAGATGGAAGAAGAATCTCCAAAAAATTGGGAAGGAGTTTGCCTTTCAGTAAGGCTCGCCGAAGGGGTCAACAAAGGATGGGTCATCGCTGTAAACAGAGGAGGGTGGAAGTTCCTGTTGATTAGACGTCATCTCCCTGGTAGGTGATTGAATACCTAGTATCACCCAAATAGCAGCTAATACTAATGCCACTGGAATCAATTTCGCAGGGCTAGTCCACTCATCGAGAGTCGAGTCTTCTTTACTTTGAGCAACTAACTCTACATCGATATGATAGTTGTGTCCAGAGTCAGACGCTAGGACAATTTCTCCCCGCACAATCATTCCTTCCTGTAGGAGACCTGAAGGAGATATATCTACTACAATCTCACTACCCCTCTCCAGTTCTTGACTGCTTGAAGTTTCAGCTACCCGGGACAATGGACCATCTATTCCTACAAGCCAAATCTGCGAATCATCTCCTATCAATTCAACTGGAATTGTGATTTGTGAGGAATCAACAGCTTGAATCTCGGATTTGTATGATGTTTCTATTGGTATATTACCAAGAATCTCAAATTGGTGTTCTATATCGAATGGAGTTCCTTGAGCGCATTCGATTGTCCCTGAGATTAGACCTAACACTCCCTTTGTACCTCGTTCTGCAAACTGGATTTCATTATTCACAATCGATATACTGCGACCATCGCTGCTCTCGAGGTTATACTGAACGCCATCACAATCAATTTCGATTGGAATATTATCATCAACCGTTAGTACAGAACCAAAGTCAGGTAGGTCGACATCCGTAATGTGCCCACACTCTGGTGATGAAAATTCGATCATTGGTGTACTGTTTGTGATGTTAATCGAAGCAGACCAATCAACAAGGACTCCATCCCGATTTCTTATTTGGATACCGTCTCTACCAAATTGTCCACCATCTGTGAAAACATCGCTTTCTTCACCTTCGTTATTCCCAGATACCATGTTCTGTTCTCCGTCGGCTTCTATTACCTTTAGCCAAGCTCTATCTGGATGCGAGTTTACTAGATTGTCTTCTATTTCCCCCGCTCTCAGATCTTGTTGAAGCACCAGAATACCGTTACCTGGAAGCCTCGAATCATAACCAAAATCGCTTCTGTACTCTATCCAGATATATTCGTCATCACCTATTGGTATTTTGAGGGAATCTCCACCCTCTGCAAATCCTTCGAAGGTGTACACAGGACCTGTGCATCCTGTACCTGGTAACCATTCAAGTTCTATTTCTTGATGGCGTTGTCCACCGATTAGTTCTATGCTCGGGCTTGTTGGAAGAGCGGGCCACGCACCGTCGCCGTTCCAGTTGCCACTCGCCATAATATCCCATTTACCGATCCCTTTCCAGTCTTGGTTCACAGTTGCATCGTGTACTGCGTAAAGGTCTGCAGCACCTAGTTGATGGTACATTTCATGCATAATTGTTCCGAAGTTGTTCGATGAAAGCTGGCTTGCAATAGTATAGTGTGAAATTTTCATATCTCCTGGTAATTCAACAACTTCCTCTATTGAAGAAAAGTGAGACCATATCCTAGAACTCGTCCCGCCACCGTCCTCTTGTGGTTTTGTACAATGTAGGATTAGAAATCTGTCTACCCATCCGTCATCATTTAGGTCATACTTTGACCAATCAGGTACGTCACCTTTGATTTTCGTCACTATTTCCTGTGCTAGAATATGAGGGTTCACACCATTCTTGCCGACGTCTTTTTCCCAGTCGATGTCGTGACCATAATCTCCAAGCGAATAATCAGTTGATATAATCTCATCATGATAGTCAATGTCCAATGATATTGATTGTCCGAATGCCTGCCTAATGTGATCTTTTGCTGAATCATCGATTAAATTGGAAGCTCTTTGTTGATTACAGTTTGAGTTTTCATTTTGGTCGGGAAAGTCGATGAGTACAACAAACCACTTTTCATTAGCATCTATTCCAACAATAGCTGCTTCATCTTCTGAATCGATAACTATCGCATGTTCTCTCACCCATTCATTGAGTGCTTCACCATTAGCGAATGCAATGACGCTAAGAAGTCCAAAAAGGACTGCTATAGGCCAACCAATAGCGGGTCGCATTAGTTATTTGTGAGAGTTATTCTCTTTGAATCAATTGCTAGAATAAGTCAGAATGACGCCTAGTTTTTCGATTTTATTGAGTAGTGAATCGGTGGGCGAGGTCAACCAAGCCTCACCTGGTTGAAGGTTTAGACCGAATGGCACCGCCTCTCCATAAATTATAGTAGATACGTCATGGGTTTGAATAACAGCAACACATCGTTTCTCAGCACTTGTATCACTCCATGGATCCTTAATCCAAGCCATGGCTAAGTTACAATCCACTAGATTGTCGTCTGTCCGAATTGTAGTAAGTCGTGAAAGGTTTAGAGTACTTACTGAACAGCCCAAGAATCTCAATGAATCTAGGTAGTTAACCGGAAGTGATTCAACCATACAACCTGAGAATACAATTTGACTTGCTCCAAATCTCTTTACAACATCGATAAGATGGTCTTGTTCTTCTGTATCACGACAAACTGAATGGTAGGACAAAATACCCATGCCCTCTAGTGGTGTAATTGAAGGAGTCGTTCCACAACAAGAGCAATCTACGTACAACACCCTGTGTATTCTACCTTCAACATCTAGTATGTCCTTCAAGCCATATCCCACCGGCATCGGAGCTCGAAATGATTTCCATCCAATAATCTCAACAAGGCCTGATGCTGTAATCGTTAGAGAAAATAGTAGACCAGGTAAGTTAGGAGGAATTACCAACCAAAGTAACATTAGCATAAATCCGTGAATACGCAAGCGCCACCAACCTGAATTACCTGACCATAGCAATTTGGATGCACCTGCAATTGTCACAACGCTCATTGCAGCCAAAACAAGTATCATGGCCCATGCAATTGATATTGAAATCCTAAGCATCTCTGCAGCATCATATCTTCCAACCAATCCAGTTTCATCGTTGAATGAATGGCCATATCCGTAGAGCCACGGAAGGAATCTAAACAGCACAAATACAAGAGAAGAAAGGGAGACTATCCACATCAATATCATCCAGATTATCATTCCCCTCTTTTCGCTAGGAAGTAGTCCTGGTTTGGCGAATCCGTATGCTTGCGTCATAGCGAAAGGTGCAGCTGTGAATACACCCAAAATAGCCGCACTCAACCAACGAGTCCCTGCCCATTCATCTGGCGAAAAAATATTGACACATTCATCTACACATGGATCCAATTGGCTTAGGGTGTATCTCAGTATTTCGTCTATGGATATAGACCAGATGCCGGTCAGAATCACTATGAGGATTACAATCGAGGTTATCCTCCTAGACATCTCATCCAAGTGCTCTTGAAATGGTGTCCTGTCATCTGATGACAGGTGCAGATCATTCATGATATCAGACCAAATCCATGTCTTTTGGTTCAGCTCTTGCCTGAACAATTGTTCTGTATACTCCGAAAATTCCCCAAAGCAAACACATGCCGATAACTAAGGTGTATCCCCATGGAAGTGCGGTGTCAATTGCCCAACCGAATCCTATTGCAAGACCTAGTGTTAGAGCACCTCTTCTTATTCCCTGTGGCATTGCTAAGCTCATGTCTAAGTGTGGAGGTCCTCCTCCGAATCTTCGCTCGTAGAATTCACCCTGAATAACTGCTGCGACGATTAAGATAGACAAAGTTGTCCAGAAGTATAGGTTTCCTTGTTCAAGGTAGCTATTTGCAATTTCTGCTTGTCTCTCTGCTTCAATTTCTTCTGGTGATTTTTGGCCGAATAGTGATTCGTAATCTCCAACACTGATTGTTCTCAAACTCTCATCAGCGTCAGGTGTCGCAGTCTCAGGGGCTGAGACGGTGAACGTAAGAATTGTCCAATGGTCTCCTGCATCAGGTGCACCACTTCCATCAACTATGTTTCCTGCAAGCGAGAAGTGCACGTCACCGACATCGCTTTCTGGTGCAGTCCAAACTATTTCCCAGTCGTTTCCAACATTGTCGTGGGATAATGCTCCACCTGAATCTTCAACGTACTTCGAACCATCACCAGGTGTAAAGTTCCCGTCTCCGTAATCCCAAATCATGTATCCACCAGCAATGTATGTTGAGTGTGCTAGGCTGATAGTTAGATTGTATGTCCCCGATTCTTCGTAGACTCTTGGTACTCCTGAGATGGACAGAATTACTTCGTTACTGGGCGATCCACCTGCGCCGTGGCACGAACATCCTTCTTCGGGAATGATTCTGTCGTTGTGCATCCAAGGTGGACCTTGTGAGTTTCCAAAGGCTGGGGCAGCAAGCATAATTGCTAGGGTCGCAACCAAGAGTATGGTGAACCTTCGGGACATCGTTTAACGCCACCTGTGATTCCCTATTGAACATTGTCACATTCTGCCGCCCCTTAAGGGGCGGATTTGCGAATTCAAAGTTCCTTGATTGCGTTATTCAACTCGGTCATCATTGCTTTACCATCGCCGAATAGCATCATTGTCTTGTCTTCGTAGAATAAGTCATTGTCAACACCCGCATAGCCAACACTCAGGCTTCTCTTAATGATGACAACAGTTCTTGCTTGGTCTACATCGATGATTGGCATTCCCGCAAGTGGCCCTTCACCCGTTCTAGCTGCTGGGTTACATGTGTCGTTTGCACCAATTACAATCGCCATGTCACACTCTGGGAATTCAGGGTTGATTTCATCCATTTCGATAAGTTGCTCATAGGGGACGTTTGCCTCAGCGAGTAATACGTTCATGTGTCCGGGCATTCTACCAGCCACAGGGTGAATTGCATACTTCACTTCGGTATCGAACTTATCTTGCATTAAGTCTGCAAATTCCTTGACTTGATGCTGACACTGGCTAACTGCCATACCATAACCTGGTACGATGATTACCTTTTGTGCGCCATCTGCCATCATTGCAACTTCATCAGCATCACTACCGACCTTTGTTCTGGTCAGTTCTTGTTTCTCTCCGCCACCAAATGACTTGAACAGGACGTCAACTAGTTGTCTATTCATTGCCTTGCACATGATGAATGTTAGAATAAGTCCAGAAGCACCGACTAGGCTTCCTGCAACGATTAAGACGCTGTTGTTAATGATGAAACCAGTAAATGCTGCAGCAATTCCAGATAGTGAGTTAAGCAAACTGACGACGACCGGCATGTCCGCACCACCAATTGGCAAAACCAAGATGATACCCAAGACACACGATATTCCGATTATTGCCCAAATGTAATCTGTGTTGGTTGGTTCTTCAATTGACAAATAAATCAGTGCTAGAACTGATATGAACAACAGTGCTTTCACAGGGTTTAGCCAAGCAGGGCCCCAAGTTGGAGTTCTAATCCACTTTCCGAAGATTTCCACTCCACCTTTGAGTTTGTACATTGCTAGTAGTGAACCGGTGAGTGTCATCCACCCAACAAGTGCACTCAGTCCTGCGGCTCCAACAGCTACTGTTGCTGCTAGTCCTGGTTCAGGGGATGTAGTTTCAATCCATTTCCATGTCTCAGAAAGAGCAACTAGAGCAGATGCTGCTCCACCAAATCCATTGAACAGAGCAACCATTTCTGGCATTCCAGTCATCTCGACCTTTACCGCCATGATGTATCCAATTAGCGAACCGATTAAGATACCCGCAATGATTAGTGTCCATCCAACAATTCCGTCTGGTAGGAAGTTCATGTCTACGATTGTTGTGACAACTGCAGTTGCCATACCTAGCATTCCGAATTGATTTCCTCTAGGAGCAGTCCGAGGGTGTCCTAATTTCTTCAATCCGAAGATGAAGAAAATCGCTGAGATCAAATATCCAATTGGTACCCAGTCTTCCATTTCAAGCACCTCTCTTCTTTCCAGCAATCATATTGAGCATTCGATTTGTTACAGCGAATCCACCTACGACGTTTATCATTGCAAGTACCAATGCGATGAAAGCAAGGATTCCAGAAGTTACAGTATCTCCACCATCATATGCGACGTTTGCTCCGATTAGTGCACCAACTACACTGATTCCTGAAATTGCGTTTGCACCACTCATTAGAGGGGTGTGTAGCATTGCTGGAACTTTTGTAATCAGTTCAACTCCGAGGAAAATTGATAGTACAAACAAGGTAATTGAGCCAATAAGTAGGTCAGGGGTCATCACAAAACACCTCCTAGTCGTGTTTGCTTAGGATGCATTTCTCCATCCTTACAAATCAGAACGCCTCCCATTCCCGGTACGTGGAAATCATTTCCTTCTGGCGCTCCGACTAGAATATCATCATCTTCTGAAATTTGGAATCCATTTTCTTTGTCAACCAAACTTGTAATGAAGGTTGTAAGATTGTTAGAATAAAGCATCGATGCTGTATTTGCGAGTGTCCCAGGTAGATTGGATGTTCCTACAATGATGACACCATTTTCTGTGGTGTGTACTTCTCCTGCCTTTGTGAGTTCGCAGTTACCACCAACATCAGCATTCATGTCGACAACTACAGCACCAGATTTGAAATTCTCAACTGCTGAAGCGGGTACGGTAATTGGTGCAGGTCTTCCAAAGATACGTGCTGTTGTGACAATAATATCGGCGTCACTTGCAACTTCACATACTGTGTCGTTCACCTTCTGAATGAATTCAGGAGTGAGTGGTTTTGCATATCCTGCTTCATCCTCGAAATCATCCATTCCATCAACTTCGATAAAACGACCACCGACAGATTCAATCTGTTCGGCAGCCGACTTTCTTACATCGGATGCATATACCACAGCACCAATTCTCTTAGCGGTAGCAATGGCTTGTAATCCAGCAACTCCTGAACCCATAATCACTACTTTAGCAGGTCTAACTGTACCTGCAGAGGTTGTCATCATCGGTATTCCACGTGGAACATGAGCCGCCCCAAGCAGAACGGCTTTGTAACCAGCCAAGTTGTCTTGGGATGAGTTAACGTCCATTGATTGTGCTCTGGATAATCTACGTGGAATCATATCCATGCTCATCAACGTAATTCCTCCATCAATACATGCTTGGACTTTTTCAGGATGTCTGAATGGGTCAGCAACGCATGCTACTATTTGGCCCTTGGATAATTCAGATGTATCTGGCAGACGGATTGAAATTACGATTTCGCATGCCATTACGTCTTTCCTCCCACCTATGCTAGCACCTGCGTCAGTGTAGTCAGAGTCTGAATAATTCGCTGCTATTCCTGCGCCTTTTTCCACAATTACTTCGAAGCCAGCTTTTTGCAATTTTTTCATGCTCCCCGGTACAATAGCGACTCTGGTTTCACCCTCAGGTTCCATTGGGACTCCAATCTTCATCTAACCACCTCTGCGATGCAACGAATGCACCCGCTGATTGTGGCGAATTGAATCCGGTTATTGAACGACACGGTCGAGATTCAAAATTAAGGTGTTTGAAATTACACCACCTATCCTTATTTGCGTCCTACTCTTCGACGTTTACAGGAGAGTAATTTCTATGGCAGCGGGGAGAAGGAAAATCGCAGTTATTGGAGCTGGAAATGTAGGTGCAACCTGCGCATTTGTGTTGGCACAAATGAAAGTTGCAGATATCGTTTTGTTAGATATTTTCGAAGGGTTTGCAAAAGGTAAAGCTCTCGACATGAGTCAGAATAGTAACGTCTTGAATTATGACGGTACAATCACTGGTACAGCAGATTACAATGATATTGCTGGCAGCGATGTTGTGGTTGTAACTAGCGGTTTCCCTAGAAAACCTGGAATGTCCCGTGAAGACTTGATCGGTAAAAATGCAGAGATTATCTCTCAAGTTGGAACAGGTATCAGAGACCACGCTCCAGATTCTACTGTTATTGTTGTTACCAATCCTTTGGACCTCATGACCTACCACATGCAGAAGGTTACTGGATTCCCAACAAACCGCGTAATTGGTCAAGCAGGTGTATTGGATAGCGCAAGGATGGCTCATTTCATCGCCCTAGAATTGAATTGTGCTGAAGAAGACATATCTCCAATGGTACTTGGTGGACACGGTGACACAATGGTTCCACTACCAAGATACACAACGGTTGGCGGAATACCAATTACTCAACTGATTCCTGAGGATCGAATTGAAGCTATTAGCGCAAGAACTGCAAGTGGTGGTGGCGAAATAGTAAAACTCCTAGAGAGAGGTTCTGCATTCTATGCTCCAGGTTCAGCAGCAGCTATCATGGCAGAATCCGTTCTAAATGACAGAAGAAGAGTGATTCCTGCTTCATGCCATTTAACAGGACAATATGGCTTAGACGATGTTTACATCGGTGTTCCATGTATTATCGGAGCTAACGGAGTTGAAGCAATCTTTGAATTAGATTTGACTGATTCAGAATTGGAATCACTACAGGGGTCTGGTAATTTTTACAAGAGCCAATTGAAAGACATCTTAGGATACTGAAATTAGAAAACTTTTCATCAATATTGTGAAACTTGTATAAGTAACAACGGCTAAGCATAATTGGTGTTATTGTGGCTCATACAAAAGTAGCCAAGACAATCCACTGGAGTTTCATCGTTCTCTATTCTTATGGAATGTTCAAGCAGTTAGATGATATTTCTCAGTTAGAAGATAATGGACTTCTGATTTTTGAGGTTATATTTGCTAGCGTATTCCTTATTGTTGTACTCTTGAGATATTTCTACATGAGAAATGTAGGAACAATGCATGCATCTAACGTTCCTGTTCATCGAGTCCACATATTCATTGCGAAATCGGTTCACACCTCAATGTATCTTTGTTTGATTTTACTTCCCCTTTCTGGTCTTGCAATTGCATTCTTGTTCAAGCAAGGAATAGTCGATGGGCCTTTACAGAATATTGCCATAGGAATACACGAATTTATGGCTACTTTGAGTTATGTGTTAATCGCTGTACACGTTTCAGCGGCAATATACTCAAGGGTCAAGGGTGAAGGTGTATGGTCTTCAATGGTCCCTATTCTGAAAGAAGAAGGTCCCTCGGAAAATGAGTATGTGAAGAAGATTGCAGATTTTGAAAATTTAGTGTACGAAAAGATTTCTTCAACTTTAGAATCTTTGAGACCTAAAGGTGATGAATGATTATTCATTTTGATTGGCAGTTCTAACTATGGCCAGAGAATGGGTTTTCCCTGATGTTGTAGCATTTTCAACTGGGTTTTCTAGCCTAGCCAACTCCTTACCCTGGCGTCCTCTACTGCGCATTCTTGCAAGTATTTCCTGTCCGATGTAACATCCCTTTGCCTCATGCACTAGATGACCTAGACCGCATGCAAGTGGATGATTATTGGATGTAATTTCAAAGCCTTGGTGAGGAATCATGTTCATCACACGATATTCATTGAAATCTTGCAAATTCATTGTTTCGTTAATCTCCTCAGAATTGGGTGCTATCAAAATCCATCCCCGCCAAGTATTGCGTTTTGTTACACTGTCTGAAACGTCAATATCTTTAGTCGATAAATACACTGAGTTGTTTTGAGTAGCATCTCCAATCTGAATGTCTTGCCCAAGAATTCTTTTGTGCATATGGTCTAGCAGATTATTTTTGAAAGGCTCATGACCAACAAGCGCCAAGAATTCTCCCATGTCAATAACGTCAACCATGTCGATTATCTTTGCAGCCGTAGTAGTAAAGACTGTGCAGCAATCTCCTTCAACCTTATTTGTTGAAAGGCCGTCTATGAATTTGAAACGGTCTGAACCTCTTATGATTAATACATAGTAATTCAGCTTGA
>CAXPMI010000024.1:0-18296 GCA_964218365.1 Candidatus Poseidoniaceae archaeon
CAATTCTAGTCCGCGAATTGAGAACATAGTAATTCCATCATAGTCTCCTGGCGTTGTTGTAATCTGACCGTCGTCAGTAAACCAGTACTGGGTTAATGCATCCAAATCAGATGCTGCCAACACGTACTCAGAACCATCCCAGAGATAGATGTCATACTTGTCATCGCCATATCCGGGAGGAACTACAACAGATGCGAACTTAGGTCCACTGAGAACCTCGAAGTCATATCCGACTGCGTAAACTGGGTCATACCAGTTGACACCGGTTCCATTGACTGTCAAGTTAAACCAGAATCCTGTGCCATTCTCACAATCGCTCAAATTGAATGCATTTGTCAAGTTCAATCCAGACAAAGAACTACTCAAGTTAGTACAGTTTGTGTCTGGCATAATCGGGTTATTTGGAGAACCTGTTGAGTTATTGGTTTGGTCACCCCACCAATCAGTCGGAGTTATTTCAACTACTGCAAAGCAGTCTGTGACAGTTGAAACCAATGCAATCAAATTCGTGTATGTCGAATCTGTTGAATGGATAGTTGTTTCAACACAATAGTTTCCATTTGGAATTTCTACATTCCAGCCCAAGAAAATGGTTCCCCAACTCCACTGGGTTATGTCAGAGAATTGGTTAACTGTGAAATTGTCAGTTTCTTGCATGTGTTGTGTACCGTCGTCATCAGTTACAGTTGTCACCATTGTGTAATTTTCACCAATGACCAAACAATCTACGAAATTATTGTACCAGATTTCTGATGTTGTCAAGAATACTGTATTTTGCTGAACAAATGGATTGCCATTGACATTTTGCAAATGTTGCAGGTATGTTAGGTTTGTACCACATCCGTCCCAATCATCAAGCGGAACAATCTCTACGCACTCTGTCAGAGTGTAAATCACGTCTGAAGAACCAAATGGTGAGACATACAATGTGAATGTCAAACAATATTCTCCAGTAGGTAGCAGGTCTGTTGAGATTCCACCCTCATAGAAGCTATACCATGTCGACCAGCTGTCTTGTGTGAAGCTTTCCTCTTCTGAAAACACAATCAAATTTGCATCGTTCGTAACTGTAAGGTTTGCGAGATAATCCTCTCCATGAACTAGGCATGAGAACCACATATTCGCACTGAGTGTATCTCCTTGATAGATCTGTGGGGTATCGTCGTTTACTGAATTAGAGCCGTTCATGGATTGATTCCATTCGTTCCAATTACCGAATAATGTACCGAATGTGTTTGACCAAATCTCATAATTTGATGTGATCAGTGAAGCATCGTAACCACATATATCATCACATCCTAAAGTAAACCAGTAGTGTATATCAAAAGAGTACCCATTGTTCAAAACATCGGTATGCAAATGAAGGTAATATTGTCCGTCAGCATATGCTGTTGGGTCGATCAAAATACTAACATCTGAAGAACCAGTGCTATCGAAATTTACTGTCGTACTGTAAGACATTCCTGTAGGAGTTTCTAACCCATTTTCATCAACGTGGTAGATTGTGTAGTAGAGTTCAGTGCTACCTCCAGTTACATTATCTGAATCAAGCAAAGTTCCATTGACGTAAAAGGGACCTTCGATACAATCTTCATCCAATGCCCCGTCATAACTCCACCAATCTATCTCTCCCGAAGATGTATTGTTGCCACAACCAATTTCAATATTGAAATAAAGCGGGCTGTCTAATAAGTTGTTTAGCGAGGTATCCGTTGGATTAATCATGACTGTGTACATTCCACTTCCGTTTAGCCATGCAGATGCTGCTTCTAATTCCCATAGGAAATACAACGAACCATCGGTGTCAACAGGCACAGTTCCTCCTACGGTTGAGTCTGTACCATCTGAGGCGTAGATTTGCCCAGTCCAGGTACCAATGATCTCCCATTCGAAATATACCTCTGTCAAATTTACACCATACATGTACAGTTCAACAGATATTACATCGTCAAATGAATGGCAATACTGGCCCAAAGTAGCATTCCAAGTTATGTTGTTACCTCCGGTGTTGTTGCCACCGGAGAAATCTATGATTTCAAAGCAGGCCAATTCAAAATCAATGAAGCCGTCTGAATCACTCAAAGTAACGTTGAGACAGTGATATCCTACACTGAGGTTTGCGGTTGATGACAATTGCTCACCCAAAATCTCATTTGGAGTGATTGCAGTCCAGTTCCACACATCATGTAAGTTCCCGTTAAGGAATATCTCCAATTGATAATCTTCATCAAAAACTGTACAGTTCATGTAGAAGAATACATCTATATCATCTCCGAGTTGATATGTTGGATTGACAGATTGATTCCAGAACAAAATAGACAGATCGGTTAATTCGTGGTCTGTACCACAAGTGAGGTTTTCTGTAACCGGTGTCATTGTCATTACTACTGTACCATTGGTTTCGAAGGTTAATCCGCTTACGAATGCAGTCGGGTCGGTTGGGTCTAGCAATTCCGAGGTCTCAATTCCACGAATCGACATGTTGTCTGTTGGTGGGTTGAACTCGTAGGTTGTTCCCGCATCAATATTGGTGCCAGTATCATACCAACCAGTTACTGAATCAAACAAGAACAGGTCGAAAATGTCGTCTCCATAGCCGACTGGTATGTTGACTCCACTAATCTTAGGACCACCGTATACAATGTAATCATATCCGACTGCGACTTCTGGGTCGATCCATACAATTCCACCAGTGCTATTGAAGTCAAACCAGAATGATTCTGTTGCATTCAAACAATCATTAAGTGTAACACCGGTGGTTAGATTCCAGTTGATATTTGAACAATTTACAATCGGCATTACAGGGTTGTCTTGAGTTGAACCCGGACCTCCTGAGTTATTGCCGGTATTGTTGCCACCTGTGTTGTTTCCGCCAGTGCTGGTATTATTGCCCATCTGAATCATCGTAGAGTCAGAAGCAACCATACTTCCCGAGGTGTAGAGTTCCGCGGTGAAGAAATACAGGCCGTCAGCAAGATTGCTTATGGTTGAGGTTTCTGTGCTGTTATTGGAATTTGCAGTCCAACTAGCATTACCAAAAGTCACGACAGTACCGTTAGAATCTCTCAATATCCAATGCATGTAGTAGCTATCTCCAACCACAAGGTTACCACTGGTAAATTCCACATCAACATCCGTACCATTGTCCCAGATTTCTAGGAGGTTAGGTGTCTCCCAAACGTAACCTGAATGGTCAATATCGATATATTCAGTATTACCAACCCTAAATGATTGACCATCTGAATCAAGATAGATTGGGGCGGTGCCATTGGTGAAATACAACATTCCGACCATAATGTAAACTCCGTCTGTCAAATTGTTAAATGTAAATGTTCGAGAATCATTACTTGAGTTCGTCCACCAAGTGTATGCTCCCGAATCTTCAATTGCAGATGAAGGCGATAATTTTTCTAATTCCCATTCTACCTTATGGCTGAAATTTAATTCAAGGCCTGTTACATTTATATAACTTGTAACCGATGAACCAGATTGGTACCAAGAGTTATCTACTTCGACAGATATTGAAGAATTTGAAGTATTGCTACTGCTGTTGTTGCTAGTGGAATTTCTTCCTGTCACTTTCCAATCTGGGTCGCCCTTTAGAGGCTCTTCCCATTCAATTTGGGAAGGTATGTCTCCAAAGGAATAAGACGCAATCTGAGTCAATAGAATTGTACTGATTACTAAGGCTGCTATTCTGTTCATTGCCATTGCTAGTCTCATACAAGATATAACCTCTTCCGCTACATTGAGTGTTAGAATTATTTTGTTTTTCAGTACACTCTTTCACACGGAATAACAAGTCTTCAAAGTGTAAGTGGTGATGCAGAAGATGTGAACACAATGAACATCAGAGTTCGGTTTGACAATTCAGGATATTGCCTAAGATGTGGAAGAACACAAGTTGTCGATGGTACAAGTATCGACAAATGCATAGACTGCAAGGTTATGGCATTCAGCATTGATTGAAAACGCCGAGATTTTCTCGTTGAATGATTTACATATTTGTCCAATCATCGCTGGCTAGAGTCACATGGTTAGGGGCGATTTGGAGAATAGTGACCTCTCATGGTTAAAATCCATGATGAAAAATGAACTCGACCTACGTCCACCGTCACTTGCTAGGACAAATCAAACTAGCAAAGTAATCAGAGATGAACAGGGAAATCCAATTGCCCACGTTGCGATTTCTAACAGATGGCAAGGATCTGAAATTAACTCTCTAGTTGTTGACCCTGCACACAGAGGAAAGGGGCTATCCCACCAATTACTATCCAGAGCAATAGGTGTCCGGCTATTCTGTTACACTCGAGACGAGAGATTGCAATCTGCACTGACTAAAGCTGGATACAAACGTGCAAAATTCCCCGGATTTATCGCATCTCTTAATTTACTAATCACTAGAACTGCTATCTTTGCTTGGATGCTATTGACATTGGACTTCAGACGAATTTTTCATCAAATCAGACATCTAACAAATTACAAACTCTACATGAAAGTCAATTCTGACTAAGCAACGGAAGTGGTCTCCATTCCCATGAAGGCAGGCTGTGAACGAAGTGAACAAATGCCTGAGTATGCGGGGAGCACGCTAGAATCTAATGCCAACTAAGTGGTCCCCGCTCCCAGACTTGAACTGGGGACACCCTGGTGTCTGCTGAGACGTTTGGAATTTCCAACTACAGCCAGGTGCTCTACCAACTGAGCTAAGCGAGGCAATGCCTGCGACTAGCCTCGCGTATATCAATTCTTCAGATTCAAATGGCGCTGAATTTAGGGTCGCGAAATGGGCTCGCGACCGAGTCTCGCGAGCATCACGGTTAATAGTGAAATGAACAGCCTTGTTTTTCTCGGAGGCGTAAGGGATGGGACCCAATGCAACACGCACGACTAGACAGTCGGACCAATCATTGAATGACATGGTGGCTTCACTCGCTCAAGAAGCGATTGGAAAGGGTTCTACCGCATTGCTAGATGAGGACATGGGGGGCTTTGGTGTACCGAATCCACGTATCTTAATCGTCGGTTGTGGAGGTTCAGGAAACAACACTCTGAACCGTATTACTCATCTTGGTGTAGAAGGTGCAATCACTGTTGCCATCAATACTGACAAACAACACTTAGATCATACTCGTGCACTTCAGAAATTACTTGTTGGAAGACACATCACTAGAGGCCTTGGAGCAGGCGGAGATCCTGGCACTGGCAGAAGGTGTGCTGAAGCAGGTCGGGAAATGATTCAGAGAATCGTAACCGGTGCAGATTTGGTATTCATCGCTAGTGGACTAGGTGGAGGTTCTGGTACAGGAATTTGCCCAATTGTTGCTGATGAGGCAAAGAAGGCCGGTGCATTAGTTGTTGGAATCGTCACAACTCCATTCCACGTTGAGCGCAGGCAGAGAATGCAAAGGGCACTAGAAGGTCTAGAAAGCCTGAGACAAGTTGCCGATGCAGTATTGGTTTTGGATAACAATAGACTGCTTCACTTCGTTCCAAACTTGCCACTTGATGAAGCATTCTCGATCATGGACCAATTGGTTGCAGAGATCGTCAAGGGAATTGTAGAGACCATCACACTGCCTTCTCTAATCAATCTTGATTTCGCTGATGTAAGAGCAATTATGGCAAATGGTGGAGTCACTATGATGCTATACGGAGAAAGCGACAGAGGACCAGAAGAAGTCGTACATGAAGCGCTAAACCACCCGCTATTGGATGTCGATATATCCGGAGCAACCGGTGTTCTAATACATGTAACTGGTGGAAAATACATGACCCTCGAAAATGCATCTCAAGTAGTTGACTTGATGACTGCAAATGTCAGCGACGATGCTAACGTAATCTGGGGAGCAAGACAAGACCCAGGATTTGGTGACACAATCAAGGTAATGGCAATCATTACTGGAGTTGGTGGTTCAGAAATGAGAACTGCAAGGATGGCTCCTGACAAATTAGGAGACATGTTGAAACTTACTAGAGCAAAATCTCAAGCCGGTGGTTCTGTAGGTTTCCAGCGCTTTGACTGATGCATGGATATAGTAACGTCCAAATCTAAGCGGTGTTAAGGATACACTATGCGAGGACGTGGTTCGTTAGCAATTTTGCTGGCACTATTACTGACTGTACCAGTTGTTGGGGGTTCCAATTCAACCATGCAAATGGAAGAAGAGGAGATGGGGCCATGTATGGAAGAGCCAGAACAGCCTTGTGAAAATCAAACCATAATGTACCTGTGGTCGAACGGACAGTCAAGGCATTGGGCTCACTTTAATGTAAATGAAACCGATAATGCTGCGGACAATCTATGGTCCCAAGAAAAGGGCAGCGGTGTCATCAGTATTGACCAGAGATTCACTATGAATCCGCAATTAACTAAGAAACTGAATATGACTCTTGATGGAGAGATTCGAATTGTTTTAGATATCTACCTAGAGGGTGATTGGACAAATAACGATAATAATGGTCCGTGTACAAATGATTGTGAAGAATTGAATGTAACGCTGTGGTCTGGTGCTACAGAAATCATCACAAAGCACGTGCCACAAGTATCCAGTGGTTGGAATACAATTACCATCACACACAGAATCGCTGAAGACCAAACTCTCTGGGATGCATCAACTGCAAACCCTGCTCTTCAGATTGAAATGAAAGTCAAAGGAGATGAGTCAGCAGGATTCTTTGGAACTACAAATGGACAAGCTGCCAACTTTACACTCAGACTGTCTGGAGATGGTCAAACAAGAATTGAACTTCCTATCGACCCAACATCTTGGGAAGAAGGCTTCCAAGAGGATGACACTCCACCTATGGCAGAAGAGCAACCTGGTTTCCTATTCATGGCAGCAGTTGCAACAATGACGCTTGCTGCTGTTTACCTACCAAGTAGGGAAGAAGAATCAGAGAACGGAAGAAATCGAAGTTGAATCTAAATCAACTACATTCTGTTCTCCAGATACCAAGTTCTTCACACTGCACTGGTTGTTCTCAAGGTCTTGCGGCCCAACGATTACGACGTTGGTAAAACCGTTCTTAGAAGCCCAGTCTAGTGATTTACCGATATTCTTGCCACGTAAGTCCAATTCGACATTGTGCCCTAATTCTCTCAGTCCTCTGACTAGTTCGAGAACTGAATGAGCATCAACTTTGAACGGTAGCATCAGTGTCGAAGGAACTGGAGTCTCTCCTGGCACAACCTCACTCCTACCGAGCCTCTCTGCTTGTGCCTCAAGCGCTAGCAATACCCTGTCAAATCCAAGACCGAAACCACATGAAGGGTCCAAGTCTTCCATATCAAACAGGTGCAGGAGTTTGTATGATCCTCCACCAAGGACTTGCCCCTCACCACCTAATTCAGCAACATTGACCTCGAATACCATCCCGGTGTAGTAGTCAAGTCCTCTAGCGACACACAAGTTGACTTTCAATGAAGGAGGTGATGGTGCTAAAGATGAAACTGCAGACAATAAATCAGACAATTCATCAAGAGATTCCATAGAGACCCCTAGCGCTGTAAGAATCTCTCTAGCAGAATCAAGGGTTTCGATACCGCCATCGAGTTGAGCTAAACCCTTCATGTTCTCCAGTGCACTATCTGGGACCCCATTTGCTGCAAACAACTCCGATAGCCCATCCCAGTCTCCCTTGTCTAGGAATCTCATTGCGCTTGCAATTGGTGATTCAGGCTCACCTTCTGATGAAAGGCCAAGGCCGCTCAAGATGTCTCTAAGAACACCTACATGACCGATTCTTAATTCGTAATCTGCTAAGCCACTTGCTTCTAGCATGTTGATTGCAAGCGAAACGACCTCGGCTTCAGCCAATGGTCCGCTAGCACCGATTAATTCCACACCATATTGGAAGAATTCACGATAGCGTCCCTTCTTTGATTCCTCATACCTGAAACATTGACCATAGTAAGAAAGGCGGAGTGGCTTAGGTGAACTCCTCATCTCTTCGCTAATCATTCTCATGACAGGAGCAGTCAACTCAGGGCGCAGGGTTAGCGCCCTGTCTGACTTATCTTGGAATGCATATAGTTGCTTAACAACGCCCGGACCAGATTTTGCTGTAAAAAGGTCTAATGTCTCAAAAATCGGGGTTTGCACACGCTTGAAACCATGTGATAGAGCCTTAGTTTCGAGTAACTTCTCGAACGCTAAGCGCCTATTCATCACATCCGGGGTAAAGTCCCGGGTTCCGCGTGGCCTCTGTACCATTGAAGCGTCGCAAGTACCCCAAGCATTTCACTTCAACGGCTATCAATCGCCATGAAATGCTCAGTTTTAGACCGCACAATCAGTCTTCGTCAGACAATATGTCAAGGTCTGGAGCCTCAGGAACTCCTTCCATTGGTTTGTCTAGATTTGACATCTTTTCAACCAATTCCCAATCTGGAGCATCGGGTTTTTTGTCGAGTTTCAAAGCGTTATCCATCGTCAATTCGGTGGTTGTTTCACTCTTCTCCAAAACCACGGGTGGGGCTTCAACTCTCTCCACCGGTTGTATTGGCGTATCAATTCCCAACTTATTCCAAACATCTGCTGATTGCTCAGCATCGAGTGACTTGCCAGCACTTTCCTGCTTCTCTCGCTGCCTAATTTCCAATGCCTGCCTTGCATCCTCTTCGGCCTGAACTTTCGCTTCAATAGAAGACCACATTCTTGCTTCGGCAGCATCTTTCTTTTGCTGACGCATAGTTTCGAGTGCAAATTTACTAGGCATGTCAAATCGTTTCCAAAACCATCTAACAGAGGGGATTAGAACTAGTGCTACAAAAAGTCCTATCCCAATCCATTGAAATAGGCTCAGTGCCATGTTTCCACCTCACGATTCAGCAGGGTTAATCTCTATGGACTCGGGTTTAATTGGTAAGTCTTCCCAAGCAGCAGGGATATTTCCTAATTCGGTGACAAGGTCATCAGAGCCACCGGGAAGCATGGAAATATCGACGTCTGCACCCTCAGGGATGTTACGGAATAGTGGCCTTGCTGCGAGTTTGTTGTTGAAGGCGATGAATCCGATTGCGACTATTCCCCAGAACAGTAGAATGATTGTAATTCCAGACGGGTTTGTTGGGTCCCATACATTTGGGGTGTTTGCAATCATATCACCGAAGTAAGACAGAATCAGAACTGAGAACAAGAACGGGAATGCTAGGTACATCAAAATGTCCCACCATCTACCGATCCAGATATCGTTATCTCCTGTGTTGATGAAATCATCACGGAAAGCTGGCACACCAACGCCGAGGTATCCACTAAGGCCACCTGGTGCTTCTCCAGCGTCGACTTGTGCTCTCCACTTTTGGTAACCATATTTCCAAATTGTGAATGCAATGAATAGACCGCTGAACATCAACCCGTATCCCCAAATGTGGTCTTGAACCTCCAAGAATTGAGGGAATGCTGTTCCATCATCTGCGATGGTAATCCAGAGCAGGGCGGACGGAAGACCGAAGATGAAAATTGCAACAGATGTCAGCAAAACTGACTTTTCTCTCTCATATCCGTGGTCTACGAAATTTCTTACACATAATTCAACAGTTGAAATCATCGATGTAATCGCAGCGAAGGATAGAGCAAGGAAGAATCCTGTCATCATTACCCAAGCACCCACACCTCCACCTGGAGCTTGTGCGAATACCTCTGGAAGTGCTAGGAAAGTGATTGCTGATGAACCACCAGTTACGGTATCTAGCGGGTTAGCAGATACTGCGAAAATAGCAGACAGGACTGTCAAACCAGCAATGATTGAGATTGAATTGTTGGCAAGACCCATGGTGAATGCGTTTAGTGTGGTATCCTCGTCCTTTCTCATGTAAACAGAGTAAGTAATGACCATTCCCATACCTGCTGAACAGGACCAAGCGGATTGAGACAAACCGTTGATCCAAATTGCTGGGTCACTGAGTGAACTCCAATTCACTGTGAACATGAATAAGAAACCATCCAGTGTTCCATCAGCCATGTCCATGTATAGTGACAGACCTAGAGACATGAATAGCAAGACGAACAAAGAAACCATCAGAATTACGTTTACTTTCTCGATAGCTTTTGCACCCTTCCAAATTGCAATAAGTGTAATGGCAATGACCAAGAATTGGAAGAATACTACAGAGCCTGCGGATTGCAAGAATTCATTCCAAACTAATTGTGTGTCTACATTTTCTCCGACCAGTCCGTTGGTTATACCCAACTGGAAATACTTCAGACACCATCCTGCAACGACAGCATAATAGAATCCGATAGCGGTAGAAATCCATGCTGTCCAAAGACCCATCCAAGCATATCCCTTTCCGGCGAAAATACGGAATGTTCCGATTGTACCTGTTCTGCTGCGCTTACCTAAAGCGAATTCAGCGATAACTAGCGGAATAGACCAAACGAATAGGAAAAACAACCACGGAATTAGAAAAGTTCCACCGTCATTTGCACCTACCATTCTCGGGAAACGCCAAATGTTCCCAGTACCGATTGCAGCTCCGATTGCAGCGAAAATAAGCCCCATTCTGCCACTGAATTCGTCAGAGGTTTGGCTCATGAGGAAGCCTCCTCCACGAACTCAGCATCTAGAATCGCATCTTTCATTGCATCATCATCCATCATCATACGTAAACAGACACCAAGTCCTCCCCAAACGAATACTGCGATTGTTATGAATAGCATCAGGGAACCGTAGATGTTGCCGTATGGGGCTCTGTAGTCAATCTTGATTTCGTGATAAGCCGAGTTTTGAGGGTACTCAATCTTCTGAGTTCCTCCCAGTGTTGAGACCATCGCTTTGTAGTGGAGGAATCCAGTCTCATCATCTTCAATTGGCAGGTTTGCAGCGACGACGTATCCTTGGCCGCTTTCGTTGAGAAGTTCACAAGTTGCACCCTTATCTACAGAAAATGGCGCCATGGACCAACTCTCTGTGAACCATTCTTGTGGCCCATAATCAGATTGCTGTCTGCTTGGTTTGACCATTCTGTACATGACGTGAGAATTCTTCATTTCCAAATCAATCGAGAAAGAAGAATCTAGACACATCTCGATAGGTACTCCTCCTGAGGATGGAATACCTACATCTTCAGGCTCTACTAGAATCTGATTTCTTACAACATTTGACATTGCAAGGTCTGCTCTTTCACGTGGGTTGTCAGCAATTTGGATCATGTAGAATGCCACTCCATTGTTTCGAACCGCTATGTGGTCAACATCATCCTCATGCTGGTGGAATGCAGTACCAATTTCCATTGTGTAACAATAGGAGCCGTGTACGCCATAATGCCAGTCGCAGAAGTCACCTGTCGTCGGGTAAAGGTCGGATGATTGCATGTTTGTGTAATCGGTCATCTCAGCCATTTGGTCGCCGTGGTATACTAATTGGTCATGGTCAACAGTTTCACATCCTGTGCAGTGACCCCATGGATACAGAACTAGTTCTGAGTAGGAATGGTAGGTCAGAGTAGCCTTGTAATCAGACGCTCCATCACCATCATCATCATTCATCTCAGTCATGTCTTGAATGAATTTGGTCTCTGGTTCTGAGTTTCCACCTGCCCAATCTTCGTCGGTTTTTCCGTCATTATCATCGTCTTCTCCGTCGACATTATCCTCGTTGATTAGACCGTCTCCGTCGTTATCTGTAGTATCATACGGACCCGTATACACGTCGTTATTCGATATGCCGGCTCTCTCATCTTCAGCAGGAGTGCAGGTTCCTGGAATCAGTGGAACAGTTGCACCAAGTGGCCATCCCCACTCGAATTGGTAGTTTCTGTTCAAATCGACTCCATCACAGTCTTCGTCGACTTGCTCATTGGGATCAGGTAGTGGCTCTACGCCATTGTTTCTCAGATTCTTTCTCCAGCCACCGCTTGGGCATGATTCCCAAGCAGGTGCAGGACAGAAAACTTCTCTGTCGTAGATATTGCCGTCTACGTTGAGCATTGGTATGAGGTAAATCTCACGATTGTCAATCATGTTGGTAAGTTCGACTTCACTGAAGTCTTCATCGACACCAAAGTCTCCTGGATTACATGGCTTACCATCGCCGTTGCTATCTTGGTATTGAGGCTCCAGTGCAAGGCAGTCTCCGTCGTCATCAACTTGTCCATCACCATCAGCATCACCCCATGGATCTTCATCGAGTAATCCATCACCATCGTTGTCTACTGGGCCACCGCCGTAGTAGTAAGCTACGGTTTCCATGAATAGAATTGGAGTTTGGTAACTCATCCATTCTCTTGCGTGGTGGTTCCCTACAATCATAATGTCTGGTCTGTCAGCGTAATTACCATTGTCGCCGTTGAAGGCGTTGTAATCTCCACCCTGTACGTTTCCAGTGATTTTCAACCAAGGTGAGGAGTGTCCGTAGTACCAACCTTCGTAAGTGTCTGCAGTGGTCTCTTCGCCTCTAGCATTCATTCCGCCATTCAAACCTTCATGAAATTCGAAAATGTCTGGGTTGTCTCTTGCTAGAACCATCATTCTGTCCTTCATGGTGGTGTATGTGTGATACTCTTTGAACTGTAAAATTCGGTTATCTGGGTCTGACCAAGGGAAGACATATTCACAAATTGCGTTATCATTTTCATCAAATTCACAATTGATGTATTTGCCCTCATCATCTTGGTCCCAAATCTCCCATGGAGCAACTCCTTCTTCTGCTGCCTGATTGTAAGAAGAACTCACAATTGGAGATAGGAATGATAGCAAAAATGGTAGAAGTAAAATTGTAAGCGAAGTTTTTCGGGACTCAAATCGCATGGCTATCGACCCTTCCAAGCCTCACCCCCTCTTCAAAGCGTCGCGTAAGTGGATTAGCCCCTTAAGGGGGCTATTTGAATGAATTTCAAGCGAAAACAACATCTTCCTTGAGACAAGAGAGGGATACATGCAGAGCATAATCGAGGCGATTCCAGGCCACGACAAAGAAGTGTACGGAATCAGTATGGAGAGCGTTATTGCCGCTTGTTTGCTACTGATTGTCATCTTGATAATTAGAGAAGTGACGGGCGTGATTTTCCCAAAAATTTTCAGTACGATTAGCGTTGGTAGCGACGTCGCAAAAGAAGCTTTGTCAAAATCAGGAAAAGCGCTTGGTGTCGCTGCCGGAAGTTGGGCAGGAATGTATCTTATCGAAGATATCGGTTGGATTGTTTCAACGCTTCAACTCGTCATGGTTGTCGCAATAGTTGTAACAGCATTCAGATTCGTTGGAGTTATTCACGCATTTGTGCTATGGACTGATGATGACGGCGAATTAGACGGGTCGCAGAAAACCGTCGTTTCCGCTGCAGAGAGCATCATGAGATTCTTGATTGTCATCTTTGGATTGGTATTCATCGCTGACGCACTCGGATTCGACTTGACCACGATGGTTGCGGGCTTGGGAATAACCGGCCTTGCTCTGGCCCTCGCAGCACAAGATACAATTTCGAATATATTTGGAGCAACAACCGTTCTTCTCGATAGACCATTCCAAGTTGGAGATTGGGTCGTAATTGGCTCGGTTGAAGGTGAAGTAATGGAGATTGGCCTGCGAACTACTCTAATTCGAACTAGCCTAGATACTGTGATTACAATGCCAAATGCAAATCTTGCAAACACGCCTGTTGAGAATTGGGGTAAGCGAAGATTCAGAAGGTGGCAACCGATTTTCAAATTAGACATAAATTCTGACCCAACGAAGGTTTCAGAGTTCTGCGACGGAGTTGCTGACTTAATCGCAGGTCATGATAAGACAATGAAAGAAGAGGATTCCTTCGCAAGAGTTTCCGCTTTGGGCCCTGATGCTATTGATATTGGATGTAATATCTACTGGAATATCAGCAGTGGAAAGGTCGAGAGAGAGGCAAGAGATGGCTTCTTGATCGAAGTAATGCAACTAGCGAAGACATACGGCTTAAACTTCCATGACAACCGCAGACGTCACAGTTCTTGACGCCAATCCGGTTCGGTTAGAGTGTAGGCGGCTGCGGAAATCAGCCATATAATTCCAAAAGTCCAGTAACCGATGCTGGGATTGTCAAATTCCCCTGCCCGTCCTAACATGTAGGATGCTATCAAACCGATAATCGCAAGTGGGCTACCCATCAACATCAGCCTCATAATGCCGAGTTTTGCTTGGAATCTATCGACACCATCGAGATATTTGTCCAATTCTTTCGAATCTAAATCGAATGCTGTTGCTTCTGCTTTTTCTAGTAACTTCAAGTCGTAAATGATGTGTGCTATTCCTCCTGTAGCAGTTCTCATAACATCTTCACCACAATATCTCTTCAGAATCAAATCTCTCCACTCAAGCATGACCCCGTGTTTCATGACTTGACGGATCATTGGTAGATTGGTATCTTTCTTCCACAGAATATACTCGCTTAGAGGAATCGGAACTGGCATCATGCCATCTAATTCAATTCTAGGAATGCCGATTGTGTTGTAACTATGAGGAGCTCTCCAGAGTGTACTTGTCTTCAGCGTGTCTTCGACTTTCTTTAGTCGGTCATTCCAACCATATTCGTCTTGAGGAGTGCTCCAATTTCCAGCGATGAGAGCATTGTGTAATCCTGCAAGTGACTTCGCTGTTACCTCACGTGGCTCTTCTTTTGGATAGACAAGAATGTGGTCCCCATCCTTATCTAAACCTGCGATTGGCAATTGGAGGTGCTTTTCCAGTGAGGCTCTAAGTTGAGGATTTCTCCATAAACGTGAGGACTGTTTTCCAGTTGGAATAGGAATTATTAGAGCCTTGAATTCTCCAATATCATACCACATACCGGTACGATTCTCACTCTGAAGTTCCATCTTTTCTGCCTTGGGCCACTCTCCCCAAGTGCCTTCCATTGCATTCCACCACTCCAAGCTAACTTCGGGGACATGTAGCGGCAAGGTGCCCCATGAAGTGGTTATGGAGTCTTCACTATGTGACAGGGCGATACCCTTTGGCCACCAAGGACGGGACTCCATGTTTAGAGCCGAGGGGCCGGTGGGGATTAACTCAAACGGTTGAAGTGAATCGGAGAGATAGAGGGGGCGATTATATGGGTATCAGTAATCGCCTTGGTGACGTTTTGGGTTCCGCAGTCGAGGCAAAACTACTGCGTGAGGTAAAGGAACACCAAGAGAAAGTGAATCACCTTGCAATTATCATGGACGGCAATAGACGATTTGCTTGGTCCAAGGCTCTACAAACAGGCTTAGGTCACAAAATGGGTAAAATGAAACTCGAGCAAGTTCTTGATTGGGTTCTAGAATTGAACATCCATTACTTCACGGTTTACGCCCTTTCAACTGAAAATCTCAACAGACCAGAAAAGGAATTGAAAGGCTTGTTTGACCTTTACATCGAAGGACTGAAAGATATTGCTGACGATGAAAGAATCCATGAAAACAAAGTCAAAGTTCAGATTATTGGACGCAGAGAATTACTGCCTGAATCTGTAAATGCAGCAATCACATATGCTGAAGATAAAACCGCAGATTACAATGATTTTACCTTCACTGTTTGCCTTGCATATGGCAGTAGAGAGGAAATGATTGGAGCGATAAAATCGATTGCTGAAGATCATGCAACCGGCGATTTGTCCCTCGAATCAATCGACGAAGAGGAAGTCAGCCGCAGACTGTATACCGCAGATATGCCAGACCCAGACCTAGTCATCAGAACATCAGGAGAAGAAAGAATCTCAAATTTCCTCCTTTGGCAAATGGCGTATACTGAATTGTATTTCACAGATGTTTACTGGCCTTCTTTCTCAAAGAAAGAATTGCTGAAAGCGATTCAAACATACCAGGCACGCAAGCGTAGATTTGGTGAATGAAATGCCAAGTTGTGATGAATGTGGTCAATGGCCTAAGCCATCTCTAGCCGTTGACGCAGTTGTAATTCGAGGGGATGAGGTTCTGCTCATAACTAGAGGAAGAGATCCTTGGAAAGGAATGCTTGCATTCCCCGGTGGTTTTGTAGATAAGGGAGAGGACCCTGAGGAATCTGTAATTCGTGAACTCAAGGAAGAGTGTGGAATTGATGGAGAAGTTGTCAAGATTTTGTGTGTTAGAGGAAAGCCGACAAGAGACCCTAGAGGGCATATTGTATCGTTGGCATATCTTGTATCTGCAGATGGAGAGCCAACAGCCGGAGATGATGCTGCAAGTGCAAGTTGGTACAAAATTTCTGAAGTCAACGAGATGGCAGGTGACCACCTTTCAATCCTTAATGAGGTCAATTAATTCTGATCTAGTGTTTGGCCAGTCTGGTTCCTCTAGCGCATCGGTTAGGTGTAATCCAGCTAGCCATGCTGCAAGTATCGATTCGTCCGCTTCTTTTGCAATGAACAACGGGTATCCCTCGTTGACAAGCCTGTCGAGAAAGCCTCTCTTTGCCTTACTAACTAGTAGCGCTGGAACACCGAGCAAAACAGCCTCACTTGCCAATGTGACCGATTGAGTAATCACTCCATTCATCTGCGAAATTTTGGTAGTCAAATCCCATGGATTATCTTCGTATTGATTCTCATCAGCGTTTGTTATGTCCAAACCATCTAGCCAATCATTAGGAATTGAGGTAACTTCCTCGGCATCGTGAATTCCATTTCCAATCAGTCTTCTAACCAACACTTTTGGGGGCTGGCAAACAGACATTGGTCGCATATGTGGGTGAAGATGCACGTGGCCGTGCAAGCCGTCAATCCTGTAGAATTTAGACTTCTTCTTCATCAAAGAACCTGCCAATGAATCGATGAAATGTGTGGGAATGATGATATCTGTTGGATTTGCTAATTTGTGTGCTGTGTGGTTAATTTCCGTATCAGTGATGTAGATACGTCGTGCCTTTCGGGGTGCAACCCTCAATTCGATTGGTGCACCAACTGAAACTACTTTGTCTACCAATTTCAGAGCCTTTTTCGAAATTCGACTCCTCTTCCAAGCCTTACGAAATCTCCCCTCACCAACCGGTCTAGGAACCCAGACCGTTCTCCTTCGAGGTAGATGGCCGTCGCCATGTTCTAGCATAGCACGGACTTCTTGTCGCTCGCATGCAATAATGACATCATTTGGCTTGGATAACTCTCGCATTATCGGAGCCAGCAGCCTTGCATGGGCAGGGTGGTCTATTACCCAGCCAGTCGACATAAACAGTCGACAATGACGGGCTATTTTGATGTGCCACCGTTTGGTGCATATGGATATGGAGAAGAAAGCGATTAGTGTTCCTGGCTCGAAGTTGTACGGCCCTTACACACCCGGGGTCAAATCCGGTGGAGTAATTTGGCTATCAGGTCAAATCGATGTTGAGGCGGGAGACGATACAGCATCCCAAACCGCTGGAGCACTAGCGAAAATCGATGCGCTACTTGCTGCAGCTGGAGTAACAAAAGATGCTGTTTGTTTCGCTCAGGTTCTACTGGACGACATTGGAGACTTCCAAGCAATGAACGAAGTTTACGGTGCCTGGGTAGAATCAATGGATATCAAACCTGCAAGAGCCGCATTTGAAGCAGGCGCGCTACCAGCGGGAGCAAAGGTCGAAATTGTTGTTCAAGCAATAGATACTAACTGTTGTTGAGTGGTTATAATGCCGGGAACGCCATATCTAGAAAATGCCCCTGAAGGGTTGATGACGTGGCCTAAGTTATTGAAAATCAGTCTTCCAATTCTGTCTGCGCTAACTGCTGTCGCTTGGTGGAATGGTGTGCTTTTTGAGTGGGGAATTTTCCTTACTATTGGTCTAACAATATCATTCCTAACTAGGAGATGAAGTCATAGGAAAAGACTCTCACGCCCGTGCATGGGAGAGTGGCCAACTCATTGCTTCAAAGCCTACGACATTCGTGGACTTTCTGGAGAAGAGTTGTCCGATGAGTTCGCGTACAGACTAGGTAGAGCAATGGCGACATACCTCGAATGCGAATCGTTTGCTGTGGGCAGGGATATTAGAAAATCCAGCCCTGGTTATGCTTCAAACTTGATTCAAGGACTTGTCGATTCAGGCGTCAAAGTCCTAGATTTGGGAATTGTTTCAACAGGTTGCTTATACCATGCATGTTGGACTTTACCGGTGGATGGAGGAGTGATGGTTACTGCATCTCACCTTCCTATGCCAACCCACAACGGCTTCAAAATGTGCAGAGGAACTTTGCCTCTTGCAGGTGAAGAGATTCAAGAATTGAAAGACGTATTCCTTGATGGAAATTTCACAGAAGGCGCAGGTGAAGCAATTGACCACCCACACGAGGACACATATCTAGAAGCGATTGTAGCTTCGACTGGTAAATTGGCTAGACCTGTCAAAGTCGCAGTCGACTGTGGTAA
>CAXPMI010000025.1:0-17156 GCA_964218365.1 Candidatus Poseidoniaceae archaeon
TGACATACAACGGATCTCTTCCATCCTTGAGAACCGCTAGGCCACCCATCAATCGGACTTCGAACGCAGAATCGTCAACCACTCCTTGGGCAGCAGCAGTCATTCCACCCACTGATTTGAGGCGGGCCGACTCAACAATGCCTTCAGCATCTTGCTCATCATTTCCAGTCCATTTTGAGCCTCGGGCCGCAGCAGCAGCAGCACCTCTGCCACGACTTCTGCCTTTACCAGCACTTCTCGCTTTAGCCCATGCTCTGATTTCAGGGGTTGTTACTTCGTCAACTTGGTCTTCGTTCAAAGGGGCACCATGGTCTGTGTACAACCATCTACATTGGATTGGAATCGGCGCAGGGTCTACGTCAGGTGCTACCATTTGGAATTGTCCAGGTCCAAGTGTTGGAAGTTGTTTTACGAGGTCTTGGTCGCCTCCACTTTCCTTCAGCAGGTGTCTTACTTTCTCAACATCTTGTGGTTGAGTGAACCTACCGATGAAAGTGGTGTTTGCTTGGGCTAGAATTTTGTAATCAACATCGGACACGTTTTGAGTTGCTAGAACACACGCAACACCGTATTTTCTTGCCTGTTTGAAAATAAGTTTAATCAGGTCTTTAGCAGGGGGATTTCTTGGATGTGGCGGCAGGTAAGGTGCTACCTCATCCATGAAGAAAAGAAGTTTCAATTCACCTTCAGCAGGTTGTTGGGTTAACATCCAATCATACAATTCGCGAGCCAATTCCTGAACGAAATATTGCTTCTGCGCTTCATCCTGAATAGTATTTAGGTATACAATGTTTAGTGGAACTTTGCCAGGCATTGCGGGTTCACAAAACGAATCAATGTCAATTGGAACGCCGTTTGAAAACAGCAATTGATTCACTCCGCTGCTAAATGCTGAAAGCCTTCTTGCCAAATCGTTTCTAGTAGATTTGGGTAACATTTCATTGTAATCACGAAGCCCATGCTCGAACATTATCTCTTCCCAAGTAGGAATTTCAGGCTTATCCTCATCGTCTTCTACATCGATAAAAGCCTCAGGATAGAGCGCTCTTGTGAAGTTCTCTTGGGGCTCTCTAACCACTTTGGCCAGACCTCTGAAATCACCAACGTCTAGACCTAATCTGGTTCCGTTTACAAGAATTTCATAGAGGAAAGGTTTGACGACTTTACCTTGGGTTTTCTCAACATCGAAACCAGCAAGATTACTGAAACCTGCAGCCACCATATCCCATGCAGTGATTGCTTCTTCGGGATCTAAGTCAGCAGGAGGGGAGCGAAAAGGGTCAATACACAATGGCAGTCCTTTACTGCGAAGAGGTGTCCAAATTCTAACTTCCATGGTGGACATCAACTTCTTCATTCTGTCAACTTCTCCGCCTTGTTCTGCCAAATCGTTTTCATCGATTGCTAATGCTAGCCTAGCCAAATCTCCTTGAGGGTCCAAAATTAATGCAGGAATTCCTGCCAGAGCAGCCTCTTCAATCACCGACTTTGCCATCACAGTTTTTCCAGAACCTGTAGAACCTAGCATAGCGGCGTGCCTTGCTAGAACCATCTTGTCGATTTGGATAATCTCCCCAGTGTCTCGTCTTTCACCAAGTAACATCCCTTTAGCTTTGATTTTCTTTTTTCGGGACGGCTTTGGAGATTCAAGGATGTCATCGACTAGGTCTCTCAAACCAAGAGAATCCTCGTCGGACATAAGCCGGCCAACACTGCTTACCCTCTTGAGTCTGACTACGCCCACTACGTGGGCGGGACACACTCAAGGGTGCGAACCTTTTCGCCGGGCCATGGAGCGCATTCCTCTAGCAAAGCCCTACTGGGACGAGGAATGCGAAAGAGCTGCAATCGAGGCACTATCTAGTGGCAGATGGGTAAAGGGCCCACAAGCGAGAAAATTCGGTGAGGAGTTTGCACAGTGGTGTGGTGCGATTTCCGCGGTACCTTGTCAAAGCGGTTCTGCAGCGCTCTGGGCAGCAATGAGATTGTTGGATATAGGCCCAGGAGACGAGGTAATCGTTCCAGGAATGACATTTATCGCAACGGCAACATCTGTCAGTTTGGTTGGTGCTACACCTGTTTTTGCAGATATTGAAGAGGATTTTTGGTGCATATGCCCGGACGACGTAGAGGCAAAAATCACAGATAGAACGAAGGCTGTAATCGGAGTTCATATCTTTGGTCAAACTTTTTCTCCTAGACTGAAGGAAATATGTGAGAGGCATAATATTGCGCTAGTTGAAGATGCAGCTCAAGCACACGGAGCAACTCTAAATGGTGTGAAGGCAGGCGCAATAGGAGATATTGCTTGCTTCTCATTCTTCCCATCAAAGAACATGGCTGTAGGAGGAGAGGGCGGAATGATTACTACTACTCGAGCAGACTTAGCACAAAAAATGTCTAGAGTTGTTGACCACGGTAGAAACACGATGTTGGAATCGATTGAATTAGGAACAAATTTGCGGATGAGTGAGGTTTCAGCAGCAATTGGAAGGGTCCAATTGAATCACTTAGAAAAGTGGACTAACCAGCGCCGAGCAAACTCGAAATCGATTAATCACTCTACGAAATTGAGAGATAACGCAGAACATGCATGGCATCAGTTGTGCATCCTTTCTGAAAATCCAAATGAGTTGATTTCAAAATTCGATTCAGCAGGCATCGATGCCAGAGTCCACTATCCAATACCTTGCAACAAACACGAAGTTTACGCTAAGCATCATCAGCATAATGTGGACCTACCGGTATGCGAAGACGTATCATCTCGTTTGGTAGCGATACCGGTTCATCCTTCATTATCAAACGAGGACATTCAAAGAATTAACTTAGTTCTGAATCCTTAATCATACTTGAGAGAGAAGCATTTGACCAACCTTTCAGGTGGGTTAATTCCAGTCCTAACCAGTTTGGCAAGATCACTTCTTGGTCTTCAGACTCTAATTCAACCTCTGCGATAATAAGTCCAGAAATTGACCCTTCATATTCGTCAACTTCCCAAAGGAGACCATCTTCTCCATTCCAGTAATGTCTGATTTTCTTAACTGATGGAAGGCCATCCAGTGGTAAAGAATCGTATATTTCTATAGGCACATCCCAGTTATATTCAGTTGCAGTGGCACCAATTCTCCTGCCCTTTGCGGTAAGAGTGGCCTTATCATCACTCAAACGAATTCTCCAAGTTGTCAGGTTTTCAAGAACTCCATCTTCTTCGACTAGTTGTATTCCCTGCCACAGGATTTTCCCATCTATGTGGCTAACATTGGAGAGGTAGTGCTGGTTCATATCACTTTGATTCCCCGTTCGCCAAGGCTTGTCGTAGCGTCCATCAACGAGGAAACGCCTCTCGATTTCAACCCCCATTAACTCTCATCCTCAATTTTCTGGGACCTGGCTTTTGACATAATCTCTTCATCAAGGAACCAGAATGTTGGGGTTTCGGAAAGGTGCTTATCCCAGTGTTGGACAGTTCTCGCCCAAATTTCCGAGTCAGCATTTTGTTTGCAATATCCTAGAACCCAGTCCATTTGCGCCTGCAATTCTTCATCATCAGGTGAATTACGTTTCAGATTTTCAGCAGTCATTGCCATGTTCATCATGAACATAGGAGATAATGCATATGTCCAAAACGGATTTCTTTCGAAATCTACGCTTCTTTGTGCAGTCCATAGGGAGAATACTCTGTCGTAGAGATAACCAACGCACAATACGATCAGAATAAGTCCAGTAAAGATGCTTAGAAGGCCGATGTAAGTCGATGGAATTCCTAGGACAGAGTCACTGAAACAAAATCCTTCATCGCACTTATCAGAAAATCTCCAACTAACGTAATCCCACAAAAGTAGAGTTAACGTAGAGCCAAGCAAACCCAGTGAAATGATAGATTGAGATTGCTGCATTCGCCAATATTGGCGCATAACCCATTTCTTTACAGGATTGATGCTAGAACTCGTCATCAGACCAACCACGAGCGCCGCTCATTCATATTATCATGGGTAATTTGTCGAATCATCTGACCATTGTTAAATTATATCAGTACGGCCAGCGCTACTTATGGGAAGTCGTGTGAAAAGTCCAACACTTGCTGTTTTTCTTGTGGCATTAATGGCAACATCCGGATGTATAGGCTTAGCCGATGATGGAAAGGACGAGTATGAATTAGTCGAGATAGACCTCGGCGACATTACAAAGAGGTCAATTGGCTCTCCCGACTTGCAAATCTATTCCGATTGCTTAGAATTGGAGACTGCACTCAAAATCAGCATAGAAGAGGAAGCAAGAACCAGCCTACTGCAAGCTGTCGAAGAACAGTATTACTGGGGCGGTGGAATATGGATGGAAGATTCAGCGGAGATGGCGATGGATGGTGGCGGTTCTACATCATCATCACCTCCGCCAACCGCTAGGAAGGAAGGTGTTGATTATTCAGGAACAAACAATCAGGAACAGGGAGTGGATGAAGCCGACTTCGTAAAGACAAATGGCTACAATATATTCTTTGTAGACAACGGAGTTTTGCACATAATGGATGTTCCTGAATTTGGTGAAATTGAGCATGCATCGACTACAGAAGTACAAGGAAGCCCAGTCGCAATGATGCTAAACAACGACAGCCTTGTTGTTGTATCCTCAGTATCAAGTTGGAACATTGCAGATAATGACCCACTACAAGATGCCATGGGTTGGAGTGGAGATTGGTATGGTTGGAGAACCAACTCATTGACCAAGTTTACCGTATACAACGTTTCAGATTCCTCAAATCCTGAAGTTGACAGAGAGTTATACATCGAAGGCTATTACATGACTGCAAGAGAAGTTGCAGGCACCGTTAGAGCTGTTACACATTCTTGGATGAACATTCCAGATTTGCGAACTTGGTTGACTTACCCAGATAACTACTGGAGTGCAGATTATTCTGAGGAAGAGCGTAGAAACATGCGAGAAGTTGCAGCACAAGATGCGATGGAGCACAACTCAGAATTGATGGAAGAATTAACCTTAGAAGATTTGCTTCCTCAAGTACACGAGAGAATTGGAGAAGACATCATCACACATCACATGAGCGGCGAAGACTGCTCAGATTTCGCTGCACCTCAAGGTTCTATGAACAGCGGATACACCAGTATTTTCACAATCGATTTGATATCTGAAGATTTAGAATTTGAAGCAGATCACATCGTTGGAAATTGGCCGCTAGTTTACGCATCTCAGGATACTTTAATCATCACAGAAAACGCTTGGGACACTTGGTGGTTCTGGGGTAATGACGACATGATGGAATCTACTAACATTCACGTCTTTGACATTAGTGAAGCCGGCGAAACGGTTTACTCTGGTTCAGGCAGAGTCGATGGAACAATTCTAGACCAATTTTCGATTTCTGAATATGAGGGAATAGTCAGAGTTGCTACAACTACCGGACAATGGGGGCGCTGGTGGATGTCCAATCCAGAACCGATGGAAAATCACGTAATCACTCTGGCACTAGCATTGGACGCAGAGTCTGGAAAAACCAGTCTTTTGGAGATGGGAAGAATTGACGGAATCGCTTACAACGAAACCATCTGGTCTGCTAGGTTTGTTGGAGACAGGGCATATATCGTTACTTTCGAAAACATCGACCCACTTTGGACAATAGACCTCTCTAATCCAACCTCTCCAACAATAATGGGAGAACTGAAAGTGCCTGGAGTATCGACATACATCCATCCGCTATCAGACGATGCAATTCTATCGATTGGACTCGGGCCTGCTGACGAAGAAACTGGACTCGGTCTTGATTGGAGTAATACCCGCCTTTCCCTATTCGATGTCTCAAACTTCTCAGACCCGACAGAGACCCAAACCCTCTCTATTGCCCCTGTTGAAAACCCAGACGATGAGGGCTGGTCTTGGGCATGGTCTGAAGCAACTTGGGAACACAAAGCATTCCAATATTGGGAGCCAAAGGGTATGCTTGCAGTTCCAATGAATACCTATCGTTATGATTACCACTACGACGAAGATGGTCATTACCACTATGATTACCAGTGGGTCAGTAAATTGGTAATCATAAACATCTCCGAGGATGAAATGCAAATTCATGGAGAAGTTAACCACTCTAAATTCTATGAAACAGAGGATAACTATTGGTGGAATTCCTACAATATACGAAGGTCGATTTTCATGGGCGATTACATCTACGCAATCTCCCATGCTGGTGTCACGGTAACACATCTTGATTCACTGGAAGAAGTAGATAGCGTTCAACTGGTCACAGTCGAGACAACCGAGCCAAAAACAGTAAGTGAAGAAGTTGAAGCAGAGGACTCCTCTGTAGACTGAAATTAGAGGTTGATTCCTCATGCTCAAGGTTGCCTTGCTCGGATGTGGCCGCTGGGGCAGGAATCATCTCAAACTTCTTGCAAATCTTAGAAACAAAGGACTTGTGAATCACATTACCGTTGTCGATATTTCAAAGCAAGCTAGAGATGCAGCGATATTAGCCGATGTAACGAAATCATCAATGGATGGCGTAGAGGCAGACTTTGTAGTAATTGCAACCCCTTCAGATCTACACTCGGAACACTCGCAAAAATTAATCTCAAACGGATACCACGTTCTTGTTGAAAAGCCGTTAGGTTGCTGTGAATCTGAGGCTGCACAAGTAATCGCATCTGCACGTGAAAATGGGAGAATTCTAGGTGTCGGATTGTTGCTACGCTTCCATCCAGCAGTGGCTCTGGCGAACCAAATGATAAACAACGGAGAATTGGGTCGATTACAGTCCTTAAGGTTCGTAAGAAGAACAGAGCGCTCCGCTCCAGAAAATGGCAACGTGATTGAATCACTTGGAGTTCATGCAATTGATTTGATGTGCCACTTAATGAGCGAATCCGAGCCTAGCGCAGTGAACACAGAGGGCGATGAAATCGAAGCGAGAGTAGCATTGGAATTCCCCCATGGGATTGAAGCACTAATTGACGTAGCTTGGAATGCGAGCAAGGAGCGCCGCTCGGTTACAGTTGTAGGCTCGAGTGCTACATTGAGATTTGATTTGGATATACACGACAAAGCAGTTGTCATTTCCGACGGGGTAGAAACCGAGGTAGACTGCGCAACGAACATTTCTCCACTAGAAGCAGAATTATTGCACATGATTTCCAATATTGACAATTTCAATTCAGGTAAAACATGGACTCCAGTACCCGATTATGGATCTGCCCTAAGAGGGGTAAGATGGACTGAAAGAGCGATACAGAAATTATCAATTCCACGGCCACATTGAAGAATCCAATACGTCTCGCCCACATCATGGCCGGCGCAGCATCACCCGAAGATTCCGAACCGCTATTCGTTCTAGAGCCTCTGCCAGAGCTTTCGGGCGTTATCGATTCATTTGCATCTTCGAACCCTCTATTCTTGATTGTAGGCCTTGCCTCAGCACTGCTCTTGCTGACAAGATTCGATGACCCAATCAAGAAATTATGGACTACATCACTTGGTGGAGTTCTGTTCAATTACTACATCACAGATTCGATGTTTTACGCTATGATTTTCACAAGCGTATACATCCTTGGATTCGTCCTAGTTTGGTCAGCAATTCGATGGGACGAACTGAAACTAACCCTTGGTATGGACAGAGCAAGAATCCTGTCCATCGTTTCCTTCATCGTCTGTACTTGGATTCTGGTTGTCCTGGGCACAGCCATCGGCATGCCTGTTGGACCAGGAATCGTCATTTGCGCATTGACCACTGGATACCTGTGGTGGACTTATTATTCCCTAGAACCAGCTAGGGTTTGATAGCGAAGGGTCAAGGACTACGCACGCACACCGGAGTGCATGGCAACCTTCTCTAGTCATCCAGATCTTCCCGAGATTCTTGAGAACCTGTTAGAAGACGACGTTCACACTTTGTTCCTGAAGGCAGACTGCCCGCCTAGAACAAAGGCCGGAGGAATAGGTGACCTCAGACTTGCAGATGTAGAAGGCGCTGATGATGGCGGTTGGGACACTCTGCGTCTAGAATCTCTACAAGAAGAGATTCTAACACTTGTTGACGAAAATCGTGACCGTTCAGATTGCTTTCTCGAAATTGACCGTAAGGGATGCCAGGTTGTCCAACTAGGTGATTTGAGAATTTCTTGTGCATGGCCTCCTTTTGCAGATGCAAGAGAGATAACGATTGTACGCCCTGTGGCAAAACTATCCTTAGGCGATTATGAGATAGATCCAAAATTGATCTCAAGACTTTCAGACCACCATAGGGGAGTCTTCATTTGTGGCCGTCCGGGTTCAGGAAAAACAACTCTTGCTCAAGCTATTGCTGAGTATTTGGATGAAGACGTCGGGGCTATGGTCAAAACAATGGAGGCGCCAAGAGACTTGCAACTTGCAAACAGAATCACACAATACGCTCCACTGGAAGGAGATTTGGAGAAAACAGCGGAGATAATTTTCCTAGTTCGTCCAGATTTCGTGATTTTTGATGAAGTTAGAAGGGCGAGGGATTTCGAAATATTTGCAGACGTCAGACTTGCTGGTGTGGGCCTACTGGGAGTAACTCACGCAAACTCTGCACTAGAAGCAATTCAGAGACTAATCGGTAAGGTTGAATTGGGTCTAGTTAGCCAAGTTCTAGACACAATTCTCCACGTTGAGTCTGGACAAATCCAGCAGGTTTTGGAACTCAGAATGACGGTAAAGCCACCAAGCGGAATGCAGGAAGAACTTGCCCGGCCGGTTATCGAAGTGGTCGAATTCCCTAGCGGCAAAATCACACACGAAATGTTCGCATTCGGCTCTGAAATAGCCGTCGTTCCTGTAGATGGAACAAGGTCTGGTAACGGAATTTCACCAATGGCGGCCCTAGCAAGAGACCAACTAATCAAGAAGATTAGAGACTGGGTCGGGGTTTCCTGCGGCGTCAAGATAACAGGTTCTAATTCTGCTGAAATTTACGCCCCGAAAGGCGTTGTTGCAACCCTTATTGGAAAAGGAGGAGAAAATATCCGAGACCTACAAGATGAGTTAGGCGGAATGAAACTTTCAGTATCCTCATTTGCAGAAATGCCTGACGACGTACACGTTCCTGTTGAAGACAACTATGAGACACTTGAACGTAGAGCACGCGAATCCAAAGCTTGGGAGTACTCAAAGAGAGGAAGGAAATCTAAGAAACGCCGACGATGAAAGATTTCATTCCGGCAATCTCTTGAATGCACGACCCCTTTGACCGAGCATGCCCGCATCACTATTGCTGACCTTCTCAGCCAGCGTGATGACTATTTTTGCTGACTGGGCAGGTTGGCATTTTGTCTGGAGGCACGAGAACACTTCAATCGATCAAGAACCCAACAAACATAGCGCAGTTAGCATCTTTCTATCATACTATCTTCCAATTATGCCGGCTTTGGCAGTACTACTTGGACCGGCAAAACTCGATGTTTACAATCAAGGATTTGCAACTGTGTCCACAACTATCCTCTTTGCAGTTATGGCAATAGTTACAGGTGGAGTTGCAGCAAGCGCTTGGTCGGTAGGCCAAAGAGAGACATCTGAAAAGGAATCACGAAAATTAATTGACGCTGAAAATTCACTTCCAGCACATGCATTAGCACACCTAAAATGGACAACTCTATTGCTAGGTTTGTGCTCAGCCTTCTGGATATTTTTGTTGATTAGGTAAAAGATGGATTGATGAAGGCGCGACATTCCCGCCTAATCATGGCACAGGCACCAGATGGCTCTGGAACCGCCCCGGTCAGGATTACTAATTCCTCGACCTCGGTTACTAGCGGCATTGGTGTTACGCAGAAACTAGTAGGCGCAGCCATCGCATTTGGTAACGTCCTGCGAGGAACATTTGGTCCAAATGGATTGGACAAAATGTTGTACAAAACCAATGGTGAAGCAGCCGTAACAAATGATGGAGCCAAAATCGTAGCAGAATTATTGGTTAAACACCCTGCTGCAAAGGCGTTCGTAAGCCTTGCTGAAAGCCAAGAGAACGCTTGTGGCGATGGCGTTACCGGTTGCATTTTACTCGCTAGTGAACTGATGAGTGAAGCTGGCAGACTACTAGAGAGAGGATTACATCCCCTAATCCTGGTCAAGGGATTCGAACTCGCTCTAAAGACCACTCTCGAAGAAATCGACTCGAGGGCAGAGTCTGTTGGAGACAGATTGGAACAGGTCGCTAGAACATCTCTAGTCGGGCGCTCAACTGAAGGAGCCCTTGGTCATCTGTCAAAACTGATTTCCCAAGCAGTAAGGATGATTCCTGACAGCGATTATGAACGAGTTCGAATGGCGAAAGCGGGCGAAGGAACACCCGCAAGCTCAGTTTTGATTCCCGGATTGATCATCGAAAAGAGACTGCCCCTAGAAAGAATGCCAAAGAGCCTTGGGGCATCTAAAGTTGCAGTACTGTCCTGTCCTTTAGAAATTGAAGATTCTGTGGTTGCAGCGGAGATTGAAATAAGCACTCCAGAGCAATACGAGAAATTCATAGACGCTGAGCAAAACAAAATCGAACAGATCATTGGTAAAGTAAAATCGAGTGGCGCAGAGGTAGTTTTCTGTGCAGAGGGCATCGATTCTAGAGTATTACACTCTTTAGCAGATTCAGGAATTTTTGCCATGCCGTCTTTGGAAAAACCGATGGCAGAAGACATCGCAGAAGCGTGTGGAGCCCAACTTTGCGACCACATTGATGACATATCCTCTTGCATGGGACAAATCGCAGGATTGGAACACCAAAGACTGGAAGGCGCAGAGGGTGTAAAAGAAAGGCTAACAATCGATGTGGGTGAAAACCCGGGTATTGTAACAATACAGGTTGGTGGAACCGATGGAGTAGCTGCAGAAGAGACGATTAGAGGTCTCTTTGATTCATTACGTTCTACTTGTATGGCAAAGGAGGACGACTCAATTATTCTTGGAGGAGGCAGCCTGCACATGGCTGCGTCTCTCAAAGTCCGAGAGGCTGCTGAGAGAAATCCTGGTCGAGAAAGATTAGCAATGGAAGCCTTTGCTCGCGCCCTAGAAGGAATTCCTTCAGCCCTCACTTCTAACGCTGGCGAGGACAAAATAGACTCTCTACTAGAGTTACGTTCCCTTCACAGATCCGGTAAAATCAACAGTGGAATTACACAGTCTGGCAAACCCGGAGAAATCGAATCTGCTTGGTTGCCGACATACACTATCGAACATTCAATATCGGCTGCTTGCGAGTCTGCTTGCGGTTTATTGAGGGTTGACCAGGTAATTTCTGCTAGAGGCGACTGAGTCGGCACCTTCATGAGACTGACCCGGATACATTTCCTAACGGGTACCACACATGGAGCCGTTATCTCGTCCGCGCGCACTACTTTCTGTGTACGACAAAACTGGAATTATTGAGTTCGCAAAAGGCTTGGACAGCCTCGGATATGAACTGGTTTCAACTGGTGGAACTGCTCGTAAATTACGCGAAGCAGGCTTGGATGTAATTGGAGTATCAGATGTAACTGGACACCCAGAAATTTTCGATGGGAGAGTGAAATCTCTTCACCCTGCAATTCACGGTCCTCTGTTGTGTAGACTGGAAAAGGAAGAAGACGCTCAAGGCCTCAAAGACTTGGGATATCCAATGATAGAGATAGTTGCCTGTAACTTGTATCCATTTAGCGATGCTGCAGCGATTAAACCACCATTAGATGACTTGGATTTACTCGAGATGGTCGACATCGGCGGACCTACCATGGTTCGTGCCTCAGCAAAGAACCATCTCAACGTTGTAATCGCATGCAATCCCGAAGATTATTCTTCAATTATTGAAGAGTTAAAGTCAGGAAACGTCTCTTTGGAAACTCGAAGAAATCTTGCACTAAAGGCCTATGAGCACACTGCTACCTATGATTCAGCAATCTCGAACGAGTTAGCCGGCAGATGGAACGGTCTTCCCGAAGAAAGCGATGATACCGAAGAACAATCTCGACGTCTTCCTGCTACAATGACTGTTGCAGCACACAGAAAACTGCATCTTCGATATGGAGAGAATTCGCATCAAGCAGCGGCACTATACGTCGACCCTGGGGCAGTTGAAGGTGAAACCCTGGTCACCGCAAAAGTAGAAGGAAATAAGGCGATGAGTTACAATAATTATTCAGACGCTGATGCAACTCTCAGATTATGCCGCTCTCTATCCACCGACGAATGGCCAGAAACACCTCATGCTTGTGTGATTGTAAAACACAACAATCCATGTGGAGCCGCACTTGGAAAGACACAGTTAGAGGCTTACGAGGCTGCATTGGCTAGCGATCCAGAAAGCGCATTCGGCTCAATCATCTGTGTCAATGAACCGGTAACCGTTGAATTTGCACATGCCCTAGGGCCACTATTCGTCGAGGTATTGATGGCTCCAGGGTATGAAGAAGGAGCAAAAGAAATTTTGATGGAGAAGAGAAATCGCAGAATTCTCACAATTAATTCACCAAACAATCGACTAGCCCCCCTTCCAAGAAAGACAGTACGCAAGCCGATTGAAGGTGGATGGCTAATACAGACAGAGGAAGCACCGGTAATCGACTGGGGCAAAGCCAAGGTTGTAACAGATGTAGCACCAACCGAAGAGCAAATTGCGTCCATGAAATTCGCAGTAAGGGTTTGTGAACAGGTTAAATCAAACGCCATTGTGATGGTTCAAGGCTTAGCAACCGTAGGCATAGGGCCAGGACAGACAAGCCGCGTTGAAGCGGTTAGAATCGCTGCTAGAAGGGCAGGAGAAAGAGGTAAGGGTTGCGTTTTAGCAAGTGACGCCTTTTTCCCATTCAAGGATGGAATTGAGCAAGCAGCAGAGGCTGGAGCAGCCGCAATTGTTCACCCCGGAGGCTCGATTAGAGATCAGGAAGTAATCGATGAGGCTAATGCAAGAGGAATCTCCATGCTATTTACAGGCCACAGATTGTTCAGGCACTGATGCTGCCTCTCGATTTGACCATTGTCAAAACATACGCAATTCCCATTAGTCCTACTGCGATAATCGTTAGGGAGCCAAATGCGTATTTATCAGCACCATTCCAAGAAGACACATCGAATAGTGTACCATCGCCTTTTGTTGATACATACCAAACGAAATATGCTGATGCTGTAGTCATTAAACCAATCATGCAAGCAATTATGATTTTGACGTGCTTTGGTAGCGTTTTTCCAGTTGCGTAGTACTCGAACAGAGACGGCCCGAAGAATTTGTTAGTTAAAGTCCATCTAAACAGCCTCTCATTCGAAAGCGAAAATAGGAACGCAGCAGGAACTGCCCATGATACGGTCGGCCACCCTGGTATCCAAATCCCAATTATCGCAAAGATAACGAAAATTGAACCAAATCCAACGTAAATTTTACTCTTCACGGGATTGCTTACGACAGCATACTTCGCAACTATCTCGTCGACAGTCTTGAGCCTCTCTGCCATGTATAATCCTCTAGCCTCGCGAATATGAAAGGTAGTATTTGCATAGCCGAAGGAATATTGGCGAATACACACTCGCATCGAATATGCCAGAGGCATGGAATCTTCCGAGAAAGGGTACTGTCGAGGACCCTTTACGTCTCGCAGTCCTGATATCTGGTTCAGGTTCGGGAATGGAAGCACTCCTCCGCCATCAGCAGAACAAGGATTGTTTGCACGTCACAAATGTTGTCATTAGTGATAGAATTGATGCAGTTGGTTTGTCTAAAGCTGAAGCCCTTGGAGTTACTGCGGTTGCAGTTCCTTTACCGGATATTCAAAACAGGGAGCAAAGACGAATTGCTCATGAAAAAGAAGTTGACGAAGTGCTTGCAGATCATGGAGTCGAGGTTGTAATCTTATCAGGATACATGCGACTACTGACGCCTTCTTTTGTGGCACCATGGGCGGGAAGGATTCTGAATATCCATCCGTCTCTATTGCCGGATTTCCCTGGGGCGCACGCACACAGAGATGTAATTGCATCAGGCGTCAGTAAGTCGGGATGCACGGTTCACTTTGTTGATAGTGGAATGGACACTGGTCCAATTATTGACCAGGCTGAAGTCGAAGTAAGTCCTGATGATGATGAAGATTCTCTGGCCGAGAAAGTCAAACGATTAGAACACGTTCTATATCCTTCAGTAATCGACAAACTTAGCGAAGGAAGGATTGAATCTCCTTGAATTCTTCAGGCGTGTTGATATTTCTTGCTTTGATTCCACCTTCACAAGATGGGATGTTTTGAAACATCTCTGAGATTTTTGGCGATTGAATCAACTCATCTTTACTGTCAAATCTCGCTAGTAATGGCTGCCTATTGCCTACATCATCTATTGGTACACCTCGGATTTTGGAGAATAAGTTTTCATCAGCCAAGTATGCATCACAAGGTGCTAATTGTACCGCGCCCTGTAAGGAAGAAATCAATTCGAATAGCGATTCTGCAAGCGTCTCATGAGTATCGATATGGCATTCACCAGGAAATAGATCAGCGCGCTCTTCACTACCGCACATGATAATTATACGGTCACAACCTGACCCTTCTAATTCTCTAGACAATCTTTCCACATTGGAATTTAGGAGAGACTTGTCTTTGCCCATTCTGTTGGACTTTCCACCTGCAAGTATGATTCCAGTTAGCAGGAAAACACCTCAGTGCATTGAATCTAGGCCATTCAAGGACAACTCAACTTCTCCGAGCAGTTCGTGAACTCTTGCAAGAAGCGCCCGCCTTTCCTTCGAAGAACGTGCGAGTGGAAGCCATTCTAATAGGCGCCTGATATCTTGAGCATCTCTTGCTACTGTCCAATTGAGAACTTCTTCCAAGACGGGGTCGTCTGCTGGAAGAAACCTGTCTGCCATGATTATCGCTCAATCATGGAGGGACAAAAACTCACTCATTGAGAGAGCGCATTCTGATGCGTTCATACAACTCTCCACCCTTTGGCGCATTTCGAACAAGCTCAATGTGCTCATCGCGCATATCAAGAGATGCAATCAACATCGAATTTTGCATCTGTATCTTACTCTTATTCCAAGAAAGCAAAAATTCCGCACTCGGTATCACCCTTCCTGAGCGTTTGATTTCCTCGGCCATCTCGAGTAGTAAATCCAGTGGAATTGCTTTGTTCACAATACTGAGCATTTTTGCCCACGCATCGCCTTCAGTATTTGCGATAAGTAAACCGATTAATTTCACATCTTCTCGGCCACATCTTTTCCACAACCTCTTGATTAAATCATCAATTCTATTTTCGTGATGGGTCAAAATCCATGAGGCAATTCTCCTCATTGTTGGGTCATCTGTTCCGATGTGAAACGATAATCCACTTTTCTGAATCACCTTGTCTGTTATCGAACGATTTACAAGGCCCTGTGAGCCACAATCATATGCGGTTTTGAGAAAGGAGAGGGCCTTTCTCCCTTTGGGCAGGCCCCCATCGAATAAGGAATCGAGGTCGTCAGACAAAGCCTCACCTCAAGCACTCTTTGTGCGAACACTGTCGAATAGGCTTCCAACAAGGGAGACACTATCTTTGAGGGTTCCAAGTAATTTTTCAACCACATTTTCATCTTCGGTTTTTTGGCGAATCATGTCTCTAAGGTCCGCTTCAATCCTTGAGTGGTCATCATCGTTGATGTTGAATTGGTCTCTTAGATGAGCGAGTACGGCGAATTCGTCCTTTGATAGTGATGCGTTCACAATGGCAACTTCGAAAACTCGAGTGTATACCAAACGCTGCTCGTTTGGAGAAACTTCCCTACCAGAATCAGAATCGCGATTTTCTCGTATTGCCGAATATATCTCAGCAGGCTCTTCTGGAGATAGGCCAAGAGCATTAGCGAGTTTAATGATCAGGCGCTTCTCTTCTCTAGTCAAAACACCGTCCCGAAGCATTACTTCGGTAGTTGTCCTGAACACAGAAAGTGCCCCTACGCTCTCGCCGCTCACAGATTAGCGAACAACTCTTACCACTTGAACCTCATTGATGATTTGAGAAATGAACGAAAAGTGGGATTTGTAGTGATAGTATTCAAAAAGGAGGGGCTTGTCGTGGTGTTTGTCCAAATCCGATTCACGACCAAATTTGCTTTCAAAAAAGCATGCCCGGTCACCCTGGAAATGTGCCGATAGGCCAAATGAAAGACAGTGTCTTGGTTAGGACAAGGAGAGATTCTAATGGGAAAAAGAAGCAACAACGGAGGAAGTAAAGGCGGAGGCAAAGCCAAGGCTATGAAATACCTCATCAAAGCAGACCTAAAGGTCAACGGAAACGTCCAGCGCAAGGATATCATCGGCGCAATCATGGGTCAAACAGAAGGCCTACTCGGTGAAGAATTGGAGCTAAGAAAACTTCAGCGTACAGCCAGAATAGGTCACGTGGATGTTGAAGTAAAGAGCAGCGGCGGAAAAGTCAACGGCGAGATCCTAATTCCAAGCAGTATGGATAATGTCGAGACAGCAATCATTGCATCAAGCCTAGAAACAATTGACAGAATTGGACCATGTGCAGCAAAGATTGTTGTTACAGAAATCCAAGACGTTCGCTCTACAAAGGTAAACGCAGTAATCGACCGCGCAAAGGACTTGCTTCTTGACATGGTCAACTCTGGCGATGCAGCAACAAAGACAGTTATCGAAGAAGTACGCAGCGTTCTAACCGTTGGTACAGCAAAGAATTACCACGGCCTAACATGCGGTCCAAACGTCGAATCCAGTGAATCACTGATTATCGTCGAAGGAAGAAATGATGTGCGAAATCTACTGAATTTCGGTGTAAAAAATGCGATTTCATGCGATGGAGCGGGCTCGATCAAGCAAGAGCTAATCGACCTTGCAAACTCCAAGACAAACGTAATCCTAGCAATCGACGGAGACCGTGGAGGAGAGATGCTGTTCAGGCAACTTCATGAAACTATGAAGATTGATTTCGTTGCACAAGCACCTGTTGGTCAAGAGTGGGAATTACTACCGCAGAAGACCGTAACAAAGTGCTTATCTCAGAAGATTGACGCAGAAAAGTTCGCTGCACAATTACCCGAAGATGAGCCATCTGAAGGTGCAGATGCATGGTTAGACGACATGGATGATGGTGAAGAAGCACCCGCTGAAGTTCACGAATATTTCGACCACATTGCAGACCTGAAGAAGAACAATGCTGTATTCGTAAACGTTGACGG
>CAXPMI010000026.1:0-14247 GCA_964218365.1 Candidatus Poseidoniaceae archaeon
CAGTTCAGCTTCTAGAACAGCTTCTTGTTTCCGAAGTTCCTTCAACTCACTCTCCAGTTCGATTTGAATTGAACTTCTCGCTTCTGCCTTCGCAACATTTGTTTTAGATTCGATCTCTGCAATTCTCAATTTCTCTTTTTGCTTGGTACCTACAATCACGGAATTGATGACAGATTCATTTTGCTGAATCTTAAAATTAAGAGATGCAACATTGGCCTTGATATTTTCAGATTCGGTTTGGTTGAAATTTGGATAAGCCTTCAATAGAGTGAATCCTAAGTTTGATAGTAGATTTTTCATTTGAACTTCAGTTGTTAATTCAAACTTATCTAGCGTGGTTTGACTTCTTAATTCAGCAATAGACTCACACGATGAAATCATAGGAGAGATTACTCTAGAGTGAAATTCGGTTGCAATAACTCTAATCACATCATCTCTTGTCAATGTTGAAGTATTGTTTGAAAAATAATTCAATAATTTAGGTACGTTTTCCAGTTCTATACGTATCCTCAGATTTGCATTTCCAAATACTTGCTCTCCATTAGCAAGGTTTCCCTTGAAAGGAATCCAGTAATCCATTGGGCCAGTCATTGCAAACAAAAGTCGCCTGTCCTTCGCAGTTACACCAAGTTTGTCACCTGCCCACCGAGTAAATCCTCCAGCCATGTTTTTGACCAGTGTTTCTGTAATTATATCTCCAATTTTACCATCAACAATCAGCGCGCAAGCCTCATTCGGTTTCAATACAGTCTCCTGGTTTGAGATTGTTTGAATCTTTTTTGTATTCACTAATCTGGCTACAATGTTAGGGTTGTCTCTCCACACATAATTCATCTTTTCACTTCCTCTTTTTCTTTTGGCTTAGTCCTGCCAGAATATTCGCTCGAGCTCCAAAAAATCCCCTGCAACTAGTCACAAGTTGTGTTGTATGCATTACTAATTGTCCCTCATTACCCTCTTGCATAGCGGTTGATTGCTCAGCACTATTTGCTAAATTAACCGCTTTTGTTACCATCTCAATTACATCATGATCATGTTTAATCAATCGCTTGAGTTCGCCTCTAGTGGGTGATTTTTGACCGGACAAAAAGGCATGCTGCATGCCAGATACTGATTTATTGACGTCCTCGATTAAATTATCACATTCTTCCATGCAAATTTTTGCTTTTTGGGCTAAATCCAGATTTCCTTCTCTGTATTGATATTCCAAAATAATTTGCATGTGATTTCTGATTCTTCCAACTGCTCTAACAATCTCATTGCGGACCATTTTGTCGACTTTGATTCTAGAACCCTTTGTGTAGCCACTATAACCGACTAATACCAATTGTACGCCTCTTACATAAGGTAATACTTCTACAGGTAATCCAATCATAGTGTTCACATATTAATATGAACATAGAAGGTTATCATAGTAATGGTCATTCTATCGATAAAACAACATCTGCGAATAGTTTAGCAATAGATTTGTTATGGGTTACTAATATCGCGGGACAGCCTCTTTTCTTCAATAAATCTCTAACATCCCTTGCCAACTTTTCGGATAAATCATCATCCAACGAACTGAATGGCTCATCAAGCAGTAGTACTGATGGGTTCGCTAATAGTGCTCTAGCAAGTGCTACTCTTTGCCCTTCGCCTCCTGATAATGTGTCTACTCCTCTCTTTTCGAATCCAGGCAAGCCAACTTCAGTTAGTGCAGTTGAGACATCAGCTTGCTTATCGCCTAATTTCAGATTTCTTTCAACGTTTAGATGGGGGTATAGGACTGGTCTTTGGAAAATCAAACCAATTCCTCTTTCTTCTGGTAGCATTTTTGTTATGTCTAAATCACTTAGCAAGATTTGCCCTTCATCTAATTTCTCTAATCCGCAAATACAACGCAATAGTGTGGTTTTTCCACAACCACTTGGCCCAGTTATCGCAACGATTTGACCGGCATCTAGGTCGAGGTCAAATTTGTCAAACAAGTTCTTCTCAAAGGCTTTTGATAGCCCGATACATCTCAACATCAGAACATACCCCCGTCTCTTTTTGGTCGGAATTTTTCACTAGAAATAAACAAAATTAATGCAATCAACATTAGGACTGAAGATACCGCGTTAGCAGCAGGTGGAACTAGTGGTTCATTGTAGGGAAAAGCGCGGATAGAGTCAATCATTACAGGGAGAGTTGTCCAATCCGAATTTCTAGTCACTACCCAAGACGCACCAAATTCACCAAGTGACATTGCAATTGTGAAAATTGCTGCAACTAGGATTGAACCTCTAAGCATTGGGAGTTTAATTAAAAAAAATCTCTTAATTTTCGACATTCCCAAAGTTTGTCCACACTCGTCATATTTCGCATCAAAAGATCTCATTGCTGGAAGTATTATCCTCACAACAAAAGGTGTTGTTATCATAATGTGGGCGATAACTGGAGTAAACCATATTGAATAGAAGAACTCTGGGTTTATCTTTATCATTCCTAACATCACGCCTAATCCTATCATAACACTAGAAACTGCAAATGGAAGCATGGTAAAAACATCTAGAATCCGTGCTAGGCGCGGAGAGTTTTCTTCTAGGTCATTTATTGTTTGAGCTAAAGTCCAACCTAGTGGCAGAGCAATCATAAGGCAAATCAAGGCATAACCAATCGAATTGTACAAAGCATCCCACCCTGAAGGCAGTGAATTAGTTGCTGAGAATGCGTAGCTCCATCCTTCGGTGCTCCAGTATGTCCTTGAACCATCGAGATTAGTCTCAGTGACCCTAAATGAAGAGACAATTAGGGTTGCCAAAGGTATTACTGCAAAACAAATTGCTGGAATGATTACCAACCAACCCGCGTTGTTTTTTGTTTTCACAATCTTTTCATTAGCAGCTGGTAGTAGACTCTGCCTTCTGTTTTGTAACCAGGTCATTAACCAAAGTGAGAATAATAGAACTGTAAATTGGATTAGTGAAGAACCTAGAATCACTTCATTTTTTGAGATCATATAGCCGGGTATTCCTGCTGATGAGCCGATATCTGCCATCATGCTTTCTAGAGTGTTTTCTCCTAGAGTTATCCATTTAACTAGTGCAAACGAGGTAAATGAAAATACGAAAGTCATACATGCAGCAGCAGCAATTGAAGGTATCAATAGAGGAAACCAAAGATATCGGAACCTACCCAATCTTGTTCGACCTTCTGGCAGTAATCGCAATTGCTCCTCGAGACTTGGGTCAAGAGTTGAAAGAACAGGCTCACAAAATCGAATTACAAGTGATAGATTGAACCATGCGTGCGCTATGATTAGCACCCATAACCAAGTAGAGCTATCATTTCTAATGTTTAGTCCATTCTCTCCGATTAGGTGCATGAACCCCATCGCTGCAACAATAGATGGCATAACAAAAGGCATCGTTAACAAAGAGCGTATTATTGTCTGGAAAGGCCATTCATATCTCCCCAATTGCCAAGCGATAGGTATGCCTATTGCAAGTGTTGCTATTGATGATAAAACGGCCTGCATAATTGTAAACTGGAATACTCCTTTGGAAATGTAGTTTTCATCAAGTGATGAAATCCATCCGGTTACATCAAATCCTGCAACCCAAACTAGTCTGTCGACAGCAAGCCATAGTGGGATAACGATGAGCAGCGTATATGTTGCTACTGCTACGTAAGCCACTAGCCTAGTATTCATCTCAAGCAGCAACCATTGCTTCGTTCCAACCTTCAAGCCATGCTTCCATGTTTTCAGCTATTTCTGTCGCAGTAATTTCAGCTGCTTGGATTGGCACAATCGAATGGTATTTGTATCCTTTATCTTCTGGGAGGTCAGTGCCTTCCAAAACAGAATACATGAAATTCTCGGTTGGCATTTTCACGTTCACATCCTCCGAAAGAAGATATTCAATGAATTCAGATGCAGCCCCAAGGTTTCCTCCTTCCACAGCACTCGCATACTCAATTTGGTGGAAAGCAGCTCTCGGTAAATCTAGGGCAGCCGATTTAGTCCAGTTATCATTATACCAAGACTCTACTCCAGGGGAATGGCAATACGAAACAACCATGTGAGCATCGCCGACATATCCTTCGATATATTCGCCATATCCGCCAGTGTAGTGAGTAACGTAAGCCTCTGTCCAGCCACTTGTAACAATAGCATCATTGGATGCCATGGCAGTCCACCAATCCGTCCAATCTGTTTGATTATCTTCATCGTTGGCGAAGTAATCCACAGTAGCTGTCATGAATGCTCTGCCCGGGCTGCTTGTTTCAGGAGATGGAATTGCAACCTTTCCTCTCCACTCTTCCTGTGTTAAATCCCACAGGGTTGTCGGAACTGATAGGTTAACCCCATCAACAATTTGAGTGTCATAATTTAGGCACATATATCCATGATCAAATGGGACTGCTAGTGGGCCATCGTATGCCGTTAGTGCTTTTTCTGATATGTTTGAAACGTTAGCGAAATGCTGCCACAGTACATCATTGTCAATAGCAGTCTGCAGATATGTGTTGTCCAAACCTATCGCTAGATCAGCGACTTGGTTTCCTTTGTATTGAAGAAGATGGCTTAGTATTGAACCAGCATCATCTAACTTCATCAATTCGACTTCATATCCTGAAATATTTTCGAATTCAGAGATTAATTCGTCGGTTAACCCTGTTACATCGTAGGTAACGATTACTAATTCTCCATCATCTTCCCAACTGTACTCTTCAGGAGCGATAGCCCCTCCATCATCCATGGTGCTTTCAATAGTTTCACTAAGACAACCAGAAAGAATCATTGATGACAAAAATACGCAAATTATTGTAACTCTGTTATCCATTTCATCACCTCAAAGCATTGACACTATTCTGTGCATCCTATCGACCAATTCTAATGGGTTGTGTGCAAGTATGTACAAGGCAGGCTCCCAACCAAAAGCTCCTTCGTCCAATATCACATCTATACCTTGATGAGGCACTAATTCTCCTTTTGGAGCGAAAGTTAGATTCAAGTCCAACTCTTCACATATGGACTCTACTTTTTCATTGTCACTTCCAGGATGAATGTTTAGTATTGCGGTTTTTTTGTTATCGTGAACTCTTGCATCAATCAACATATTCGCTAAGTGATTTGAAACTCCAAATCTAGGAGTTTCGTGATGTCTAATTTTCCCTTCGACTATCGTGATTTTGCCTGGGAATGCAGCAACTTCTGCTTTTGAGCGAGATGATTCTAGGCAGCACGCAATATTCATTCCAACAGCAGGCATTACCTCTTTCAGGCGATTTACGTCTATTCGAGAAACCGCCCATTCTAGTCTCTTGAGCAGAGAGGTCTGCTCTTGATCAGAATCTAAGTCTGTGCCCGTCAAAGATTTGTCAAAACGTAGAACTTGGCCTGGTGCAAATGCGACTTCCATAACAAAGCGAGTACGACTGGGTTTAGCGTTTGGCCCCAACTGTCGAAGTGCCATTGAAATCTCATGAGCCCATCCATCAATCGTTGATTCGTCAGAGGTTCCCGCTAATTCTGGTAAATTTCTATGCGCCATTCTTGAAATTGTTGACTGAGTAGAACCCAATATGTCTGCGATTTCAGCCTGGGACCAATTTGCAGATTTCAAATTCCTTGCAAGTTGCATGTGTAAACGTTCGAGCCACGCAGAGCCATCTTGTCCTAACATAATGTGTGCTAAGAGTACTTACTATTCAATATTCCTAGGGAAAAATGCAACTTGCATTGATTTTCATATAAAGTTTGATAATTCAAATTTGATACAAATCCTAAACCGGTATACCGCATTTTTTCTGACGTTAGTGTATTGGGGTATTTTTGATCTTTTGAGATTACTCTTAGCGAATGTTCAAAATCAGAATTTTTTCAACAATTTTTTGGCTACATTAGAAATATAATTGAGATATTTATGCAATTAAACTGCTTCTCTATGCGGACTGAATATTAGGGTTTAGTACAACGTTAATCCCAATAAAGCAATCAATTTATTCCACTTTCTAAACATACTTCGAAGCGCAGAGTTCTAAACCCGCCTACACTTGGAGTCAAATGGGGGAAAACTATCGATTCAGAGTCCAATGCATTTCTTGATGAAGTTATGGACAGAATACGCTCCTACCTAGAAGGAAAGGGGAATGTCAATGATTTTATCCCACAATCAAGTTTGCGAAAAACATCTGACCTCTCATTACCTCTTGAGGGACTTGGGCTTGAAAATGCGTTATTAGATATTGACAACTTTCTGAAATATAGCGTTAAGACGAATCAACCAGGTTTCATGAATCCACTTTGGGGAGGCATAAATATCGCTGCATTCGCAGGCGATGTGATAGCTACTCTTGCAAACAATTCAATGTACACATACGAATTGTCACCAATGGCTACGTTGATTGAACAAGCCTTGGTTAAACGAATGTGTGAAATGGTTGGATTTTCCGATGGCAATGGGACTCTAACTACTGGAGGCTCAAATGGCAACATGCTTGGAATGATGTGTGCTAGGTACATCATAGATCCACTAGGGCAGCAGCGCGGTTTTGATAGTGGAAATTTGGTCAGTTTCGTGTCTGAGGAATCACACTATTCTGTTTTGATGGCAGCAAACGTGCTTGGGATTGGATTTGATAACTTAATCAAGGTTCCTTGCGACTCTGATGGAAGAATGCGTGTGGATAAGTTAGAGGAAGAGATTAACAGGTCCAGAGTTAACGGACAAACTCCATTTTGTGTTATAGCCACATCAGGAACCACAGTTCGAGGCGCATTTGATCCGCTACGGGAGATTGCAGAGGTATGCTCTAATCAGAATATTTGGCTGCATGTAGACGCTGCATGGGGCGGTTCATGCCTGTTTAGTAACAAACTACGAGTACTTATGGACGGGGTGGAACTTGCTGATTCAGTGTGCTGGGATGCGCACAAAATGATGGGTTTACCTCTTGTATGTTCAGCGTTTTTAATCAAAAAGCCAGAGATATTAAGAAAAATTTGTTCCCATGGAAACGTCGCACACTACCTCTTCTTGGGCGATGCAGAGGATGTTGATTTAGGCCGAATCAGCCTTCAATGCGGTAGAAGAAACGACGCTCTGAAATTGTTCCTCGCATGGAGAGAAAAAGGCGATGCAGGCTGGGCAAGACTGGTTGAAAATTACATTGACTTGGCAGATTACTTGCAAATGAAGGTAGAGAGTCACCCAAATCTCGAGATGATGTCAACCAGAGAATGGTCAAATGTTTGTATCAGATTCACGGCTGAATCTGTTGATTACGATGAAGTCAATTCAACATTACGTGACAGACTTGTGAAATCAGGTAAATTCATGATATCACAATCAAACATTGGAGAAAATACAATCCTACGTCCAGTTATTGCTAACCCTTCGGTTTGTAAAGAAACAATAGATGAATTAGTAGATGAGATTACGAGGATTGGTGACGACATTGTTCGAGGAATTCCATCCTCCAACTAGACTTCTGGAGGGCTCAAAATGATGCCTGTTGGAAAACCCGATTGGTGGGATGCTGCAAGAGAATTTCTTCTTCAGGATGAATTACTGGCACCTGTTGTTGAGAAATATTCAGATGGATTTCTCTCCGGTAAAGGTGACTTGTTCGAAACTTTTGTGAATTCGATTGTTGGGCAACAAATTTCTGTAATTGCAGCAGAAGCAATATGGAATAGGTTGAGGGAGAAAGTCGGAGAAATCACTCCAGAGAATATTTCTTCATTTTCCGCTGAAGAAATTGCAGCATGTGGATTGACTAAATCAAAAACTAGCTACATACTTGGAATAGCAAATAATCCAAATGAATTTCTAAATCAAAATTATTCTGAAATGTCTGATGATGAAATACACAAGCATTTCACTAGTTACAGAGGTATTGGCCCTTGGACATCTGAAATGCTCATGATTTTCTCCTTGTTGAGGCCAAACGTATTCAGCATTGGTGACATTGGTCTTGTAAAAGCTGTCAAAATTCTTAACCCAAATCTCGAAAGCAAGGATGAAGTGCTCAATGAAGCAGAAAGATGGAGTCCATTTAAGACGGCTGCGTCGTGGTATTTGTGGAGAATGTTAGACCCTGTGCCAGTGGCGTACTGAAAAGTACGAAATAGTAGTCAAAAAACCCAACTTCGATGGAGTTCGCATGGTATTCGATATCTCTTGTACTAGCGTTCGCTTTCACGAGATGGTTCACAGAGAATTTCAAAATACATATCAGAAGCGAACGTTTTTGGTTACATCATTGGATAATGTCTTCAATAGTTATGTTTGGTTTGCTTATTGCAAACATTGAATCTGTATTCGTTTGGGGTGCTTTGACAGGAATTGCGCTTGAAGGTTTGGGCAGGAAAAATTGGTCGATTTCACGAAAATGAATCAGTGCATTTCTCAGTGATAATTTAATGCTGAATTACTCTACACGTGAACATGGCAACCGGTAACCCAGTTAGAACAGCATTGTACGATGAGCACGTCGCTCTTGATGCTAACATAGTTGATTTCCATGGTTTCGAGTTACCGATTTGGTATACTAACATCACTGAAGAACATTTAGCATGCAGGTCAAGTGCGGGTCTGTTTGACGTTTCACACATGGGTTCATTTAGTTTCAAGGGTGATAACGTAAGGGAATGGTTGGAGTCAATAGCAACCCAAAAAGTCACTGCAATAGAATCTGGCCGCTGTGCTTACACTCATTTTCTTGACCACGATGGATACTTGATAGATGACATGATTTTCGCAGTGGTATCTGAAAACGAAATTCTTGGAGTACCTAATGCCAGTATGATTCCAGTCATGTGGGACTGGTTCAACTCTTTACTACCTGAAGATGGCTCAGTTATTCTAGAGGATCTATCGCCAGATACTAGCATTATAGCGCTTCAAGGTCCGGATGCAAAGAAATACTGTGAAGCAACACTTGGTTTGGGGAATCATGTTGGAAGGTTTAGGTGGGCTAGAATCCAAGAAAACAAACTGGATATTACAGGGTGGATTCAAGGGACTGGCTACACAGGTGAAGCAGGCTATGAAATATTCATCCCTAATTCTGATGCACCAAAATTGTGGCGTAGCTTAGTTGATGCTGGTGCAACACCAGTGGGTTTAGGGGCAAGAGATACCTTGAGGTTAGAGAAGGGTTTCTTGCTGTCCGGTGTTGATTTTGCTTCTCCAAACCTTGATGAGAATCCTCTACTACACAGAGATTCTTGGGAAACTAATGTACCATTTGGTTTGGATACTGAGCATGATTTCGTTGGTAAAGAACGAGTCATATCCCACTCTGAAAAAGATGCTAGGTTGTGGGGAGTGAAACAACTAGAAAAAGGTCCACTTCCAAGGGGAGGGAAGGTTGTAGAAGACATGAATGGCAACCAGATAGGCACACTAACAAGCGGTGCTCCCGCACCTTCCCTTGACCGAACTGGAATTGGCATGGGTTACATCTCAGGAGTTGCACCAGGAGATGAGGTACTGATTGTCGCATCTCCGAGGAAAAAAGTCAGGGCGGTCATTTCGCGTCCTCCCTTTGTATGATAGGCAGAAAGCCGTTGTTTTGATGAAGCAGACATGTTACGGAGTAACATGCGCCGAGTACTGTCTGTAGGTATTCTTGCCTGCTTGTTGCTTTCTCTAGCAACACCTATTGCAAAATTTTCCCCTGTAGATATAATCGCCGAGGAAATTAATCCAAATCCAAGAATAATTGATGATTCCGAGTTAACATTAGGACAAATCGAGGCATTAAACTCGGTAGGTATGTCAAGATCCGCAAATACAAACTGGTCAGCAACCGGAGGCTCAAACGAAGTTGACGAAATATACGAAATGATATTTGATTCTCAGGGCAATATCATCGTCTGTGGAACGATTTACCAAGTTTCTCAATTTGGTGCTATCACTGTTTACACCCAAGGGGAAGGAGATATTTTGATAGCTAAATTATCAAAAGATGGTACTTGGCTCTGGGCAGTATCAACAGGAACTGCGACCTATTATGATGAATGTAGAGGAGTAACTGTGGACTCGAATGACGACGTCTATGGAACCGGATATTTCCAAGGTTCAGTAGATTTCAATGGGACAGTAATCACCACAACAGGATTTGATGGCTGGGTAGCTAGAGTCAATAGCACAGGCCAATTTGATTGGGCAATGAAGTTCGGTGGTTTCGACATCGACGTTGGATGGGATGTTGTAGCAGACAATTACGATAATTTGTATGTTACAGGTTATTACCAAAATTTGACAGAATTCAATGCAAGTCAATTAGTCGATTACACCCAATCTGGTAACTCTAAGTTTTTCGTTGCATATTACAACTTTTCAGCTCAAGGGTGGGATTGGGCTAAACATTCGACTGGTGCAGGGATCTCTACCCCATTCCAGTTAGTTCACGAATCTTCTACAAATTCAGTTTACATTGCAGGATACAATACTGGTAATGAGCAGTGGAACAATGGTGCCTTTTCCTCCAATCCTGCTGGAACTTGGGCAGGCTTCGTTGTAAAATATGCCGATGATGGTAGCTTCTTGTGGGGTAGATATACCGATAGCACTCAGTGTGTGCTTGGTTCTAATTGTGGTGTTTACTTCAATAATATCGTAATCCACCCGTTCGGTGGAATCGTCGTTGGTGGAAATTACATACAAAATTACAAGCAACAAGGTGGAACAGTCAAAGGTGGTTACGGTAATTGGGATGTCTTGGTGATTAGGTATGATGCGAATGGTACACAGTTGTGGACATTTGGAGCAGGTAGTGGTGGAGACGACAGAATTCAATCGTTATCAGTTAACCAAAAAGGACAGGTTCAGTTTGGTGGAACTCACATTGCAAACATGACCTTTGACAATTACAATCTCGGAATGAATTACTCAAACGGATACTATGATGGATTTATTGCACAGTTGGATAATGACTCCGATTTCCAGTGGGCATTGAGTATTGGAGGAGCCGGTAACGATACTGTTGGTGCCCTCCTAACATTTAGCGACGGCTCAATCCTTGCGGGGGGAGATTTTAGCGGCACCGTTTGGTTTGGTAACACTCCAAAAACAGCAAGTGAATCTGATATTTTCGTTTGGAAATTCCAACATGACAAAGACGGGGATGGAATAAGAGATTACGTGGATAATTGCTTGAACAAACCAAATGCAAATCAGAGTAACTACGATCTTGACGCTAAGGGAGATGAATGCGATAATGACGATGATAATGACGGATTACATGACGTCTTAGACGATTGCCAATATGGCTTCACAAATTGGAATCAATCCAATACATCACTAGACCATGATTCAGATGGGTGCAACGATATTGAAGAAGATTTAGATGATGACAACGACGGCATTATTGACATCGATGACAATTGTCCATCAGGATTTTTAGATTGGACTGTGGATAACACAACAGACATTGACAGCGATGGATGCAGAGATTCTGACGAGGACCTTGATGATGATGAGGATGGTGTCTTAGATGTCAATGATAACTGCCAATATATTGCAAATCCTCTTCAGGAAGACTTCGAATTTGATGGCATTGGCGACGTATGTGATTCCGATGATGACGGTGATGGATTAAACGACATTATTGATGACTGCCCACAAGGTGCTACAAACTGGACCTCAGAATTCCAAACCGACAAAGATGGTGACGGATGTGAGGATGAGAACTCTAACGAAGACCCAGACGATGATAATGATGGTATTTTCGACGAATTTGATGAATGCCCGAGAGGTGAAACAGGTTGGGTCTCCTCACAAAACAACGACAGAGATGGTGACGGTTGTCGCAACGATAACGAGGACAACGATAATGACAATGACAGTATAATCAATGAAGTTGACCAATGCAAAAATGGTATAACAAATTGGAGAAAGAATGCATCAAACGATAATGACGGTGACGGTTGCTTAGACGACCGAGAAGATAACGACGATGACAATGATGGATTCTCAGATAATGTTGATTTTTGCCCGTTGCAGGAAGGAACAGCAACTCAAGGTGGGGCGAAGGGCTGCCCTGACTTCGATTCAGATGGATGGGCAGACCTTGTAGATGATTTCTTGCAAGATGAAACTCAGTGGAGCGATGGAGACGGAGACGGGTTTGGAGATAATCCACTTGGGACAAACCCGGATGACTGCCCATTCTTCTTCGGTAACTCAACAAGAGACCGTACCGGATGTATTGACTCAGATGGTGACGGATACTCTGACCCAGAGTTAGGATGGACCGTTGCTATGGGTGCAGATGCATTTGTCGATGAGCCAAGCCAGTGGGCTGACACTGATGGTGATGGCTACGGGGATAATTTCGATGGAGTAAATGTCGATTTCTGTACGGACAAAGCTGGTAATTCTACTATCGACAGATTCGGATGTCCTGACCTTGATGGTGATGGTTATTCAGACATAGACGCATTCTGGACACTTGCAATGTGGGACTCATTAGGATATGGTCCAGACGAATTCATGTTTGACCCTACTCAGTGGTATGATACTGACAAGGACGGATTTGGAGACAATTGGGGTAATCCTGCTTGGAATGAATCAAGAGATCCTAGTTGGCCTGGCGTCTTTGTTGAAAATGCAACCTCAGCGGACATGTGTCCACTTGTTTCTCCCGATGGAAGATTCGATGATGACATCAACTATCCTGGATGCTTACTTAATGAGCCAAGCGATGGAGGCAAAAGCTTGACAGATGATTCAGCAGAATCATCAGATGATTCAGGGCTTGACACATTTACTCTAATTGGAATAATTGGCGGAGTAATAGTGATTGCTTTGGTGGGCGTAATAGTTGTTTTAATGAGGAAGAAACCTGAGCCTAAGAAGAAGAAATCTTCACCTAAGCCGCTAACGAATTTACCTGCACCAGATGCACCTGCTCCTGCGCCTCTACCACTTTCAGAAGACGTTGATGAATACGGAGATGAAACAGAGGACGAGAATACAGTAGGATCATGGGAAGACCTACCTGCAGGTGACTACTTGGACCCGGATGGAAATGGTACAAACTGGTTCAAGGCAAACGATGGCGACCACTGGTATCAGAATTCGGACGGAACTTGGACAAAATGGCAGGATTAAGCAATAAGTCTCTCAATGACATTTTGGAATTCCTGTTTGTCGTTGCTGGGTTTAGGCTCGACTTCCATTTGGTAAGCCTTTAGAATTGCCTCAGCGATTTTTTCTGCATCACCGTATGGTGCTACAGTTCCAATTTTCTCACTCAAGCATAAATCACCCATTGGAGTCCCTAAATTTGTAACACTAGGAATGCCAAAGGCTGAAGCATCAAGCATCTTTGTTGGAATCGCCCCAAGTTGAATATTCGCTCTTGAATCATCATACATAGCATACATTATACTGATTTCTTGCATTAATTTACTCAAATCTGACTCACTAAATTTGCCACGATAATCAAGATTTGGGAAGTCATGAATCAACTGATTTACCGCTAATCCATCCCCTGCTAAAACAACGTCAAAACTAGCAATTTTAGCCGCTTGAATCAGGTGTGATATTGACTTGTATTCTCTAATTCTTCCGAAATAACCCACTTTCTTGGCGTTGGTTTTTTCGATATATTGACGATCTCTTCTATTCATTACACATGTTGCAGTTTTCCCAAATTTACTGACCCAGTCTCTAAAGTTTGGTGCTGCGACAATGATTTCATCAGCATGAAGCACTGCCTCTTTAGCCTGCTTTAACATTAGGTTTGATGCTAATTTGTGAAAAGCACTTCGCCCTCTCATCAAAGGCCAAGTGAATGCCATATCGTGGATGTCCAGGACAGTTTTCCCTTGGAATTTTACTCCCATTGCGTCAGTATCGTTAAGAATCAATATGTCGGAGTCAATACTAAGATTCGAAATAAACTTCTTCTTCCTAAACCAAGTTTTTAATGAGTTGTTGGTTGGTTTTTCTCCAATGCGGTATCTGATAATTTTGTAACCTAATTTTCTTTCACTCCTTGGATGTTCAAACTCACGGTCCCATGCATGAATCTCTACATTATGCCCTATTTCTGCTAGCCACGAAGCGTGTCTCTCAACTCTAGGGTCTGGCGCGCATGAATTGGTTACCACCATCGCTACGTGCGCCATATTCACTCTGAAAACCATCAACAATTTTGTTTTGCCCCTAGACTAACATTCATTTTGGTTCCGCGCTACGAACCTCCCAGAGGCCTGCCTATGGTTGACCAATTACCGAATCTCGGGCGAGAAAAAGAGAT
>CAXPMI010000027.1:0-35763 GCA_964218365.1 Candidatus Poseidoniaceae archaeon
ATTTCATCGAATGTGGAGGTTATTGCGGACAGTCTAACTTAGCTAGTGCATACCTCTATGAGGCCGACTTAACTGATGCATATCTATTCCAAGCCGACTTGACCGATGCGGACCTCAGTTATGCCGAATTGATGTATGCGAACCTCAGTTATGCCGACTTGGCCGATGCGAACCTGAGTTATGCCGACTTGACCGATGCGGACCTCAGTTATGCCGAATTGATGCATGCGGACCTCAGGGATGCCGACTTGACCGATGCGGACCTCAGTTATGCCGAATTGATGTATGCGAACCTCAGTTATGCCGACTTGGCCGATGCGAACCTCAGGGATGCCGACTTGAGGTATACTGACCTCAGATATGCCGACTTGAGGTCTGCGGACCTCAGGGATGCCGACTTGGTTCAAGCGGACCTCAGATATGCCGACTTGCCCGGTGCGAGTCTCTGGGATGCCGGCTTGAGGTCTGCGGACCTCAGGTATGCCGACTTGACCGGTGCGAGTCTCTATGATGCCGACTTGAGGTTTGCGGACCTAGAACATGCCAACTTGAGGTCTGCGAGCCTCACTTTTGCCGACTTAACCAATGCGGACCTAGATCTTGCCTCCTTGATCGATGCGAGACTCAGGGGTGCCAAATTGACCAATGCGGACCTAGAATTTGCCAAATTGACCGATGCGAACCTCTGGGATGCCGACTTGACGGGTGCATACTTCTACGGTGCCGGCTTGACCGATGCATACTTGTACGGTGCCGACTTGACCGACGCATACTTCTACGGTGCCGCTGTAACTGGGGCTGATTTTACCGGCACCACATGGTCTAACACAAGGTGGACTGATGGAGAACTTTATGATTCGGCCCCACTAATGTTTTTGACAGATTGTGAACTTGTGCCTTACGCTTATTGTGCAGGTGCAGACCTAAGTCATCTGAACCTATCAGGTATGGATCTAACAGGGATAAATCTGAGAGGGGCAAATTTGCAAAATACAACCTTTGATTTTGCAACCTTAGATGGTGCTGATTTGCGCTCAATTGTGGCCTTTAATGCGACATTTATCCATACCGGAATGAACAGAACTTATCTGCAAAATGCTGAATTTAATAGGTGGGATGTCAGCGAATGTGTAGGTTATTGCGGCGCGGCTAACTTGACCAATGCGTACCTCAGATATGCCGACTTGACCAATGCGTACCTCAGATATGCCGACTTGACCGATGCGGACCTCTATGATGCCGACTTGACCGATGCGGACCTCCAGTATGCCGAATTGATGTATGCGGACCTCAGTTATGCCGACTTGACCGATGCGGCCTTCGCATATGCCGACTTGTCCGACGCAGACCTATTCCAAGCCGACTTGACCGATGCGAACCTCTATGATGCCGACTTGACCGATGCGTACCTCAGATATGCCGACTTGACCAATGCGTACCTCAGAAATGCCGACTTGACCGGTGCTGACCTCAGATATACCGACTTGACCAATGCGGACCTCTATGCTGCCGACTTGACCGATGCTGACTTCTACGTTTCTACCGTAACAGGTGCTGATTTTACCGGCACCACGTGGTCTAACACAAGGTGGACTGATGGTAATTATTACGATACGAATCAGGCTTAGTTTCACTGCAAGGTTTGAAACACGTTTGGCCGGAAGGGTAGCGCATGGCTGAGATGTGGATTGAGGCAATCGGGCTTTTTGCTGGCGTGCTTGGAATAATTGCCTGGGTTCCTCAAATTCGGGAAGTTTGGGTTAACAAACGGCACGACGGAATATCCTTGGCAACGTTCAGTGTTGTCACTGTAGCATTGGGGCTATGGTTACTCTACGGAATCTTGGTAGATTCGATCTCGATGATTATCGCCAACGTCATGACATTGACTGTAATCTTCGCTGTAATCATAGGCGTTGTGCGCCTGAGACGAGAAGAAAATTCTTCTTGAAATCAGCAAACTGACTTGGTAGTCTCGATGATTACTGCACCAATCTTGTACGGGTCACCGTTTGATGCTGGCCTTCTGTCTTCCAAACGTCCAACCCATCCGTCAGTAGGAACTGATGCTGGTACTCGAATAGATGCTCCACGGTCTGAAACTCCGTATGAGAATTGGTCGATAGATTGGGTTTCGTGTAGTCCAGTCAATCTTTCTTCGTTGTGTGCTCCGTAAACAGACATGTGTCTCTCGATGTTTTGTCCGAATGCTTCACAGATGCTGTCGAATAGTTCCTTTCCACCCTTGTCGCGCATTGCGCCGTTGGAGAAGTTTGCGTGCATACCAGAACCGTTCCAGTCGCCCTTGATTGGCTTTGGATGGTACTCGATGTAGTAGCCGTAACTTTCTGTTAGTCTGTCTAGCATGTATCTGGCAACCCATAGTTCGTCACCAGCTTGCTTTGCACCCTTTGCGAAAATTTGGAACTCCCATTGTCCGCAAGCGACTTCTTGGTTGATTCCTTCGAAGTTTAGACCTGCTTCAAGACACAGGTCTGCGTGTTCCTCGACCAGTGCTCTTCCGTGGGTGTTCTTTCCACCAACTGAACAATAGTAGAGACCTTGTGGCCCTGGATATCCACCAACTGGGAATCCTAGAGGTAGTTGTGTGTCAACATCCATGATGAAATATTCCTGCTCGAAACCGAACCAAAAATCGTCATCGTCGTCGTCGATTGTTGCACGGCCATTGCTTGGGTGAGGTGTTCCATCAGGGTTCATTACTTCACACATAACAAGGTAGCCGTTCACACGCTGTGGGTCCGGGAAAATGTTCACTGGCTTCAATAGGCAATCAGAGGAACTGCCATCTGCTTGGCGGGTTGAAGATCCGTCAAACATCCACATTGGGCACTCTTCAAGGGTGCCTGTGAAGTTTGAGCGCACCATTGTCTTGCTGCGCATGTTTTGTGTTGGTTCATATCCGTCTAGCCAAATGTACTCCAGTTTCGCTTTATCCATCATGGGTATCAACCGCCCCGTAATGAGCACGGTATATTATACAATCGCCCACTTTTAGGCATCTAATAGTCGGAATTTACACAATCCTACGATATAATATTGTTTATTTGACAATTATTAGGTGTGTTTTCGACGCGGTTGATTGAGCAAATGTGCTAACTAATCGCGTTGAATTGTAGATTTGAGCAACAGCGCAAATTTTCAGTTGTTAGCTGCATCTTCGCTCTGCGGAGTGATAAAAACTGTACTTCCATCTCTGTCGATTTCGGGGAAAGAGAATGTTCCACCATTAACAGTAACCGGACATGAGTTACCACATGCTGGTGCCAAGTAATCCTCTCCTGTTTCAGTAAGTACGAGCTTTATTCCATGTCCTGCGGGTAGGATTACGTCCATTGCTTGGAATTCCATCAGCATCACTAGGTTCTGGCCAGGGAAAACTGTTTGCGGTTCATATCCTCCTGAGTGATATCGTATATCCATTGTAGCATGGCCTAATCTCAAACCTGTTACAGCATCCTGTAATTCGGCGAAAATTTGTCCGCCGTCAAACGATGCTGTTACGTCAAGGTGCAGTGTTGGTAAGCCGGCAATGTGTACGTCTTCTTCGAAACCATCACAAGTAATTGTGACTGATTGGATGCCGCCACCAAGTACGGATACCCCTCCGACATTGCTTCCCTGTTGGTCACAACTACTGATATCGACCGACTGCCAATTAGCATCTTGTGGAGGCCATAATTCCTCTATGCGCCACTGCCCGTCATTCCTTTGGATTTGGGCGTGATTATCTGGTTTCGGCCCAACGCCTTTGAGATAGTATTCAAACCATTCAAACAGGTCTTGTCCCCAATCCCATCTAGTCATGTTGTGGATTGCTTCGCCACCATAACCTGAATCCTGATTATTGTGTTTCGTCCATTGATCGGGGTAGTTGTGTTCCCATTGACCTAGCATTCCTCTGACATCATAACCTGCTGCAGAGTAGTCAAGATACCAATTGACTCCAATCGGTCCACCAAACACCTGGTGTGGGTCAACGTTCCAATCTTGCATTCCTTGAATCCAATATATTGATCCATTCCAATTTTGGAACGCTTTATCGATATGGCTTCTCTCATCGTAGTAATTCTCCATATATGGGTCCAATTCACCTAATCCGTAAGTTACAGGTCCGGCAAATATTCCTTCAACAATATCTGGGCAAATGTTGTCTAAATCGTCACCATTGTAGTCTACCGTGCTGCCAAAATAATTCATGTGCATAACTTGGCTTCTCGCCTCTGCACTACCGTTCTTGTAGAGAAGAGGGTGGAGTGCTGTTGTGCCAGAAATTGGAACTATTGTCTTCAGATGTTCGCTTGCCAATGCTGCTGCTTCCCATTGTGTTGCACCCTCATACGATTTACCGTATAGTCCAACGTTACCATTTGACCAATTTTGCTGGCCTAGCCATTCTACAGCGGAATGAATTCCTAGACCCTCGCCGGCTCCACGGTAATCGAAGCAACCGCTGGATTCTTCGGTTCCGAATACTGAAACTTGTGCCAAGGCGTATCCGTGTGGAACATAATTGTCGAAGATAAATTCGCCTCGGCCTGCTGCAACAACATTTGTTGCCCCTGATTCCGAGCCTGGTTGGCCATAGGAATAGTACGGGCTGATAATCGCAATTACTGGGACCTTTTCTCCTTCAAGAGTGTTGGAAGGTAGCCAATAAGAAAGGTGTACGTTAGAAGTCGGTGGGCCCGTTTCCCAAATATCTGAAGTGTCAACTTCAATGAATGCCTCTTGTACATCTAGTGCTGTGTAAGGCCCTTCTTCGAGAACCTTTGCATAAGTCCCAGTCCAATTCCAATCCAGATTCTGGCGGTCAAATATATCTGGATAATAGGATTCGATTGCCGTTTCCTCAATAATTTCATCATCGCCAAAACAGCCTGCCAATGGTCCGGCAAGAACCAGGAAGGTCAGCAATACAGCGATGCGCATCAATACGTCCGCTGTACCCATGCGGCAAGAAGATGACCCTGTTTTGTCTAGGGGAGTTATGCCCGTCCTAGTTACTGGTGCCAGTGGTTTCATCGGAGCGCACGTTGTGTGCCAACTTCTCGAAAGAGGTTTTTCGGTTAGGGCGATGCTGAGAGATACCTCGCTCTCTATGATGTTTCCAAAGAATGAAAATTTAGAGATTGTCAAAGGGGATTTATTCGATGTTGAATCTCTAAAAGCCGCTGTATCTGGTTGTGAGGATGTTATCCATTGTGCAGCATCCCTCTACGTTGGTGCAAAAGATGTCAAACGCGATGTTGTTGACCCTTCAGTAGTTGGTGTCCAAAACCTATGTAGTGTGATGGATGGAGTCAAGAGAATTATTCACACTTCATCCGTTGCAGCAATTCGTTCAACCGATTACGAAAACGGCAAGGTTTTCTCAAGAAATGATTGGTGTGATGATGCAACAGAGTCGAGAAATGCCTACGGTTTTGCAAAGGCAGAAGCTGAGCGGATCATGAGAGAATGGGCAAAGGATAGAGATGTCAGATTGGTAACTATACACCCTTCTATTGTATTTGGGCCCATATTGCACAAAAGACATCTTGAAGGTTCGATGTCGTACCTCAAGCACTTCATCAAAGGGCCTCCGTTTGTACTAGATGTGCACATTAATTTTGTAGACGTTAGAGATGTTGCAATTGCCCACGTTAACGCATTGGAGAAGGGTTTTGACCGTGAAAGATACATAATTCATAAAGAAGGAATGTGGATGAAAGAAATCGGTCAAACCCTAACTAAGAATTTGCCAAAGAAATACGCAACGCGAAAATTGCCATCAACTTTAGCGTATCTTCTTGCGATTTTTCACCCGAAATTATCAATAAAACAATTGAAGGGTAGTCTCGGCACTCATGTAGATTATGATGTTGAGGATTCGTTTTCAACGCTTGATTTGCCTAACTATGATGTGGTATCTACTCTGGTCGATTCGATTAATTCTGTCAAGGCGCAAGATTGACACACATCCTAACAATGGGCAATGTAATGGCGAGCGAATTTTGGGGTGAGCGTTGGGCTAACTCGACATCAGAGATCGCAAGAAAATACATGGAGGTAGCCGCCAGGAAAAAATCGCTTGTTTGCCTTGCAGCAGACCGAAATACAATGGCTGGATTATTCGATTTAATTGAGGCCGTAGGGCCTCACGTCGCTGCTCTAAAGACTCACGTTGACTTAGTCGATGATTGGACTCCTGATGCTTGGGCTAGATTTTGTTCTGCGGCAAACGATGCAGACTTGTTGATTTTCGAAGACAGGAAATTCGCCGACATTGGGAAAATAAGCCGTTCGCAAATGGCTGGAATTTACGAGCCAAGAGAATGGGCAGACTTGGTTACTGCTCACCTGATTAGTGGACCAGATATCGTTGACGGCCTTCAGGCAGGATGGAGTGATGTAGGTAGAGTTGGGGGTGTGCTATTGCTTGCTCAAATGTCGAGTCGCGGAAACCTGCTTAATCCAGATTACACCGACCAAGTGGTCGCAAAAGGAAGAGAACACCCTGGTGTGTTTGGATTCATTGGAAATGGTTCACGACCAGAGGAATTGAGTGAACTTAGGACTAAAGTTGGCAAGGAGAAGATGATTTGGACTCCGGGGGTTAACCTAGCTGTTGGAGATGGAGAAATGGGTCAACGGTATGGTGACCCGAGAGAGGCTGTTCTTGCCGGTTCTGATTGTATTATTGTTGGAAGCGGCATTCACCGCGCAGATGACCCTGCTTCTGCTGCTAAGGCATATGCCGAAGCGTCTTGGAATGCATTAATTGAGAGAGAATCATGAGTTTAGTTATCGCTATTGTAGTCGGCGGTCCAATCGCCATTGGCATAGGATGGTTGGTCTGGAATTTCTGGAATAGTAATAGATTACTTGATTCGAAACTTGCAATCGGAGACATGGAATTGTTGACATCAACCAATTACAAGGTCTCAGAAGTGATTAGAGCCCCTGCAGGGAGTAGGGTTGAGAAAGTGGCAACTCAACAAATCCCATTAAATCAACAGGGCTACATTCGACAACAATTGCCTGACGGGCGTATTGCTTTGATTCCTGTTAGTATGCACCAGCAGGTTAAATCAGTCCATTCGACCATGCATACCAACCAGCAGCCCCCAAACCACTGAAAATTATCAGTACGATTAGCAGGCGTTTTCCTTTGCTTGTCTTCTTAGCTTGAGTCCTCGCCTCAACAGGTAGTGGGTTGATTGGTAATGCTAGGGGCGCAATATCTGGAAGAGGGAGTGGTATTGGGCCTTCATCTTTCTCGACTTCAATCATCTCTTCAACGGGGTGGATTGTGTCTAAGTCTTCCAATCCTGGAGCCTCAGGAATTGGTCCAAGGACCAAACTCCAAATCGAGTCGATAGCTGCTGCTGTAATTGGTTTTTCAACCCATCCAATCGCTCCCGCGGAGTGTGTTGCATCTTGAGCAAGTTGTGCTTGGCGTTTTGGTGCTGAGAATAGAATTCTGCAATCTTTCCCGTGTTCACGCATTTCAAGTGCAGCTAAGTGCCCATCCATAGAAGGTATATCTAGAGACAGAACAACCAGTTCTGGGTCTAGTCGAATGTATTCATCAACAGCGCTATCTCCGTCTTCGCAAGTAGCCACATTGAATTCCCTTTGACGGAAGATATTGGTTAGTCTGTGTAAGGACATTTTGTTGTTGTCAACGATTAGCACCGTTGGTGCTTCATCATCTGCAACATCGGTTACTCTAACCATACGTAACACCCACTCGTAGGGCTTCACACAAATGAATCAACCGGATAAAAGCGGCAAAAGGTGTCATTCTTCCTCGTCTGCAATAATTTCCGATGGGCCTTCTTGTGGGTTGGTAAATGTCTCTCTGACTGCTTCTGATTCGGCTACTTGGTCTTCAAGCGCCCTTTGCCTAGAAGGTGCTTTGACAAATTGTAACTGAAGTTCGGAAATTATGCCGTTCAACATTGTGCTCTCTTTTGGGGTTAAATTACCTGTCATTTTTGACTTTAGCATCGATAGTGTATCAATTGCTGCTTTTGTTTCTCCGAGATTGTAGTGGACTCTTCCCTCGCTGTCCTGGAGCATGCCCATGTGCATCATGGCGCTTCTTTGTAGCATGTGAACAAGTTGGAACAAATGTGCGCTATTTTCGTCATCAAAGAACTCTTGCGTCATGAAAACCACTCACTCGAATAGTTGCTGTAATAGCCAGTCTGGATCGAATTGCATCAGATCATCATACTCCTGACCAACACCACACAATACAATTGGTTGACCTGTTGCGTGAGCAATAGATAGTCCCGCTCCACCCTTAGCATCGGTGTCTAACTTTGTCAAAACAGCCCCGTCGAATTTCAACATTTGTTGGAAATTTTTCGCTTGATCGACCGCGTCATTACCCGCTAGAGCGTCACCTACAAACAGTGTTAGATGTGGATTTGCAACCCTACGGACCTTCTCAAGTTCGGCCATTAAGTTGGATTTATTTTGCATTCTACCGGCGGTGTCAACTAAGACAACGTCGATGTTCTTCGCTCTTGCTGATTCTACCGCATCTCTGGCAATTGCTGCGCTATCTCCGCCTCTCTGTGAAGATACGCAGCGGATGCCTAGCCTCTCACAGTGGGTCTCAAGTTGTTCGATTGCGCCTGCCCTGAAGGTGTCTCCTGCCGCGGCTATGACTGATAGTCCTCGCTTCTGCAAATTATGAGCAACTTTTGCTACGGTTGTGGTTTTTCCAGTTCCGTTAACTCCTACAAACATGATTACAGCAGGCGTGTCTCCTTTGTCGATAAAACTCTGAATAGAGGCGTAAAAATCCCAATATCCTGCATTCAAAATTCCTCTAAGTGCCCTCTTTAAGCTAGCCTCGAGTACCTTTGAAAGGTCGGCGCCTTTGCGTAATCTCTGTCCAATTAGATTCCGCTTTAGGGCGTTCATTACCGCAGTAACTGCATCAGAAGATATGTCGGATTCTAGCATAATCCATTCCAATTCTTCCAATAAATTGCTCAGCGCTTCGCTTTCTTTGATTATTCGTCCGCCGGATTCGACAACACCGCCACCTAGATCGATGGTTATTCCATCATCTTCGATGGTTCCAATTCCACCAGTTGGTGCGGCTTTAACCTCAACAAGTTGCCTGCCTGTTGTGGTTCTCATCATGTGAAGGTCTACTTTCGAACCTGCTAATCTCTTGACTTCTTTAGCGCCACGTTTCTTCATTTCTTTTTCTTGGGCTTTTTTCCTTGAGGTTTCTTTTTTGGCCTCTTTGGCAAGTATTTTCTTTTCTTTCCGGGTTAGTTTTGTGGGAAGCGTGTATTCTTCTTCCTCTTCCCAGTCATCCCATTCATCATCACTGTTTGATGGTAGAGAAAGGTCTTCTTCATCGTCGAAATCTTCCCATTCTTCTTCCTCTTCTCCAAAATCGGGTTGTGTTTTATGAGCAGGAACGTGTATTCTGCTTGCTAGAATTTCGTTCTGTTGTGACTCACTTTGAGCCAGTTTCTCTTGATGTGAAAGAGCTTCGAAGGCTTCATCGCTACCTTCCTCGGCTGAGAGAGAGTTCGTATCAACCTCAGATGCTGCGTCTCTGACCTTTTTTCGGAATTTATCGAACAGACCCATTCATACCACCTAATCGTCGAGAGTTAACTCTCCGCCGAATCCTCTTCTCTTGCGCCTGGAATTTTTTTCCTCGGATTTTGAAGGTTCCACCTCGGTTTCTTGGTTTGATTCTGTCATCTCTTTCGCGGCTTTTTCGAAGGTGGTCGCCAACTCCTCAATTCTCTGAGTTAACATGGCGGCGTCTGCTTCAAATTGTGACTTTAATTCTGTAAGGTCTTCGAGTCTCTTTGAAACCAACTCTCTTGCGCTATCCGGAGACCTTTCTCCAAAGACTCCGCTTCCAAGGTCTACGATTGTGGTTGCATTGCTAGGAATTGGAACCATAACTCCGGCCCCTAATGCGATATGTCCGCTTTTACCACCAGATAATGCAGACAAAGCTCTTCTTGTATCGTCGTGTTCTAATTGAACGGCTTCAATTCTCTCGATTTGTTGATTGATCTCATCGAGTCTTTGTTTATTCATATCGACAAGTCGAGCCAATCTCTGTAATTCGTTTGAATCGACCATCCCACTCACCCAACGCGAAGGGGCCCTGTGTGAAGAACCCGACGATTGCTATTCACTCTTCTTCTTGAGGTGCAATAGGGCCGCCTGCTGCTTCGATTTGGTCTCTGAAAGCGTTTAGGACCATTGGCTCGCTAGAAGTCCTAGGATCGATTTCTTTAACTGAATCGATCTTGATTGTGCGGCGGTTTGCCTTGTGGCGTGAACCAATGATAGAGTAGCAGCGGTGTTCTGCGTCATCTGTTGAACTTGCTACAATGTCCATGCTAAACTTTTGTCTCTGGCTGCCAAATGGTGCTGTGCCGGATATACGGAAGACTTGCATGTTTCCGCCGACCTGTGAACGTGTCTTAAACGCGCCGTCGCGAAGCCGTGTGTGTAAATCTTCAACCGTTGGAGTATTGTCAGGGTAGATATGCGAGGCGCAGTGTTGCTAATTTTAGGATTAGTAATCTGCTCTGCGGGCCCTGTTTTGGGGTCATCAAACATCATCGGAGTGGAAGAGAATTCTTCGCTTTCTCATCTAGATGGTTCTGGTATTGTAATCGCTGTTGCTGATACTGGAATTGACATGGATCATTCATGCTTTAGAAATTCTACAACCGATGTCGGCACCCCAGGAGAAAATCACAGGAAAATTCTACATCTGAATGACTCCGTTGACGGGTGGGACACCCAAGGACATCAGCAATTCCGCCACGGTACACACGTTGCTGGAATTCTAGCATGCTCACACATAGACGGAACAAACGAGTCGGTTTCTTTGTCTAGTGGGGCAAAATTAGTCGTCCAAGATATTGTGGATTCTAATGGTTGGCAGGCACCTGAAGACGTTACTACTTTGTTGGCGGAATCATCTCGATTTGGTGCTGTCATAAATTCATGGTCGTGGGGAGATAATACTGAGGATTACACAGAACGCAGTAGTATGATTGATGGGTGGACATATGAGAACCCCTGGTCGTTGGTATTTGTCGCGCCTGGTAATACTGGAAATACTATGCTTGAACCTTCAAATGCATACAATGTAGTTTCAGTTGTAGCTAGCGATTTAGAAGAAAATGCAAGCCTGTGGCCCGGTAATTCACATGGCCCAGATGTTAATGGTCGAAGGGGGACATTCGTTGCTGCGCCTGGTATGAATGTTCTTTCTGCTAAAGCAGATGGTACCCAAGATAGTCTAAACAACGGCTCGTTTACGATGACTGGGACTTCAATGGCTACGCCAATGGCTGCATCGTTCACTGCTTTGTTACAACAAATGATTGAGGAAGACTACGGATACACCCCCTCGGCACCTATGCTTAGGGCGATGTTGGCTGCATCTGCTGAAGGAATTAGTGGTAACCAGCCGGATGAAATGCAAGGTTATGGCAGGCCTGCGCTAGATACTTTCGAAGACGGGTATTACGCTCATGACTCTTATTTCGTTGAAGATTGGAAGTCAATAATCCAATCAAGAGGAGGTAACATGAGTGGACTGCTATCCAACCCGTGGAATGGTTCTGAAGCTGTTGGGCCGTTTTTGTCAGAAAATGAAAGTTGGAGCAAGTACCTCTATCCGATTCCAGATCAAGATGTTGAAGTCGTACTATCTTACAACGCAAGACCAAACGAATACGAAATCGATGATTTGAGATTGATAATTCATACCTCTGAAGGTAAGTTTGCAATTGATGATTCAATAGGTAGTTCTGGGTATAGTCAAATGTATTACAGTTCCGTAGTAAACCCATTGAGTCTTAATTCTACGAATGAAACGACGGTTATGATTCGGTTAGCTGCATCCCAACTTGAAGATGTAGAATGGTTGAAGATTGAGGTTGTCGCTAATGGCTTATACGAAGGTAATAACTCTGGAATGTTGGGTATAGAAGGTACAAAGTTAGGATTTGGTTTGGTGGCGCTAGGAGTCGAGGAATTCAGTCCAAACACAGCTCCGGTAATCTCGGTTATCCAAGGGCCATCGGGTGGTGAAAATTATTCTGAAAATATTTCACTATCAATATCTGTAACCGATTTTGAAGGCGATGGTTATGCAGTAGTGCTCAGATTGAACAACTCAAACTTTTCAGTCGACTTGGCTGATTGTGCCTTGGTGTCATCGACGATCTCAAATATCAACTGCACCATAAATATCGCACAAGACTTGGTTCCTAGACCAATAAATAGGCAGGATTGGCGGTTGGAGGTATTGGCTGCAGACGACAATTCTTCGCTTTGGACCACGGCTATGATTTCGTCATATTACAGTGACAATTTTACAATTTGGTGGACATCTCCAATGCTTGATGATTGGGAAGAAAAACCTGTAATTACTAAAGAAGGAACAACCGAACAAAATCGTGTCTTGCTCTGGGGTGTTTTCGGAGTAATTGTTGGTGTTATTGTGGCTGCCGGTGTAATGTTTAGAGGTTTTGAAAGGAGAGTGTTTTCAGAAGTTCCTTCGCCTTTTAGAGAGGAAGAATAAGAAAATTTATCGCGAGTGAACATTAAGACAAGTAACTACGTGGCGCAAATGTCCGAAGGACAAAGGTGAGTATAAAATGGGAGAAAGACTCTATGTTGGAATTGATTTGGGAACATACCAATCTACCATTGCAAGTAGTGCTGGTTCGCTAGAAACAATTGAGACTGTAGTGGGTAGGCCAAAAGACCCTGTTGCTAGAAACTTTCTTGGAAGAGATGTACTATTCGGAAATGACGCTTTGAAGAATAAGTTAGCTTGTAATCTATACCGTCCAATGGCTGCAGGTGTGGCTCAAGACGATGAAGCAAACCTTGCTGCTGCAAAGGCGTTCGTTACCCACCTAATCGAAACCGTTGGACCGGAAGATTATGACGAAGTATTCGGTGTAATTTGCTCTCCGTCTCACGTTTCCTTCACCGATAAGAGCAACTTGGTTGCCACACTGAGAGGTCAAGTCAATGCAATCATGGTCGTTACTGAGCCATTCGCAACTGCATACGGAATCGGAGAAATTTCCGGCTCAATCTGTGTAGACATTGGAGCAGGTACAACTGACATCGCTCGACTTTACGGTATCTTCCCAACTGAAGAAGACCAAGTAACAATCCAAGAAGCTGGCGACTGGATTGACATGCGTTTGATGGAACTAGTCCAGAAGAAGTACACTGGTGCTCAGGTTACAAAAGACATGGTCAGAAAGTGGAAAGAAGAGTTCTCTTACGTCAACGGTGAAGACCGTGAGCAAATGGTTGAGTTGTCTGTTGAAGGAAAGAAGCAAGTTGTCGATATCGGTGATTTGATCAAGGCGGCGTGCTCCATGGTAATCGGAAAGGTCGGTGCTGCAATCAAGTCAATTGTTGCTTCAGCCGATCCTGAATACCAACCAATCCTAAGAAACAACATCATCCTATCTGGTGGTGGATCTCTAATTGAAGGTATAGCAGATGCAATCGCAAACGACATCGCTGATATTGGAGATGTAACCGTAACATGTGTCGAAGACCCTATCGAAAAGGTCGCAACCGGCGCTATGGCACTCGCTCAGGACATGCCTGACGAACAATACACCGCAATCAACTGAAGGTCTAACAATTGGCTTCTTGAGCCACTAGACGAATGAAAGGTTGAAGAATGGTTGAGGTGCGATTGCGCTCAATGACGTTCGGCGCTGAGACTCCAGGTGGCATCCGTCGCATGACTGAATCCAGTGGGGATGAGAGAGCGGCCCTAGAGGGAATGCTTCGTGCATATCCCGTTGAACAACTCGTCGAAGAAGTCCTCGTAGCGTGGCAAGAACTAGCCGATAGAAACGAAGATTTGGTGACTTCAAAGCAAAGACTGAGGGTGCTTGAATTAGATTTGGCTGAGCGTAAAGACGAGGTTGCGCCTGAAGTTGCTCAACTAAGGTCTGCAGAAAGTCAGTTAGAGGAATCTAGTGCTAGAATTGTCCATCTTGAAAGACTTCTAGAAGATGCAAGAAAGGAGATTGATGAAAGTCGTTCTGGTATGTCTGTCGAAGAAAGAGAATCTTTGGAAAAGGAAGCGTCTCAATTGCGAGAATTAGCAACTCAGCAAGACGATGTTATCGCAGAAATGGAAGGTAGAATGTCCCAGATGGTCGAGGCTCTAGAAAGGGCTGCTGATGCGGGATTAACCAGTGTAACTGCAGATGAAGTTCGTGCTCTAAAGGCACAAGCAGATTCACTTTCTGCTGATTTGGATGCAGAGAAAGCGGCTAACGACGCTCTTGAAGAGGAGCGCCAAAGATTGAGAGATATCGCTGACAGACTTAGAGGCCTTCTAGATGCTAGAGACAACCGTTTAGCAGAATTAGAGGAGCAATTGGAGAGAGTTATGCAAGGTCCTAGGTCGGTATCTGCAGAACACGATTACTTAGTAGAACAAATCGAGGAGTTGAAGAGGCGTCTTCTTGAAAGAAATAGAGAGTATGAATCTCTACGTAGAAGAGAAAGAAGATTACACAATGACGTATTTGAAAGAGATGAAAGAATTCAGCAAATGTCATTGACTATTGGAGATCTTGAAGCAGCTCTAACCGATAGGACTTCTGAGCTTCGAGAATTAGAATCCCAACGTGATACTGCTGTTAATCAATTGGACGGAGTAAAGCGTACCGAAAGAACTCGAGAAGTTGTTGGTCGCGTATTCGCAGACTCTCTTTCACTAGTTAGAAGTCATGATGAGCGTGAATTAAGAAAAGAGATTTATTCGAACTCCCCCGATGTGGAGAGAACTATTTCCGCACCAACGTCTGAAGATATGGTTACACTTGCAGAAGGCGGCACCGTAGATTTAGACACTGCACTTGAAGTTATTGAGAAAGGAATGGATGTTCCAAAAGAAGCAAGGCCGGATTCTCCTGGTGGAACTGGCGATCCTGTCCTCTATGAGGATGAAGATTGAATTGCGTTCACAATTTCTGAAACCTTCTGTTTGAGTTCTTCCATGCTCGATGCGTCCTCGGTTAGAGTGCCGGTTACTACCCAATTAGCTCCGGCATTTGCTGCACGTGCAGCCTGTTCACCAGTTCTAATTCCGCCACCAACAACGAGGCATAATTCCTCAACCTGCCTAGCTGATTTGATGGACGTAACGTCAACCTGTGAAGATGCTCCACTACCCGCTTCTAAGTACAATACTTTGAATCCAAACATTTTGGCTGTTAGTGCGTATGCGTAAACAGTACCCTCTTGACCTTCATGTATCAAGTCAGCATCGCCAACCTCTCCGACTTTACCACCCGGTGAGAATACTACGTAACCCGTTGGAATTGGTTCAACCCCGAATTTTTCGAGATAGGGTGCACCGCGAAGTTGTTCACCAATCAAAAACCTCCTTGACTTAGAATTCATGAGCATCATGAATGTGATACCGTCTGCAGCAGGTGAAAGTGCATGTGCACCACCCGGGAATAGTACAACTGGAATTCTCCATTTATTTTCATCAGAAATGGGGTCTTGGCTGGATGCGAAAATTTGTAATTCCAAAGCCTCTTGAATTGATTTACAGGTTTCATGAACCACTTCGTCAGGAGTGTCTGTTGAACCTCCAATAAATATCATACTAGAGCCGGACTCTATTGCTGCAATAGCCCTTCTAGTTGCTATTTCAGCGCTCTGTTTACCAGGGTCAATCAAGGTTATGTGGCGGCAACCAAATGATTGGTCTAGCACGTAATTCAGTAGACCTTCCTCTGGTAGCATGTTAGTCCTGCTCCGTAAGGGAATGAATGAGGTTTTTGGCTATCTCTTCGCCTTCCCGTATCGATTCGTCGGCCCAAATCTTTGAGGAGGTCTCTGGATGTTCTCCAGACATGATTTCTAGCCAACCTTGTTCTGGTCGTGGTAATTTTCCTCTAATCCAACATTCCACTAATCCATCGCCTCTTTCAAAGCATAATCTATCTTCTTCAATGGAGTTTAATTCGAATTCTTTTGGAATATATCGATTGATCATAATTCCCCCGTTCCAAGAAACAAGTTCGTATTGCGTACCTGCTTTTGGCCACCCAGGGGCTTTTGACTTACCTCCTGTACAATTCAGCGCACTTTCTGGGGCTTCAGATTTGAGTTTGATTTCTCCTCCGCTGTCTACTACTCTCTTTGCAAGAAGTTTCTCAAACCATTCTCTTCTAAACGCCCATCCGATGGAATTTTGTTTTGCTGAGGTTTGATTTTTGAAATCTTCCGGTATTGTCTTAATTATTCCTGGTGACCTGACGGGATTACCAATTTCTTGACGTATTTCATAGATTGTTACTTCATACCCAGAATTCAAAAGATAAAGAGCGCAAGATAGACCCCTTACTCCACCTCCTGAAATATTGATCATCAATTCACACCTACAATACTTAATGCGAATACAGGACAAGATGGTATACAATGATTGCAAAGTGTGCAATCGTCTTGATTGACTATAGCTAAACGGTCTACTAGGTCCAATGCATTGGTTGGACAAAGTGCGATACAGGCCCCACAACCATAGCAGAGTTCTTCATCAACAACGAAAATCGATGATTTTGCCTCCGCCATGATTAATTCCACTGGTAACGCACTCATTGATTCATCGGCGAATTTACTATTGGAAAAATAGTTTTGAAAGGTTTTGAATCTTCAAGACAGGATACAGTTTATTGCATTAGAAATTAAAATTAAAATATTTTTTTCAAAAAAGGAATACGTGTTATGACCCCTTTATTTCTACTGGAGGAAAGTAGACACGAAGAGAATGGAGTAAGGAATGATGATTACTGAATGAGAACGAAGTAAGACCCATTGATGTTTATCGCGTCTAGTCCTTAACCATAACTAAACAATCTATTGTCATTTGATATCAAGATCCGTTCCAGTGGAAACACAGGGGTCCGACATATTCATTGACAAAACCTCACTAGGGGTAACTATGGTATTCTATTCTCCAGGTAGAACTACCAGTTATCCTGAAACTCCACCAGATGAGGGAATCAGGTATCACTATCTAGGTGGTGGAAACGAAGTCGGAAATGTAGGATGCGTTTTTGAAGACAAAAAAGGAACAAGAATGTTGCTTGATTATGGACTTGCACCAACAGATCCACCAAAGTATCCTAATGAAGCACCACCAGTAAAAGATGCAGTAATTACTCATTCACACATAGACCATTTAGGAATGGCTCCTTGGTTATGTTCAAATCATCGCACAACATTGCATGGAACTCCATTAACTGCAGAAATTAGCCACATGATGTGGAATGATTGTTACAAAGTAAGTAGACTGGAAGGATATCCACTAGCATGGGATAAACGTGATATCGACATAGCAACATCATCATGGAACACTCATAACTTCAACGAAAAATGGGAAAAAGACTCTTGGAAGTTAAAATTGACTAGTGCCGGTCATATTCCAGGAGCTGCGATGCTAAACGTTGAAACAGAAACACACAAACTCCTGTTTACAGGCGATTTTGATACCAGAGACTCCCCCCTAGTATCTGGAGCTAAACCAGAAAAATGTGATGTGTTGTTTGTAGAAGGAACATATGGTGGTAGAGACCATCCAAGCAAAGAAGAAACAACTCAAGCATTTATCGACAGAATTGTAGAAGTTACAGAAAGAGGCGGCACAGCACTTATTCCAGCATTTGCAAATGGAAGAACTCAAGATATTGTCATGACATTACACAAACATCTTCCAGAATTAGATGTCCATGTGGATGGAATGGGGAAAAGAGTTGCACAACTACAGATGGAACACCCTGAGGCTTTACGCGACCCTTCTGCACTAGAAGATGCATGGAGATGGTGTCGTAGAGTATCCTCTAAGTCAGATAAGAAAAAAGCGCTAAATGCTGATTGTATTGTTTCAACATCTGGGATGATGGATGGTGGACCATCGATTTGGTATCTAAACAGATTGAGAATGGATCCAAGAAATGCAATCCTCTTAACAGGATATCAAGCCAAAGGTTCGGGTGGTAGGATGTTGCTTGACGAGAAGCACGTTCCTATTTGGGATAAGAGAACACCAATCGAATTAGAAGTCAGTCAATTTTCATTCTCAACACATGCAGGGCATTCAGAAATCGTTGAATTTGCAGAACAGTGTAAAGCAGAAACAGTAGTAGTGTACCATACAGACCCCAATCACGCTAGACCCCCACTAGTAGAGGATTTAGAATCAAGAGGGTTCGAAGTTCATACACCAATAAACGGTGAATCAACCTTGATTAGCTGATAATTTAAGCGAAGTGGTTGAATACATTGACGTATACCGTCGCCCATGGCAACCAAGAAAGCACCTCCTGGTAAGCGCAAGAAGAAGCGCAAAATTCGCCTATCGCTGAAATCTTCTAAGATGAAGAAAACCGATTCTTACACAGACCAATTAGGATGGTCAACCGATGTTGGAAGAACTCTAGAGGAAAAAGCGAAACCAAAAGCACCAGATACCATCAAACACCAGTGTCAAATGTGTGGTACAATAATGAAAGTTCCAAAACCGAAAAAAGCTCGTTACACCATTACTTGCCCACATTGTGAACACCAAGAGTTCTTCCAATGATCAACTCATGAATCCTAGTAGGTCTAGGATTTGTCTGATAGCAGCGATTAACATTACAGCGACTAGCATATTCCTAATTGAATTCTGAGACAATTTTTCAGATCCATATTTTGAACCGATATATCCGCCAATGAGTACAGCAACTGAAAATGGAATTAGAGTTGAAACATCAATAACTAGTTGACCAGATAGTGCACTACCAACAAGTCCTGAAAAGGAATTTACCCAGATGAATACAGCAGCAATTCCCGCCGTTGTTTTTGGATCACTCCAACCGAATAGTAGAATTATTGGTGAAAGAAAAATCCCTCCTCCAACACCGATTATACCACTTAGGAAACCAATGACAAAACCAACAATAATCGCTATACTAACAGGTGGATTTTTGCGAACTTTAGACGAGGAATGAGAAATCTTGGCCGAATATAGTTTCCATGCGGCAAAGACCAAAGTTAGAGAAAGAAGAATGTCATAAACTGTATCATCAACTTGTAGATATCCTCCAATAAATGCAGCAGGGATACTTGCTACAATAAACGGTAAAGCCAATTTTATATCAAAAAAATCTGATTTTTTGTAAGCGTAAAAAGCAATTCCAGCAACTAACAGATTCAAACTCCAAGCGTGCTGTTTTAGCCAAACAGGGTCGTTCGCAGCATAAGCGGTTAGAGATAAAACAGCAAGATATCCAGAAGCTCCACCATGTCCCACGCTAGAATACATTGCTGCAATTATCAAAAGGGAGAACAGAAGAACAATTTCTGTTACGACCCCCTCCATGATGAAATGTAAGAGGGGTTAGATGAATAGGTTGTTGTTGAATTTTCATACAAAGATGCTTTACGCAATACACAAGACCGTGGGACATAAGCAAGGGGGCAAGGCTTGGAAGCAATATCTATTGTCGCAGTAATTTGTCTACTTCTTGTAGCGGTTGCTTTCAGCCCCCTCGGCTTAGGTGGTGGTATTCTATATGTTCCAATCATGCACTATATGCTTGAATGGGAGATTGAAGAATCTTTAGTTGCATCACTTACTTTGGTTCTTATGGTTGCATTAGGCAGCAGTATGGCACATTCAAAATCAGGACATGCTGACAAAGAGGTTGCCAAATTAGGTCGCATTTCTGCAGTACCCTCCGCAGTAATCGGCGTAATTCTTTCAGGAGCCTTAATTTCTACAGTAGGAGATATTGGAATCAAAATTATTGCATCCATAATCGTCTTCTTTGTAATCGAGAGAACTTTGAGAAAAACCCTATCCAAGGATGAATCTGATACGATAGAATTACCAATTACAGTAAAGAAAAATCAGTATATTGCAGGCACCTCTTTTGCAGGCATATCTGCTGGATTATTAGGCATTGGAGGAGGAGCAATCTTAGTAACTCTAAACAGGTCAATTCTAAAAATGAATTCAAAAAAGGCCGCCGGAACGAGTTACCTGATAGCTGCAACCATTACACCCGTCGCACTAATCAGTCATTTAATCATGAGTAGAAACTTATCCATAATTATCGACGATGCAGGAATTTTAACTATGATAATGGTCCCAGTTCTTGTTTTTGCGTCGGCGTATTTTGGCGCAAAATATGCAATAAAACATCTTCCGAAACAAATAGTATCCTATGTATTCCTATTCGTAGTATCAGTTAGTTTATTCAGATACCTCTCAGATCTAATTTCTCAAATTTAGAACCGAGAAAATCAATACTAATCGCTTGGTGGAGCAAGTATGAGCGACTTTCCATACTTCGTTACTATCGACGAGGCTTTGGAAATATGCAAAAAGACAACACTACAAACCACGGTTGAAAGAGTAGATTTGGACAATAGTCACAATCGTATTCTTGCAGTTGACCTTCCTTCCTTAGTTGATGATCCACCTTTCGATAATTCAGCGATGGACGGCTTTGCAATGCGTCACGAAGATACAATCAAAGCGCCTTCCAAATTGGAAATTATTGGAACGATTCAAGCTGCAGGGCAAGAAAATAACCTGGTTGTTGGAGAAGGCCAGGCAGTCAGAATAATGACTGGTGCACCAATACCAAGAGGAGCAGACTCAATTCTTCAAATCGAACTAACTTCTGTGTCTGAAGATGTTGTAACACTATTTCAACCATCGATGAAACACTTCATCAGAAAGAAGGGCGAGAACTTGACTAAAGGACAAGTTGCACTCTCAGCAGGTACATATCTCACACCTTCTAGAGTGGGCCTTTGCGCTACTATGGGCCATTCATCAATTCCAGTTGTAAAGAAATTAAAAGTGGCTATTATTTCAACGGGCGACGAATTGAAACAACCCGGTACAGAACTAAACAGAGGAGAAATTTACGAATCTAATTCATTTGGACTTTCAGGTTTAGTGAAGTGGCTTGGACACGAACCAGTCCGTTTACACTCTGTAGGAGACACAATTGATGATTTACGCAAGGTACTGAATGAAACATCGTCAAAGTACGATTTGATTCTTACAAGTGGCGGAGTATCGATGGGTGATTGGGACCTCGTCCGTAAGATAATGGAAGATGAAGGAGATTTGCATTTTTGGAGAGTGAAACTTAGACCGGGCTCACCACCATTATTCGGTTTGTGGAATAACACTCCAATTTTCGGACTTCCAGGAAACCCAGTAAGTTCGCACGTAGTATTCCGTATGCTTGTCGCACCATGGATAAGGTACAACACACAATCAAACGACCCTATCGAAGCACGTGCATATGCAACTCTTGCAACCAAAGTCAAGTCTACAGACGACTGTCTAACTTTGAGAAGAGTCGCTATTGTAAATGAGGGTGGAAAGTTGTCAGCACACCAAAACATCCACCAAGGTTCTGGGAATTTAGCAAGCATGGCGATGAGTGAAGGGATGGTAGTTTTACAACCTGGCCAAGAATATTCGATAGGCGACATCGTTGAAGTAATGTTTCTGTGAGTGATACAATGGAATTTAATCAAGACATCGAATTGATCGAAGCTCTTGCAGAGATGTATCCAAATTCAAAGAGAAACACTTTACGGAAAATGCTAACCTCGGGCAGGGTAACTGTTGATAATAAGGTGGTTCACAAGGCGAAATTCATAGTTGAAAAGGGAAAAGAAGTAATCGTCTCAGATAGAGATACTGCAGCAATTTCATCCCCTCCACCCGCACCAAAAAAGAGACATTCAAGGGTCAAAATATTGTTTGAAGATGAGCACATAATTGTGGTCAACAAACAAGCAGGCCTTCTATCAGTGTCGACAGATAAGATGGAGCCAGACACACTCCACTCAAGGGTAGTTGACCATCTAAAATCAGAGAATGAAAAATCATGGGCATTCATTGTCCATAGACTAGACCGCGAAACTTCAGGAGTAATGATTTTTGCAAAACACAAGAGGCACAAAGAATATCTTCAGGAGCAATTTGCAAATCGAGATGTCCACAGAGTATACCACGCACTTGTTGAAGGAAAGCCCAACAACGAAAACGGAACGATTAGAGAATGGTTGCTAGAAGATAAATTTCTCAAAGTAAAAGCAGTAAAAAGCAATCATCCAAAGGCAAAAGAGGCAATATCACATTACAACGTAGTGGATTTTGATGAATTTGCGAGCTTAGTTCAACTTACAATCGAGACGGGAAGAAGGCACCAAATCAGAGTTGGATTGGCCAATTTAGGGTGCCCCGTTGTTGGCGACGAGGCACACGGAGCAGAAGGCAACCCAATAGGCAGAATAGCCCTACACGCTAGCTCTTTGGAATTTTTACATCCTGAAACCGATGACCCAGTGAGATTCGAGGCACCAATTCCCTTTGGGCCCGAATGAAAAGCAAGCACTCAAGAACTCTCGACAAGCAGGTACTAACTATGCCCACACCAGGACATGATGGTTGGATAGAAGTTCGTGGTGCACGAACTCATAACCTCCAAGACATCAGTGTGAAATTACCTAGAGGGCAGTTTGTCGTAATCTCAGGAGTTTCCGGCTCGGGCAAATCATCACTAGCATTCGATACCCTATACGCCGAAGGCCAAAGGAGGTATGTTGAGAGCTTGTCCTCTTACGCCAGACAATTTATTGGTCAGATGAAGAAAGCCGACTGTGATAGCATAGAAGGGCTATCTCCTGCTATTTCAATCGACCAAAAGCAAGGCAGTCACAACCCACGTTCAACGGTTGCAACAGTCACAGAGATCATGGATTATTTACGCTTAATGTGGGCAAGAATCGGTAAACCACACTGTCCCACATGTGGCGTTGAAGTTGCCAGAAGAACCGTCCAAGAAATCGTTGATGATATTATTTGGAATACGGAAGGACACGCTATTGCTGTATGGAGTCCAGCTATACGAAACCGAAAAGGGACTCACGCAGATTTATTCCGCCATCTTGTGGAACAAGGATGGACAGAAGGTAGGATAAACGGTAGAGAAGCTTCGTTTGAGGATGAACACAATCTGGACAAAAATCTCCGTCACGATATCGATGTTAGAGTGGATAGGATGCGTTGTTCTAAAGACAGACGCCAAAGGCTGACTGAAGCCGTTGAGGCAGCATTGCGAATAGGTGGCGGAACCGTTGCAATTGAAAGCATCAAACTACCAGAAGACAATTTCGAATTCAGTGAAGGTTCAAAATCAACAAAGACAAAACTTGGCGACACCATAGTTTGGTCTGAAGAGTTTGCATGTCCAGAACACGGGGCCTTTATGCCAGAAATGAGCCCTAGGGTATTCTCATTCAACTCACCCCTCGGCGCGTGTCCATCTTGCCAGGGGCTGGGTGTGCAACGAAGATTTAGCGAGGAACTACTAGTCGATAGAAAGGCAACAATATCCGAAGGATGCATTATCCCATGGCGCCAATCGATGTCACCTCATTGGTATCGCAAACTAATGGAGCAGACAGCATACCACTACGGAATTCCAACAAATATCCCATATTCACAACTCGATGATGATGCCCAAGACATCATGATGAATGGTTCAGGTTCTACCATTATCCACTTCGAATTTACTTCTGAGACTGGCTCCCAATACAAGTACAGCAAGCCGTGGGAAGGAGTCTATGGTAGACTACAAAAAACGTACACAGAGACTACTTCTGACAGGACACGAAGTAGATTGATAGCGTGTATGAACGATGAACCGTGCTCGCAATGTAATGGTGAGAAACTCAATCCTGCAGCGAGTAGAGTTACTGTTGGTGGGAAAAGATTGCCAGAAATAGGCGCTGCAAGCGTTCACGACGCATTAGAAATTATCCGATCAATGCGCGGAGAAGGAGATAGTGCAGAAGAATTAGATGAAAGAAGTGCATTCATCGGCCGTGAAATTCTGAAAGAAATCGAAGGTAGACTCGGATTCTTGAACGATGTTGGACTAGATTATCTAACATTGGACAGAAAGGCCAACACGCTATCTGGCGGAGAGAGTCAAAGAATCAGGCTTGCAACCCAAATTGGAAGCAGGCTTACCGGTGTAATGTACGTTCTAGACGAACCATCAATCGGATTACACCAAAGAGATAACGAAAGATTGCTAGCAACACTTAGAGAATTATCAGATCTTGGAAACACACTCCTCGTTGTCGAGCACGATGAAGATACTCTAAGACAAGCAGACTGGTTGTGTGACCTTGGCCCTGGTGCAGGTCTAGAAGGCGGCCAAGTCGTAGCAAACGGAACACCAAAATCGGTAATGCGAGTGAAAGAATCTGTCACCGGGGCTTACCTTTCTGGAAAGCGCTCAATACCTGTGCCTGAAGAAAGGGTAATTCCATTCAAAGGGCACCTGAAAATTGTTGGTGCACGACAAAACAATCTCGATAATATCGACGTTGAATTTCCGCTAGGTTGCCTTACTGCAGTAACCGGTGTTTCTGGCTCAGGCAAATCTTCACTTGTTTCAAGCATCTTGGCACCGGCCCTCCAAAGAAGCCTTCACGGAAGCGATTCAGTGCCAGGCTCTCACGACGAAATAGAAGGGATTGACAAAGTCGACAAAGTGATTGTAATCGACCAATCACCAATCGGTCGAACCCCTAGGTCAAATCCAGCAACTTACACAAAAGCGTTTGATGAAATTCGAAAGCTATTCTCTGAAACCAAACTAGCCAGAGAAAGAGGATACACGCCCGGACACTTCTCATTCAATGTCAAGGGTGGAAGGTGCGAAGCATGTAGAGGGGGAGGCTCCATCAAATTGGAAATGAATTTCTTACCCGATGTTTGGATAACATGCGATATCTGTGCCGGAAAGAGATACACAAGAGAAACCCTCGAAGTTACTTGGAAGGGGAAGAATATTCACGATATTCTAGAAATGCCGGTTGGAGAAGCAGTAGAATTCTTTGCAAACCATAGAAAACTCCACCGGACCCTTTCCACAATCAATGATGTCGGACTAGGATATATCCGATTAGGCCAACCTGCTACAACACTGTCAGGTGGAGAAGCCCAACGCGTCAAACTAGCAAGCGAGTTACGCAGACCTCCTCATAGGCACACAATGTACATCCTTGATGAGCCAACAACAGGACTTTCATTCTCAGACGTCCAACAATTGATCAACGTATTACTCAGATTGAGAACAACAGGCCATTCGATAATCGTAATCGAACACCACCTTGATGTAATCAAATCTGCAGACTGGGTCATCGATTTAGGTCCAGAAGGCGGAGATAGAGGCGGCCAAGTCGTTGCTGTAGGAACACCAGAGGATGTAGCCAAGGTCAAGGGCTCATTTACTGGCAAATTCCTCAAAGAAATCCTGTGATTTACATTTTCACTTGAAGCGTAGTATTCATGGACGGTAGTCGCTGCGGATTGTCTGCCCCCATAGGGGGCAGGTGTCTAGAATGTCTTCTAATGTAGTCAGAGTCGAGGCAACTCCAAAACTCGGAGATGGAATGAGAGATGTTCGTGGAGACTCTGTAAAGAGGCAACTGGCAGCCGACCACAATATCGAAATTGATAGCGTCAGGTCGATTGTAGGGTTTTTGATTTCCAGTCAAATAACATCTGAACAAGTCTCTGAGAGAGCAGACGACGTCTTCGCCGACCCAATCATCGAGGAGAGTGCAACTGATAATCTTCATTTGAATAACAAGGAATTGTTTTCCAGCGAGCCGGATATGGTAATCACAATCGGCTTCAAACCCGGTGTTACTGATAATCCCGGGAAGGCTGCATTAGACGGTTTCAGGACTATTTTCCCAGATGCTGGAGATGATGCAAGGGTATCCACTTACCTTACCTATGCCTTCGAAGGAGTGCCCGATGGAGTGGAAATAGAATGGCTAGCAAAGCAACTTCATAATGGATTAATCGAGAGGGCTCTTTATTCTGTGAAAGGCGAAGAATTCCCTACAATAGAATACGCTCCAATTGCACCGAGCAACTATGCTCCACCCGCTACAGTTGACTTAGAGGTTTCAGATGAAGAATTGATGAAATTGTCAGAAGAAGGCCTTCTGGCTCTAAACTTGGAAGAAATGCAAACCATCCAGGCACACTACAGAGACCCCGAAGTTAGGTCTTCAAGAACGGCACTGGGCCTACCAGAGAATGCGCCTACAGACGTAGAATTAGAATGTCTAGCTCAAACGTGGTCAGAGCACTGTAAGCACAAAATTTTCGCAGCACATATTCACCACGTTGATACAGAAACAGGCGAAGACACCGAGATTGATTCTCTGTTCAAGACCCACATCATGAAACCTACATTAGAAATGAAAGATGAGGTTGATTGGTTACTTTCTGTTTTCCACGACAATTCTGGAGTCATTGCATGGGATGATGAATGGTCTATGTGTATGAAGGCGGAGACTCACAATTCACCAAGTGCACTGGATCCTTACGGCGGTGCGATGACTGGAATTGTGGGTGTGAATAGAGACATTCTAGGAACCGGACTAGGTGCAAGACCTATCGCAAATACCGACGTATTCTGTTTTGGACCACCTGATTGGGAAGGCGACCTTCCTGAGAATCTATTCCATCCATCTAGAGTACTGAGAGGAGTTCACGCCGGAGTAAGAGTCGGTGGTAATGAAAGCGGCATTCCAACAGTAAACGGCGCAATTGTATTCGATGACAGATATATCGGAAAACCACTAGTATATTGTGGCACAATCGGTATGATGCCAAGAAAACTTCCAGATGGTAGAGAATCACACGTAAAGAATCCCGAGGCAGGCGACAGAGTCTACATGGTCGGGGGAAGAGTTGGATATGACGGAATCCATGGAGCAACATTTTCTTCACTAGAATTGACCGAAGAATCCCCCTCCAGTGCAGTACAAATCGGCGACCCAATTACTCAGAAGAAAATGCTTGACATGATTCTTGAGGCAAGGGACGCAGGACTCATCACGTGTATCACGGATAACGGAGCAGGCGGCCTTTCCTCAAGTATTGGTGAGATGGCAGAATACACCAATGGTTGCCGTATTGACTTAGGAAAAGTTCCACTAAAACAAGAGGGCCTTTCGTCTTGGGAAATTTTGGTTTCTGAATCTCAAGAAAGAATGACCGTTGCAGTACGTGAGAGCGATGTACCGGCATTCGAAGCTCTTGCTGACCTACACGAGGTAGAGGCGACATGGGTTGCTGATTTTACCGACACCGGACAGTTTCACGTTGTTCACGGTGAAGACACCGTGGCATCATTACCAATCGAGTTCCTACATGATGGAGTTCCACAATTGAGATTAGAAAGTGAATGGAGTCCTCCAAACAACCCAGAATTCGCCCCACCAAGCGATTCCAATCACTCATCACTACTTCTTAGAATGTTATCACGACCAAATATTGCAAGCAAGGAAACATGGGTTCGCCAATATGATCACGAGGTTATAGCACAAACAGCAATCAAACCATTTGTTGGTGTTGAGAGAGACGGTCCGGGAGACGCCGGACTTCTTGCACCAGTTCACGGTTCTACGCACGGATTAGTTGTGTCAAACGGTATTTCTCCAAGATACAGCGATATTGACGCAGGAGCGATGGCGGCAGCAGCGGTCGATGAAGCGGTAAGAAACGCAGTTTGTACAGGCGTAGACCTATCTAAGATTGCAGGATTGGACAATTTCTGTTGGCCAGACCCAATCGAGAGCAAGAAAACCCCAGATGGAAAATTCAAACTCGCACAATTAGTTCGAGCGAATCGGGAATTAGAAAGAATCTGTAGAGCATACTTTGTTCCATGTATTTCAGGAAAAGACTCGATGAAGAACGACTATGGAACAGGAGAGAATAAGATTTCAATTCCACCAACTCTACTATTCTCGCTCTTTGGTAATCATCACGATGTTCGATACACAACAACTTCTGACCTGAAGCCCGGTGAGAGCTTGTACTTGGTTGGAGAATCAAAACAGGAACTTGGAGCAAGTGAAATTTCCTACATGTTAACCGAAGCAGGAGAGTCTACTGGAATAGGTGGCGAAGTTCCTAGACTACCAGAGCCAGAAAAGAATCTAGCTGCGTATAAGGCACTTACAGGGGCGATACAAGCAGGAATCGTCAGGACAGCTCATGATTGTAGCGAAGGTGGAATAGCAGTAGCAATTGCCGAAATGTGTATTGGTGGTAGATGTGGTGCTGCAATAGACGTTGATGGCCCAGGTGAAGCCGACCTATGGGGGAGACTGTGGGGGGAATCACTAGGAAGAATCCTAGTAGGAGTTAAGCAAAGTAATCGTGAGGAATTCCTCACAATGATGAAAGGGCATTCCTTGACCTACATGGGAGAGGTTACCGATAGTGACACACTGAGCGTTTGGGATGGAGACGACTTAATCATTGAATCCAGTGTTGATGAAATGGTTTCAGCCTGGAAAGGAAGTCTCGATATGACAGGAGGTGTTCAGTGATGACAGAGGACGTGAAAGTCGCAATCCTCTTCGGATTTGGAATAAACTGTGATAGAGAGACCGCTGCAGTATTCGAATTGGCCGGTGCCACTAGCGAAAGAGTGCATGTAAACCACTTTGTAAATGGAGACCGAGACCTCTCAGAATTTCACATTCTAGCTGTTCCGGGAGGGTTCTCCTTTGGCGACCACTTAGGTTCTGGAAGACTCTTAGGAAACAGAATGAGGTTCGCAATGCGTGAGCAATTATCCGCATTTGTTTCTGCAGGAAAACCCATTATCGGTATTTGTAATGGATTCCAAGTACTGGTAAAGACAGGACTTCTTCCAGGAAGAGAAGTGCCAGATTTCGAGCAGAGAGCAAGTCTTACCTTGAACAATAGCGGACGATATGAAGACAGATGGGTAACGCTTGAGTTTGACCCTGAAAGCCCATGTATTTGGACGAAGGGAATTACCAGAATAGAATGTCCGGTTAGACACGGAGAAGGCAGGTTTGTCATGCCTTCAACAACTGATTTGGATAACTTAGACGAAAATAATCAGATCGTAACACGTTACGTTGATCCTAGTACAGAGCCAGGAAAAGGAATGACGGATGAATCATTACCGTTCCCAATTTGTCCAAATGGCAGTATCCGAAACATTGCAGGAATTTGCGACCCAACAGGGCTTGTATTCGGCCTAATGCCACACCCCGAGGCAGCATACGCAACATTCCTGCACCCACATCACACAAGGAGCGATGTTAGCGATGAATTGCTAACAAATGCTATGCAAATCTTCAGGAATGCTGTAGATTATGCAAAAGCAAACCTTTGAGAAACGACCCCATGTCAAACTAACATGGCGTCCAAGAAATTGTACATGGAAAGTATCGACGCGTGTTATCTAAAGGATTTCACAGCAGAAGTTACCGCTGTTGATGAGACCTCAGTCACGCTAGACCAGACTTTGTTCTATCCACTTGGGGGTGGCCAAAATTGGGATACAGGTACATTGGTTTGGGACGGAGGAAAACTCTCTGTGACAGAGGTAAGAGGCCGTGGCGAAGTTCAGCACTTTGTTGGAGATGACCACGGGCTGTCTGTAGGCGACTCAGTCGAAGGAGAAATCGACTGGGATAGAAGGCATGCACACATGCGAATGCACACAGCACAACATCTTGTTAGTGGCTTGGTTTACGAATTATATGACGGAGCCAGAACCGTGGGCAATCAGATTCATGCAGACCGTTCACGAATAGACTTCAATCCAGTAAAATTTAGTGAAGAGATGATAGACGATTTATTCCACAGGGCCAATGAAATGGTCGAATCAAATCTTGATGTAACCGATTGCATCATGACACGAGAAGAAATCAACGCAATCATGCCTCCAGAAAGAACGAACATGGACCTATTACCCATTTCAGTAAAGCAACTAAGAGTGATTAGAATAGGCGATAATATCGATCTCTGCCCTTGTGCAGGAACTCATGTTAGAGCACTCGGGGAAATAGGAAAAATGGAATTCCTCGGCAAGAAAAACAAGGGTAAGGGTACAACAAGAGTAAGTTACACTCTTGAAGGCTGTGAGAGTTGAAATCACAACATATTCACTTACAAGTAATCAGCAAGCGATACCAGTAAATCCTTCTTGATAAGATTATAAGTCTAAATCATCATCTAATAGTTCTGAAACTTCAGATTGAGCAGATTCCCATTCAGCTCTACCCCTCTCTCTTTCAGCAATAGTTGCAGACTCAACAATATCTCTCACGGGTTCTGGTGCATCTAAAGCAACCCTTTCTGCAACTATTTTGTCACTCATTTTTCTATCTTCGCCAAGGCGGTCTGAACGGTCTACTGCGGCTATGGGGCGGCTAGGAATTGTACGTGCTCCATGCGAGAAATCTTCTACTTCTAATGATTCTGCCATTTGCTCTAGAATCTCTTCTGGCGGCAATTCATCCCTCCATGGATTTTGATTCCCTACCGACTGTACAATATTCTCTTTCTTTTTCTCAGCCTGCATGGCAAATATTTGCTCGATATCTTCACTCGTAGGCAGTTCCTTAGCCTCAGTCATTGAATTTGCTAGTCTCTGTTGTTGGATCAGGGCAGGACCGTGAACTTCGTCATGATCATACCTATTTGGATTAGCAGCCATGGTTAGTAACTCTCTTGCGAGTTGAAATAATTCATCAGACTGAGGGGCTTTTGCAATTTGGTCACGAACCTTTGTGTGGTGGGAAATGCAACTTCTACACCTTGCACTTCCAGCGACATCTTTCGCGTCACAACGCAGACAGCAGGCTTGGAAACCCAAGTCCTTCATCGCTCTGCGTGGCATCGCCATACCCGTTCCTATTCCTCGATAGAAAAGAATGCTTCCGCGCGAGGCTTCAAATCCCTCCGTGACGAGAAGGGTCCATGGCGAGAGACCCCCGGGCCGATATACTCGAGGACGACCTCTTCCCAAAACAGAGACCTCGAATCCACAGAGTGCACGCACAGATGTCTAATGATGGGACTATCCACTTCAACACACGAGGCGGCTTCATGGGAATCAATAATCGCCAACCAGTAGAACTCCATCGAGGCAAAATTTGGCATTTTAGCGATGAGGAGAAACAACATCTGTTGCTAGCAACAGCCGCATTCACCTTTGCGCTTGGAGTTTTGATGGCAGGTAGCATTCTGAGAATTGGCGAAGGTGGCCTAAACACATGGATTGCTACACTATTACTTTCTATGCCTGTTATGTTAATTGCAGTTGGTCCAGCTTTCCTTTTGCATGAAATTGGTCATAAGATTGTAGCAAAGAAGTATGGGTGCTGGGCTGAATTCAGAGTAGACCCTAGTGGATTGAAATTTGGAATTGCTCTTGTAGCATTAACAGGGATTTTGTTCATGGCACCAGGTGCCGTGATGGTTGCAGGATTGGTTACAAGAAGACAAAATGGGCATATCGCAATCGCCGGTCCGGCAGTTAATTTCAGCCTATTCTTGATAGGAATACCACTAGGTGGAATCATCCTGGGATTGACTGGTGCAACAGAATCTGCTGCCTACCTTGAATCAGGTGCAATAAATCTCAAAGCAATGATATTCGACATCGTTTACTTCTGGATCTTTGCTAATTTGGGATTGGGATTCTTCAACATGATTCCGTTTGGACCATTGGATGGTGCAAAAATCAAGGATTGGAGTGAGCCAGTTTGGTTTGTAAGTTTCATGACCTTCATCGCACTGATTTACATGTGGTGGACTGGAGTATTCAGTCCAATCGATGACGTTACTCTTCGTATCGCAGAATGGTTTTGATCATTCTTCGAGGTAAGCGTTCCTAACCGGATTTTCATCCAAGTGGAAGAACGAATAAGTCGCCCACCAGGTAATTGTGTCCAAAGCATCAACTAAGTTACTAGTTCCACTCTGTTCTTCACCGTAGTCCTTTCCGGTTGTGTCCATCCAATCTTCCATTTCTTCTAGAGTGTCACAGGTCTGATGGTAACACCAATATCCGTCAACAAGACCACCGAACCCCATGGTTACAGTTCCTAGGTTATCTTGGAATGTAGCGTGGTCAGACCTTGCAGTTGTGTCTTCGTAAACGATTATCTCAGGTCTATCTTTAGCTAGCCAATCATCGACCTTCCAAGTGTCTGCTGCATAACCTTCTCCAACTAGAGTAGACATTTGTTCTTCAACACCAATTGCATCAGAACCAATCCACAATGCTAGGTTTACCATTCCCGGTTGATTCATTATGTCATGATCTAGACTTGGTCCAATGTATACACGCATTGGCCAAACTTCCTCGTCTTTTGGATAGCCATCAGGATCTATTTGCGGGTCAGGGTCACAATTAGGATCGCCCCCTCCATGGTTTCCACCACAAGGGGCACCGCCGCCGCCAGGCCAATTTACGCCAGCCATGTCGAGATTGACATAATTTGTAACTTCGACATTTGGATTGTCTTCTTTGACCCACTCATCAGTCCAGTAATCACTTCCTCTCTTGCCGCCTTCTTCACCCGACCACAAGCAGAAAACCATTGTATTCCTCGTGCTGTATGTCGCCATTGCTTCTGCCACGGTTAGTACCATACTTGTTCCTGCAGTATTGTCGTATGCACCTACTCTGGTTCCGTAAGTTCTTCCAAAGATGTGCGGGTCTAGAAGCGCAGCGTTCACTGGTGGAGCTATGTCGAAATGCGCTCCGAAAACCATCCATTTGTCAGGGTCAACTTCTCCGAATCTATACCCACACACATTGTATGCTTCGGGATTCTGAGCACCAGTTTCGGTAGAGTCGTAAACGAAGCGCTGCACTATAACTTCCAATCCGAAACTATCTAGTGTCTGAATAAGATACTGAGCAGCATCTTCGTAAGCAGCATTACCTTGTCCTGCCCATCTGTCCAAGTATCCAACAGCACCATCTGCTAAATCGGTAGGGTCAGATGTTTGGTCAGACAGCATTGAGAGATAGTTGTAGGTGGTTCTACCGTTGACAATTCCTGTTGAATGGCGACCCCCATCTGCTTCTGAATAAGCCGCAGCGTTAAGCCTGTCAACGGATAATCGGATAGCAAGCACATCTCCACCATTACCACTTGCCGGAAGTACAGCATCTAGCGATGTATTAGATGAGACTCTAACTATTCCTTGATTGTCTCCACTTTCAAATCCATCTCTTGCATACCAAGTTCTCCAAGATTCCTCAAGGCTTCTAATTGGCCAATTTTCTCGACCAAATTCACCGATAAGAACTACTGCGGTATCGGTACGAGGCGGTGCAAGAACGTTCAACTGAATGGATTCCCCAGCTTTTAGATCTACAACAGTAGAGTTCTGTACAAATCCATTCTCAGGATTCATGATTAGGTATGGAATGAAAGCGGAAAGGTCCGATTCTGCACTTATCGTCACTCCTTGGAAGACGCCACCACTCAGGACTTTGGGCGTGATTGTAACATCACCCTCGGAAACCGAAGTATCAACATCCTCTCCAAAGCATCCACTTAATGGCGCGAGACAGAATAACAATGCAAGGAATCCTGCAGTAAACGCTCGCTGCATGAACTCGCGTACAAGTCCTTCTTTCTGAATGCTGCGATTGTTCGTTAGCAGGATTTTTTAGATTCACATTTACTTTTATCGCGCTGTGCTTTGAAATTGACTTGATAGTCGAACCAATGACAGAATTCTATGTCTAGGCCACTACCAGTACCTAATCAATCCCTTATCGATGAGGTCCAGATACTACCTAGAAAGGGGATGCTGTACCAATTACAAGGACCAGGCCACTCCGGTAAAAGCATGAGAGAATTCGCAGAGGCTTGGACTGCAATGACTCTAATGAACGGAGATTATGTTCACTGGATTGACGGTGCTTGCAGATTTAATCCAGCAAGAATCATTCAAACATTTCCACACACATTACCCGATTGTGAGCAGTTATTGCATGGTTTGTTCGTTGGACGCGGATTTACAGTTCACCAATTTTCTCATTTGGTTCAAAGACTGCAAGCGGAAATCAAAATCACGAAGGCCAAATTGATTGTAGTCGACGGCCCTATTACAATGCATTTAGATTCACAAATAGGGAATTATGAAGCGAGATCATTATTTCGAAAAACAATCGACTTGCTGAAAAAAATTGCAGATGAAAATGATGTCGGCATTGTTTTGATAACCTCTTCTAAAGCTTATTCAAAACGCCATTCTAATTTACTAACAATGGTCAAAAATAGATGCCAAGCATCTCTTCTAGGAAAGAAAAGACGTATTCATGGTCAGAATAAGATGTGGCTTTTGCACATGCCTACTAAGTCTTCAGGATACAGAAAAGAAATCACACCGCAACAGACTCTGTATGATTCAGTAAGCAGAGTCATCGCTACTAGGCTTAGAATTGAAAGCATCGAAGAAATCGAATAGCGTGTATTTTTTCCGACCTTGTTTTATCTCTTCATCACTCCATCCAAATGGACCAAGTATAGCCCAAATTGCTCTTATGGCTAGATTTTGATAGTAATCAGAATCTATCTTGAACTTCGAATTTTCAGACAATTCCTCCAACAGGGCAACTCTCGATTCAGGAACTCCAAGCAACGGTTTTGTGGCGACAAAGCGAACCTTTCTTCCGGGTAAGATGTCTTGGCCAAGCCTTCTAGCTCTAATCAAAGCCTGCTGAGTATTCGTTGAAACAGAAAAATCTTGAATTCTCTTAGTAACTCGTCGAGTAACAACCAAATCTTTTGGATTTATTTCTCCAGAATTTAGAAGCCCAATTTCGTCATGTAACATTGTAATTATTTGTTGTTGGACGTCAACAGAATCATACTTTCCTCCATTTTCCAAATTATCTTTCAAAATTTTAAGTGAATTTTTTTGTAATGAAGTAATCCACTGACAGGTCGAATGTTGCCTTGCCTCAATCCCTCTAAGTTTGAATCCATTTTGTCCGTGAGCCCAATATTTAGTGAGCGAACCAGCACCATGCATCCTACTTGGTAAGAATCCAATAAAGTCGTAGATGTCCTCGAATTCTAGTGGGATTCCGATTAATTTAGACACCTTTTTGGATAAATGCATAGCAGATTCTATCTTCTCTTCACGAGTTTTCAGATTCTTATTTTCAATCCAAACACAATCTACTATCGCGTGTAATACGTTCCATCCTTCATCTTCAGCAATGGAGATAGTTGCAAGCAATATATCTCTCGCCCATGCACAAATCGCCTCGTGAGCCTCAATTCTTCCAAATCTTGCGTTTTTGTATCCGGTATATCCGAAGCAAGTAACTAGTAACCATTTGAGCGCGTTTTGCTGTAAATCAAACAAATCTCCCTTTCTTTTTCTCTGGCTTTTCAATTGCATTCTTCTTTCTATTATTGGGGCAACAACTCTTCCAAGAAAGCCGTGAGTCCGAGCGCAGGTGTGAGTTTTCAGCCCTGGGACCTGTAGTGCAGAAGCGTTTGCAGAAGGGAAAATTTTGGATGAGAAAATGTCCTGCCTCAATCTCTTTCTAAACGCTCTTTCAGCATCGTCAGGATTCAACGGAACGAACATTTCAGTTGTAGGGAATTTAGTTGTAGTTTGGCAACAGGCACAATTGAGAGTTTCTGGAGAGATGTTCCTAGTTGCAATAATACTAGGGAAAAGACTGGCAAAATCTAATTCAATAACATCGGAATACACTCCTGGTTTGCTATCTAAATACAAACCTCCAC
>CAXPMI010000028.1:0-21131 GCA_964218365.1 Candidatus Poseidoniaceae archaeon
GGGGTTGCTGCTCTGAGAAAAATTCACTTGATTTAATGCGTGAATTCAAAATCGCAGCAAAGGAGAGAGGAATTATCGACGTTAGGGTTCAGAAATCCGGTTGCTTGGATTTCTGTGAGGCTGGGCCTACTTGTGTAGTCTATCCCCAAGGAGAGTGGTTCAAAATCTCAAGCGAAGCAATTCCAAAACTGGTCGATTACCTAGAAGGTGGAAGTCTTCCTGATGAATATCTTCTAGATATCAAAGCTTGACTGGCCGTGTTGCACCACAAGCCTGACACTTCAGTAGAGTTGTCCTGTCTTGTTTGATGAAATGAGTATCTGGAGCATTACATTGCACACACTTGATGTATGCATTAACGTAGTTGACGATTGCTTTCTTCAATCTCTTGGGAGGAATTCTACCTTTGAAACGTGCACGTGGGCCATCTCTGGAACCTGCAGTACCCAACTCGTTCAGCATGAATTGGTAAACGTGGTTGTCGTCCCTTTCCATGTGATTAACAACTTCTGTAAAGTTACGGAAAATTGTGTTTGAACCTTCAATCATAATTTGAGGATCAGGCAAAGTCCAACGTGCACGGTTAGAAATTTCCTCAGGAATATTTGACCTGGCTCTGTCCAGTAAAGACTCGTACTCAAACTCCGACATCAATCCCCTCGCCGAGCCCGCCCCATTTGAGGGTTTCCGCAATTTATGTGGATTGTCAACGATGGTTTGATGTCTAAGTTACTGTCACATTATCATCATGGAACAGGGTTTGAGTATCGAACAATTGCGTGACATGGTCTCTAACTTACGGAAGGACGGCCTAAATTCTCAACAAATTGCAGATGAATTATCGCTATCACAGGACACAATTTCATGGCTAATCGCAGATAGTAGTGTTAACGAAAAGCCTCAAGACGTCAGAATCGGTTGGAGAACTATTGGAGTTAGACCACAAAGAATTGCCGCAATTGGTGCAATTCTGGCTGATGTTGCTGTTGAAGAATGTGGAGACTTAATCGACACGGTTGTTGGCATTTCTATCAATGGAGTTCTGTTTGCAAATGAAGTTGCAAGCCAATTGGGATGCGAGGTCGCAATCCATAGAAACGTAGATGGCGAGTCTGGCCAAGGTTCACTTTCTAACAAATATGGGCAGGTAGCAGGTAAGCGTGTAGCAATAGTCGACGATGTCCTTTCAACAGGTGTCACCATGTCAAAAACAATTGACGCATTAAGAGAAGCTGGTGCTGAAGTCTCACTGTGTCTGGTTTTAGTTAACAAGACCGTGCGAAATGAAATCGATGAAGTTCCTCTAAGGGGAATCATTAGAGCAGCAGTTGTTTGAGGTGATTTCTTGCACTGGGCAGATTTCGCAGCACAGACATTGTCGCAGCGAGGAGAAAAACACATCATTGCTTCTGGAATTACTCCTAGCGGAGAGTTTCACATTGGCCACCTTAGAGAGATTCTTACCGGTGACATGATCACTAGGGCATGTAAAGACGCAGGATTGGATGCAGAATTTGTATTCATAGTAGATTCAGCAGACCCATTGAGAAAGGTATACCCTTTCTTATCCGATGAATATGAACAATACATCGGTTGTGCTCTAGCAACTATTCCTGCACCAGATGAAAACGGCAAGCCGGGTAATGATGGAAGAACGTACGCACAACACTTCCTTGAGCCATTCTTAGCAGCCCTAGAGCAGATTGATGTTCGGCCAAGAATTATCGATAATTACACATCATATGCAAATGGCGAATTCGCTGAGAAGTCGAGGATTGCTTGCGAAAAAGCAGTTGAAATTAGAGAAATCATTGAGAGAGTAAGTGGTCGCGAACTTGCAGATGATTGGTTCCCTTACAATCCATACGGTCACGATGGCAGCCTAGATGGAGTAACAGTAACCGGCTTCGAATGGCCATATGTTCATTGGGAACAAAACGGAGTTCCTGGCAAATCTGACTTGAACAAGGCAGATGGAAAATTGCCTTGGAGGATTGATTGGCCAGCAAAGTGGGGATGGGTCGGAGTTACATGTGAGCCCTTTGGAAAAGACCATGGCGCTGCAGGTGGGTCATACGCAACGGGAAAAGAGATCTCAGTTTTGTTCGGTGATAATCCCCCCCATCCGCTTGTTTACGAGTGGATTTCACTCAAAGGAGAAGGAGCTATGTCTTCTTCAACTGGCAACACAATCGGCCCACTGGAAGCTCTAGAATTAGTTCCCCCTGAGATCTTAAGATACCTAATCGCCTCTACGAAACCGAAAAAGGCAATCACATTCGATGCCGGGATGTCTTTGGTTGAGTTGGCTGATGAATATGAGAGATTACTTTCGAGAAATTTGAATGAAGAGATGGCAGATGACTCATTGTCTAGAAGACAAAAGGTCGCCTTGGAGGATGCTGAAGGAGCATTGCGTATGAGTAAAATTAGTGATTCTAGCAATACGAATGTATCATTTAGACACCTTGCAATGCTTGCACAAGTGAAATCTGATGATGAGATTCTCAATACTATTGGAGAGAAAGTATCCGACCGATTGAGCAGAATGAGAAACTGGATCAAGGGGCCTCACTTCCCTGAAGAATTGAGAATAAAAATTCGTGATGAGCCAATGCAGGGGCTCGATTCGAACATCATCAGTTGTCTCAAACTTTCCCTATCTGACAGCGAATGGAACTCAAATGATATTGGAAATGCTATTTCAACGTGTTTCAAGGAGAATGAAATAAGCCCCCGGGATGGCTATAGAAACCTATACTTAGCGATACTTGGAGTTGAAAAAGGACCTAGACTAGCACCAATAATTTCCGAAGTTGAGAGGGAAAGAGTGCTGAATTTGCTCGAAGTCTAACCAGAAATTCAAAATCGAGCAGATACGGAGTATCTGTACCGTTCGATTGAAAGGTACCGACAGTTGTTGCCAACACATGGCCGGGGTATACTGTCCAAGTTGCGAGGCTGGTGTCGAACCTGCTTCGAAGTTCTGCCTATCCTGTGGTAACGACCTAACTGTTCGTGGACCAATAACGGCTACAGGTCACGATTTGAACCAATTAAAGGACGTCATCAGAACACGTGATGACCTGTCTATGGCAGAAAAATTCGACATGATCGCTAAGGTCGAAGAGGGAGCAAATCCGATTTTGCTAGGAATCGCTGCGCCAGCAGATGATGATGAAGTAGATATTGGCGAGGCATTTGCAGCAGGAGAATCTGAAACAGTTGTTGAGAGTGCATTCACAAATTATCAATTTGGAGAATCAGCTGCTGCATCGGCTGCCGTTAGGGCAACAGTACGTGGCACTGATGGATGGGTTCTAGTTCAAAAAGGAGACCTTGACCTTTCAGATGGCTTATTCAGAGATGCAATGAATCTTGGAATGGAAGCTAGTACCCACATTCATGACGTATCTAGTGGTGAACACGAAGGAATTGACCCAGAAGCTATGCGTTCTATTCCTGTTCTAAAACCGCCAAAGCGCTCATTCTGCCCGAAGTGTGGTTCAGACATTCATGCTAACACAATGCTTCAGTGGAGAAAGTGGAGAGACTCCTCTGGAGACGTGGTATCGATGCAACTCGAAGCGAGTATGGAGACTGCACTAATCCAGGTCGCATCACATTACCTAACAGTGATTGAAAACATCAAGAAAGATAAGAATTCAGTTGATGAGGATGCTCTTAGAAAGAAACTTGAGAAGGAAATTCGAAAGGAATTAGAAGCCGAATTTGAAGGAATAAGCGCTGCAGCGAAGCCTAAATCTGAATCAAAGGCAGAAAAGAAAGCACCTGCCAAAGCCTCAACTCCAAAAAAGAAGTCCAACGCTACGACTCCAAAGAAAAAGGCCGGTGGACTATTCGGAGCCAAGAAAGTCAAGAAGACATTCGAAGGAGACCCTGCAGACAAGGCAGACTGGTTCTTAGCTGAAGCACTCGATACGATTTACGACCCACATGGAACTGGTAAAGTACTGAAACCAAAGACAATTCTAGCAAGATCTAGTGATGGTAACGTGAGAGTTCAAGACGTTGTCAGAGTCTATGATGCAGAAGGAAAGGACGGAATAAGTGACCTAGCTTGGACCAGTCCGCTCACTGAGTACATCATTGAAGCATATGATGCGTGCTGATCAGTAATTTACTGTAAGCCTCATCGGTACAAGGTCGACCTCACGGTTTGCCTTGATTGCAGCTACTTCCATTACTGCGCCAGACATTGTTGTCACAAATGGAATATTCATCTCAACTGCTAATCTTCGCATCATGTTTCCATCTCTAACCGCACCTCCAGATATTGTTGGTACGTTAACTATGAAAGAAACCTGTCCTTTTCTCATTAAATCTAAAGCATCTGGATGTTTTCTATCATTTATTCTATAGACAGTTTGAACGTCGATTCCATTTGCCCTAATGACATCTGCAGTACCAGGAGTTGCATAGATTGCGAATCCCATAGATTCTAATTCTCTAGCTACAGGAACTAGTGCCTCCTTGTCCTCATCTCTAACTGTGAGGTATGCACCACCTTCTTTCGCTACAGGAATTTCTGTTGCTAATCTAGCCTTTAGATAAGCCACATCTGCTCTTAGGTCAGAACCATACACCTCTCCAGTGGATTTCATTTCAGGGCCAGGTGCTGGATCTAGGCCTTGCAATTTGATGAATGGGAAGACAGGTGCTTTCACAGCGACGTGACCAGAGGTTGCTTCTGGAATATTCTGCTCACTTAGATTGATTCCAAGTGTGACCCTCGCCGCAATTCTCGCCATTGGAACACCGGTCGCTTTAGCGACGAAAGGCACTGTGCGGCTACTTCTGGGATTGACCTCCAGACAATATAAGTCATCACCCTGTATAGCGAATTGAATATTGAAACAGCCACGTATATTCAGACCAATTCCAATCTTTCTTGTCTGCTCTCTGACCCTTTCAAGCATCCCTTCAGGGATATTCTGAGTTGGTATGAAACATGTAGAATCACCGGAGTGGATACCTGCCTCTTCGAGGTGTTCCATTACAGCACCAATCAAAACTTCATTCCCATCAGATGCAGCATCTACGTCTAATTCGATTGCGTGGCCTAGGTATTCGTCTACCAGTAGGGGTTTGTCTGGAGCGAGGTATGCCTCTGCAAGATAAGCTTCTAATTGCTTCTCGTTAGCAAGTATCTCCATACCACGTCCACCAAGAACATATGATGGACGAATTAGAACAGGGAATCCTATCTTCTCAACCGCATTCCTAACGTCATCTGCACTTGTTCCAGTTGCTCCTCTCGGCATTCTGATACCGTTTCTCTCTGCGAAGGCTTCGAATCTTTCTCTATCACTAGCCTCGTCAATTGCATCACATGTAGTTCCAAGGATGTTTAAGTCCATCTTCAAAACTGGTAATCTCTTTTCAAGCGGGAGTGCAAGGTTGATTGCGGTCTGGCCTCCAAATTGGAGTAGGATACCGTGTGCTTTCTCACGAAGTAGAACCTCAGTAACATATTCAAGCGTAAGTGGTTCGAAGTATAGCCGGTCAGATGTATCGAAATCAGTAGACACGGTCTCTGGATTGTTATTCATTAGTACTGCATCCATTCCAGCTTCACGTATTGCCTTTACAGCGTGGACACAGCCGTAATCGAATTCGATTCCTTGGCCAATCCTAATTGGTCCTGAACCAATTACTACCTGCCTACGCTTGGTTCTATTTTCCAAGTCCGGAAGTACATCTATTCTGTTATCGCCATGAGGTTCGTAAGTCGAATAATAATACGGCGTTTTCGCAGCAAACTCTGCAGCACAAGAGTCTACCATTCGGAAGATTGGGTGAACAACGTGTCTGTGCCTTGCGCTCATTACCGCTTGTTCATTTCTGCTAGCAGAGATTTCCTTCAAACCGGTTGCAGGGAATCCTGATAGGGCATCTGCAATGTGGCCGTCGGAGAAACCATGGCTTTTCCATTTCCTAAATTCAGAGGCCGTAACGTCACTGGGTGAGCATCCTCTAGCGACAATTTCATTCTCAATAGCCGCAATTCTTTGGAAACCATACAGGAACCAACGGGTAATCCTAGTAATTTCGTGGACACGCTCAATTGTCCAACCTCTCCTAAACGCTTCAATGACCGCACCCATTCTTCTGTCAGTTGCAATTCTTAACCAATCGATTAGGACATTATCTGGCAACTGCTCCAAGGCTCTGTCTGCCATTCCTTCTCCTTCTGATTCATCGGCTCTAGTTAGAGGGCGGGGATGAGGAGCACCTTGCTCTAGGGAAGCCCACGCCTTGAGGAAGGCTTCTTCGAAGCAGCGGCCAATCGCCATTACTTCACCAGTAGATTTCATTGAGGTCCCGAGAGTTCTATCCGCTGTTCTGAATTTATCGAAAGGCCATCTTGGAATCTTCACAACGCAATAGTCCAAAGTTGGTTCGAATGCTGCTGTCGTACCTTCTCCTGTGATCGGGTTTGGCAATTCGTCCAAAGTATAACCTACAGCGATTTTTGCAGCCATTCTTGCAATCGGATACCCGGTTGCCTTCGATGCAAGAGCGGAGGAACGTGAAACCCTAGGATTCACTTCAATTACACGAACTTCACCAGTAGACTGGTTCACTGCGAATTGTACGTTACATCCACCCTTAATATTCAATTCACGAATCAATGATAGTGACATGTCTCTTAGTTGCATATGATCTCTGTCAGATAGAGATTGAACAGGGGCTACAACAGTTGATTCACCGGTATGAACACCCATTGGGTCTATGTTTTCCATTGTACAGACAATAGTTGCATTATCTGCTGTATCCCTCATAACTTCATACTCGTATTCCTGCCAACCGAGAATACTCTCTTCGATTAGAACTTGACCGATTCTACTATTTCTAAGACCTAGTGTTGCGATTTCGACTAATTCGCCAGTATTCCAGGCAGTACCACCGCCAAGACCACCGAGTGTGAATGCCGGCCTAATTAGAATAGGCCATGAACCAATTTCATCCGCTGCTGCAAGCACTTCTTCCATTGAATTACAAGCAATGGCTTCTGAAATTGGTAGGTCGATACCTAGACAAACCTGATTGAACAGATCTCTATCTTCAGCCTTGTCGATCGCATCCAAGTCTGAACCGATTAACTCTACTCCGAGTTCATCTAGAACACCAGCGTGAGCTAACTCGCTCGCTATGTTTAGAGCTGTTTGACCACCCATTCCAGCTAAAAGTGCATCAGGCCTCTCGATCTCAAGGATTCTGCGAATTGTATCCGGAAGTAAAGGCTCGATGTACACTTTATCTGCCATCTCAGGGTCGTTTTGAATGGTTGCGGGATTCGAATTTACCAAGATGACTTTGTATCCATCTTCCCTCAAAGCCTGAACTGCTTGCGAACCTGAGAAATCGAATTCAGCAGCCTGACCGATTTTAATCGGTCCAGAACCAAGAACTAGAATTGTTTCCAAATCCTCTCTTCGTGGCATTAATCAGCACCCCCATAGTGTGCGTCAACGATCTCACGGAATCGTGCAAATAACGGATATGCATCGTGCGGTCCTGGTGCGGCCTCGGGGTGGAACTGCACAGTGAATACGGACTTTCCAACTATGTCCAATCCTTCTACGGTTCTATCATTTGCATTTACAAATCGAACCTTCGCTTTCTCTCCATGCAAATTTTCTCCCTTTGGAGAACATGCGCCAGAAGGATGTGCTGCTAACATTCCAGCATCTGGGTCAGCAACAGCAAATCCGTGATTTTGGCTTGTAATCCAAACTCTACCGCTTACTAAATCGACACATGGCTGATTTGCACCTCTATGTCCATATCGCATTTTGTAGGTTTGCAGCCCACTTGCTAGCCCTAGCAATTGATGGCCAAGGCAGATACCCATAACCGGCATATTCGCTTTTACCGCTTCTGCAAGAGTATTCCTTGCAATGGTGGCTTTGCCGGGGTGAGCAGGGTCTCCAGGGCCGTTTGAACAGAACAAGGCAACAATTCCGTAAGACTTAGCTTCTGCAAAAGTTGTATTGGGGGGACACCAGACTACTTCGAAATTACAACACAGACTTCGCAAAATATTGTATTTTATTCCACAATCGATGGCTGCGATCCTAGGAAGAGGATTTCCTAAGTCGTCGGTTGCACCCTCATTTACAATTACAGGTTCGTCGATTGAAACAAGATCTACCAAATCTTCTAATTCAGGAGAAGTAAGTTGCTCAAGGTGCTGTTTAAGTTGGTCTTCATCTTCTATTGGACCAAAGACGCACAATACGCAACCGTATTCCCTTACTCTTCTAGTGATTGCCCTTGTATCGATTTCTTCGATTCCGGGGACATTATGGTAAGAAAGGAACTCACTAATGCTTGCAATTGAATCACGATGGTCTGGGTCTTTCATTGCATGTCGGACGACTACACCTCTAGGCCAAACTCCCGCTGATTCAGAAGTCCCGTGATGAATTCCGTAATTCCCAATCAAAGGATAAGTGAAAGTAAGAACTTGACCTGCAAAAGAAGGGTCTGTTAAAGATTCTTGATATCCTGTCATTCCGGTTGTAAAAACTAACTCTCCTTCACCCCAAACTTTTGCTCCGAATAATTTGCCTGTAAACCGGCTACCATCGGCCAAAAGGAGAACTCCATCACCCGATGCAATAGGTGGAATTTGTCCACCATTTTTGATGCCGTCTGTAGCATCCACGAGGTTGATACGGTCGCCTGAGGAGGTATCTCCTTTCTGAGACCACTTCCCCGACATCAAATTTGCTGATTGTATAGGGGGTATAATCATTGGCAACGGCTATTTCCGATATAGGGGGTACAGCAAACTTAGTCAAATGTTACTAAAATCGGGTTCTATGTGCTAAGTAAGTGGTAACAAACATTCAATCAATCTTCATCGATTTCATGAACAACCTTACCTTTGTTACTTCCCTCGATTACAAGCCGAGCATCATCGAACTCCCTCTCGCTTGCAGATTCACCAAACCATGCGTCCATGAATAGTGCTAAAGCCGCAACCTCTGAGTGTGGCTGATTACCAACTGCAACATTGTGCTGGCACAATTTGTAAACGTCTCCTGGGACTTTAGCACCCCCTACAATAATTAGAACCGGTTTGTCTCTACGAATCTTTGGAATTGCCTTCCTAAATGGCTCTCCATACATCGTTAGATGCACTGCTACGCCACCGGATTCTACGTGACGCCTAAGATGACCAAGCCCGCTAACATGACCTGTTTCGAGACTGCCGCCGAATCTAGAATCTACTGATTTCAGATTCTCAAACATCTCATTGTCCTCATCGCCGGATAGAAGAAAACCATCTGCACCCATGGCTCTAGCTACAAGTGCTAGATGAGTCGTAATCCTCGGATCACGCCCTTTACGATAACCCAGACGAAGTACGTCAAGTTTCTCGCTCATATTCAATCCGATGAGATTCAGCGTTTCAAGCCTCGGGGTCTGTTACACTGCCCAAATCCGATTGAAGGTCATCTCCTTCACCCGAATAATCTATTCCGGGATTCTTTTCCATGAACTCTTTTACCCAAACGAGTAAACAAGCATCGATCAACAACTTCGCAGCCAACAAAACTGTGGTGCACAGAACCATCAACCTAACGGTTTTCCAAACAGCGTCACCAGTTTCTATATCCCCCATCAATCCCATGATTGCTGGTTCAAAGGTGTAAAGAACTGCAAGAACAAACATTGTTCCGCTAACCAAACCAGGGAATAGTTGTCCTAGTTCCCGGCTGTAATCAGACAATAGTGAACCAGAGAATATCAATACCGGTGCCAAAATGGTTACTGTCATGAATTCAGGTCCAAAAAAGATTGATTCAAATTCAGTCTCATCGCTGACTTGGAGTACAGTAAGCCACCAGAATACCGCGTATCCTGCTAAAATACCACCAACTGTTTTGGCTTTCTTATGAATCATGCTTGGTATAGCGCCTATGGAAGGAGGATTTAGCCTCGTAAAGATTCTGTCTGCAAGCAACAATTTGTCCTCGCTAGGCATGATTACGTCTTCAGAAACTTCACCACCCTCGTGATTCTCGATGGTCCCCCCTTCTTCAGACATAGGTACACCTGCGGCCCCGCATCTCATAAAACCTGCCGCAGGCAGGGGTGTTAACATGGCAGTCTATGAGGAGGGTGGCAATCGCCGACCTCTAGTGATGGGAATCATTAACGCCACCCCGGATTCTTTCCATGAATCATCTAGACAAGGAGGAGTGGAAAGAGCCTTGGAAATGGTTCAAAACGGTGCAAATTGGATTGATGTTGGTGGAGAGTCAACTCGACCGGGCGCCACACCCATATCTATAGAAGAAGAAATAGCCAGAGTAATCCCTATAGTTTCAGAAATCTCAAAGGTAGCAAGTGTCTCAATAGATACAAGAAATGTTGAGGTTGCTCGTAGAGCCTTAGAAGCAGGAGCGACGATGATCAACGATGTAAGCGGTCTGCGAGATAGTGAGATGATGGATTTGGTGATTGAGTCCGAATGTGATGTTTGTATAATGCACATGCTTGGGGAACCAGGAAACATGCAAAACAATCCAAATTATGATGATGTTGCATCTGAAGTAAACGGATATCTTCTATCCAAAGCAAGGGAATTGGTTGAACGCGGTCACTCGATGGACAAGATATTTCTTGACCCTGGAATCGGTTTTGGCAAGACCTTAGAACACAATATTTCTTTACTCAAGTCTAGTCTTGAACTTAGACCATATTCAATACTGTGGGGAGTATCTAGGAAATCTATGATAGGACAAATTTGTGACCAACCAAAAACTGAAAACCGATTGGCGGGAAGTCTTGCAGTAGCTGCAAAAGCATTTGAAAATGGAATTGATATCATCAGGGTTCATGATGTTAGAGAGCATGTTGACCTATTTTCGGTATTAGAAAGGTTGGAGGATTAAGGATGTTCTTAATTTTCGGATCCGACCCAATTGCAATTAGGCTTGCAGAATGGATTGGTGAACGTTCTGTTGCTCGAATTATCGGATTAGCAGAACAATTGGTTCCAATGAAAGATGTTGAAATTGTAGCACTTCCAACAGAAATGGAACTTCATGAAATGCCACTTCCTGAAGTTACTCCCACAGCAATTTTGCTTCTAGAAGAGATAATCTGTGACGATGACCCTGTTCAGGAATTGAAGAATAGGTGGCCAAATACGCCGATTCTATCAACTATCGATGTGGAAGGAGCAGAGATGGTATCAATCGAAGACTTGACAACTTCAGCAATACAGGATAGACTTCGCTCAATCGATAGAAAGCAAGGGGCAAGAGAGGTACTACGTCGCCTTGAAGCAGAATCCGCATCCAAAGTCTTGATTGTTTGTCACGATAATCCCGACCCTGATGCTTTGGCAAGTGCACTTGCAATGAAGCACCTATGTGACAAAATGGGACACACTTCGACAATTATTCACGGCGGCATGATTGAACATCAACAAAATAGAGCAATGGTAAAATTGCTCAACATGGAAGTAAGGAAATTGATTCTTGATTGGGAAATTGAAGATCTTCTGAAGGAATCAGATGTAGTAATATGCGTTGATTTTAGCCATCCAGGTGCGAATAACGTATTACCAGAAAATTGTGTTCCCCACATAGTAATTGACCATCACCCAAGTGAGGAAAGGCCTGCTGGGGACGTAATACTAGTTCGCTCAGAATTTGCAGCCACTTCATCTCTGATCGCTTCAGTTTTGATGAACTCTGGCGTGGAGATGAACTCAGACATCGCTACTGCACTTGCTTTTGGAATTAGAACCGACACTCTTGGATTTACTCGTTCATTCAATGCAGTGGACTTGCGTGCACTTTCATGGCTTGGTGCATGGATTGATTGGGATATGATGCGCTCTTTTGAGAGCCCACCTAGAAGTCAAGAGGTCCTATCCATATTCAAGCAAGCACTCTCAGATGCTGGCTTTGAAGACGGTATCATGCTTGTACCAATTACAGAGATGGCAGATAGAGATGCACTTTCCCAAGTCGCTGATTTTCTTCTTCCAACAGAAGGAGTGAAAATCGTCGTAACGTATGGTGTCAGGATGTCAAAAGTCATCCTCTCGGTTCGCTCAAGTGATGATTCGGTGCACGTAGGAAGAATTCTCGCAAGGACCTTCGAAAAGGGAAGTGCAGGAGGTCACAAAGCACTCGCTGGTGGACAGATTCCATTCGAAGAGTTGGGAGTCGAAAACGCACAAGATGCTATGGAATCGATAACAAAGATTCTCAAGAGTGCTTTTGGAGGGGAGTAAATGGGCGCTCCAATTATCGATGTCGATGACAACTTGAGACTCCTTGGAACCGCTCACGTTGCAACAGCATCTGTTGAGGCAGTGAAAGAGAATATCGAGGAATGGAAGCCGGATATTGTCGCTGTGGAATTGTGTAAAGGAAGACACGACGCATTGACACAGGAGAAAAGACTCGACAGAGAAGGTCTGCTCAAGGTCATCAAAGAAGGTAAAGCCCCAATGGTCTTGCTTCAATCTCTACTCGCTGCAGAACAAAGGAAGTTAGGTCTGGATGAAGGTCAGCAACCGGGAGCAGAACTACTCGCAGCTGTCGAAGTTGCTAATGAAGCAGAACTCAGAGTAGAATTGGTTGACAGGGACATTCAGACTACTCTGCGACGAGCATGGAATAAGATGAGTTTCAAAGAAAAATTTGGCCTAATGTGGGCACTCCTTGCTGAAGAAGACTCAGATGAAGAGTTGGAATTAGAACAGATGCTCGCAGATAAGGACTTACTTACTTCACTGATGGAGGAGTTGCGTGAAGTGTCACCAGGTGCAGGTTCTGTACTCATTGATGAGAGAGACGAATTCATCGCAAGGAAAATTTCTGCCATTCGCTCAGAAGGAAAGGTACTGGCAGTACTTGGAGCAGGACATTTGGACGGAGTTTCAAAATTACTTGAACAAAAAGTAGAGCCGAGCGAGGAAAGAATTGCCGACCTATCCGTTGTACCAAAGGGCGGAAAATTGCTCAAGTCCATCTCTTACGCAATCCCTCTAGTACTACTAGGACTGCTAGGATGGTTTGCTTACAACGGCGACTTAGCCTCAATAAAAGAAAATGGAATCTACTGGTTCGCTGGTAACTTCATTGGGGCTGCACTGTTTTGTATGCTAGCAGGCGGCCACCCAGTTGCAATCCTTGTTGCAGCAATCGCATCTCCGATTACATCCCTAAACCCTGCATTGGCTGCTGGTTGGTTTGCAGGTTATGCTCAAATGAAAGTAAAAGAACCAACTGGTGAGGACTTGACTGAATTCCTAAAGTTGGATTCTGCAAAATTATTCTGGACCAATAGAGCAGGAAGAATTCTGTTGGTTACCGCCCTAACTAATTTGGGTTCGATGGCTGGTGCGTGGATCTCTATGGGATTAATCGCAGCAGGACTTTAGACCTAGGATATCAAATATTATTTGATTGAGTTTGCTCGTAATTACATGAAGTCTGTTGTAATAACTGGTGCAAACCGAGGCATTGGTCTAGAATTATGCAAGCAATTTCTAGCAAAAGGAAACCGAGTTTTTGCAACCTACCGCAGTAATTTGGGCGGGCTTGAAAATATGCAAAACCCAAACCTGTCCACGTTCAAATTAGACGTAAGAGATGCTGATGATGTTCAAGCATTTGCTTCCTCAATCGAAGGCAGTATTGATGTTTTAATCAACAATGCTGGTGTTTCAGATGGCAGATGGCAATCGATTTCTGAAATTGATATGGAACACGCCATGGAGGTTATTGAAGTAAATTCAGTCGCACCTTTACTCGTAACTCAGAAGTTTGAGACCAAGTTGAAATCCGGTTCAAAAGTGGTGATGATGAGCAGTCTGATGGGCTCGATAAGTGATTGTTTGAGTGGAAGGTCTTACGCTTACAGAGCATCAAAAACAGCACTGAATATGTTTTCAATGGCGATGAAGAACGAATTAGAATCTCAGGGCATTTCAATTCTGATTATGCATCCAGGTTGGGTAGAAACAGATATGGGTGGTCCAAATGCACCTCTTTCAGTTGAAGAAAGTGTATCTGGAATAATAGATAGAATCGAAGAACAGACACTCGAGTTAACCGGCCGCTATGTCCAATTCGATGGAACTCCTATTGAATGGTAATCAAAGTGATTCAATTACCATTGCAATTCCTTGACCGCCGCCAATACATGCGGTTGCTACGCCGTACTTTCCGCCACAGCGCTTCAATTCGTGAGCCAAAGTGAGAACTAGACGAGTACCGGTTGCCGCTAGAGGGTGTCCTAAACCAACCGCTCCACCATTCACGTTTACCTTGGCAACATCCAAGCCCAAGTCTTTGACACAAGCGACAGCTTGACCTGCGAATGCTTCGTTGATTTCCCAACGGTCGATATCGTCAATTCCTAGACCAGCCTTCTCCAATGCTAGACGGCTACTTGGTACTGGGCCGTATGCCATGATTGCAGGCTCTAGCCCAACAATTCCCCAGGATACGATTCTAGCCAATGGCTTATCTCCATCCGCTTCAGCCTTAGATGCTGACTTGATTACAACTGCAGCTGCTCCGTCAACTACGCCGCTAGCATTTCCTGCGGTAACCAGGCTATCTGGACCGAATGCAGTCCTGAGTTCCGCCAACGATTCTGGAGTGCTTCCCAGAACAACGTGGTCTTCATCCTTGTAGGTAACATCGTTTACAGGTACGATCTCTTGCTCCCAAATTCCTTCTTCGATCGATTTTGCAGTTCGAGAATGAGACATTGCTGCGAATTCATCTGTTTCTTCTCGTGTTACACCTTTACGCTTGCAAATTTCATCGCTAGTTTGTGCCATGAATGAACCACACATGCCATCCAGTAGGTTTGTGAATAGGTAATCTTCCATATCCTTCTCAAGTTCAGTTCCTGCCCTTGGTGGCCTTGCTAATTTGTACGTGTCACGCATTCCTCTAAGGACATGTGGAGCCTGAGAGAGGTTTTCCATTCCGCCTGCTACAACTGTTTCTGCTTCATTTAGCATAATCATCTGAGCGCCGGTTACAATCGATTGTACACCACTGCCACAAATTCTCGATAGAGTCAACATAGGAACTTCTTGTGGTATGCCGGCGCCTAGTCCGGCGTGGCGTGCGCCAAAGATTGCTTGGTCACAGGTTTGAAGGGCGTATCCCATGACTACGTGGTCAACATTTTCTGGAGAAGTACCGGTTTTTTCTAGCGCACCTTTGATTGCTATTTCACCTAGTTTTAGAGCGCTGACATCTTTCAGGAGACCACCAGGTTGGCCATCTCCACGCTTTCCGCCTTGCCATTCACAAAATGGTGTTCTCGCTCCGCCCACAATCACGACATCTTCTGCCATGATTATGCGAATTAAATCCGCTTAATCATATTCACGCTAAACCGAACAATCCTAATCCACCCAACATGAGCAGGATTGGTAGTGCTAGGTATTCAAATCCAGAACGTGAACTTCCGATATTTGCCAATTCAGTTCCTCTCTGCAAAGTACACTTTACACCTGGAGCGTCTTCATTACCCCAAACTTCGATAATACTGTTCTGCAGTGTACCATCCAATCCCTCAGCTTGGATATCGCCAGATGGTCTAGGCTTAGTTTGTCCTAAAACGTAAACTGGGTTTCCTAACTTTAGACCATACAAAGTCCAGCGGTGCTGCTTTACTCTGGCACCGCCAAGTAGACCTGCAACCGCTTGAGCCATGATTTGCTTACCCAGTGTCTGTGCATATGCACCATCCCATCTCTTGAGGTATTGCCCGTAATCTGTTCTCTTGAACGAGGAAGTATTGACTCTGATTCCACCAGTTCCATCATGCAGAATGAATGGGCATCCTCCTGCATCAGATCTAACTGTAACCCAGTTACATTCTTCCTTGGTTCCTTCATCTGTCTTCACGGTTCTACACTGAAGTTGTTCATAGGTCCACCTGTATCCAACCATATTTCCAACTGTCATGTCCTTGTTCCCATCAACAACGACTGTCAAACAACCCTCGTTAATTGGTCTAACTTGACCCACTAGTTCGGGGTTACCTACTGCTACTGAGCGCACTAGAGAAGTTGGAGTATCCAACATCTGGCTCAGCATCTTCGACTTGAAGTATCCAACAATCGTCAAAATCAATCCTAGACCTGCGACTACTCCAGGAACTAGCATTCCACTGGTATACTCATCTGATGACATCATCGCAGATAATGCAACCAATAGGCAAACGATTGCTGCTGAAATGTAAACTGTAACCATAGTCATGGTTGCAGGAGTTGGAGTTCCGACTTTCACAGGGTGTTCAGGTAGTGGTGAACCGTCTCCGTGTGGGCCATATCTGTTTGAATTGTCCCAAGTTGTTGGACCCGGTGCTGGTAAAATCCAGTCACTTGGGTCGTTTGTAGGCACATAGGATGTTTGTTGCATCCACCAATTGTCAATTGAAAGCCCGCTAGCATCTGCTTTTGCTTGTAACTCAGCTGGGTCGATTGCGTTCTGTCTGATCTTGTGGAGGCTACCTTGTAGTGAGCCCGGAGTTGCCAATGACATCCCGACAAAACCTATTGCTGCCATCAACAAAGCGACTGTATCAGTTAGTGCAAGCACAAATCCATAGAGGGTGATTAGAAGTCCAACGACCCAAACTAACCATCCAACCCAGTGGTAAGGGAAAGTTGCCTTGAAAGTGCCTCCATTGAGGTCCAACTCTTCGATGTTCATTACCCATGCCACTACTGTGAAGGTGATGAATGTTCTCTAAGACATGCTTGATGGCTTATGGTCCCAGATTGCCCAGGTTCCTGTTGCGCTTGCGATGACTCTGCCAGATTCACTCACAATTTTACCTTCCAAGTGAGCGACGTGCTTACCTCTCTTGACAACTTGACCTGATGCTGTAATTTTCTCGCCTGGGCGTGCAGCAGAGATGAATGACACACCAAGTTGGGTTGTTGCACACCATTCCTGCTTTGGCAATATTGAAACCAATGCGCCTCCAAGAGCCATGTCTAGCATCATTGTGTACAATCCACCATGTGCAACTCCTCCTTTGTTACAGTGCTTTGAGTCTACTTGTAACCAAACAGAGGACTTACCGTTACCCCAATCTCCTCTTTGGATTCCTATATCTACAGCCATATCTGTAAGGTGAGCTGGTTCAGACATTTCCACCATCAGATAACACCAACCACTTTGATTAGGATTCTCTTTCTTCTCTGGCCATCAAATTCTGCATAGTGGATTTGTTCCCAATTACCCAAGTGCAATCTGCCTTCCCTAACCGGCATTGTAACCTGTTGGCCGAGCAATTGCCTCTTTAGATGAGCATCACCGTTGTCTTCGCCTGTACGATGGTGATGATATTCTTCACCTCCCCGTCCTTCTACCCCGTAGAACGGAGCTACTTTCTCCAGCCACTTCATGATGTCATGGTGAAGGCCATATTCAAGGTCATTTACGTAGCAAGATGCAGTGATGTGCATTGGATTTACCAATACCAAGCCATCACGAATTCCACTTTCAGCAACTACTTTTTGAACGTCTCTTGTTATGCACAAGATTTCGTAGCGCTTCTCGGTTTCAACCCAGATTTCTTCAACATAGGTTGCGGCTTGGCCGGTGATTAATTCACCCATCTAAAACCATCCGCCGAACAAAGATGAATCATCCAGACCATTGTTAGAGATCATCATTGGTATGGCAATAATTAGACCACAAATTCCATTGCATATTACTATGAATATTGCACCCACTCCCGCTAAAAGACCCGAATTGGCCTCCAACTGTTCCATTTCTTCATCTGAAAGGCCTTCATCTTCCGCAATGTCATCAATTAGGTCTGGCATCATTGTAAGCATCAGGACACCAACTATTGTACTAATCACGAGCATTAGTAATGAGAGATGCACACCCCTTTGCTGATATGCTTGAATCATGTAGCCACCTACGATATATCCTCCACCGACTAATATATTCACTGCTGAGGCAACGAGGAGCAGTCCTCCGTATGAAATCGAATCCCCTAGGGATGAAATCTCACCAAGAATATTAATTGCGCCAAATATTATTATGAATATTCCAATGATTTTTGGCCCAGAGGAAGGTTGCTGGATTATTATTACATCTTGTGGCAAACCAGTGTTAGGGTCGATTATTATTTGTTGAGGAACACCGGTCAACTGTGAATCACTAGGCTGCATGTATATTCCTGCACAGTAGTAGTCATTAGTAATTACGAGAGATAACCACACCCTCAAGAATGGAAACCATGTGGACGGTACATGGCAGATGTGCTTCTTGTGTACAAGAAGAACTTCGAAGGAGTTCATGATGAATCTCTTCAGTCAGTGAAGGATGTGCTTGCAGCACAACCAGATAAGATAAGAGTCGACATTAGGGCAAGAGAACAAGTTCGCAGAGCTGATTTCATCGGACGAGATTTAGTCATTGTACTCGGCGGAGACGGAACATTGACTTCGATATCTCACAATATTGATTCCAATACTCCCGTGATGGGAGTTAACTCTCATCCCAGAAGTGGGGACCCAAACGGTTCGGTAGGTTTCTACATGGACAGCAATATTCAGACTTTCTCACAAGATTTGGAAGCAGCACTAAGTGGCAATGCGATCGTGAATCGACTCCCTAGATTACAGGCAACAATCGAGACTACTAGCGGTAACAAAATTAGAAGCGACCCTGCTATGAATGACCTGCTTGTTGCAAACACTCACCAATATGCACCGTCAAAGTATATCCTACGACGAGGGGATATTGACATCGAGCAACAATCGAGTGGCCTATTGTTTTCTACGTGGCTAGGCCAAGGCGCATGGTTCAATCAGATTGCAAGAAAATCAAATCTAGGTAATGCAGAGGAAGCTCAGTCTCATTATCTTGTCATCGCTAGAGATATAGACCCCTCAATCGAAGATGAAAGATACATGACATGGACATCTGATGCTACCGTAATCACCAGTGATATGCACAGAGGATATGTCGTCCCAGATGGTTGGGATGAGTATCAGTTCAATCGTGGAGCGACAGTTACTGTTGACTTATCGGGACCTGTGCTGCAATTACTAACATTCAGAAAATCAATGAATGAGATATTCGAGACGGAATAATTCATTTGTTTAACCTGTTAGCAGACAACAATGAACGATGCTAGGTACGATTTGTTACGTCAAAGTGTAATCGATGCACCCGTCGTAATGAAGGGTGATTATGCATATTTCATCCACCCACTTTCCGATGGTGTACCGCAGCAATCCGCAGAATTACTAGCGGCTGCTAGAGACTTGATTCATGAACAGGTTGACTGGAATAATGTAGACATAATCCTAGGAATAGAAGCTATGGGAATACCTCTCGCAACAGCACTTAGCCTAGCCTCTGGAAAACCTCTTGTTGTTGGAAGAAAGCGAACCTATGGATTACCAGGGGAGTTTGCTATCGACCAAACTACTGGTTATTCGAAAGGAGAAATCTACCTTAACGATATCAAGAAAGGTGACAGAATACTATTGGTTGATGATGTTGTGTCCACGGGTGGCACACTACTACCAATACTGAAAGGAATCGATGAGATTCAGGCTATAGTTGCAGACTGTTGGATTATTTTCGAAAAGGGCGAGGGTATGAACTTTGTTAGGAATCAGGGTGATTGGCCATTAAACAGCCTTGTTCGAATTAAAATGGATGGCGAAAAAGTCGCTCTACTGGACTAACTGTATCCTAAGATTGTTGGAATGCCGTCAAGGTTTTTACCAAGTTCACGAGGTGAAATATATGAACGGTAGCGAGAAGTGGCTTCAGGCAATAAGCCTGATTGCAATCATTATACTCGCAACCATTACGATTGATCTTCTATCCGAAGAGGATGGTAAAGCAGAGATTGTCTATGTAGTAGTAGATAATCGAATTATTGTTGATGAAAATTTCACAATCGACCCTCAAGATAGAAGCGAAGTTGCACGTGTAGCCACATTTAACATCAAAGTGTTTGGAGATACAAAGATGAGTAATCAGACAGTTGTTGATGAGTTGGTGGATATATTCCAACGTTACGATATGGTTGCTGTTCAAGAAATAAAAGACATTGATGAGGAGGTCCCATTCCAATTTTTGAATGAACTAAATCTAGTTCCTGGAGAAAATAATACCTCGAGCTTGAGCAATGAATGGGACATATTATTGTCTAATAGAAGTGGAATCCAAGAAGATGATAAAAACTCACAGGAACAGTATGCATTCTATTACAAGCCAACTGTATTTTTACCTATTGACAATGGCACGTTATATGATGATTCAGCCAATGACTCATTCCAGAGAGAACCATTCCTGGCTAAATTCATGATATTGAATAGAGATGGGAATTCTACTGGAACTGATATTGTATTTGTAAACATACACACTAAACCTACCCTAGCTGTGGAAGAAATGAATGCTTTAGGAGATGTTATCTCTTGGGGAAAACAGAACTACTCAGATGACGATGACTATGTGATATTAGGTGATTTCAACGCAGATTGTTCTTATGCTTCCTATAATGAATTGATCTCACTTCCGATATCTTCAGAGAATTATACATGGCTTGTGCCAGATAATGCTGATACAACTGTTGGAGAATCACGCTGTGCTTATGACAGAATTGTTACAACAGGCCAATTGGATGGTAGATTAACTGGACTATGGGGTATAGACCCAGCAATCAGTGGGGTAGCAGTATCAGATCACAAACCAGTTTGGTTTGACATTAGCAGAATATAGTAGAACATGACTTTTTCGAGATTAGTGTAAAAAGTAAACCACCGAGTGGATAAAAAAAGTGGAAACGGGGGACCGAAGTCCCCCGCTTCCGGGTTTTTCTTAGGAGGTGATCCATCTGCAGGTTCCCCTACAGATACCTTGTTACGACTTAACCCTCCTTGTCGAAGACAGACTCGAATACGCCATTAAAACGCAGCCTCATCCATCCCCAACTAAGATGGTTTGACGGGCGGTGTGTGCAAGGAGCAGGGGCATATTCACCGTGCTATGTTGAAACACGATTACTACGGAATCCAGCTTCACGAGGGCGAGTTACAGCCCTCGATCCGAACT
>CAXPMI010000029.1:0-9109 GCA_964218365.1 Candidatus Poseidoniaceae archaeon
CTTTGCTGAGATATTTTTGAACTCCTCCATGTATCCTGTATCTCCACTGAAGTAGATGCTCGTATCATAGAATTTGAACACCCAAGAGCCCCACAGGGTTGCACTATTGTCGGTGATTCCCCTACCACTGAAGTGACGTGATGGAGCGAATGCTGCAAACAATTCATCTGAAACATTTGTTTCATCATACCAATCAAACTCGAGGATGTTATCCTCGTCTATGCCCCATTCCATCAGGTGATACTTTACTCCAAGTGGCACATAGAACATCGAATCTGAAAGTTCTCTGACCGTATTCTTGTCCAGATGGTCATAGTGGTCGTGAGAAATAAACACGTAATCGATTTCTGGCAGGTCATCAACAGTGTATTCATCCTCATATGGGAATGGACTAGGACCCAGAGAAAGAGGCCCTGCGCCACCTGTGCTGAATACAGGGTCTGTGATTATTGAGAATTCATTGGTGTGTAGCAAAACGGTTGAATGCCCGAACCAAGAAACACTGAATTGCCCATCTTCCAAATCCTTCAACTCAAATTTTTGTGATGGTAGAACTTCATCTGGTGATCGACAATTGTCACTAACCATGTACTGGCCAAGGGTATCCCAGGTCGAAGTTTCTTCATTTGATAATGTGGTTGTTTCAACATTTTCGAAAACCCCATCATTGTAGTTTGGCGAGTCGTATTCTGGTGCATCTCCACCGAAATCTTCTGAGAAATTTACAACGACTGTTGTTGCTAAAACCATGATTGCAACCAATACCGCCAAGATTAGAGATAGGAGTTTGGCTTTACGCTTTCTACTTGGTTTGGCCAAGTCTTTCTCCTTCTTTGTGAATAATTTGGTTCTAGTCATTAAGTTGACTGCGAGCCAAAATACTGCAATTATTATCAGAAATATATTGATTGAGCGAAGATTGTTTCCTTCCGCCCACAAAACGAGAGATGTGAGGAAGAGTATGTATCCTAAAGCATCATTTCCGGGTTGGAGAAGCCTAGATGAAAATGAAGTATCCACTGACTTATCAGTGGACGCATTGGCTTCTTCCATGAAAGGCGCCGCCGAATTCTCACATTCTAACCTTGTTGCCTGTGATGACTCTCCAAATGCGCTGTAGAGGGTCGTAGTACCTGTCGACAACTCTTTCCTTCAGTTGAATAATTGCATCATCTGTGATTTGGATTCCAGCAGGACAAACCTCTGTACAGCATCTGGTGATGTTACAGTATTCGACACCAAATTCCTTCTTAATTTCCGGAATTCTGTCCTCTTCATCAAGTGGGTGCATCTCATATTGTGCAAGTCTAACCAAGTTGCGAGGTCCAGCGAACTCATCGAATAGTTGGTGGTCTCTCAAGACGTGACAGGTGTTTACACAGAGGAAACACTCGATACATTCTCTGAATTGCTGAACTCTGTGTGCCTCATGCTGGTTGAATTCCCAGTTTGGTGCTTCAGGCCCCTTGATTGGTTTGATCTTCTGAGCGACATCGTAGTTCCAAGAAACGTCTGTAACAAGGTCCTTGATGTGGGGGAAGGTCTTCATTGGGCGGATTTCAATCGGTTGGCCTGCAGGAGTTTCTGCAACTACGTCAGACATCCTTGTCATACACATCAAGCGTGGGCGACCGTTGATTTCTGCACTGCATGAACCGCACTTTCCAGCCTTACAGTTCCATCTTACCGCTAGGTCAGGTTCTTGCTCGTACTGGATTCTGTGCATGCAATCTAGAATCACCATTCCCTCATCCAATTCGAGTTCATAGTCTTCCATTTCTGCATCATCGCCTTCTCCACGAAGGACCTTGAATTTCTGATTCTTACCTTTGAGTGACATCAATTGCCACCTCCTTGTTCTGCTGCTCTTTCAGCAATCATTGCCTTGACTTCATTCAGAGCCTCTTTCAAATCGTCTCTGATTTCCTCAATTGGCTCTTGACGAATTTTGATTTCTCCATTCTCCATCCAACAGATGTTGAGATTCTTACCCCAGAATTCGTCTTCGTGTCCTGGGAAATCATCACGGGTGTGTCCTCCACGGCTTTCTTCTCTTGCTAGAGCAGCCATTGTAGCTACTCTTGAGATATCTACCATATTCTTGAGGTCCAGTGCTTGGTGCCATCCAGAATTGTATTTTCTGCTTGTTCCCGGGAAGCAGGCCTTCTCTCTCTTCGAGAACTCATCCAAGTCGGTCAGAGCGGATTCTAGTTCATCCTTAACACGGATGATACCGACCTTTTCTTGCATCATGTCTCGCATTGCATCATAAATTAGGCCAGGGTTTTCTCCTCCGCCTCTCTCAAGAGGTGCGACCATCTCTTTGATTGCTGATTGAACCTGTGATTCATCGATACTTGGTTGAGCCAAGTCAGCAGCCTGCTTTGCTGCGTGTTCTCCTGCTCTCTTACCGAATACGATTAGGTCAGACAGTGAGTTTCCACCAAGGCGGTTTGCTCCGTGCAGTCCGCTTGCAACTTCTCCACAAGCGTACAATCCAGAGACTGTCGTTTCTTGGGTTTCAGCATTGACGATTACTCCACCCATCACGTAGTGAGCGGTAGGACCGACTTCCATCGGTTCCTTGGAGATATCAACACCTGCCAGTTCCTTGAATTGGTGGTGCATTGACGGTAGTTTTGCTAGAATTGCTTCTTCTCCACGGTGGGAGATGTCTAGGAACGCTCCGCCGTGTGGGCTTCCTCTTCCTGCCTTTACTTCGCTGTTAATCGCCTTAGCAACGACGTCACGAGTTAGTAGTTCAGGTGGTCGGCGAACTGTTGCAAGTTTGCCAGATACGACTTCCTCAACCCACTGGTCTGATTCTTCAATCGTTTCAGCGTGGTCTCTTGCGAATGCCTCTGGAACATAGTTGAACATAAATCGCTCATTTTCGCTATTTAGGAGTCTTCCTCCTTCTCCACGAACACCTTCTGTAACTAGGATACCTCTGACGGACGGCGGCCAAACCATTCCAGTTGGGTGGAATTGGACGAATTCCATGTCCCTTAGTTCAGCGCCAGCCCAAAGAGCAAGTGCGTGGCCGTCACCGGTGTATTCCCATGAGCCGGAACATACTGACCAGCATCTGGTGATTCCACCGGTTGCAAGAACAACAGACTTTGCTGAGAATGCGTGGAAATCTCCGTCTACTCTCGTGTAAGCAACACAGCCGGTTACCCTGTCTCCTTCCTTGAGTAGGTGACGGACTGTGTATTCTGTGAACATGTCGATTCCTTCGTGTATTCCTCTTTCTTGCAGAGTTCTGATGATCTCTAAACCAGTAGCGTCTCCAACGTGAGCAAGACGAGGGAATGTGTGTCCACCGAAGTTTCTCTGATTGATTAGATTCTTTGGTGTCCTATCGAAAACAGCACCCCATTGCTCCAACTCCCTTACTCGGTCAGGAGCTTCCTTTGCGTGGAATTCTGCCATTCTCCAGTTTGCAAGCCATTTGCTTCCCTTCATTGTGTCGTGGAAGTGAACTTTCCAGCCGTCACGAGGGTCTGCGTTCTGAAGTGCTGCTGCACAGCCTCCTTCAGCCATTACGGTGTGTGCCTTACCTAGAAGTGACTTGGTGATGATAGCTGTCTTTGCGCCGCTTCTTGCTGCTTCGATAGCAGCTCGTAAACCTGCACCTCCAGCACCGATTACAATTACGTCATATTCGTGAGATGTGAATTCTTCAGACATATCATGCACCTCCGATTAGAACTAGGCTGAAATCATTGATTATTCCCTTTGAGCATGCGATTGTCCACGCATCTCCAACGAATACCAAAATTAGAGAGATCCAGAACCAGAATCCGTGGTCCCTGTTGATGATGCTGATTCTTGAGAATAGCGCACCTCTTACCTTCGAGATGCCAGTTGTCCATCGGTCTAGCATTCCACCTGCTAGGTGCCTTAGTGCGTGGCAAGAGGTAACGTAGAAAGTCAAACATACCGCTTCAAGGAATAGAATGATTGTTCCGCCAGTGAAACCGTATCCATCGTTTGAGAATGTCATTGTGTGGGTTATGTCCCACCACTTGATGAGTAGGATTGGAATAACCATGTAGAGGAAATATCGGTGTAGATTGTTGATTAGGAATAGCCTCTTTTCTCCTTTGTAGCCAATCTTCTTGTTGATCTCTGGTTCATCTACCCAGCAAGCGACTGGACTTGCGAAGAATGTGCGGTAGTACACACGGCGCATGTAGTAGCAGGTTCCTCTGAATGAGAATGGTATCCAAAGAATCAGAACTGCTGCATTTACCCAGGACGGGTGGTCCCATCCTGAGAACATATCCCACTCCAAAACGTTAGGAGAAAACATTGGAGAGATTACGTGGGCTCCATTGACGTCGTAGTCGATGTGGTCAGAGAAAAAAACGACACGCCAAAGTGTCCACAAAACGGCCAATATCAAGCCTATTCCCATTACAGCAGGCTGTGCCCACCAGTTGTCGATTCGATTAGTTCTGCCCATGCCATTTAGCATTGGTAATTTGAGACCTTCTCCCATTAGGTACACCAGCCACGCCCCCTTTAGGGGGCGCATGTCATGGGCCAGTCACGATGGGGTCTTTGACCTGTTCGGCTATTGTTCACGCCAGTGAAGAGTAGTCAACTTCAGCTTCTACCATTTCAATCTCATCGACGTCCATCTGTGCAAGTTGTAATTTGCCAGATAGTTCATCGTTTACGGCATGCCAATAAGAGTAAGCTTCGATAACCCAAATTCCGGATTCTCTTGTTCCGTTTCCACTACCTTTTACACCGCCGAATGGCAGGTGAGCCTCGGCTCCGGTTGTTGAGTTGTTAATTCCAGTCATGCCAGCCTTAATTCCAGTCTTGAATCGGTATGCTTCGAGGCGGTCGTTGGTGTAAATTGCGCTTGAAAGCCCGTATGGCGAGGCGTTTGCTAGGTGTAGAGCGTGGTCGAAATCATCAGCCTTGACGACGGTCACAACAGGTCCGAAGACTTCCTCATGGAAACAGGTCATGTCTTCGGTTACGTCGACATAGACGTGAGGCCACATGAATACGCCGCCTTCTGGGCTTCCTTGGAAATTCTCTGGAGTGTTGCCAGTGGTGATTCTTCCTTGTCCCCACATTTTCTTTGCTCCGTCTCCTTCAACCATTTCGATTCCTTTTAGGAAGTCTACTGCGTACTTTTCAGATAGCATTGGACCGTATAACACATCATCGTGCTTTAGGGAGTCACCGATTCTTGTTGTCTTGACTTTGGCCATGAATTTCTCCATGAATTCGTCGTAGATGTCCTTGTGCAGAATTAGATTGCCAAGGCTTGTGCATCTTTGACCAGCGGTACCGAATCCACCCCAGTAAGCGCCGGCAACAGCGTTGTCGATATCTGCTGATGGCATCACTACTAGCGGGTTCTTTCCTCCTAATTCTAGACTGCATGAAACTAGATTCCTTCCACATACTTCACCGATTGCCTTACCGACTTCGGTGCTTCCTGTGAAGGAGATTTTGTTGATTAGTCCTTCATCAACAGCGTCTACGATGTACTGTCCTGCACCGCTTCCCTTACCGTGGACTAGGTTGATTACACCATCAGGTAATCCTGCTTGGTGCATTACACGAGCAAGTGCAAAGGATAGGAGGGGAGAGTCTTGAGGTGACTTCCAAACGCATGTGTTACCACAGATAATTGCCGGAATCATCTTCCAGAACGGAACTGCGGATGGGAAATTGCAAGCATTGATGATTCCACAAACTCCCAGTGGCCTGCGGTAAGTGAAAAGTTCCTTGTCAGGTAATTCGGAATTTACGGTTTGACCGTAGAGTCTGCGCCCTTCAGATTGGAAGAAAAGGCATGTATCGATCGCTTCTTGAATTTCTCCACCACATTCTTTCAGAGTCTTACCAATTTCACGAGCCTGCAAGCGAACTAAGTCGTCTTTGTACTCCATCAAAAGTCGACCCATGTTACCTATGATTTGACCTCTGGTCGGTGCTGGAGTTGCGGCCCAGCCTGTCAAAGCAGCACGTGCTGCAGCGATTGCATCATGCACGTCGTCTCTTGTTGAGAGAGGGAATTCACCGAGCTCATCTGCAAGTACAGCAGGGTTTGTGCTCGTGAATGTTGACCCATCCGATGCGAGTTTTAACTGTCCGTTGATGATGTTGTAGCCTTTGATTTTTGGCAATCCATCTGGATTTGAATTGTCCATCATTTCGAGGCCGGCTTCTAGAATGTGCGTCATGGCGCTCCGTCAAGGATTCAGAACATAAGCCTTGCATTTAGGATAAATCCATGAGTTAAAGTGCAACCTATTGTGAACGCATACTACTCGGAGGGGTTTATCCATGTCTGGCAATGATGAAGATTCTATTTCTCTAAAGGTCTCAAAGGCAATACCAAGTGACGTTGGACACGGACGTGCTCGCATCAGCGGGGAGAACGATTTGGACCTAAAACCGGGAGACATTATCGAGATTAAAGGAGACAATCGCTCCACAGCAGCAATATACTGGCGTAGCCGCCCAGAAGACTCCAAAATGGACATCATTAGAGTGGATGGTATAATACGAAAAAACGCTGGTGTTAGCCTAGGAGACAGGGTGACAGTCTCAAAAGTAGACGCAAAAGTCTGCACAAAACTTGTTCTTTCACCAGTCATGGCAAACAAGCAGAAGGTGAAGTTTGGACCAGGAATCGAAGGCTTTGCTCGCAGAGGTCTGAATAAGAGGCCAGTTGTTGCAGGAGACAGAATTTTCATTCCAGGAATGACACTCTTTGCAGAGGCACTTCCTTTCGCAGTATTGCAAACAACTCCAAAGGGTATCGTTCAGGTCAACTCAGACACTGACATTGTAATCAAGGACGAAGCGATTGATGACGAAGACGTCGGTCAATCTCAGGGAATAACCTACGAAGATATTGGAGGTATCGGTAGCCAACTCCTAAAGGTTAGAGAGATGATTGAACTTCCTCTGAAACACCCTGAGTTGTTCCGTCGTTTAGGTATCGACCCGCCAAAGGGTGTACTATTACACGGGCCACCAGGCACAGGAAAAACAATGATTGCAAAGGCTGTAGCTACTGAAACAAATGCACACTTCACATCCATTAACGGACCAGAAATCATCTCCAAGTACTATGGTGAATCTGAAAAGCAACTTCGTGAAATTTTCGATGAGGCTGCAAACAACGCTCCAGCGATTGTATTCGTCGATGAAATCGATTCAATCTGTCCAAAGCGTGAGGACGTTAGTGGTGAAGTAGAGCGCAGAGTTGTTGCGCAAATGCTCACTCTGATGGATGGAATGCAAGGGCGTGACAATGTCATCGTAATCGGTGCAACAAACCGTCGAGATGCAATGGACCCTGCGCTGAGAAGACCAGGTAGGTTCGATAGAGAAATCGAGATCGGCGTTCCCGACAGAGAAGGACGCAAGGAAATCCTTGACGTACACACTCGTCAAATGCCAATAGCAGATGATTTCGATGTAGATTGGGTCTTGGAAAATTCTTACGGTTTCGTAGGTGCAGATTTAGCTGCTCTAGTTAGAGAGTCAGCAATGAAGGCACTACGTAGGTACCTTCCAGAAATCGACCTTGATGAGGAAACAATTCCTCCTGAAGTACTGGAAAAGATGGAAGTAAGGATGGATGATTTCCGCCTTGCAATCAGAGAAATCGAGCCAAGTGCACTCAGAGAGATTTACGTTGAAATTCCTGACGTTTCATGGGAGAGCGTTGGCGGCCTCTCAGAAATCAAAGACCGTCTGAAGGAAAGCGTAGAGTGGCCATTAACAAAGCCAGAATTATTCGAACACTTCGGCATTAAGCCACCACGAGGAATTGTACTATTCGGTGCACCAGGTACCGGAAAAACCCTGCTAGCAAAGGCTATTGCTAACGAAGCAAAAGCCAACTTCATTTCAATCAAAGGTCCAGAATTAATCTCGAAATGGGTCGGAGAATCAGAAAAAGCGATCAGAGAGATATTCAAGAAGGCAAAGCAATCATCGCCCTCGATTATTTTCCTTGATGAGTTCGAATCAATCGCAGGCATGAGGTCATCCAATTCTCAATCGGGTGGTTCAGATGTTGCTAATCGTGTGGTTAACCAACTTCTAGCGAGTATGGACGGTGTTGAAAGTCTCGATGAAGTAATTATCGTAGCAGCGACAAACCGCCCTGAAATGATTGATCCTGCTCTACTTAGAAGTGGAAGATTCGAACGTGTTCTTCACGTACCTCCACCAGACAAACCAGCGCGAGAATCTATCATGAATATCCACTCTTCAGGCATGCCTCTCTCAACATTCTCGATGAAAGACATTCTAGGAGGAATGGAAGGATTTACCGGAGCTGATATTGAAGCTGTATGCAGAGAAGCAGCACTTATTGCAATGCGTGCTGGGAAGAAAAAGGTCACGAAAGGCCACTTTGAAGATGCGATTTCTCGAGTCCGACCAACGGTAACTCCAGAGATGCTAGAGTACTATTCGAAGATGGAAGAAAGGTTGACCTCTGGATTGTCAAATATCAAGAGGACACGAGATACAGGATATGGAATGGAATCGATGTAAAGTCGATAATCCGCCGTATGATTGAAGAATCGTAACCCATTGCATCAAATGAAAGGAGTACTGGTTTGACATGTCTAGTTTCAGCGGAGAGTTCCTAAAACGATCTGTTGTAGACATTAACGGTGATTTATTCGGCCATTTAGTCGACATAGTTATCGAGCCTAGAAGTGGCGAAATCGCAGAGATTTTAGTCGAAGTAACTTCAGAAATCGACCTCTCTAAACTCCCTTGGCCGAGTGATGGTGGCGTTTGCCACGTTCCAGCCCAAGAAATATCTCAAATCGGGGCACGAATCGTGTTAAGACGCTGAGCAATTTATTATCATCAGCCCACAACCTTCTAAACCCAATGTGAGGGTCGGTTGTCTGTATCTTGTACTAGAGGTGTTAGTTTGGACCAAAAGCCGCGCATCAACAAAAGAAGATTATTTCTTCAGATTGCGTTTTGGTTTGTGCTCGTAATGCTCCTATCAACCGTCATTTCACAAGTCATCAACATTGGAAATAATGACGGCCAATCCGCATACGGCGATGATTGGGATGACATGTCTGCATTC
>CAXPMI010000030.1:0-16812 GCA_964218365.1 Candidatus Poseidoniaceae archaeon
CAATGGATTCGCCATATATGGGGTAAAGTAGAGGGGCATTCAAACCTTATCTATTCTAAATTTTCAAAGGGGACCCCTATACAACACGGGTGTTAGAGAGGGTACCCTCTCGAAACCCGTCTTTCGAAAGGGGAACCGATACGAATATTCGGGTTTCGAGAGGGTACCCATCCAAACACCATCGTTCGCAAGGGGGGCCCTTTGAAACATAATTCTCAGGAATGCAAAAGTAATACCGCTTAATCAGAGAATCATGCCATTCTGCCAAAATTGCGGCAAGGAGCTGCAATCCGATTGGAATTCTTGCCCTTTCTGTTCTAACAAGCAGTATCTCAGTATTTCAGCATCAATTGACAAACCGAATAGTGCGGCAAGATCAAGTTACTACACATTAGGAATAGTTTCAATACTACTCGGATTGCTAATTTTTTTCACATCAGCTGATGAAAGCGGGGGATGGATTACTGCTTTTTTTGTTGTTGGCGGAGTGTACATGATTAACGCTACTTGGATGAAAAGCAATACAGAATAATCTGTTACCTTTCTTATCCATGAACAAATCGATTCGGATTAGTCGCAAGGGGCTATCCGAAACCCCTTTACATTTTATTTTTCGATACAAAGGGGATTCAGTGGGCCGATACAGACGCTACCCATGTAAATGCTGAATGGCTAGTAATCTGAGTTTTACTCGTCTTCATTGGAGCGTCTATTGTCTCTCAGGGACTTTTTGAGAAGGAATTCAATGTGAGAATTAAGAGACCTGAAATCATCATCTGCCCATTTTTTCAAGGCAGTGTGGAGCTTTGGGTCAAGCCTCAACAAGATCTTCTTTTTCTCCATTTATCCAATCACCTAATACCAACAACTAGCATGTATACCGCAATCACGACCAAAACTACCATGTTCACCCAGAACATTTTGGGTGCCTCAGCCCTACTTAGCCAACCCTTTCCTTTGACTAGAGAGCCCTGCTTAACCCAGCAAAATCCGGCAAACACTAGCAGAAATGCTGCAATTGCAAAGTTTACAATTTGCGCAGTTTCCATTCAATCACCTACAAACCGCCTTGAGGTGGTTGGCCAAAGTCAGGTTGTGACATATGTGTAGTGGTTGGTTGGACTGCCGGTTGCTGAGCAATCATCATGTTATCAGCAGGAGGCATATACATCATTGGCTCTTGCCCACCGTCCTTCATTGTCAGAGCCATAATTAGGCCGATAATTAGGAAAATAACTCCACAGCAAGTACCGATGAAACCTAAGCCGAAACCGGCTAATATTCCTACAACTTCTCCCATGATTTCTTCCAAAATAGGATCATCATATGTTACCCAAACTGGTTGGCTAGATTCAAATGAAACATTACCTGCATAACATGCATAACAGGCCCTACCGATTTTTACAAAACCATCTTCACTTCTATCCAAATTTTTGTTACTGGGTTCAGAATTGCAATCAGATTTTTCCTCGCCAGAGTAATTGTGAACAGCCTCAAAATAGAAGTTACCATCGTAGTTTTCTGCATAATCCCATTCATTGTTTATTGATGGAACTTCTGTTATTGTAATCTGAATATTTTCACAAACGTCCCAAATGCCGTTATTGTCTGTGTCTTCGTAAGTTCCCTTTACCCAGAATGTTATTCCAACATCCCCAATACCATCTTTGTCTTCGATAGTAATTGTTCCAGTAGTTTGATTCTCTATGTCAAACGGGAAATCGGACTCTTCTAGATTCGCAACACTTCCAACACCGACAGCGAACATCGCGACTCCTATGATTAGTAATATTGCTCCGATTACTAGTACTACTTTTGGCGCTGTTTTCATTTTACAACCTCACTGGTATAGAGAGCCTGTGTTGACCACAGGCGTTGTGTCGGTCTCTGAACATAGGACAACAAGCAGGTTACTCACCATTGTTGCTTTCTTGTCCTCATCGAGTTCGATGATTCCTTTTGTGCTCAGTTGTTCTAGTGCAAGTTCTACCATTCCAACAGCACCGTCGACAATCTCACGTCGTGCTGCTACAACTGCGCTAGCCTGTTGTCGGCGTAGCATTGCTTGTGCGATTTCAGTTGAGTATGCTAGGTAGGAGATTCTTGCCTCCAGTACTTGGATACCCGCTCTTGCTAGTCGGGCTTCAACTGATTGTTGTAACTGCTTTGCAATTTCATCCTGGTGACTGGATAGGGTAATTCCTCCAATGTCCTTCTCTTCAATCGCATCGTAAGGGTACCTAGTAGCCATCTCACGTACCGCAGCTTCGCTTTGAATCTGAACGTAGTGTCCGTAATTTTCTACTTCGAACATTGCTTCTGCTGCATCGTAAACTCTCCAAACTACAACTGCAGCAATGTCGATGGGGTTAGCGTTTACATCGTTAACTTTCAACTTGCTTGATTCGAAGTTGTTAATCTTGAAGGAGATCTTCGATTTACTGTATAGCGGGTTGATGAAGAATCTGAAACCTTCTGTTTTCAGTGTCGAGACATATTTCCCAAAGAATTGTGTTACTACTGCTTCGTTCGGGTTAACGATGACGTAGCAATTCCAAACTAGGAGCCAAAGTGGTCCTGTAATTATCAGTAGAAGTGCTCCAGGTCCGGTAAACAACAATACTATGTTGAACACACTGAGGAATAGGTGTAATCCTAAACCAACAAATCCGTTGATTGAGGTCGCTTTTTTATCTTTAAATTGGGGCTGATTTTGTGGCATCGCTGGTTGAACAGGGATGCTAACAGTTGCAGGCTGCATGGGATATGCTACGCCTGTGAACTATTTTATGATATCTAAGTGATATCACTTTGATATTCTTAAATTTATTCAGTTTTCACCATCTTGATTAGAATCTGAAGATTCATCTTCGTCGATTGAACTTGTAGCATCATTATCCGCTTCTTTGGAATCTTCTTCCACTAGGTCCGTTTGGTCAGTCATAGGCGCAGCATCAGGTTCTTGGCCCCACCTGCCCTGATTTTCAGTCTTATCTCTACCTTTGACTAGGAGGACAACGCCGAATCCTAAGGTGCCTAGTCCAATGACCCATAGGCTGAGTGCGACAAAGTCTACCCAATGGTCGAAGTTTGTAAAGAATCCAAACATTTCTTGATTTGTTACGATTTGTGATTCCATCGTTTCTGCTGTCTCATCATCTAGTTCTCCCGAGGTTTTAATCATGAAAACCTCTTGTAAATCAGACTCTTGAGGAGGGTTCTGTTGTTCGGTTGTATTCCTTGTGTCCAACCAGAAAATCGATTGTGACTGTCCAGCAATTATCGCCCCACTGATTTGTTCAACTTTGATCTCGACCTTACTCTCAAAGAATACAGGAAGAGCTCCAGGAATTGCGTCGATTAATTCTCCACTGTTGATTAATTTCGCTTGAATCGGCCTGTCTAATGGCTTCATTTCTGCACTACATATGTCTACAGGGATTCCTTTTAGTTCACCTTCCTTCTTACATTCAACATCAGCATAACCGTATCCTGAGAGGTCGAGTTTGTCTCCATCACCAGTGATGAATCCGCCAGTTGTATCCTCCTGTAATTCTGCGGTAATCAGTTTGTGAGTGGCTTTTTCTTTTTCCAGAGTACGCCAAGTTACGTATTCACCGTCTCCAACTTGAACGGTCTCTCCTTTGTCACAAGTATCCACTTCGCCAGTACAAATTGTGATCTTTATCGGCTCACCTGTTGAGATTCCTCCTTCAACAAATTCTGCTGAGCCGTAGAATGTTTCATTCGCCTCAAGGCTTGTCCAACCTGCGGTCTTGTTTTCTGTATCACCAGTAGCAAGGTATGCGTTTACAGGGTCGTGCCAACCAAGTAGCCAGTTATTCATTGGCTGAGTTAGATATTTACTAGTTCCAAAAGAGTCGATTAGGAACTCTGGAACGAAGTTCTTGAAGATGACTTCCCTGACAAGCAATCGAGCTGCACCTGCGGCTTCGACATCGATTCCGTAAATTTCTGCAACGGTTTCATTGGTCCATTCTTTGTGAGGTGCGCTCTGATTATTGGTGTAATTGATTGGGAGTGACTTTCCACTCAACTCTCCATAAAGGAACATGCTTGCTCCCCATGAGGTTGTGAGTCCCCACTTTCCGTACAGCATGTTTGCTGATTCATTTTGAGTTAGGTCAATCGGGTTTCCTGCGGGGAATCCGTATGCTCCAGTACCCCATTCACCCCCGATATTGAGAGAGAAATCAGTGTAAGAATCATCGATTGGATTTACTGAACCAAAAGATTGGTTCACGAACTGGGATGCAGATATGTAGCCCTCTCCTCCAACAAGAATCAGAGGCAGTACTGTGGTTCCGTCCACCCAATCGCTACAATAATCCTTGATGACTTGGTGCTGGGGTCCAGTGATTCCAAACGTGTCAATGGCGGTTTGTTTATCCATGTCAAGGAATTCTGCAAGTCCAAAGGATGTTCCCGATTCACTAACCGCTAAGATGCCTAGAGGTTCGTCTGTATTGTTTCCTAGATTGAGAACTTTTGCTGCAACATCGTCAGCCATTTCCAAGCCAAATATGCGCTTAACTCTCTGTGCGAGTGTGACATTATCCTCGGAATAATCATTCAAGTAAGCGTCGTTACCTGCTCCGTATCCCAACATTAGACTGCCCATCCCACCGTAGAGAGTCCAATCTCTCGCAAGCGTGATGTTTAGGTCGGTAGGGTGTGCGAAGCCCCACAAATCAGCTCTCTCCAATGTTACAGAATCGTCAGGATTCTGAAGTATGAATTCAAGTGATTCAGGTTCTCCCATCGCAGCGTAGACCAACGGTCCCATGTAATTCACTAGGGATAGGTTTTCGCCGCTTGGACCGACTGCATTGTAAAATGCGTATTCGAGGTCGATGGTAGAGACAAAACTGCTAGCTTCCTTATCTTCGACGCCATTATCGTTCAAGTCTCCGATTAAGTTCCCCTGTGTGTCATAGTACCAAAATTCGTCTTCTTCCAATATGCCATCGCCATCGTCATTCCAAGTGCCATCTACCCAATATGGCTCTGAACCACCTTCTCCAAGGAAGGTTTTGGTATCATCATCAAGGAATGCGTCTCCATATGCATCATTGAATGCTTCAAACATACCATCTAGGAAATATGATTCAGCGGAATTTCCAAGGTTCGTATTGATAATACTAGTACTGCTTGCTCCTTCTACAGCAGATAGATTCTCCATGTGTTCTGTCTTTATCTCGTTCGCGACAGCTACAGCAGCTGATACCTGTTTCATGTGGATGTCAAGAACTCCCGATACAAAACCGGTTTTTGTTATGTCCATTACTGCGTTAATTGCAGAACCCGTTGCTCCAACAATCTGAGGGTTGAATGCGATGTTCAGTTGACTGATCTCTTGTGAGCAGGGGACTGCAGTGTCACTTGCACAAGAATAAGATGTGGATTGTGTGTAGGTAAGCAATCCGTTTTTGATATCATAATTGTCAACCGCTCTCTTCAGAGTGACGTCATAGGTAATTGGTCCAATTCTCTCATACATCGGATCAGAATTATTGTTTGCAACGTCGTCCACATTCAGTATATGCCATGCATAGAAATCTCTCTGTGAGGTGGATTCTACCCAGTCTTCGTTTACCTCAGTACATAGTGTGTTTTCACAGATATCATCCTTCACTTTTGTCGCAACTGCCTCTTCAACTGCGGCAGGAACTTGTCCTACAGCGTATGCACTCAAACCTAAGTTTAGTGAAACAAGTACTAGCCCAGTCGCGATAAGAATTGCATTTAGTGAACTCTTAGCCATAGTTGGGGGGTATTGATGTCCGCCATTGAACCTTGCGTCGAAAAATAATGGCTAAAGTCACTCTGTGCCAGAAATAGTCCCGTCGGATTCTAGGCGGTATAATCTGATGGTGCTAGTTGCTCCTCTCATGGCCTGTGGCGAACCAGATATGGCAACAATCCTTTCTCCTTGCTTAATGCTACCTTCATCCGCAAGTTTTCTTATTGCGTTCTGCATTGTCTTCGAACCACGCTCATTTTCTTCAACCATTACAGATTGGACACCTGGAAGTAAATTCATTCTTCTTGCCGCTCTAATTCTATCAGTAACAGCGGTAACAACGACATCTGGTTTGTAACCTGCAACTAGTCTTGGTGCATTACCGTGCTGTGTTGCAACCAAAATGTGTCGTGCAGATGCTATCTTTGACAATTCAACTCCTGCATGGGCTACAGCACGTGTCGAACGGAATTTGACCAATGCTCCTGGAGTGCCTCCAGAGGTGTCAAGACCTGCTTCGGTGGCATTAGCAATCTTTACCATAGTTTCAACAGCAGTAATTGGGTGATTGCCAGACGCAGTTTCACCAGAAAGCATTACTGCAGTTCCACCGTGTCTAATTGCAGTCGACACATCGCTAACTTCTGCTCTAGTTGGACGTGGGTTTAGTGTCATAGACTCAAGCATCTGGGTTGCTACGATTACGACCATTCCTCTCATTAGTCCTGCATCGATTATCCTCTGCTGAGCAAGTGGAACTTGTTCTAGTGGAATTTCAACACCCAAATCTCCTCTCGCTACCATAACTCCGTCGGCTACATCTAGGATTGAGTGGAGATTTTCTAAAGCAGCAGGATGCTCAATTTTTGCGATAACTGGTGTATGTAGTCCTGCTGCCTTGATTGCTTCTTTTGCAGGTCGTAAGTCTTCTGCACTTCGTACATAGGATACTGCTATCCAATCAGCACCGGCTTTCAAAGCGTGATCTAATGCTAGTTTGTCCTTCTCTCCGATTGCAGGTAAATCGATTGTAGTCCCGGGTAAATTTACTCCTTTTCTACTAGTGACAGGCCCTCCATCTTCAACAATACAATCGACGAAAGAACCTTTTTCCCCTGCGGTCCCCTTAACAGATAATCGAATTAGTCCGTCCGCTACTAGTACTGTGTCCCCAGTTTTTAGTTCAGAAGAAAGACCATCGTATTCGACAGGGATTTCATCTCCGTCGTGCTCTTTCATGCCGCAGAGTAGTCGAACAGTTTCACCATTTTTCAGTAGTTTGACACCATGAAATTCTCCAAGCCTTAACTTAGGACCCGGCAAATCTGCGAGTATACATGTTGTCCTATTTCCTGTTTCTAGTGACCTGATTTTCTCATACAGTACCGTTTTTTGTTCAGGTTCTCCATGAGAATAATTTAGCCGGAAGACGTTAGCTCCTGCATCGAAAATGGACTTTAGATTATCCAAATCCCAAGAAGACGGCCCGATAGTAGCCACAACTCTTGTCCTTCTCATGGCTAGACGTCGAAGGTTCATGTCCTAAAGGGCTCCCTATGTAATCTAGGTATTTCACTTGATTCCGGTTCCAAATGCAAGGAATTCGAGGGTGCCAATTTTATTTTGTTGACCTCCTTTTACCTTGTTCATAACCATTGATGTTTCAACTCTAACGTTGATAATTTCAGTCCATCCTTCGCCTAATGCTTGTTCTCTGAGTCTCTGTAGAACTTCAGCTCTACCATATGCTAGAACTTTGTCATAGGATTTGATTTGCCCACCGAATAGTGATTTGATGTTTCCAACGAATAGTTGCCACCATGATGGAGAAACAGTGATGTTTGTCATAACTAGACCTGCACTTGAGACCTTCTCGATGTTTATCGGCTTAGAAAGTGTATGGATATTGTCTCCACCGGATATTCCTGCCACCCTCTGTTCACGTGCAATCAGTTTCTTGGTTCTCTTTGATTCATGGAGCCCGCCAAATAGCATTGAGTAAATGAACGCCGCAGGGAAAAATGCACTGAAAAGGAAAATTAATCCGTAGAGCATCAGTAACCAGATAGGTGTTGTGTTAATGAGTTCAGACATGCAATCACTCTTGCTCAACAATTACCGCAGTTCCATAAGCGAATAATTCTGCAGCCCCACCAGCAACACTGCTGGTTGCGAATCTCACGTTGACGACAGCATTTCCTCCACGCTGTGCAGCGTCGAGCATCATTCTACCTAGTGCTTCAGTCCTAGCTTCCATCAATAGTTCGGTGTAAGCCTTGATTTCTCCACCAACGATATTTTTGAACCCAGCAAGTATGTCTTTTCCGATATGCTTTGCACGAACGGTTGAACCAGTTGCTACTCCCAGGGACTTGGTAATTCTGAAACCGGGGATGGTTTCTGTGTTAGAGGTCATTATCTCCATGGTTTCTATTGGAAAGAGATGGATTATCAACTTTCAGATGAAATCCGCTCTCAGGCATCGTGTTTAGATTATGATACATGTTATGCAGGACTATGGCTAAGGCAATGAATACTATTCCACAAATTCCTGAAGTTAGAACAGATATTTTTGCCATCCATGAATAATTTGCACCTCCAGGTACACTCTCCATGAAGCTTGCAATGATGTCAGAGGAAATGTAAGCCTTCCAAACCTCGCCAATCGTACTTATTGCACCATATGCAATACCGAATTGAAGCATTTTTTCATTTTGTGTCCAAAACATTGCAATTGCTGGTATGCCAACAAGTATGGATAGAATAGCAAACACTTGGGTTATCTCTGTCAAACTAGAGTCTTCAAGTTCTTGCATCATTTCTTTGTATGCTTCATAGTCCTCCCATTCAGACAATGAATAATTGTATTTTCTTTGCTCTTCGGGCGTGCCATTCTCTGGATATTCTCCAGGGTTTATCGGTTCATTTCCAAATGAATAATGGTTGATTCCATTTATCCCAAAGATCTCTATGTAGAACAGATTTGCAACAGTAAAGAACAGCATAATTGCTAGGAAAATAGCAAATCCTCTTGCCCACCAAGGGCTATGTTCGTTTATTGAGTTGATATCCATGAAATCACAATATTGGTTGGTTTCTTAGCCATTCCAAATCCGAGATATACAATTGGCGTATGTCATCAAGGCCTAATACAAGCATTGCAAGTCTTTCCAATCCCATTCCCCAAGCACAGACTGGGTCTTTGATACCTAGTGGCTCGGTAACTTCGGGCCTGAAAATTCCAGCTCCTCCAAGTTCCAACCACTTACCTCTCCACTTTACTTCGACTTCAAGCGAAGGCTCAGTGTAAGGGAAGTAGGCAGGTCTCACGCGAACTTCTGGATAGCCCATCTTTTGGTAGAACGTTTTGAGGGTTGAAACTAGCATTCCCAAATTTGCGCCAGGTTCCATGATTATCCCTTCGATTTGATGGAATTCCGGAAGATGTGTTTTGTCTATACTCTCTTTTCTGAATACTCTGTCGATAGCGAATACTCTACAGGATTTTTCTGGGTTCTTTGCAAGATATTGAATAGTATTCACAGTAGTATGTGTGCGTAGCAATCCCTTTTGAGAGATTTCTGGGTCAAATTCTCCGCCCCATCCAGTTGACTCGGTGTCTCCTCCGTGTTCATGTATCGCTTTCCAATCTTTGAGCAATTTAGGGTCCAGTTTTATTTTTCTGGGATTATCGAGATAGAATGTATCCTGCATTTCTCTCGCAGGGTGGTCTTGCGGAATGAATAAAGCGTCCATATTCCATCCTGCGGTTTGGACATAATCATCAACCAATTCTGAGAAACCCATCTCGAGGAAGATAGACCTGATTCGCTCTATCAAAGCCTGCATTGGATGGCTGCGTCCGGAGGTAGGCATTGAAGCCTCTAAAGAAACATCATATGGTCTAAATTCCGCATTTTTCCAATCTTCTGATTGTAATAATTCTGGAGTTATTTCTGCGATTTTGACTACTTCCTCTAATTGAGTTGGTTCTACATTTTTCCCGGCTTTTGTAATCGACCAGGTTCTAGTTACAGATTCAACAATTTCAATGAGGTTCTTTCGACCTTTGAAGTGCTCCAAAAGCGGGCTGTCAATTGTTGGCGATTTGATGAATTCTGTACGCTCTGCGATTTCTTTTGAGACGCTTGTAGGACTCTCACAACTAAACTTACCACCATCTATTTTCACACCTAATCCTTTGAGCAGACCAATTCCAGGGCCGGCTTCATGGCGTTCAAAGTTCTGAGAAATTTCTTTCATTGTTGAATTGGGGTTTGCCAGTATGAATTCCCAAAGTCTAGCTTCTAGCAATCCGCTTGTTACCGCATTTTCTCCTTCCGCTCCTAGAATCACACCGAGTTCACTCGACTCTGAGATTTTTACAAATCCGTGATTGGAAAGGCCGTGTCCTGCAGACACAGCTATTGCTTGGTCGTCCCAATCACAGGCTTCGAGAACTTCCTGAAGACTCCAGTTTCCATCCCTTCCTTGAAGGGATTTTAGCATCCTCTTCTCAGGGTTGGTCAACTCTGCCATGCTTTCTGCTGTGAGACTGATTCTTACATACCTTTGTGAAAAGTAGAACTCTGTTGATGAATTTGTGTTAAGCAAAAATAGTATCGACCCACACAACAGTGAGAAAATTTCAGGAGCCAACGGAGGGACTCGAACCCCCGACCGTCGGATTACAAATCCGAAGCACTACCAGCTATGCTACGTTGGCGTATACGTGGCGAGATTGATTTCATAGATGAATGCGTCGGCAGTAAGTAAGATATCCCCTAACTTGTTGGCGAGAGCATGGCAGGAGAGGCTTTTCTAAACGCTGCTGGCCTGTCTAAGGCCGGAAACGACACCATCTTCAGTTGGTGGGCGAAGTTTCAGGATGCCAAATCTGCAGGTTTACCTGCTGTTAATGGTACGATTGGAGCATTATTGGAAGATAGTGGTGAACTTGCAATCAATAAAGCGGTTGATTCTGCTATTAGAAATGCTCCGGAACAAGAAATCGCAGCATATGCTCCTCTTGCAGGTTTGCCTGCATTTTTAGACCTATCAAAATCGCTAGCATTTGGAGATGCTAGAGATGAACTCGAGAATCTGGGATTCCATTTTTCTTCGACCGCTAGTCCAGGAGGAAGCGGTGCTCTATACCTCTCAGCGAATAATTTCCTTGATAAAGGTCAATCCGTTTTGTTGAGAGATCGCCACTGGGGCCCGTACAAAGGGTTCCTTCAGAACAACTCACTAGAATACGAGACTTGGCCACTGCTACCTCCAAATGGCAATGATTCTCACCCATTTTTTGCTAGAGAAGAATTTGAAGTTAAGTTAGCCGAATTGTGTTCAAAGCAAGACAAGGTAATGGTTTGGCTAAACGATCCTGCTCACAATCCAACAGGACTTTCGATGAGTCCCGAGGGGCGCACCGTTTGTTTGGAATCATTTGTTGATTCAGCACTAAACAACCCGGACGTTGGACACACACTGCTTATCGATTCAGCCTACAGTTTGTATGCTGATGAAACACATGCTTGGGGGGATACCATCGTTGAGTCTTTGGAAAATGGGCTCATGTGGCCAGAAAATTTGTTGTTCTGCGTTGCAATTTCTTTGTCAAAATCGCATACAATCTACGGTTTGCGAACCGGTGCTCTTGTGAGTATGCATCCAGAAAAAGAAGTTACAGATAGGATGGATACGGTTCTATGCGTGACCGCTAGACAAACATGGAGTGCAACGCCAAGGGTCTCACAATACAGTGTAAGTGAGATGCATTCCTCCGAAGAAGGCGGTGAAGCTTGGAGCAAGGAAAGAGACCGTCTGAAGAGTCTCTTGGATAACAGGAGAAACACATTGATTACAGAATGTGAGAAATTGGGAGTTCCATTGAACCCGACCATGGATGGCTTCTTTGCTTGGATAGAGGCTGAAGACCCAGTTGCTATCGCAGAAAAGTGTGCAGAAAATGGAGTATTCTTGGTTCCTCTAACAGGAGGAGTAAGAATTGGATTGTGTGCACTGCCAACCGAATCAGTTCCAAAGGTTGCAGAAGCTCTGAGTAAAGCACTGAGTTGATGAAATGAAGAATCGCAGAGAGAACTTCCTAATTTGCGGGATTGTTCTTATTGTGTTTGGAGCACTGTTTTCTCTCGGAGTAAATATTGCAATGGGTGGCGTAGTCGGAATAAGCGGTATAGTGTGCTTCATTATTGGAATGTCAATTCCAAGTCAAATGGAACTCAGCCCAGAAGCTGTCGCAGAATGGACGCCATCCATCGAGAGACTACCTGATGCTGGTCGCTTCATGTACAGAGTTGACGTCACCATGGATGAACCTATCAAATCGACAATACTCTGTGGGCCGTGTGGACACTTAGAAACTGTGGATGGGCCGAGGCCAAATGAATACACTTGTGTGTCTTGTGATAGAGTTTTGTGGGTAGATGAGGAGGAGTGATTACAATCACAATCCTCATGATTAGAATTTGGTTGGGATAAATCATGCCAGCAAAGAGGTTGGACGGGAAATCCTGTGCTGCGGACCTTGAAGAGAGGTTGAAAGTACGTATTTCTAATTGTGAATCACAACCTCATTTGGCAGTTGTTATTGTTGGAGATGACCCAGCATCTCATGTTTATGTGAAGAATAAGATTCTCTCATGTGAGAGGTTAGGAATCAAATCCACTCATATCGAGTTGCCTGCAGAAACAACACAAGAAGAGGTCGCTGAAACGATAATTTCACTGAATAACGACTCCACACTTCACGGAATACTAATTCAATCTCCATTACCATCTCATATGGATGAAGAATCTCTAACTGATTTGATTGACCCAAGAAAAGATGTAGATGGCTTCCATCCAACTAACCTAGGAAGGATTGTTCAAGGAAGGCTAGATGGCATGATCCCTTGTACTCCTGCGGGTGTAATGGAAATGCTACGTTGGGCAGACGTTGAGATGGCCGGAAAAAAGGCTGTAGTAATTGGTCGCTCTTTCAATGTAGGAATGCCTCAAGCACTTCTTCTTGCTGCAAGAGGTGCAGATTCCACAGTAACAATTGTTCACTCAAAAACGGTTGATGCAAAAGCAGAATGTTTGAATGCAGACATCGTAATTGCAGCGGTTGGTAGGCCAGAAATGGTGAAGTCGGATTGGATTAAACCAGGAGCAGTTGTCATCGATGTAGGTATCAATCGCGTTGATGATGAAACACGAGAAAGAGGGTGGCGCCTAGCGGGCGATGTACATCCTGATGTCGAGCAAGTTGCTTCGCTTTTGTCACCGGTTCCTGGCGGTGTTGGGCCAATGACTGTTGCAATGTTGATGGCAAATACCGTGACAGCCGCGGAAGCCCAACATTCTTGAGTTACGCATACTACAACGGTTCATGGACCCGAGGCACCCGAACATCGCTTTCGCTGCGAATACGGGTGCTTTGATAGCATTCATTTCTCTATTATTCTCTGCATTTTTGCCAATAGGTACACCAAGAGGATGGGGGCTAGCTGAAACGATTTTAGCAATACTTGTCCCAATTTTTGTCGCCGTTTCATGGTGGGCGAAATTAGAACACGATACACCTGTCGTACACGAGCATGGAACTTCTGCAGCGCAATACGAAGCGATGGAAGACCTTCCAACAATGGTTAGTTCGATGAATGCGGGTGGGGGCGTGAATTCAAACACAGCTGCTGTGATTGAGTCTATTGTAGGTAAACAAACTTCTCAAGATGCATCAGTTGTAAGCAGTGCTATCGGCACACTCTCAATTGGAGAAATCGGTCAATCTTCTGCACGAGCAGCATCAGAAAATACTGTTCAGCATGCAGTGGTGAACACACAGAATTCCGATCCGAGAGGTTTTCAGACATCAGGTACAGCAAATGTTCCTCTGCCTAAAATGGATTTAGTTGAAGAGCCGGCATTGCCTACAATGCTTGACCTTCCTGAAATGCCAGATTTAGATGATTTACTTCGAGATGAGAAAGAAGAGACACCTGCACTTGATTTGCCAGAACTTCCAGACTTTTGAGGCGGCAAAATGTGGACTGAGTTAGTAGATTTACACTGTCACTCTAGGCACAGTGATGGTGTTCACACGCCTACAGAGATGGCAAAGCGAGCCTATGATTCGGGTGTTAGGGTGTGGTCATTAACCGACCATGATACAAACACAGGGTGGGCTGAAGCACAATCTGCTTGTGACAAACTAGGAATGAGATTCATTCCGGGTGTCGAGATAACGTGCGAGGTTGAAATCACAAGCGACAAGGAGAACCCCTCTTCATGGCACTTGTTAGCATATTTTCCTGATGGTGCATCTGATGAATTTAGCGAATGGTTAGTTGGTCTCAAAGAAGCAAGGCTCCCTAGAATGAAATTAATGCTCAAAGCAATGAAAGAACTTGGTTACGATATACCTCTTGAGGACGTGGAGAAGTTTGCTGATGGTGCTCTTGGCAGACCCCATTTGGCGAGAGCCATGATCGAGCATGGAATCGTTGAAACTGTCTCACAGGCATTCGATGAGTACATTGGAAATGGTGCACCTGCGTTTAGAGAAAGGCCTCTCCCTACAATTGTGGAGGCTGTTCAAATGGTACACGAGTCGGGAGGAATCACTTCTCTTGCTCATCCATTGTACTATGGAATTAGCAATGATATTTTGATTCCGAGGCTACTGAAATTGGGTGTAGATTGTATAGAAGCTATCCATAACTCACATCCTGATTCTTACAGGTTTGAGTTGATGCAACAGGGAATGCCAATCTCGGTGGGTGGAGATTCACACGGCACGGAAAACAGACCAAGTCCAGGGAAAATTTGTGCTCCGATTAAGCACCTACACCCGTGTTTTCGCCCCTGATTTTATCCCAAAATAATGCTGCTTCGAAAAGCAGAATAATTGGTAAGGATACAAGGAATAGTGAAAGTGGGTCGGGCGGAGAGAATGCTGCTCCTAGAACGAACGTGATGAACCAGATGTGTCTGCGATAAGCAATCAGGGTAGGTCTGTCCACGGCACCAGATTGCAGCGATAGCAGGGTGATAAGTGGAGCTTGAAATCCAATTACACAAGCAAGACATAGACTTACTATGAATCCAACAAATGAAGATAGCCTCCATTCTGTTGAGAGACCGGCAGCTTGGGCATCGGTGGCAAGATATTCGAGTAGCATGGGTGTCAATAGATTCCAAGAATATGCAATTCCAAGACCACCCAACACGATTGCTGTAATTACTGAAATTATTACCGACAAAGCAGGCTTTGGGCTTTTTTTGGCAAGTCCACTTTTCCATGCTCCATCAATAATCAATGCTAATACGGCTAAGCTAGCACCAAGCCACGCACCAATTCTAACTTGCAACATAATGAATTCAACAGGAGTTAGGACAATTATGTTAACATCATCAGGAAGTAATCCTGCCTCAAGAAGCCAATCTACAACTCTATGGGCAATTGGAATGCCGATTGCGATTCCAAAAATGAAGAGGAATACAATCATTTTCATCCTACTTCTAATATGCTCAGATATTTGTTTGAAGAGGTCCCTAATTTCGGGATTGATGCTGAAGTCGTCATCCATTCATTCTTCCTCCCACAGGTGGGACGGAGTAGAATCTATTAGGGAGCGGCCGGCTTGTTTTAGCCTTACAAGACGGTGCACAACAAACCCTGTCATCCACATGGAAGGCAGAGATAATGCAACAGCCTTCCACATCTCATCTTTGCCATAGTCGTTGAGGATTCTTACTTCGATTACGTCATCCAAATCTTCAGCACTGTTGTGCAAAATCATCAGGTGCCATTTCTTGGGGTCATCTGTCGTAATTTCCATTGTTTCTCCGGGTTGGATCAAATAAGTTGTGTAGTTATCTTCTATTTTTGACCAATCAATTACCCCCTGGTCCATCGCATACACTGATTCATCAACCCAGATAATTGTCAATTGTAGATTCAGAGATTCATCCATGTTAGTGACTCTTGATGTGATTTCATCACCATAAGATAGTGACTGGAGAATCTCGTAAGATGTGTCTCCTCCACCTAAACGCATTGAGACTCTGTCATCGACGTTGTTTTCTTGATAGGAGACGGCAGACAGAACTAGGAATAGAATTACCAAAGTAGCAGCCCCTTCCCAGAAGGTATGCTTCATGACCTTGTTTTTGTCAACACCTTCAAACATACCACCATGGTCATTCCTCAGTCTAGGTTGGAGGTGATGAATGAATAGCGCTCCAAGTCCCCCCACAATCATACCAAGAGGTATGTCCACCAACCAATGGATTCCTAGGTACGCAATTGTGAATATGAAAAGAATAGTATTGACGACAATGAATAGGTGATATGGCCAATGAGTCCACTCTCTCATCTTGATGCCCTTTTCTTTACAATGGAGCCAATTGAGCAAGATGATTCCGAATGGAATCGCTACGTGCAGTGATGGAATCGCATTGTCTAGGGGGTCATGAGTTGCGTAAAATACGGTATACCATCCATCGTGGTAAAGTAACGCTTTCATTCCAGGAATCCAAGATGAAGTTACTTCTACGTTGAAGAACAGGTAATATGGTACTGCTAATGCGTAAATTAGCAGGTAATTTAGAGTGACCTTATCGGTCATGTCTCTCTCACCAACGTATGCGTAGTAGACGGTTGTAATGTAGATCAAGAACAGGTAAATGAAGAGGTAATGGAAGTTTAGGAATTCAGTTAAAGCAGCGTTTTCAAACGTCTGCTGCACCCATAATGTCACCTCGCCCTCGATGGCGTAGACAAAATCTGTCCAGTTACCTGTTTGATTTTTAATCGGCTCGTTCAAATCATCAGTAAGAGCCTTCCACCTTATGATTAACAGGTAGCCTAAGGCGTGTAGGTAGTATCTTTTTTCATGAATGACTTCAAATGCCTTGCTGAGTGGTGTCCTAGTATGTTCCCTACCTAAAGTGAACACCCAACAGACAACAGGAGTGAGGACAAGAATAATCCCCATCATCACCCAGTAAGGACTCATTGTCTCACCGCCCATAGCCTA
>CAXPMI010000031.1:0-74216 GCA_964218365.1 Candidatus Poseidoniaceae archaeon
CGGGCTTCAATCTGGCCAGGCATAGATCGTCGGGCTTCAGGTCCTCCACCATTGACTCCAAGCGAGCACACTTCGTCCCTCACAGTAAACTGCTGCGGACTTGTCGGTTTCCCTTCGGCTACGGAGATCAACTCCTTAACCTCGCCAATGATCAAGACTCCCTGGGGCATTTTTCGAAACGCACGAATAGACGCTGCTCATATCTTCGCTTTCACGCCTATTCAGCCTGTACCCATCTGGTTTCACGTTCTTTTCACATCCCGCTAAGGATTCTTTTCAGCTTTCACTCACGTTACTTGTAAACTATCGGTCTCGAGCTATACTTAGGATTGGAAGTTCCTGCCTCCCGTCTTCACACGCGATATCCAACGCATGCTACTCCTGACTCATTACGTGGCCGTATCACCTACATATACGGGACTTTCACCCTCTATGGCTGTGTCATTCCAGACGACTTCTATTTCAGTGACTTAGGCGATAAATGGTCACACCACATGTCTCTCAGTTTCCAGTCGAGATTCGGTTTGTCCTATTCCGTTTTCGTTCGCCACTACTCACGGAGTCTCATTGATTTCTTTTCCTCCCCCTACTAAGATGCTTCAATTCGGGGGGTTCCCTATCGCTATTGCGATTATCCCCTAAGGGATAGGAAGTCCCATTCAGCTATCTGCGGATCCTAGGCACTCATGCGCCTCCCCGCAGCTTATCGCAGCTTGTCACGACCTTCTTCGGTACTCGAGCCGAGCGATCCCCCAGATGGGTTGTAGCAACAGAATGTGTATGTACCACACCTGTGCGAGTAACCCTTCGGTATCCAGTCATGCCAATTTAGACATCATGGAAAGACCGTCTCCCCGCAGGGCGGCCCTTCTAGTCACTTCCCCAGACACATTGGCATGCCCGGGTGCATAAGCAACCCCCCGACCTACCTCCCATATATCAAGTCATCGTACTCGAAGTGGGAGAGATGGGCGTGAGATTTGGAGTAAGACAACCTCGCAGTTATGCGTTTATAAGAGTTATTTATCACAGAGAATTTGGCATAATATGCCATTTTTTTGTGGTGCGGGAATATCGCTCAAATTAAAGACAGATTCCCAGCTACTATGCTGTCCGAAGCAAATGGCGCTAAAACCAACTGTGCTTCCTCATCACGCCCGAGTTGGATCAAACAAGATCCTAGCGTATTTTCAACCTCAATATTATTTGGAGTTCGTCCACGCAGTACATTGATTACTTTCAGTGCTTTTTCGGCACGGCCACTAACTAACAATGCATGTGATAGATTCAAAAGAATAGTATTGTTGCTAGAGTCTACTTTCGCACCCTGTCGTAAAGCCATGATTGCAGCCTCATATTGAGAGGATGACATCGGGTCATTCTTTGAATCCATTTCTAATGCAGATTGTAATAGAGCAAGTCCTAGATTATTCAAAATTGTAGGGTCATTAGGCCTGTTATTTGAGGCCGTGGATAGAATTTGGGCTGCTTGCATCCAAGATGAGTTTGCCATATATTCAAACGCTGACGTAACCATACTTGTGATTTCGGGTTGCCCATAGGATTCTACTTCTAGAGCCCTTGCAGGGTGAAGTTGAGGAGCATCGTCATCCGATGCCATCGATTCCTCTACAGGTGAGTGATGAAAGTCATCAAATGATACCTGAACATCTCCTGAATCCAACTCATTGTCAAAATTTACTTCTACAATTTGCTCTTCTTGCGAATAGATAGCATCCATATCAACCTCTGCTGCGTCTATTTTCCAAAGATCTGGGACCTCCTCTTGTAGGATGTTTTCAGTTACTTCAAACCCCTGCTTGGCTTCGATACTAATCGGGGGTAAGTCTGCTTCAATCCTCATGGGTTTGGCAATTGGAGACTCGACAAAACTCTGTGATTCGATTGATTCGAATTCCATTTTGTCCTTCGACGATGGAATTTCTGTGGAAGAAGGCACTACTATCTCACTACCGATTTCAACATGGTCATCTTGGATAACCCGGCCCTTCGTGTCGTCTTGAACCTGGTTTACCATTGTAATTGAATCTGATACTACACTACCTGTTTCCTCGACAACAGCTGTTGGCTCGTTTCTTTCAAAAGATTCAACGGCCCCCTTTTGTTCTGTAATAACAGATTCAGGCTTGACTGAATCGATTTGCGTTTCCTCATCGATGTCCCCTGGTTGATCGTCAGATTGTGAATAAGGAATTGCAACCTCATTTACATCTGATGTAAACGAGCCGACCCCAAATGGGAGGGATGATTCAATCACCTCTGCTTTAGCACCCAAACCGAAAGGTAAGACCTCTGACTTGTCAACATCAACTGTAGCATCACCGATTGCATCAGCAATTTCTTCCAAGCCTGGAATTGTATCGTCGTCCATCACTATGTCATCAACAGTGATATCCATTGCAACCTGAGAGCCACAGGACGGGCAAGCCCCTCCTCCGAGGAATAGTAAGCCGCAAACTCTGCACTCTTGCATGTGACCGCCAGTTCATGACAAAGGCATACAACCTTTGAACACACCGCAACTTTGAGCGTGAATCACTCTTCTTCGCTACCTGTTTTTGGCAATGCATTAATTGTTAGGTCGATAATTGATTCATCATCTACCAATGCTTCTGCCCAATTCTTTCCTTTGCTCTTACCGTTGTAGTACTGCCAAACGATTCCTAACAGAGCAATTCCAAGGAATGCGAACTTCCAAATCTCGCCAACCCAGTAGACCATTACAACATATCCAGTAATAATGGATACAGTCATTAGCATGACAGGGAAACCTGCCTTGAAGAATTCATTGAAGGATATCGGATAGCCTGCCTCCTCACTCATACCAGCAGTTACGACATTAGCAGATGCACCAATTAGAGTACCGTTACCACCCAAGCATGCACCGAATGCTAACGCCCAAATCAGAGGACCCAAGTCAAGCGAAAGCGAATCTGCGATTTGTAATACGACTGGAATCATAGTGATTGTGTAAGGAATGTTATCAATAAATGCAGAGGCGATTGCACTGACCCACAAAATGATGACTAAAGCAGCCACAAACTGGTAATCTGGGTCGAAATAACTGATTGCAGATTCTACTTGATCACCTATCCAAGAAATTACTCCTAAATGTTGAAGAGAGTGAATAAGTACAAACAAACCTGCGAAGAATATGAGAGTTGTCCATTCTACTTTCTCTAATGGTTCTTCAAGATCATGCCTGTCAGTGACCAACAACATAACTACTGCACCTACTAAGGCTACCCAGGACACGGGTATGTGTAAGATTGGATTGAGGAAAAATCCTAGAATTACTAGAATTAATACAGTACCAGAGGTCTTCAACATCTTTGCATCCTTTACTCCGTACTTTGATTCAAGTTCTTCCACATCACGAATTCTCTCTCCAGAAAACTCCTCTGCATACATCCACTTCAACATCATGAACGTTGGCACAATTGTCAACAAAATTCCTGGAGCCAACTCAATAATGAAGTCGTTGAATGAAACGCCATCGCTAGCTAAATGTGGATAATCTGTGTTTGCAATTGCAGATTCGCTCATCATTGAACCAATGATAATATTTGGTGGGTCACCGATCATTGTAGCTGCACCACCAATGTTTGAAAATATTACTTCAGCAATTAGCAGAGGGATTGGATTCAGGTCAAGTACCCGTGCAAGTTGAATCGTTACTGGGGTAAGCAAGAGCATTGTAGTTACGTTGTCAAGGAATGCAGATAAAACAGCTGTAACTGCACACAGGATAACAACCAAAGTCCAAACATTACCGTTACTTTTCTTGTATGCTTGAACTGCAAACCACTCGAAAATTCCAGTGTGGGATATAATCCCCACCATCACCATCATACCAAGAAGAAGCCCAATAGTCTCCCACTCGATTAGAGTTGTAGTTTCTGCCAAAGAGAGTGCAGAACCAGCCTTGTAGTGGTTCAATGCTACAATTGCTGCGAGCCCACCTACAGCAGCCGCCAAAGTCCTGTGGACAACCTCAGTAATGATTAGTGCGTATACGAATAACAAAATTCCCAAACCTACCCAAACAGGTTCCTTACCTAGACCTTCCTTCAAGGTAATGCCTATGTCGACAGTTGCCCCGCCACCAGCGTTTGTGCTAGTGATAAATGCCATTAAACCAGCACCAACTAAAGCGAGTAGAGAAATCCACTGCGAGGGGTGTCGATTGAGGATACGGTTGGTACGCATGTCTCGCGGGAGATACCTCGCCTCTATGAGTGTTAGGTCAAGATTTGGACCAAAGAACCCCAACATTTCCCCTTGCAAGAACAATCACAGAGGATGTTTCCTCGGCTAAGTAATCCCATACTTGGGTTCGGGAATCTCTCTCATAGATTCCTTTGTTGATTTTGATCTTTACTAGCTTTCTTTTCTTTAGTTGGGCACGAATTTCTTCGACTATATTCGGAGTGATTCCTGTTTTGCCAATACGGACACTTGGCTGGAAGTCTCTATCCATTGCCTGTCTCTTTATCATCTCAGGAATGTCGCTAATTTTTACACCCCCGGTTATACTTTGGTCCACCGCCAAACCTCCTAATTTTCCCACACTCTAAACATGTGGTTATTCTCTGCCCTTCTCGTATCCTTACCTTGGCGGTAACACCTGGAATCAATAGGCTTGTGCATCCTCTGCAAATCCAATGCCTATGAGAAACTGGCAGAGGAAGTCTGTTCCGAGACGATGTCTTAAGCAGATGCTTGGCTGCATTGGTTCGAGCAATCATAGGCATTGAAACATCAGAAATTATTGAAGATAGATGGGTTTGAGCTTCCAAAGCAGACTCCCTGCGCTGCTTTTTTGCGCCCGAACGTGATCTTCTGCGGACCATGATTACAACTCACTTCAATGCATCAAGGATGTCGTTTGTGATTAAATCAATGGCTCTGTCACCGTTTATCACGTAGAAGATTCCTTTGGATTCGTACCATTCTGCCAAAGGTGATGTTTGGGTATGATATGCCTCAAGTCTGCTCATCACAGTTTCTGCGTTATCGTCGGCACGGCGCTTGAATTCCTCACTGCCACAGGAATCACAAATCCCGTCTTTGGATGTTGGCTTGAAAGAGTCATGGTAAACAGAACCACAACTAGCGCAAGTGTACCTGCCACAAATTCTGTCTACAATTCTCTCGTCTGGAACCTCAATTGATATTACGTGCGATACAGTGGTGATATCCGCTAATGCCTCAGCTTGCGGCACTGTACGAGGAAAACCATCAAACATCACACCATTTTTTGCATCGGGCTGCTTGATTCTGTCTTTGATTAGGTCGATTATGACTTGATCTGGAACTAATTGTCCGGCATCCATGTACTTCTTCGCCTCGATGCCGGTATTAGTACCAGCAGAAACTGCAGCCCTAAGCATGTCACCTGTGCTTACTTGAGGTAAGCCCGTTGAATCCATGATTCGCTGTGCTTGAGTCCCTTTACCTGCCCCCGGAGGACCGAACAAAACTATGCTCTCCATGGCTCGGGCGTATACTGCTTCTGTTTTCACTGTTGGCCTTGTTGGGCTAACCACTGATGACCGTAATATTGCCACTGTTCCATAGTCCAACCCGGCGGCAATCCACCCGGAGGCAACGGCGGCCCAACCTGTGCTACTGGTGCTTTCGGTACAGTGGGCTGAGGTGTTGAAGCAGGTGGCCTTCCCTGAGGAATTACAACTGGAGGACGGCCAGCAGGGACTGCACTTGGGGGTCTTCCCTGGGGAACCATAGCAGGGGCGGAAGGTGGAGGCAAGCTAGGAATTGATTTAGCTAATGCATCTGCTATTTCTTCCGCAGAAACACCACCGCTAGCTAAGGATTCCTGTCCTACTACCGAATCCATAACTGCTCTCATTCTAGCTCCGTCATCTGGAATTGAATGAGCATCAGGTGATACCAATTCCTCACCAGTTGTGTCCTTAGGTGCGGACTTCTTGATTCTCCTTGCAACAATTGCAATACCAAGAAGCAAAGCACCAATTACAGAATAAGCAATAGTCGGTGATACAATCCCGAATAGTCCACCTTGTGATTGTGTGTTCTTGACACTGATTTCTAGCTCCACTGTGTCTGAACCGCATGACAAAATTAATTCTTCGATGCCAGCCTCTGTATCATCGTTTGTCTCAACTTCGACCTCTTTAGTTAAAGTTTGACCAGGTGCCAAGTTTGAGATTGAATCATCTGAAATTGACAAATCCCAATTTTTGGCATCTATAGTTGCATTGAGGGTAGAGTCTAAAGGCATATTTCCAACATTTCTAATCGTGATTGTTTGCATTGATTTACCATTACGGTCTATACCAAGTAAAGGTCTAGACTCTTCATCGAATTCTATTGAGCAAAAGGCTCCAGATTGGACCTTGACAGGATAACTCTCTGAGACTTGTAGGGTCTCAAATCCGTTGTTGATTGTAACATAAATCCCAACATCAAATGTGGTTGATGACAATTCATTAACTGGTGCTTTAATCACCACTATTAATTGGCTAATTTCTCTAGGACCAAGGATAGTTGGAGGTGCAGCGAATCCAACCTCCCACCCGTCCAATGGCAGTGAGTTTGACCATTCCAAACCGATTTGAGAATTTCCGGTATTCTCTATCATTAATGTCGTGTAAGTGAATTCTCCATTTGGTGTAACATCCAGTGTTCCATTTGTTGGAGGTAGAATCATCAGACCAATCTCATCCTTAACCACTAGAGTGGTTTCATTCATAATGAAATTCGATACATCTTGACTGGTCTTTATGACTAGACGGTTCTCGTCGTTCCTTTCAGCAACTTTTGGGACTATAACTTCAAAAGTGACATTACCTGTTTGTCCTGGAAGGATTTCAATTGAAACCTCTCTATTGTTAGTTTGAGAATCTGTCCGAACTTGAATAGTCCAAGTAGTAAGTTCAGGATTTACTCTGACTGACAAGTCTAGAGGAGCGTTACCGGTATTTTCTATCATGAGTGATAGATTCAACCTCTCACCCGTATCTACATTCACATCTCTAGCAGTAGAAGCAGGACCAACGGGAATTCCCTCATCGTCCACTAAATCCGTCGAAAACGATTCTAGTGCCTTCACCGTCAATGTTACTGTCTCTGAAATGTTTAGTGACAGATCGGTCTGACTTGTAACAGAGCAAGTTATCGAATCTGTGGCACCAGCCGCAGGCAAACCTTCGGTGACAGGTGGAACATACAATCGTACTTGCATTGGGAGATATTCTAGTATTTCCAATGGCTCAAAAGAGTAGGAGGATGAATTAGAACTTCCTAACTCTACTACCCATCTGTTTTCACTAACACAATCCAAGTCATAAACCGCAGGAGAATTACCAGTATTCCTTACTGAGATTGAAAATGATGTACTGCCACCAGGGACCGCTTCTAAACCGCTTGTCCCTGCTGGTGCAACCTGAACGTCTTTCACTTCTTCAACAACTAACTGCAGCCTGATTGTATGCTTAACGCTTGGATTATTCGAATACTTTGCAGTAACATCCATCACATATGTTCCTGCCATAGCATATCTCTTTGTTTGCCCTGAAAGGTCTGCGTCATCATCATTCATTGTTATGTTAAGATAGATTGAATCTCCTGACTGTCCCATTGGAGATAAGGTGAAAGGACCTGACAAATCTGAAGTTCTTGACCAAGTATCTTCTGTAGGGAGCAGTAAATCATCACGTATAGGGTGAGGAATTTGGACCTGAGACAATTGTAGTTTTACCGATTGCTGTCCAGTACCTTCGTGTTTGAGAACAACAGGCCAAGTGTAACCTTCAGCTTCTGTAGGATTGATTGTTTGGTTTACCATGTTCACATTTTCTTGCCCATTTTCATCCAAGGCAACAAGTCTAACACCCAAAGCAGAAACTGAAATGGTCATTTCTTCGACATTGTTGTTTACTCCGTTCAGTTCATCATTAATCTCGTCAATTTGTGAATCGACATCAACTGTTAATCTCATATCATGATCGCCAGTTGATGTAAATGTGTGATAAATGGTAAGCGAATCAACTAGCCCTGAGTCTAGTGATTGACGTGTTCCTTCGAAGACTATCGTACCCTCTGTTAAATCTTCGAGTTTTACCTTAAATTGACCTGCATCTGACGTTCCTTGGTTTAGCCAGGAAAGTCGCAATGTGATGAGGTCGTTTTGAAGAGGTGATTCGGATGAAGGGAATATCGATCCATCAAAGACTATCAAATCAGCTTTCTCGTCAAGCGTCGCATCAGCGGTGACTACTAAGGCGTATGCTTGCTCAAGCCCCCCTGCGTGATTCACTGTCAACTGCCACTTACCCGAGGGCAGCACAGAATTCGGCGAAATTTTAATCCTCTCAATATTGTTTACCGAATCATGTACACCATTAGGAGTTGAAAAACCATTTGCGAATACATTGCCTTTGTACACAGTTCCATCCGGTGCTGTCAATTTCAAATCTAGGTCATTTACCAACCTTGATTCACCCTGTGGTGCGTTTGCACTGCCTGCAACATCGGTCCATGCTAATGTTATCTCAATGCCTGATGTTGGGTCCAAATCAAATTGGTATAGTGTTGAAAATCCTGCCGTCAGTGTTCGAGAATTGTCATGGTAAGTGGAAAGCACATTTCCGTTGTATTCTGGCATTACGGATCCTGTAACGGAAACTTGTCCCCACCCTTCCTCTGAATTAGGGATATTTGGAGTTCCTAGATCCACTGCTCCGTTAATTGTGGCGGCTTTCAGAAGTGCTGCAGTAGGAGTCGCTATTCCGACATCCTCTCGAATAAATTCACGAATAAGAGAAACTGAACCCCCTGCCACGGCAGTAGCCTGACTAGAACCGGAGAGTGACATGTACATGTCATTGCCATTTGTGTGAGTACCCGAACCACAACTTGTACCTACTGGAATTGCTGCTTCTTCAGCCCTACCCGAACAAATAGCAACACCAGGTGCGACGACGTCAGGCTTAACCCTACCATCCAAAGAAGGGCCTAGCGATGAAAAATTGGCGACACTTCCGCTTGGAGTCGTAGTCGATGCCCCTACAGATAGGACATTTTTCGCAGTAGACGGAGCCATTACTTTCGAAGAGTTTTGGGAGGGGTCGTCTCCGGCTGAAAAGATTGGAAGGAACTCAGGATTATCGTTAACGAATACGTCAACAGACCGCGAATCAGCCGTATATGCCCCGTAATTCCCATTCAAGCCCCATGCATTTACTGCGACGCGAGAGCCTTCTTGTTCAGCATGATTTAGCATATCATAAATCGAGCCGATTCTGCCGAAAATTCCTGTTGGGTTATGCTCCAAAGCGTAAGCGACAATGTATGCACCCGGAGCAATTCCTTCAGCACTGGAATCTCCTGAGCCATCACCGGCCAGTGTTATTGCTATGTGTGTACCATGGCCACCGTTTGTGTCATCGGGATTGGGGTCTAATCCATATTGGGTGTAGACACCCGCAATTCTGCCGAATATGTCGGGGTGGTCTTGGTCTATCCCTGTATCTGTGAAGGTGATTTTCTCTCCAGAACCATCCAGTCCTAATGAGGAGTTCTTGAGGTCAGGAATGCCAACGATTGCTCCTGCAACAGCATTGGTTAACCGGATTTCATGTGCCTTTTCAGCCCAAATGATTCGACCGTCTCTTGCTAATGACTCCAAGTTAGGAGATCCTTTGACTTCGCACAAATGCAATCCACACCATGCTTCATCAGCCCCCATTGAAACTAAGTCAACTGCTAAAAGTTCGAGAGACGAAGGTTTCAAGTCAGGAGCAGGAATTATTGATATGAAATCTGTAGTTCTGTCCACCGATTCAGAGACTCTCCAACCCGGCATCATGGCGCCAGCCCACCTAACCGATTCATCAGTTTGGAGGTCAGCAAGATCACTCGGATGAGAGAGCCTAACTAGCCAGTTCGATGAACCTAGATTGTCGAGTATGAAAAGATTGTACTCTTCAACTATATCATACAGCAAAGTTCCAGTATGGTGCTTGAGTTGGATAATTGCCATTCCAGTCGACCGGTAATCGTTAGAATCATCTAGACGTGATTTAGGCAAATCATCGGTTAATGGATCGAATGAGCCAGACTCCAAGTGGATTGTATAATCGAGATCTTTTAATGACGAATGGGATGTCTCAATCGGTTGTATTTCGTGCCAATTTGATGCAGCGATTTCACGTCCGCTAACTTCGACATCAATTGGATTGTCACTAGCGGTTGACAAAGGTGCAAGGAGAAGTATTGCGAGGATAATAACAGTCCTTCGCTGCGCCAACATAAATATCCGGAATGCGCATGTGTACTTGAATACAAGCCCCTGCTGAGCCCTATAGGGCTCATTCAAACATTGATGCAATTGCTTCATCTGTTTTCTGAACTGATACACGCCAATCTGATTCTGTACCCATCAGTGCGCGTATGGCATCAATGTTCTCTGGGATGACATCAGACTCTTGATGAATTGCTTGGAAATAATACAGGTTATTCCCAACCAACTTGACTCCATCTTCCCATACGAATATCTCATGCAGGTCGCCCCATGTTCTACCCATGTCACGAGCAAATTCCATGACTTCTGCAGTTGTTGTAATTCCAGTCTCGGCACCATTCATTATTACAACACGTGGACAATTTGACCACATTTCTAGAACGCTATCTGTGTTCAAACCATGACCTTCTGGCAATGTAGCAACGATTGAATGCACGTGCATAATCGTGGTGGGAACAGCCACTGCTAGAGAGTTAATCTTAATCTCAGGTTTTACTGTCATTACATCAGGACCGTGATGACTAGGTACCTTTAGAACAGGCTTGATAGCATTGATGGGCCCTTTCTTGGAATCACCAGGGTCTGCTGCTCTGCGTATCATCGTACACTCAACTGAAAGTTCACCACAATGCTCGTACAATGGGACAAGTGTTCTAGACAAACCGGTTGTATTACATGAAACAACTCGCGTTCCCTCTACATTCATGTTTGCTGCATGGTTAGCACAAGAGGTGTAAGACATTCCTGTCATAGCGTGTTTTTCCCCGCCCTGGAAAATCCATTTAATTCCTGCAGATTGGTACTTTGCCTTATTCTCTGCGCCAAGTTTTCCGGGAGAACAGTCAATCACAATGTCTGCTACTGAAAGCAAATCAGAAAGACCGCCATGACATTCATATCCTGCACTTGCAAAGGCTGCAATTTTTTCCTCATCGTCAAAAGTACAATACAATGGATATCCCTTTCTTACCGCTAAGTCACAACCAAAAGCAGGACGAGTTTTTGTAACTCCAATGATTTCCATATCATCTTGGCAAGCGACTGCGTCGGCAACTCGCTTTCCAATTGTACCGTATCCGTTAATTGCAACCTTGATGGTCATGTCATTCCCTGTTGGGGGTGCCTTCGCGGAACTCTCATGAACCTTACTTCGCGAAAATACGGTCTTCAATAGGCAAACTGTTCATCAAATAGAACGCCTCCGGGTGGTTGATGGCAACTGTTGAAGAGGTCGTTGCGAGTTCTATGAGTATTAACTCAAGATTACCCGCCCAGCTTGAAAAAGCACTTGAAAGAAACATAGTTCTTAGAATTGGGTGGACAACAAACGGCGACCCTGTTCCAAAAGATGGAGAAATGGGACTATGTCCAAATTTGCCTGCAGGATCAAAGGTGAGAAGTCTTGGTTATCTCGGACCGTTCACAGCAGCATTTGGACAAGGTGGAACATTCACTCATCAAGGGGATGTTGGTTCTTTCCTAGGGGCCGGAAATAATGGAAATAAAATCACTTGTGAGAGAACTGCTGGCAATTGTGCAGGATTTGGCCAGCAAAGTGGTCGAATAACTATCCTCGATGGAACTGGAGATGATGCTGGTGCAAGAATGAGTGGAGGCTTGTTGGTGATAAGAGGAGATTCAGGAATCCGAATCGGAGGAGGAATGTCAGGAGGTGACATAGTTGTCCACGGAGATGTTGGCGGCGACCCAGGTGCCGGTATGACAGGAGGACGAATTATCATCAATGGACGTTGCCCAACCCCACCTCCAGGAGTCACTCTTAGAACACTGGATAAAGATGAACTCAAGGAAATTAACAAGGAACTTGGTGATGACGAGTTACAAGTTCCTGCTGATGCTGTGTGCCTTGTGTCTGATGGCACTGTCGGTGAAGGAATTATGGCAGATTGTAGGGACGACCTTTCTGGAATCTCAATCATTCCTATGACAACAAATCACAATCCGAGTTATTCTACATGTGACACAGTAGTGTTACTTGGCGAAGAGGATTCGCTCGCCCTTCCAATCCCCTTGCTTCCCTATGTTCCCAAGGGAGTTCAAGATGACTTGTTTCACCCTTGCCTTGTCAAGGAAAATCCTAGAGATTGCGACATAGTAATCATTGACTCCGACAACATTGCTAGCGCTGCGGAGTTAGTCAAATCATCAGCAGGATTTGCGATTGATTTGGACTCACTCCCAAGGCTAGATGGAGCGGCTGTAGATGGCCTACTTGTAGCGCTAAAATGTACTGCACCTGCAAATTCGAAAGTAATTCTAGTAAGAGGAGTAGGGCAAACTGCATCACTACACACAGACTCGCAACACCACGGTGCAGATTGCGCAGTAAGCGTCCTCAATGATGGAAGTGGAATAAGTGCAGCAGCGTCCTTACCGATAGTAGGAAGATCTGCAGCAACCAATTTAGAAGACGGAACCATTGCATCAATTTGGATACCCTGGTCTGCAACAAGTGAGGATTTAGCTATCCTTTGTGCCTCAAACGTCGCTTTCACAATTTGCCCTGCACCGGATGAGAACATTGCCGGATGGATCGCACAAGTCACATCCGGCTTGTCCGCTCATCTAAACAGGCTTGGCTTAGCCTCAATCGATTCACTGACAAGAGGTAATCTAAGAGCATTCGACCAGGATACTGCGGCTGTAAGTGGTCTTAGATTGGCTGGTTATGACAGGCCTTTACCACACTGGTTCGCAAGGTGATAATATGCCAACGATTAGTGTAGAGCAATCCCTTCTCAGACATCTAGTCGAAGCGAAAGGAAGGAAGCACGATATCGATGACCTAGCATTTCGATTACCGCTCATGGGCACGGACATAGACAATTGCGATGAAAATAAATTGGATATTGAAATCTTCCCTGACAGGCCAGACTTACTTTCTCCTGAAACTCTATTCCATGGCATGATGCCGTTTTTACATGACTCGCCATCAAACCCAAGACTAGCAGTTAACCCAGGTACAATTTCAATGACCGTTTCTCCAGAATTGGCAACAATAAGGCCTGTAATTCTTGGTGCTGTAGTGAGAGGAGTCGATATTAATGATGAAATCATCAAACGATTGATGGACCATCAAGAAAAGCTCCACTTTGCCCTAGGCAGAGGGAGGAAGAGAGCATCGATTGGTGTACATGACCTCTCAACAATATCTCCACCTTTCCGAGTTGAGGCCTCATCCAGGAACCTTTCATTCATACCATTGGCAATGGATGAGGAAATGACAATTGATGAAATCTTAAAATCACATCCAAAAGGAGTTGATTATGCACATCTACTAGAAGGGATGGATAAAGTCCCCATAATTTACGATTCAAATAATGCCGTATTGTCATTCCCACCAATTATCAATGGTGACCATACAACAGTGACTACGAATACACGTGATCTGTTCATTGATGTAACTGGGCTAGATTTTAGAGCCTGTGAATCAGCCCTAATGCTAGTTTGCTTACAACTATCCGTACTGGGGGGAAAAATCGAATCGGTCAGAGTTAAGACATGTGAAGGAAAAGAATGGAGTTTAGATGGCTCTCCTGTTAACCATGTAGTTGAGAGAAGTTTGGTCGAAGGAATCCTTGGTAACTCATTCACTGACGATGAAATTGACAACGCAATCCGAAGGATGGGAGGAATATACAACGGTGATTCCCGAGGAAATCTCTCAATTTCTATGCCTAGGTGGAGATTTGACATACTTCACCCAATCGATTTGGTAGAAGAGGTCGCTATTGGACACGGTTATGATGATCTCGCATATGATGTTCCTAAAGCACCCCTAACTGCAATACCCCGTCAAGATGGTCATTTGCGACGTAGGATTAGAGAAGCTCTTCAAGGCCTTGGTCTAATTCAAATCCAATCTTTAACACTCTCGAATGACAAAGACCAGTTTGAAAACGTGAGATGGGTGGCGGATGGAGAAATTACTCGCATGACAAACCCAATCACCATTGAGCACACAATTCTAAGACAGAACATACTGCCGGGTTTGTTGAGACTTTTAGCGGCCAATCGCCATCATGAACTACCGCAAGGAGTGTATGAATTAGGAAGCGTTGTAATCAATCATGAAAATCGGGATAAATTCGCTTTCTTAGTCGCAGAAAATTCAGGTGGCTTTGCATCCCTACGTGGTCGCATTCAATCTCTTATGCGAGACCTTGGTTGCAATGACTGGTCACTTGAAACCATAACGAACGGGCCATGGTTGGCTGGGAGAGCTGCCAAAATTATCGTCAATGGAACAGTTGTTGGTGAGTGTGGAGAGATTGATCCAAACGTTTCTGAAATGTTTGAATTGAATGTTCCAATGAGTGGCGCACAGTTTGATGTATCAATACTAGGTAGTGTATTGAGTGACCCGGTTCTTTAACCAATTAGCAGTTCACTTTCGGAAATTGCAACATTTACGGTTTCGTAGTAAACCATGATTTTGAAGCTGCATGGACCATCACAGAGATTGATTTGATTTTCAAACAACTGGATGGTTTCATTGGAATTCCAGTAGTCTTTTTCTTCGCTATCAGAAACTATCTTACAAGGAGAGGGGACCACTAGGTTTGGGTCGTCTAAAGCTGGAAAATTGGATTCCCCAATTGCTGCAATTTGCATAGTTGGATACCTGCTTTCATCATTATCATTGTAATAGGTCAGAAAGTTTACTTTGAATATCAATTCATCCTTAGTAAAGACATACACCCCTTCGTTTGGATTAACTCGATGTACCGACATATCGTATGTGTACCATTCTAATCTTTCAGAAGTATCATTGTTTAGATCTTCTGGAACCTCGCTAACATCAGACAATTCTGCGCCTTCAATAAATGCCCAAGAAACCCCCTCTGAGAGATAGATGTCAGTAGATGAAAACTTCATCCAATAATCTGTTCCATTTGATTCCATCTGACCTGGTAAGTCAAAATGAGTGTATGATTCAGAATCTGTCGCATCAATCTCTGTTGTAAATGTGAAACCGTCTGCACTTAACTTCGGAGTAACCTTACCGTCCATGCCTGTAGAGTTGGATTGTGCACCGAACGAACATCCATATGATGTTTCATCGATGATGAGATTAATCTCAAGTGATGACCATGAGAGGTCTTCGGCATCTTCATCAAAACTCAGTTCGACGAGTATGTTGTCTTCTCGGTTATCACTCACTGAGTTTTCAGAATTTACTAGTATGACGTTTGATGTGCCTAGTTCTGACTCATATGTAGCGACCAAATAGGTCCAAACTGCCGCTGCAACAACAACCGTGACTGCTGCTGCAGCGGCTAGTTTTTTCCAATTCATATGGTATCACAGCTCGGTGTCTTGACGCTTTCTTGCGAACAGGACTGCACCTAGTGTTGCAAGAATTGCTGTTAATCCTAGGAAGCCAGGTGTATTATTGTCTTCCTTGTCATCCTTGTCCTCATCGACTACTGCTGGTTCAGCTCCACCGTCTCCAACGATAATCTTTCCAAACATCTCTACTCCAATGTGTGGTTCACACGCATAGTAGAATGTGGTATCTTCATTAAAGGTATGATGGAAATCAACAGTCTTTGCAGCTGCACCGGAATATACTCCATTTTCCACGTAGGTCGTAGACTTCAATCCAGCGACTTCTTTGACATTGTGAGCCATAGATTCGTCAGTCCACTTCCAGCAAACTGTTTCACCAACTGCAATTGTTGCAGATGCTGGAGTGAATCCATATCCATCCGATGTGATTCCGATTGTTGCTGCACAAACAACTTCTGGTTCTTCTGGCTCTGTAGGCTCTTCTGTTGGTGGTATTATCACCTTGTCGATCACGTGGATGACACCGTTACTTGCTGGAACGTCTGCAAGCACTACTGTTGCTGCTTCTGCTCCAACTGTCACTACTCCCTCAGCAACGGTAACAGTTAGTTCATCTCCGTTTGCCGCTGTAACAGTATTAGCACCATCAACTAAGTCAGTTGATGCTATTTCTCCTGCCACGACGTGGTATAGAAGAATATCAGCAAGTGTTGCAATTTCTTCATCTGTGGTGAAATCGGCTAGGTTGATTCCTGCTGCAGCGAATGCTTCGTCTGTTGGTGCGAATACTGTGTAGTTATCTTCACCGGAGAGGGTATCTACCAATCCTGCAACACCAAGAGCAGCAACAAGTGATGTGTGGATAGATGTTGCTGCCGCTGTCATTGCGATGTTGACAGCTGCAGTCCACATGTAAGAGTCACACACTGCTTCACTTACGTTTGTTATTTGGTGAGTTACTGTGTTGTAGCATCCTGTGTAGGTTTGACCGTTCATTTCTGTGTTGTTTAGATACATGTATCCTTCACATTCTGCTTGGTCTGCACCAGCAACGATTGTGTGGGTTTCCATGTTGTAACAGATTTCCCCTTCTGCTACTTCTGGTGGCATTAGCACCTTGTCGATAACGTGGATCACACCATTACTTGCTACGACGTCTGCTTGTGTTACAGATGCGTCATTAACAATCACGCCGCCTGGAGTAACTCCAACTCTTACCTGCTGTTGATTAAGCATGGTTACGAATAGACCATCACTTAGGTCACCGGACAGCACAGCGCCAATGGTGACGTGATAAGCAAGAATGTTACTTAGAGCAGCAATGCCATCCTCATCTGTAAAGTCAGAGAGGTTTATTCCTGCGTCGATGAATGCTTGGTCAGTTGGTGCAAATATTGTGTATGGCCCGTCATCAGATAGAGGATATAGTAGGCCTGCTTGAATGATTGCGTCAACCAAGACATCGTGCACACCAGTGCTAGATGCAATTGTTGGAATGTCACCGGGGCCGTCTTCGGGAGGCATCAGAACCTTATCGATGACGTGGATTACTCCGTTGCTAGAAACAACGTCTGCTAGTGTAACAGTGGCGTCGTTTACCGTGACATCATCGCCAACTCCAATAGAAACATTGTCACCATTTAGAGTTTCAACACTCATTCCGTCTGTTAGCGCTGAGGACAGCACTTCACCAGAGACAACGTGGTATGTCAGGATATCGACTAAAGTCTGGTTTGCTTCATCGGTATCGAAGTCTGCCAAATCAATTCCTGCATCACTGAATGCCTGGTCTGTTGGTGCGAAAACTGTGAAAGGTCCGTCACCGGATAGTATGTCTACTAATTCAGCGTGGGCGAGTGCAGCGACCAAGGAATTGTGGTTGCCGGTTTCCGATGCATTTGTTGGTATGTCTTTGGTTTCATCTGCTGATACTGAAAGCGGTATAGCCGACAACAGCAGCAGGGCAATTAGTGTGGTTGCGAGTCTTCTCTGCATTGCGCCGCAACGAATTGCATTAGTATATACCATTTTGTTTCGATACGCACAGAGAAACCGCAACACGTAGCATAAATGCGCTCCATTATTATGTATGAAGCCCTACAAAGCATATGCGCCGATGGGTGGTGGTAGTTCTTGCGGCACTTATGCTGCCTGTCTTACCAGTCAGCGCAGATCAGGATCCATTCAACTTCTACATCGAAGACGAGATAGTTGCACATCCAGGCGAAACTGTTCAACTACGCATTGCATGGCAGAACATTGTAGGGACAGCGAGACATTTTTCGGTTTCAGTCAATAGTTCTGATAGTAATCTAACTGTGAGTGATTTACCCACTGATTGGACGAGGGTAGCTTCAGGTAGACTCGGAGAGATGATGATTAACGTAACAGTAGCTCCAAATTCAAATTTTGAAACCCAATCGTTCAGTCTAGATTTCCTATGTCAAGAAGTGACAAATTGGAGCTATACACACAATGTAGACGTTTTGATATCCAAATGGTCAGACATAAGATTCGGTTCTAACGATGGTTCAGAGTTCTACGTTTTGCAGGATGTGAGAACTGGTTTCGCAGTAAATGTCAGCAATAACGCAGATTACGATGATACTGTCAAGTTAAGATTCAACACTCAAACCAACTGGGAATACGGGTTTGATGATGATTTGAATAACGATGGTGAATTGGTGATTGATTTACAATCAGGTGAGTTTGAATTTATCAATTTCTACATAAAAACACCACCAATCGTTGATGGCGCTCCGTTAGCGGGTACCGGACCACAATTTTCTTTAGAAGCTGTATCGGATCTAGACAGGAGAATAAGTTCGTGGAACTTTAGCCTCAATATGGAGACATATCACAACATGACAATTGATAATGTTGAGGAGAACTTAAGCATCGAGCCAGGGGACAACGACCGGCTTGAGGTTGTCATTCGAAACAACGGTAACATAGCCACATATCTTGATGCAGGCTTAATCTACGGCAATTCCAGAGAAGATCGTTTTGAAATTGAAAACTGGACAGTTGCAATATTCAACGCATTTGAATTCCAACCTCTTGAACCAAATGAATCTAGGGTTATCGAAATAGGATTCGACGCTCCAAATACGAATCTCGGAACCGTTGGTTTGGAACTGGACATAATGCCACAGTCATTCCCACAAAGGGCTAGTTCTGTGAATATTTCATCGGCAATAGATTGGCAAAAAAATGGCAGTCTAAGCAAAGTCGGAAACTCTTGTTCTGAGGTCGAATGGAACCAAACCTGTCAACAATTTATTCAAATTGAGAATACTGGTAATTTCTTCCAACACTACCTACTAGAAATCCGTGACTCTAGCGGAATGAACTTTGAAATCAGACAAGAACAGGTCGGGCTATCAAGGGGCCAAAGCAGCATAGAGATACCGATGAACATTACCCCCTTTGAAAATGCTGAAGCATTCTCTACTGGCACTGCTGAATTAGTTCTAACCTTACCAGATGGTCAGATAATTGATTCAATTGAAATCTCATCTCGGACTGCACCAAGAGTGTTTTGGATATGGGAAGATTCCGCCACATCGGTTAGTAACGGAAGGCTAGAGATGGCAATAACAATGAGGAATGATGGCAACACTGCTGACGGATTAGTGGTAAGAATGACATCGTCATATTTCACAGATATGAGTTTCATCCCTCCCAACAATGCTATTGTTGAGGATGGTTCCAAAAATATACGTTCTTTCGAAATTGTCAACATTGACAAAGGGGCTAATTTTACATTCAGGGCCTGGGCAAAAATACCCGATAATCAAAATTCAGCTGATGATTTCTATGTATACATAACAGCGCACAGCCGCCTTGCAGAGGAGAACCCATTTCGGTTCACAGCAAATACATCATTTGATGCAGCTGCATCCAACAATGATAATCAAGAAAGTATTGTAGACTCAATTAGCGATATCGCCTCGACAATTTTTGCTATTGTGTGGGCTTGGAAATGGATTGCAATTGCTACCATAGCAAGTGGGTTAATGATAAACAAATCAATCAGAGACCGTAGAGCAAGGCTTTCGGATATGGAATTGATGAATTCAACACAAACTGTAGAACAAAAACCGGATGATTGGATGGCAGAATTCGCTACCAAAAAACAGCCAACCCCAGAAATTGCTCAATCACCTCAGATTCCTTCTGAAGTGTTTACTGGTATGTTCCAAGCGGTTGGAGGTGGACAGAAGCCAGTTACAGAACCTGTTGATTCAAGGCTGGTTGGAGCTGCAAGTACGGTATTAGACCATCACGATACAGTTGCTACAAAATCAAAACTCGATGATTTGGTAGAGAATCTAGCAGCAGGAAATGTCAGTACCCCCCACACGGCAAATGTTGCATTACCTGATGACATTATTCCTGTAACAGAAAGAACTGTTCCAAAGACGAAGCCTGAAGTTTCAGTTCCAACAATGCTCGACTTGGATGACCTCGATTTGTGAGTGATAAGATGAAGATTGGAGTTGATGAGGCAGGCAGAGGTTCTGTAATCGGTCCATTGGTTGTTTGCTCATTTGCTAGCATTTCTCAAACTGAACTACTTGATTTAGGAGTAAAAGATTCGAAAGACCTCAGTAAAAAGAAGAGGGAAGAGTTGTATCATACACTAGTTGAAATGCCACACAATGTCATAATTTGTGACCCAAAACGAATTGATATTGCACCAAACCTCAATCAACTAGAAGTCGAATTATTTGCGGAATCTCTCAAGGTTATGCCAGATGGTGATATTATGCTAGACGCATGTGATGTTGATGCAGGTAGATTTGCAAGAAACGTTTCAGCCCTTTCAAAGCGAGACTGTAATGCTGAACACAAAGCGGATGAAAACCATCCCGAAGTGAGTGCTGCAAGTATTATTGCAAAAGTCACGCGTGACAATTGCGTTAAGAAACTGAGTCAAGAATTGAATATGGATTTAGGTAGTGGTTATCCTTCAGATCCTAAAACAAAAGATGCTGTGAAGATTCTTTCAATAGGAGACTATCCACATGAATGCCTGCGATGGTCTTGGAAAACAGTAACTGACGCAAGAGGAAACCCTGCGCCACCACGCCCGGGTGGGCCACAACAAACCTTGTTTTGAATAACCAAGAGCCCCACGGATTGACATGGACTGGCAGCCGGACCAACCAACCTTGGATTTGATTCGTCACCTTGCTTTACAAAATAGTTACCAATATGCAGGCAAAGGACAGGCAGGTTCTGTAATCAGTAGAATAATGGGAAGTAGAACGGATTTGCGACAACATGGCAAGTTCATCGCTCCACTAGTTGGAAAAGAGGTTGCAAAAGCAAATGCCTTAGCTCAAAATGACGGACTTGATGCTGTCAGAGAAATTTTAGAAAAAGAAGCACCTGAGTTATTGGAAAAGAGAGTTCAAACTCGAAGAGAAGGATTACCAGAACTGCCTAACCTAAACGATAGAAAGCCAGTTCTCAGATTCGCACCCAACCCAAACGGACCACTTTCATTCGGCCACTCCAGAGGATTGGTGATTAACGGTCAGTATGCAAAGGAATTAGATGGTGAATTAATTCTAAGATTTGACGATACTGATACTACTGTAAAGCCACCCATGCTTGAAGCATATAATTCAATCCCAAAACAACAGGAATGGTTGTGTGGATTTCCTGCACATAGAATTGTAATTGCCAGTGAGAGAATGGACAAATACCACGAATATGCAGTAAAAATGATAGAAGGAGGATTCGGTTATGTCTGCACTTGCTCCGCTGAATCATTCAGAGAATTCAGAGTTTCAAAGAAAGAATGCCCCTGTAGAGATAATTCTGATGATGAAAATCTAGAACTTTGGAGAAAGATGAACGACACAGAAGGCTTTCAGCCAGGTGAAGCCGTACTACGGGTAAAAACTGACATGTCACTCAAGAATCCAGCACTCAGGGATTGGCCCGCTGCTAGAATTCAAACAAATCCTCATCCAAGAGTCGGAGATAAATGGCGAGTTTGGCCATTACTAGATTTTCAATCTGCCATTGAAGATTATCTTCAGGGAGTGACTCACATCATTCGAGGAAAGGATTTGATGGACTCCACTCGAAAGCAGACACTGCTCTATGCACACTTTGGTTGGGATTACCCCGAGACAATTTACTGGGGCCGTGTAAAAGTACACGAATTCGGAGCATTTTCGACCTCTCAGATGAAGCGAGACATCGCAGAAGGAATTTTTGATGGATGGGACGACCCGAGACTACCGACCCTTTCTGCATTGTCAAGAAGAGGAATAAAGCCTGAATCTCTTCGAGCATTTTGGATTGAATTAGGACTGACCCAAAAAGACATATCCGTACCTCTATCCACTCTATATTCCCACAATACTAAGGCTATCGACCCGCAAGCACCTCGCCTTGCTTTTGTAAGAAATGCGTATCCGGTTAAGTTAGATGGAGAATTCCCAAAAACAGGAACTATTTCTTCACATTCAGACACAGAAATGCCTCCAAGGCAATATTCGATAGATGAAGGCGTTTGGATTGAGGAAGAGGATTCTGGTAAACCCATTAGGTTGAAGGATTTGTGTGACATAGATCAAACAGGAAATGTAGAAAGCATCGACAGAAGTGACAAACGGAGTGTTGTCCACTGGGTTGCAGGAGGAACACCATCCAAACTAACGATTGCCGAAGGCCAAAACATCACCACTATTGAAGGAATTTTAGAAGACCACAATTACCCAGTTGGAACTATCCTGCAACTTGAGCGGATAGGATATGCAATTGTTGAAGACGATGGCTTACTTATGGTACATGACTAACCATTACTGGTTCACCATCTTCTGTCACAATGACATACTTTGGTTTCCATATTGATGCTTTAATTGGGTCTGGGTCCACTAGGACATCTAATTCACAGACTTCTCCGCAGTTGCCTTGTTTTTCCAAGTGACCTTTTGTTAGTACGCCAAGTATATTTTCTCGACCCCAAACCACTAGCACATCGTTACCATTCAAACGACTTTTTGCTTCTTCAAGAGAATCCTCTGCACCGATTGTTGAAAATTCCATGTTCATTGTTTCACAACTCAGTCCTTCAACTATCCCATAGGTGGGTTCAAAATGGTTGACCTCTAGGACTGTATATGGCAATCGAGCGTCTGTTAACAGGAAACATCGGTGCACAAGTCAAAGAATTAATGGCGACAGAAGACATTGTCATTGAAGCTGTTCGTGATTTGGTAAAGGACGAAATCAAGACTTACATCAGACAAAAGGTAGATGCTGATGAGGAACTAAAGGGCGAATTAAAGGAAGCAATTTCTTACTACTTCAACGCTAAAGCACGCTCAGTTTATGCCGAAATGAAGGCAAGTAGGGCCGCAGCAAGACTAGGATTAAGGATTCTACCGGACGACCTTCAAGGAGAGGTTGGAGAGGCTTTAGTTGGGCTATTCGAGAAAGAACTTGGCAACTTGTTAGAAAAAGCACTTTGAGCCCCTTAGGGGCTCATTTGTCCACAGTCTTGAATAGTGTAATGCTTGCAGACTTGGCCGGTAGGTATTGTTCATGAGGAGTTTCAAACCAATCCTACTCGGAATGTTGCTGCTATGTTCCTGCATACCAATTCCAACAGCATCTGCAGATAGTGTGGAAGTTTGTTGTGACTCTGGACCGGTTGAACTCTACTTGATTGGACCTGCCGGTTCCGGTGAAATGTCACCGTTCGATGTAGCGTTATCAGACGTTTCTGAAGAACTAACGATTTCTGATGCCATTGCTCAGCAACAAGAGATTGCAAGTTGGAAAATTGATCCCGCTTGGAGTGGAGCTTATCCTTCATCAACATGGGAGTTTGCAATCGACTATTCTGTGGAAAACGCTGGAGGCGTACAAATCAACGCATCGGTAAGCGTCGTAATCGGCGGAGAAGAATACGTTGGGGGTACGGACCAGTCGAACTCTTTTCTCCCATCGGGCGAGGGAACTCTGAACATTGACGTCGGGGTGGACGCAGGGTCGATTTCTTCATCAAGTAAAATCGAAGTTATCCTTACAGCACAGACCGTGGTGTTTAGCGTCCCAGGAACGGACGCCGGATTGACCTTCATATGGGGAGGTAGTGGAGACGATTCCTCTTTGACAGGAGATATTCCACTTGTTGATTTGATTATTGAGGAACCTGTCACTGAAGGAATGGATGTCTACATCTCAATGATTGTTGCATCACCATTTGGTCAAATGACCGCTGCACACGCAGAAAGTCTCAGTGTCAGCGTGAATAGTGGTGTGCTATCTGGGAACCCAATTGTAACCAGTAGTGGTGATTATGTGAGGCTGACTTGGACTTGGACATCCACAACTTCAGGCCTCCAAGACATCTCAGTTGCAGGAAGTATTCAGATTCAGTCTGGGACTCCAATTCTAACAGGAACTACAACTTTCAGCATAGAAACCGCCGACACAGGTTCCAATGGCGGTGGAGGTTTCTACCCTTCAGAGGAGCCACTACGTTCCGATGGAGGAGGTTCTAAACTAATTGCCAGTATTGGCATGGAACTGGATAGAACTGATGGATTTTTGACGCTTGAACGTAAAATCGACCTCACGATTGACGGAGAGATGTCTTATTGGATGAGATGGGGAATGGACAACATCGGCTCAGATGATTCATCACTATCACAGCCGTTACGAATCTTCAATGCTGGAACTGTCAGTGACGAGGACAGAAGAAATCGTATGATCGATGATGTTGAAAGAACAGAATTTGAGAGTCAAATGGTGAATTTGGCAGTTACATACATGAACGACGGCATGGCACTCGAACTTGAAGAATTAATTGGAAATGATGTTCAAGATTTGGAGAGAATTTCATTCTCAGTCGATTTGCAAGGGAAGAAAAACGTCGTACCACACCCCCTTACTTTGTCAATAACAACTCTAGAGATAGTAGAAGAGAACAAAGAATCTGTGCTCCTGAGAAATTTCATTATCGTTCAACCAACACCTATCTGGTCAAGCATGGACATGAGCATAAGCATAGACACTGGGATGATGGCAAGCCTAACTGGCGCTAACATAAAGGGAGAAGATTCTATTGACATTTCTCAGAGGAGAACACCTCTAGGGGAAAGCATTGAAATTAGTGTTGAAAATCTAAAACCTAGTGCAACTTTCTCATTCAGTGCATACCCCACAAGTAACTTGCTGAATGCACCTCTCAGTCTATCACTGATTACTCTAGCAATAGTTGGAGGCGGAATGTGGTTTGCATTGACCCTTACAAAGAACAAGAGGCGTGGAGCACTTTGGATTGAAATGATTTTGATTCCTGTTGTGCTTCTTGCACTATTCCTAGGGTATAATCCATTCACTGTTGGAGCTATAGCTGGAATTTCGGTAGCTCTTTGGACAATCACTGCGATTGCTAGCCCCAAAAAGAAGGGAACCCCCCCTACATCGAATCCTATCGCCTTCCCAGTTATTGAGTGCCCTGCATGCGGAACACCGAATTCAATTACGACAGATGAAAGACCATTCAGATTGCCCTGTGAAGGATGTGGCAGAGTTCTGAAGATTGTCGAATAGTCAAAAGTGACCCTTGGTGATAAGCCCATCAAGGATAGTGCTTGCATACACTTTCGCTTCAGTTTCATCCTGTGGCCACTGAACTTGAGCTTGGTGCAATTGACTTGCAATATCGGTATCGTTACCTGGAATCATTGCTCTATGCCAAACCAGTTCCTCTAGTCGCATCGTTGAAATCCCTTCAACCCTTAATGATGGAAGAACTAATTCACTAATTGCCGAACTTCTCTGTTCAATATCCATCTTTGGCCAACTCCTTTGCAGACGGTTCAACATCATCTTTGAGAGACCTGGAATCATACTAACATCAGGACTAGGGACCTCTGGAAGAGGCCTTATCTCGATTGAACCCTCGTTATCTAGATGGTCTCTAAGTATCGAAAGTACGGGATCGTAGTTGGCATCTGCACCGCTACGTAACCAACTGCCTGCTAGAGACAATGGGCGCTGTTTGCGAACTCTTGCTCCTTCAGGCGAAAGAATACTTGCTAGTGCAGCACTCAATGCAGTGCAATCTACAGCACCATTGTGTGTTCTTGAAGAATTAGGGAAGGTAAGACTTACAGAAATTGGGAAAATTTGGATGTAGTTCTCTTCAATATTTATTGCACTCTGAGCCTCATGAAAAGGGCTTAGGTGTACCACTAAACCTTCTACTTCCGGTATAGTTTCTTTATTGTCTCGACTAACATGCTTTCTTGGCGGTAGAATTCTTCGCAAATAATTTTTAGAATTATCAAGTAGGGCAGATTCTAATTGTGATAGTGCAAGAACGCCTTCAACATCAGCAGGAGCCATTAGATGAACGACACTAGCAGACTGTATGCGTTTGGCAATATCGAGTAATTGGCTTTCGAGATTGACAAAAACCGCACATTGTAGTAGGTTTTTCATCAACTCACCAAACTGTTTGAAACAGCCGATGGTTATCAAAGTGAGTGTACATCACTCGACCATCAGACGAAGTTCATCTCTCTTGTACTTCCAATCTGCTGAGAGGCGACCTTCGTTGATGTAGTACTTTGCTAGGCGTCGAATCTTCGCCTCTGTAAGTTCTAGTGATCTCTTGTTATGAATGTCTTTGTGGTTACCGGAACCAAGGTGGTCAATGATTCCGACTGCTTTGCGCATGAGGTTCATCATGTCTTCAGGATAAGAACCCCCGATTCCATTCTCTGCCATTACTGCGGAGATTCTCTTGCCGAGGACCTTTCTTGCGTCCGGTACTGCGTGTTGGTCTCTAAGAATAGTACCGATTGATGCGGAAGAGTGACCAGCCTTGCCTAGTTCTACAACTAGTTCTGTGACTGCCTTAGCATCAGTGTTTGACCACTCTGGTAGAGATTCATTGTGTGGCTTTGTGGAACCGGACTTACCTTTCCTCTTAGCGTACATACGTGCCATATTCAAGCCTCCAAGCATTCCGCCGACCTATCTCCCATTCTTAACCGCTACGCATGGACAAAATTCTAAATTCAGAGTCTTTGATGCATTTTTGCTAGCCTTCCTGGCGTAGATGACCATTCCCATGCAGGAGCTGATGCCCTTGCCAAACCAATGCACTGCGAGCCTTGCATGACCAACAAATCCTCACCTGTCCTGATTGAGTGGTCGTATGATTCTAAGTTTACCAGATTAACATCTCCCTTCCATTTGATTTCCGGTTTCAAATGAATCCTTTTCAGCGAATTGGTTGAATCTATTAACGGCACGCAGGCTTTAGCGATTGAGAAACTGCCTCTCTCTGGAGCCCACATAGCAATTTGTTCACCATCTTTGAGAATCTTCCATCTAGGGAATCTTCCTCGAACCTGGACGCCATCTAGCCAGTCGTCGTTTAGATGGTGGAATCTTGCGACTGAGCGGAAGTTTGCAATATTGATCTGTTCTCCACTTCGCTTTTTTACCTGAATTTGCTCTGAAACAGCAGCGCTTAGAATTTCCAAAGCAGCATTATTTGTGGCTGAATTTCCTTTTCTGGTATCAATAACAGGTAGGGATGATTCATAATCAAATCCAGAATGATTGATTATCACTCTGTAATTGTTCCTTTCAATAAGTGAATCTAGCATATCTGTGACTCTTTTCATTTCGTCAAGTGTCCAATCTCCAGTAACAGGGATGTCATAATGACCAGCAGGCCATACTTCCTCCAAATCCCTTGGAACTAAGCCAAGAGGAGACGTCACGATAACTTCGTGGGCAGAGGAATGCTTTATCGCTCGCCTGAACGCCTTGTGACTTCTTGATGAAGAATACGGTTTTCTCGCAGAGCATGGAAGTAAAATTAGGACATCATCCAGTCCATCGGGTTTCTCGTACCGATTTGTGATGAAATCTACCCAATCCAAAATCACAGGTTCATTATGTGATTCAACACTGTGAATTCTTAGGGCTGTACCTTTGCTAACTACTTGTGATAGAATTCCTTCTGATTCTGCTATAATTTTGTCGTGATTCCTCAAGTGTTCAACCAACCTCGGACTATTCAAGGATTGAGATTGGGCAAGTTCCCTAAGTCGATTATCGGCAATAGCAGAGCGCACATCTGCAATCGCACTTTTCCAGTGAGAATTTGCGGATTCATTTTCATGTGCCAATCTTGGCCCATTCCATGTAATAACAGCACCATGTGATTCTGCTTGCTTTACCCTAGTAGTATCAAACAAATCTACTCCGAACCAAGCGAGGACTGCGCAGTTATCAGGGCCACCGATTCCCGGAGTCCACAATAGTGAACCTGGAAATCGATTTTTGATTACATGTATGGCTTTGACAAGTTGTCCCGGTCTATTCGCAAGTTGTAATGCGTCGCTTAGAATTACCACGTGTGGTTTGAGTTGTGGATCAAGCAACTCTTCATCATGATTCAGAGATTGCCAAGATATCGAGATAATCTCGCCCTTGGATGCCACCTCACCTGCATCAGCCTCATCCAATGATGGCGGCAATACATGACCAATTGACGCTGTAAGGGTTGGACCGTTATTCTCGGACTCCCAGGGAGCAAATGGAGCCCTTGATTCAAGTTGTATTGTCCTTGGAATTCCTCCATCACTAGACACACTAAATGGTGCATAATCGACATCAAAATCGTCTTCTGTGACAACAAGACCGGGAGTTTTGGATTGAGGACTGGACCTATCGCCCAAAGCCCATATTCTTGCCATTCTTTGGCGGGCTAAGACTGTTCTACCCAAACCCGCCATCATGACTTTCCACTAGTATGCTATTCTTGAATGATTTGAAGGATGATGAGGTTACCGACCCAATCATGGGAAGAGTCACATGGTTGCTTGTAAGCATGATTCTAATCATGCCAGTAGTAGCTGCAGGCCAATCCTATGTGTACAATACTAGCGATGGTGATGTTTGGTTCGATTGTGAAAACTCTTGGGCTAATATCACAACCGAAGACGGCAATTTAGTCGGAAACGGTAGTGAATTCAAAGCGACAATCGAAGAAGGTAACCACACGGTTTCATTTGAAGATCAAAACAATTGCCAATTCGTAATTCCTGTGAATGGGGACTTGCCGAATATGAGACCTGCCCCTACGGATTCTTTTGAGGTACTCAATACACAGGTCTGCAGTCAATTAGATTACCAAAGTAATTCATGCTACAAATACCTAGTATCTGGTAATGTAAGCGATGGCGACGATGATATCTTCGCAGTTGATGTATCTAAGGGTCAATTAGTATCTGTGATACTGAATGCAGCATCCTCTGCAATCGAAATTGAGGTTCATTTCCAAAACGAATTTAGTGAAACTAAATTGAATAGTGAGATATCAATTGCGCTAAACACATCCATCTCAGAAACAAACCAAATGTTAATCCCGGCTACTGAGAATGGAAGAATTGTCTTTACCGTTTCTAGTCCGCATCAGGGAACACTATGGATGACAAGCCTAGAGATTTTCACAACCGGAGGACATGACCTCTTGACCGGTCTAGGCGACATATCAGGAGTGGGAAATGTATCTTATCAATTTGGACTGGGTGAAGATGAATCGATTCTAGTAACTTCATCTGAAGACATTTCCAACGGTGTAAATTTAGGACTAAAATACCGCTACCTATTCACTGAGACAATATTTTCTGAGTGGAATAACATATCTTCAACCGGTGTGATTGCTGGAGTGGACAGTATCATCGGAATCGAACTGTGGTGGGATTGTGACTGTGAATGGGAATCTACTCTTATCCATAGGACACACTTTGATGCAGGCTGGCAAGGAGATGCCCCTGGATTTAAGCCACTTTCAGCAATGAGTGACAACTCATCTTATCCATTAATTCCAATGGATGGCACTCCATTTGATGGAGAAATAACACTCTTTATGGATGATTATCAAGATGTGCTAAGAGTAGAAACAACCGGTTGGAATGAGTCAGTACATTTAGTCGATGTAACTGTTGAAGGAGATGTTTACGAACTTCAAGTTTTGATATTGAACATGGACCAAAACACTTGGGATGTTTTGGACCAAGTATCAGCAACATATTCTATGGACAAGATTAGGATCACCCTGGATGTAGGATTAGGTACTCATTTCGTGAAAATTCAACACCAAAACGGTAGTTCTGCACTCGATGAAAATGCAGAATCATTGGATTGGACAATACGCATTAACACCGCAGTTCTCGAAGAGGGAGAAGAACCATGGTTCCCAGCATCAAATGCTGTGAAAGAAGCAGCAGACGTGTTCTACTGGTTGATTGGTTTACTTCTGATTTTACCATTCATAATTTTCTACATCAATGTAAACAATAACAAAAAATTCGCTGAAGAATTTGCAAGAAAGAAAAACAGATTGCAGTGGTTGAGCGATAAATTGGATGAAGGAGAATTCTCTCCTACAGACCTTTCTAGAGCACTGAAGTCTGTATCCTCCCTAGAATGGGAAGAAGCATTAGAAGTCTGGGGAGAACCTGAGACCAGACATTACACTAATGGCATTGATATGGCGATCTGGACACTTGATGAAAGGATTTCCGATACGGGTTCATGGCCAATTCTAATTGGACTTACACCTCAAGATTACGAGTGGAGTGTTGCTGCCCTGAAATTTGAGGCGAATGAAGGTCCAGATTGGGTTGTTAGCAGTGTTGAGCCAAAATTACTTTCAAGAGCAAATGAGGTTTTCTTGGACACCATATACACCAATTCTCGTGTGTTCATACGCGTCGATTTAACCGGTAATGCAAAGTCGCTAGACATCTATCTATCTGGAATGGTCAACGGTGAACCAATCGCAGCCAAACCAGCTAACACGATATATCGTAACTCTGTAGAATCCGAAGAATGACTACCCTCTTCTTTCTGAGGCATCATCCATTATTCTGTCAACTACATCTTTTGTTCCCGATAAGTTATCCCGTAGTTGTTCAAGAGATTTTTTTGTTGCTTTGTCGAATTTTTTCGGCATGTGGAGTTTACACAATACAACAACATCCCCTCTTCCAATACCGCGACTAGACGGCACTCCTCTCGAGTTAATTGTGATCGTATCTCCTGAATTTGTTCCCACTGGGACTTTGATTAGCAAATCCTTGCCATCGATATGTGGAAGTTTTACAGTTGTACCTAAGGCGAGGTCACTAAATCCAAGAGGTAGGGACATTATCAAATCCATTCCATTCCTTTCAAACCAAGGATGTTCCTCAACAATCAGTTCTATGAATAAATCACCGGAAATTCCACGACCAAAGGGAGCAGGTTGCCCTTTTCCTCGCATTCGTAAGCGAGTTCCATCTTGGGCACCAACTGGAATATTGAAACGTAGAACCTGAGATTCACTTTGAGTCCCACCACCTGAACAAGGCTTACATCTATCTTTGAATGTTCTACCTGAACCATTACAATTTGGACAACTGCGGACTGAATCTTGAACAAACGGCCCGATTTGTTGCCGAATTCTAACCTGCCCTGAACCACTACACTCTGAACACTGGGTTGTGACACCATCCTTTGCACCTGTACCCTCACAGTCCGAGCAAAGTATGGGCAAATCGATTTCAATCTCGTCCTTGCCCCCTTCGAGTACAGATTCCAATGAAATCTCGTGCCGGACCAAAATATCGTTGCCTTGGCTTTGTGCTGACCTCCTGCGGCCACCGCCAAAAATATTGGAAAAGAAGTCTCCACCCAGTATGTCATCAAGATTGATATTGAATCCTTGGAATCCTCCGGGCCCAAACGGAGAGCCACCGGGTGAATCATGACCGAATCGGTCGTAATTCCTACGCTTTTCTGGATCTGAGAGAACAGCGTACGCCTCTTGAATTTCTTTGAACTTTTCATCAGCGTCAGGAGCATCGTTTTTGTCAGGGTGGTACTTTCTTGCTAGCGACCTGAATGCTTTCTTTAGTTCCTTTTCATCCGAATCTTTGGTGACTCCGAGAACCTCATAGTAGTCTCGTTTCTCTGACATAATATCACCTCGTTCAATATATCTGGTAAGGCAGGGGTTCTTCAGTCCAACGCTATAATTCACTTCCACAATTCATGCAAAATCGCTCACCTACAGAGTTTGGAGCATTGCAAACTCTACATGTTGGCTTTGGAGCGAATCCCGAGTTTGGGACATTTGGTTTTGTTGAAGAAACACCAAAAGCCATCTCCTCTATTGAGACACCTCTTTGTATAGGCGCACTAACTTGATTGGTTTCATCATCGATAGTTACAGACTCAGCACCATATTCTGTCATAGAAATCATTTCCATAGGAATTTGTTTCTTCTCCTCCGATTCTATTGGTTGGATTGGAGCAATAGGACGTTGAGCGATCACAGGTGATAGATCACTTCTTGCCTGTAACTTAGCTCGTTTTATTGCATCTCTTTCGGCCTTTCTATCTCTACCTCTTAATGATGCAATCCAATCCAAGAATGAATCCATTGGAGAAGGTTTTCTCACCGAACCTACCGTGGAATTTACTCCACTCTCTCCAAATTGTTCATCGCCTGAAACACGAGCCTGGGCTCGTCTTACGTGTTCAGCGTCGACCAACATTTCAACATTGACTTCAGTGTTGATTTCTGTCTCAGAGTTAGTAGAATAGGAACCTACTGCTGAACCAACTTTGCCCTTGAGACTTGCCTCTGCCTCCATTGAAAGGTTGGTATCCATAGCAACGTCTTTTTCCCAAACGCCACTTTCTTCGGCTTTGAAGTGTTTACCTACTGATTTGACAGCACGACTCCTCTGCCATTCATGGTCTCTAACAACTCTAGTCCTTCTGTAGAGAAGATATCCTACTCCAAACGCGCCTATGTGTAACCCGACATTTAGGTTGGTAGATACTGCCATCATTTCCCCAAGGGGTTCGACGATAAACCTCAATGCATTTAGTACGATAACAGGTGTGAATAGCATCACTAGTGAAGTAACCTGTCTCGCCATCTAATCTCTCCCTATCCGTTTCATCAATGAAAGTTTGTGTATCATGTACGGTCTGTTGGTGCTCTACCACTTCGAATCAGGCCATCAAACATACCAACTGTAAATGCTGTGTGGAGCATTACCAAGCAAATCGGTACTCCAACAAGGCATGAAAGACGTGATTTTGTGTATACTAATCCGGTGATAAGGAGCGCTAATACGTATGCAACTGGGGCGTACCACCATTCTGGTAAAGCAAAAATAAGAACGAGACCAAGCAACGGTAAGAATTCTCTCGGGTCTATTCTTTTAGGATGTTTTAGTACAACTTTCGTTCGCCAGAAACCATACCTGTGGCACATTTTCCACCAATTTTTGAGAGAAGAACGCTTGTGCATGTAAACACAAGAAACATCCGAGCGCCATAGTTGCCATCCTGCTGATATCAGCCTCATGGATAAATCACTATCTTGACTTGTAATGAATCTCTCATCCCATCCACTTACCGACTTCAGCGCTTCGACATTGTGCAAACAAAATGCTGGTATCTTTGTTTTATGACGGCCTGAAAATCTATTGAATTGACCACCACCCGAACCAATTGGAGAACTAAGAGCACCTTCAATCCATGAAGAAACGTGATGCTCTGAATCTGCAGATTCAGTTAAACACCCAATTGCTCCGACCTTTATCCCCAAGGTGGACTCCAAGTCAATTAGGTCATTCACCCTTTTCTCGACATGATCTCTGTCTATCCATGAATGACCTATTATCTCAAGGCAGTGTGTGATTTCATCATCTAAGTGGTGCAAAGCAAGATTCCTTGCATTAGCAACACGCTTTCCGGGGTTATCTATTACTCGAATAGAATCACCATAACTCTTGAGAATATCTAGTGTGGAATCAGTAGAACCACCATCGAGAACCAATATCTTGACTGGTAAGGTTTGTGCCAGCAGACTATCGATACATCGATTGATGAACTTCTCTTCATTCAAGACGGGTACAACTGCACATACCCGAATCTGCATGGAGGTTCCTGTTTGACTTCTAGTTGTCAATGTTAGCATAATAAATTCATTGAGTAAGTAGTTCTGGGAGGTAATATGCCGAGGCTGAAACTAACCGCTATCGACGAAGGTTATACTGTCGTGGTATCATCGAGGCTACTTGGTGCAGATGACCCAGAGTTAGTTCAGGATGCAATATTGAAATTGTTTCCAGACTTCACCTGTGGGCTACCTGAAAGCCCAAAATTCCCTAGCGAACAAGATGACATACTGGCATCAGATAATGTTAGCATGCAAACATTCCTTGAGGTAATACACAACCAATTTATTCTCGATACTGCCCTAGATTATATGTCAGCAAACCTAGACGAGAATGGAACCGTGTTTCACATTTCAAGACAGGCTGCGATGGCAGGGAAGGTTGCCTTTCCGCTTCCTGGAGAAAGCCCACTAGGCGGCCTTATTACCATAGAAATCGAAGGAGACAACCTAGGTGATTGGCTTGAGGCTGCTACTTGGCATAGCGGCCGTGAAAACATACCTAGAAGAATTGGTGATGAGTTTTCTATGCAGAGTGACGGTGATGCTTCAACTTGGCACTGATGGCATTTGCAATATCCCTGTCAGGCCCAAGCCATTCTACTTCATCTGGACCATCGCACCACTGTGTTTTGTCGTGCACGTGTAGTTTCATTTCCCCACCAGAAATGAAACACTCCATGACATGAAGCCGTACAACTACATCACCGTGGTCAAATATCCATTCACCAATCAATTCACCTGTAGTAACATCGAGTTCTAACTCTTCTTTGATTTCTCTAATCAGACACATTGAAGCATTTTCACCATCTTCAAATTTACCACCCGGAAATTCCCACCATCCTGCGTGCTTTTCTGATTGGGCCCTTCGTGCTGCCAAAAACTTACCATTGTGAATAATTGCTCCTGCACCAACATTGAGACAAGGTGGTCTAAGCATACGATCCAAGCATTGCAGAGCAAGCCCTTTTGCATCGCTTTGACTTAATGGCAGGTGAAGGAAAAAGCAAGGCGTTCCGTCCTTAATATTCATCAACGTCCTGTAGAGGGTCTCGTTACAGATATATTCTCCTGCATCCTCGCTAATCATAGGTGAATCAACCATCGATGATATGTCCCAATCATTGGGGTTTATTGTTGACGATATGTCACCTTTTCCACTTATTTTCCTATTGCTAACTTCTCTTCCAGAATTATCAGGAATTCTAAAATCCAAAATATCTCTGGCCTTTATTTCGATTCGGGGATGTGCAGAATTGGCTGCTAAACCAATGTGAAGAATCGCTGCAAATTCCTCTTCATCTAACATACTAGCAACTGTGTTGCTACCCTCAAAGTCTACAGAAAGAATCAGTGAACGTATTTTGTGGCCACGTACTTCCATACCCTCAAGAGATTTGGCTACACCCTCAGAGACGTTTATTTCATGTTCGCCGAATGCTTCGAAACCGGTAACAAGAATCGGCTTCGCCATGCTTTACCTCAGTAATAGGACTGCAATGAGTATTTGCGTCGCCACATTGACAAGTAACATCGCTTTGGACAATATTATGCAGGACGATGACATGGATCTAGAAGTAGTCGTCCCAGTAGAGGAAAAAGACGTTGATTCGATTGCATTAGGAAAGACAATCTGGAATGAGGTTACTGCAGGTGTTGGAATCTGGGGAGCATTTAGACCGATTTTTGCAGTAGCACTCTCTCTAGTTCCATTTTTATTCTTAGGCCAACATTTCAATCGAAAGCATCGAAGAGGATTTGATTGGTTTTTACTGCAGATTCCTCTTGCATTCACGCTAGTTCTTTGGGTGCTACTGTACGTCTGGTCGGTATTTGATGCATGGAGAGATGCTAGTGTTGACGTTGCAAAAAGTCATGACCAAAGTTGATCACTGCACTTTAGTTCACCACTAGCCATACCCGCGAGATCAGCTTTGTCATCATCATCAAACTCATCAGGTATACTTCCTGAAAATATATTCCCGATACTACTGCTTTCAATGGCCCAGTACATCACAGAGTCATCATTACTTGAGTGACCTGGATGGTCGGGATCTTCGTGATCAATTGGAGAAGTGTATACCAAATTGACCAACCCAAGCAAGTGACCTGCCTCGTGAACAGTAACTGCTCTTTCTATTTCATCTGCAGAAGGACGTCCAAGGAAGTTTTCAGAATCCTCGATTGAATCCCTAAATACCGCCACAGTAGATGCATCTACTGCAACACCCAGTACCGAATCATCATTGTATGTCCCTTTGGGGAATAGGAAATACCAATTGAGAGTATCTGAGGCCATTGCGTCATCGCCATGTTTCCATCTTGCATCTCTAACATCGTTTGCGCTCCATGAGTTATCTTCACTGAAATCAACTTCTCTAGCTACGATTTGAATTCCGTTCGGTTTGTCACAGACTTGGTTTAACCTTGTTTTGACTAAATCCATGGCAACTGGGTCATAGCCGTTTTCAAACAAGAAATGGAGTTTCATTCCTTCAAATCGGTCATCTTGAAGGCAAGCCAATGCTAATCCACCTGGGATTCCTCGCTTTTCCTCAAACAGTTCATCTGTTCCGAAACAACCTACGAGGCTGCTCGAGATTAGTACAAAGATAACAAAGACTACTCGCATTTCATCACCTAAAAATCATCTGGAATTTCAGTTGGGCTAAACAATTGTCCGGGACCTGCTGCTTGAGACAACTGGTTCCTTGCAAGGTGTTCCCATGAACGCATCACTCCCAGTGCGTCACTTACCAACATTTGTTCTTCTTCCAAAGTTACCCTAATCAGAGTATCGAGGATATCCATTCGATCCCTATCGACTAATGAAAGAGCCTTTTCTAAATCAAAGCTAGCATCAGTTTCTACTGGTTCGGAATCGAGTGGCCAAGGTTGAGCCAGGTTATTTGGCAGTTCATTGGTGTGTTCTCTTAGTTGTGATAACAAGCGATTTGTCCATCTCGAGATTACCAAACTTGTTTCCAAGATTGGCATGTTTAGTTGATTGATTAGATTCACCAACCTCTCTTGCAATGTGACCATTGAATCTGCGCCACTCATCTGAATACCTCAAATGTTCACTTACTATTTTGTAGATATTGGTGACCATAATGGTTCCATTGTTCCATAGTCCATCCTTCCGGCAAGCCAGTTGGTGGTAATGGAGGTGTAGCGGCACCCGCCCCTTGCGGTGCTAGAGGTTCGTTCTGCACAGGAGCTACAGGGGCAGCTTGCTGGATTTCAGGAACCATCTTAGTATCCATGTTCTCAATAACCTCAGCAGTTTGGTCAGATTCGTCAACTTCTTCACCACGACGAATTCTTCGCATTTGTACCATTGTCCAAACAGCGAACGACATCGAAACCAATGCAATCAGATACATAATTACAGATAATTGAGAATCTGCAACTTGATTTGCGAGTGCTGTACCGTCTCTTTCGACTTCTTCTTTAACCAATAGTGGCGAAATTGAGATTCTTTCTTTTTCTACCCCAGAGTCTAGCAGAAGAATCCTGTGTTCTAGTGTATCATCTACTGCTCCGTCGGCGGTAGCTTCTAGCCTAACTTGGGCTGTCTTGCCACTCGAAATTTGAATCGACGAAGAGGATATAGTTGCCCAGTCATCACCAGAAACGAGCCTCTGCAGAACGAATGTCACAGTACCTGATGCTCCTGTGTTTCTGGCCTCGATGGTAAGTGATACTGCTTCATTTGGAGTTGGAGTTGGATTAGACCATTCCCATGTAGTATCTGCCGCTCTCAGACTAACCTCAGGACCTGTCAAGGCCAGTGGCCAAGATGCCAATGGGTCAGCGACAGTATTTCCTTCACTGTCGTAAGGATTTCCTGACTCATCTGAACCTGTGACCCAAACGTCAATTGTATACGATGGAAGGAGCATGGTAGCACCTCCATCAGTCAGGTCAAGATATCCAGTCCAGAAGAATTGGTCTTCGAATGGCGTAGTATCCGGCAGTGGAGATGATCCTCTACTGATTTCAGCCTCACCTGCTCTGACCAAGTAATGTAATACTGCAGGATCGTCGAGAGAGAATCCTTGGTCATCTCGTGTTTCAAGCATGACTTGCAAATTGTTTGCAAGGGAAATCGGAATTTCCTGATTTGGTTCTATTCCTCCCAAAGTTACAGCATGAATTGAAGGTCTTTCACTATCGACTGCTAATCTCAGTCGTGGTTTGAATTCGGATTCATCTTCAGCAAGGCCTGGGAGGTCTTTCAGTTTAGCACGTAGGTCAAGGTGACCACTTCTAACATCTGGTACAAGCATGTCAATACTGAAGTATCCTCCTTCTCTGCTTGTAGTTGTCCATTCATTTTCAAAATCTCCTAGAGAGATTGTGAAAGAGCCTGCAGGAGCAGGAGTCTCATCCTCTGAGAAGATTACTCTTCCACTGAAACGAAGAGCTTGTCCTGCACCAATCAATGATTCATCAAATTCAGGATTGTAATGGTTTGTTCCATCTCGCAATTCAATCGCGAGAATGTGACCCGGTTGAGTGTCAAAGCGCAAGTCATTATCTAGGCTCCACAAATCATTTCCAAGTCCGGCTTTGTGTATGTTACAAGGAAGGTCTGTGTCAATTCCACAGGACTTATCTTCAATCCAGACTTTCGGAATAAAGTGCTCATTACCGTTTGTGTCCCAGACCTCAGGGAAGTTCCAAGTCAGTTGGAACTTAATCGATACAATCATTCTAGATTGGAGCTCTGGGTCCAAAATAATCGAAGAATATAGATTGGAAACAGCCAATCCAGTGCCTCCACTCTCAAGGTACATCTCAGGCATTCCCATTGAGTTTTGTGAAATGTAGGCAAAAATTGAGGTTTCATCATCATCGAAATCACCAGCTAGCGCCAAGTGTACGAATTCTACGTCCCACCATCCATTGATATCAGAAATCATGAATGTTGCAGTGTATGGAATCCCGGGATGTAATGGAGCCATATCATCGTGACCCGTTATGGTTGAATTATCTACATCCATAATCGGTTCAAACTCCTCTCGGATTGTGTACCAGGATAGCGAGTTATCCCAATCAGGTTTGACTTCACCAGGCTTGTCCCCACAGAATCCACCAGATTCTACGTCACAAACAGGTGAACCACCCATGGCAATGGTATTATTTTGACCATCTTTCCCTGTTACATAGAAGGCTACTTTATCTCCATGAACAAGCATTGAATCATCGATTAATCCGTTGAAAACGTTCAAACCACCTGGTAATATTTCAGGAGTGGTTAGAGTCTTTGAGCGATATTCGATCGGCTCTGCTAGTCCATTGAAATTAGAATCATCACATCTTTCATTGACTCCTGCCTCACAACCAATCCAGTAGTGAAGGTCTACGGTTTGTGGAGGAGCAACAGAATCCTGAATGATTATTTCAATTGCTTGTCCGCCGGGAGAAGGGGGACCTTTATGCATCTCTGATGAAGATTCAGGACTTGCGAAGAGTACCAACGGTGCATTGCCGTCAAAAATTAACTTGATTGTATTGTAACCCGGGTTGACATATGTTGAACCATTTTCGAGTTCGGTTGCTTCTACGTAGAGAACCATGCCACCTGGTTCAGATTCTATTGGGGATGCAAAAGTCATGTTATACTGTCCAAATCCAGGATTTCCTTCAGTATGAAGTACAGTAGGTTCTCCAATAGGGTCACCGTCGTAAGTTACATTTTGACCGATAACTCTGAGTGTAAATTCACCTGCTCTTGGTGAGAATGCTGAATTTTCAAAGTTGATTCCTCCAGTAATCGAGATATTCAATCCTCCTCGAACCCAATCGCCGGAAAACAACCCCCTTCCTGTTTCTTCCCATACCCTCATTCCATCTAACTGGATATCGTTCTCGATGTTCAGAGCGAGCGTGTCTGTTGTCCAACCACTAACTTGTGGACCTAGGTCATCACTCAAGGAAACTATTGCTTCCATCTTCCTCTCATCATCCCATGTCCAATTGACTCTGAGTGGCATTTTAACCGATACAATTCCCTCGCTGTCCGTTGTTGAAGTACAATTTCCGATATCGAACTCGACGATACCTCCGCCATCACTCTCAACCGAACACGAATCGCCACGTAGCCATCTAAATGCTGGGTTTTCCCCATATGAATTATTCAAACCAATCGTAGCCTCAGTGACACGGTCAACCAAATCCCCGTGTGCTAATCTGACTACTAAATTTCTGTATACACCATCAGGAGCAATCAAGCCTCCTTCTAGGCTTGCATCCAATACTCTAGTGTTGAGTCTGTATTTGATGTCAAGCTCAGTAAGTTTGACTCTTCCTGGGGTATTTGCTTTGACTGCTATGGGTATTTCGACTGTGCCAATCCCATTCTCCGGGATGTGGTCGTTAAATGCATCTACAAGGCTCGGAGTTTCAGATACTACCGTTCCAACCGGAGAATCATCAGATGCAACAACCGAACTCTCATTCAAGAATAGAATTGACTTCCAATCCCAGTCACCATCATCTCCTACATCCAACTGAGGAGCGTCGGGATACCCTTCTTCATACCACAAGATGAAGGAGTCTACGGCAGGAGTGACTGTATTGTCAGTAGTTCCCAAAATTATGGAATACAGGAGTTCATTTCCAGCGCCGGAGGTTGAAAATGAAACTTCTTGATTGTTTGTTGCAGACTCCCACGTTGAGCCGTTATCGTTAGAGACCATTACGCTAATGCTCGAACTTGAGGGCTCATCTGCTGTCCAAACGGCTCTAACTTTACCGACATTAGTGCCTGTTGAGACCTTTTGGCTTGTCCAGTCTCCAGAGCTTTGGTATGAAGTAGCGTATTCAAGAGAGACCCACCAAGATACAGCTGATGAACCAATGAGTTGCATTTTCCAAACTAATTTATTTCCTGGGTGTGTGAAGTGAATGGTTTGGTTTTTCTCAACTGCTTCCCAGTGAGTACCGTTATCTGCACTTACCCAGTAGTCAACTCTGTCACCTTGTGATGGAGCAGACCAGTGGTTCATGAAATTAACAGCAAGAACGTCATCTTCGGTTACTATAGTCTCACCGATCCATGTTGTGGTACCAGGTGCAGGTGTTGTAGGGTAGGAAATTCCGATTCCAAATTCACGGTAGTAAAGAGTCTTTGAATTCCATGTTGAATATCCAGTATCAACTGTAATGATTCTCTCACCGTTGTAGAAGAGTCCAAGTCCTTTCGCAGATATATCCTTAGTTCCGGTTTGTGGCACTAGTGAGGAAGAACTGCCTGAAATGGCCCAAGCGCTTAGTTGGTCTGTATCTTGGTAGTAACTACCTTTCATGCATCTCATGTAGAAGAAGCCGGCATGAACTACAAGTCCGTGCACGTTGCTGGAGGTTTTGCCACACTCGGTGCTAGAGGATGAGCTTGAAGTGAATGAATACTGTTCTTCTCCTCGAGTAAATTGTCCATTATCTCCAAAATCGTAAGACACGATTCTCCTCTGTTGTCCATGAGCAACCCAAATTTTGTCACTATCCCTGTCATATGAAATCGCACTGTACTCGCCATATTGCGGTGAAATGTCGTAGGAGTCAACACAACGCCAAACCCAATCATCAGAGACATCTATTGCCAGAACTCTGCTGTGCTGAGTTGGGTTTGAATTACCGTACATGTACTTGTATGTTGTAAAAATCCCATACAGCATTTCTTCGTCATTAATGGTCCAATCTTTGAAGCCGTAAGACTTGTAATAAGTCGAACTTGGATCCTGTGGCAGAGTACAAGCCGCTTCCTGTTGCAAGTCAACAACGATATCCCTCGTAACGTTGTTTGGGTGCATTCTTGTTACTACCTTGTCAAACTGGGTGCCAGTAAATGTTGACATGAAAAGCCAATCATGGTTCTCAAGAATTGCCCCTTGGCCTTGAGCCATCAAGTTTGAACTTGTCATTTTGACTTGATTGCTGAACCTTGATTCAGTGGAGTTTGCGGTGTGAGGTTGGCGTATCGCAAAACTACCATTGTCCAACCAAGCATCAGAACCAGGTAGAGTTTCTTCATTCATCCCATGAGATAAAAACTCTACATCACTATCATCGAATCCAAGGGTTAGATCTCCACTTCGTGCGTCACTTTGACTAGACACACCATCCATCCATTCATCATATGTATCAGTTGATACTTGGGACCAACCTGTTGATGAAGCACCAGAGAGTGTTACTTGCACATCGAGCACTTCAGCCCCCTTTGGGATTGCCACTAAAGTCGTCTTGTCTGCTCCTCCTTGATACAGTGCGATATTTTCAATACTCCCGTCAGAAAAAGTGTAAATGTGGCGAGATGAACCGTTTGCTTCCGCCTCGGTGATGAACATCTCTGAAAACGGACTCATCGGCGTAAGAACGAGAATGAATACCATAATCGACAGCGCGGCACGAGATGAAAATTTCTGCTTCATAGACCATCAACCAATATTCCGGTATAATTCATAGGTCTTGAATTAACCGGCGAAAGGTCACAATCAGAAATCCCCCCTTTAGGGGGGAATTCTGGTCTCATGACGTATTACGACTGTCGTACCTTATTGGTGAGGAATCGCCACGACTTCCATCTTCTTCGTCGTCCTTTACTTCGAACCAATCTACTAGCCAATCGCCATCGGTGTCCCAATTAAGTGGGTCACTACCCTCTGCGATGTGGTCATCGTCGAGATCTAACAGGTACCAACCGAACTCGTGCTCTCCAAGGTCCACAGCAGGAGCACGGTTTGTGCTTCCAGTGTAATACAAATCCCAGTTATCTGTGACGTCTCCTGAACACAATAATACATCATTTCCTGAGTCCAAAACTAGGAAATCAGTATCCATGTCATCGATGATTAATGCATAACTTAAGTCATCGATGTTTTTCTTGTTCATGCTGAGATAATTTGTCTGGTCTTCGGTGTTTTCGCCCAATCCTAGAGTGAAAGCTCTAAATTGCCACCATTCTGTAATCGGCGACCCATCCCATGTCTCTCCAGAGAGTCTTACAGAGTCTGGGGAGTCTAGATTTGGATTTGCAATCGCAAAGAATTCCATGAAATTAGTGTAAGCGGTATATTCACAAGTTGCACCACTACAGTCCCAATTTCCATCTTGGTCTGGGTCTTCATTAGCATCTAGAGGATCTCGTGGGTCAAAAGTAGCCCAAGTCCAACCCAATTCAGGACGAGATAGTGTCCCTGAATCCTGCGATAAAGGTCTACAGGAAACCGTTGAGGAGGTACAGGCTCCACCTGTACCAGGATCTATCCACTGAACTTCAATTTTCAATCTTGATGAGAAGTTATCATTCGACTCATTCCATCCTTTTTCGTATTCGTACCAATCCGGCAACATATCGCCATCAGTGTCGTTATCCATTGGATTCGTTCCATACTTGAAGACCTCTCTACCATCAGATAGATTCCAGTCACGGTCGTGAGAGATTACCTGTCCTGAACTGAGTACAGTGTTGAAGGTTACTGCATCATAGTCCGAATCGTTTGTATCAGGCCTAGTGCCGTTTAGATACTCCATTAAGTTGGTAAATGGAAGGTCGCCAATTCCGCTTTGGATTATATCGCCTGATGCTGTAAATTCTCTGTTTTCCCATACACCCTGAGGAGCAGGAATATCGAAAGAAGTTCGTCCGTACCAACCATCACTATCAGGGTCATAGTTTACGTCAAATGGGTTGACTGGATTTGTTGACCAATGATTTTGAGTTGTTGGGTCCGGTAAACCGTAAACAGCATAACAGAATTCCCAACCATCATCGATACCATCTTGGTCTGAGTCTGAATTAGTTGGGTCTGTAATACCGAACAAGGTTCTGTTAAAGGTGTTTGAATCTGCCGAGTTAATCATTGCCATTCTAGCAGCAGAAATTGAGTCTTTACCACTAAAGGTATTGAATATTGCACGTCTTGCTTCAGCCTCTGTGTAACCCTCCTCGATATAGGCATCGATAGTATCGTCACCAAATCCAATCAATCCTGACCCAGTCGTAAGTCGCTGCGAGAACTTACCGTAAACTCGAGATTCATATTCACGTTTGTTAGTGAACTGTTCCTCAAGAGAAATATTACCATCTCTATCACAATCTACCGAGTCCATATCGCTGTCTAACCATTGGTCGGAATCGATCAATGGGTTCATTGACCACCGATTGTTTTCCAAGTCCCACTTTGTAAACCAATACTCGTAACCATCAATCATTCCATCGTCGTCCGTGTCAGCGATTGTAGGGTCTGTTATTCCCATCAAAGTTGAGATGAAATTATTGGCGACACCTGTCGATTGCCACTCTTGGAACTCATCTAGGTGCCTATTTCCTCTTTGCCCCTTGTCGAGAATAATTGTATACACTCTCTGTGCCTTTTGAGTCGGGTCATTCAAGTCACCATCAATGTGCATTAATGGTGCATCAATCGGGTGGTTTTCTCCATTCTCAGGATTGGTTGTAACGAGCGAAAACTCTTGCGCATCTGTAAGAGCGTCATCATCTGCGTCGAATGAACCATCACCGGGCACTAGTGGATTTAGAGTCCAAGTCTGTGCTGTGTCATTCCACGCTGTGAACATCAGTTCCAAACCATCAAGGAATCCATCACCATCGGTATCAGGGTTTGTTGGATCTGTAGTCCATCCTGAGACATTGATTATGTCCTGTCCAACAAATGAGCCAAATGATTCAGGATTCGTAATTCCTGCCCACTGTTGAAGGGTATATCCACTTCCAATTGTAGTTACATACCACTGGGGACTAGTTCGATTAGCATTGGTCTCAGAAAGTTCTGGAGAGATGCTATTGTACTCTTCCCAATTACTCATTCCGTCATCATCGGAGTCATCCCAGCGGTCGTTTGAGTTGAGTGGATCTAAGCTCCATTTAGAATCCAGTAATTCCCATCTAGCGTACCAAATCTCCCAACCATCAGGCATTCCATCAGAATCACTGTCTGCATCTGTTGGATCACCTGTCAATATACCATCTCCAAAGTTATCCTCTGGTGCACCCCAATCGGAGATATTCCTGAACAAGTCTGTGGAGAAATTGTTAGGAAGAACTTCGCCATCCAGAGTCATGTTTCCATCAAACAAATCATCTCGAATATTGTATTCTAACCAATTCACGAATGCCTCGTTTTCTTCTATGATTCCATTGTGATTGATATCATAACCATCACCGTCAGGATTTTCAAATGCATCACTTCCATTGAGCGGATTTATTCCAACTCTAGAAACATCCCAGGTACAAGCACCCCGGGCCTCCCAACCATCAGGCAGACCATCTCCATCTGAATCTCTATTGTTGGGGTCTGGCTCTGCCCAGAGTTCGACAGCTGCTTCTGTTTCAAAGTGACTTTCAAGTAAATCTCCAATCAGTCCTGAATCTTTTACCAACGACCACTGATATTCACAAAGATTCGTCAATCCGTCGCCGTCTGCGTCCCATTCCGCATCGTTGGGGTCGCTTGGATCCATTGTCCAATTATTTGAACCAGTGAATGACGAACCAATCCATCTCCTGTTCTCTAATTCCCAGCCATCTGGCATTCCATCCCCATCAGAATCAGGGTTGGTTGCGTCGGTACCAGAATCGATACCCAGAGATTGAAGATATGTGTTGTTTGCAGCAAGACCTGCAGCATCATCACACACGTGTACGAAATCGTATTGGTTAGTGTAGTGGCAATTCAACGGAGTTACTTCATGAAATAGCCCGAAATATTCCGCTCCATCACCAACTCCGTCACCATCTGTATCAACAACTCTAGGGTCAGTTGCATTGTAACCATTTGCGGTTGTAGCAGTATATCTGAACTCATCCAAATTCCTCCACAGTCTTTCGTTGATAGGGTCACTATCTAGATTGACACCATCTGCATCAGCGTCTAGAAGCGCATCCCATGGATCAGTTGGGTCTAGACCGTACCTAACTTCCCAACCATCCAACATCCCATCTGCATCTGAATCATTTGCCATTGGATCCATCAGTTCTAGATTCGAGAATTTTCCAGGTCCAATTCCAACAAATATCTTGTCAACTCCTTCTACCTGATAGACTATTGCTGCTGAAATGTAACCCGGGATCCACTCCTGGTTTGTCATTCCATAAACTGCAGCATATCCGCCATTTATCGACCACAGACCCCATGCAGAACCGACTATGAGTTCGTTCCCGGTAGAATAAATCGAGGAAATATCGTTAGCAAAGTCGACTGTTTCACCGTCTATACCTTGATGTTCTAAGTCACCGCCAAAAGTGATTAGTCCAGAAAGAAGGTCATATCGGTGCAAACCTGAAGGGGTTCCTATCCAAACAACTTGCTCTTGACCGCCTTCTGGCCCGTCACCGAGTAGAGCGTTGACGTGTGCTGGATTTTTATCAACTTCAGCGCCTATAGTTCTGAGTTCATCAATATCCGTCGCAATTAGAGTTGGTTCTGGAGAGAAGTAGAATCTCCAGTTAGGTGTTGCTGCATCTCTAGCAGTATTTGTCTCGACAGTCAGTAGTCCTACATCTGTTCCAATGAATAAGGTCAGAGAACCACCGGTTGCATCTACATGTGCGATAGAGGTGACTGTAGCGTTCCCAGTGTTGAGTGCGTTTGTTATACCAGTTCCAACACTTAGTTGGGAAACAGAAATCTCATTGATTTGGAAAACAGAACCAAATCCAGAGTATCCTAGGGCCAGGACGTAATCATCCCCTCCATCTGCAATCAACTGCGCACCAGCTGAATACCTTCCGGGATAGAATTCCCATTGGGTGATTGGCTCGATTACTGCCTCGCTATATTCTGCTATCCAAACTCCAGCTTCAGTAACCATAACTACATGATTCTCTAAGATAATCATGTCATGTAAATCGTGCCCTTGGGGTAATTCGTAATCGGTAGAAACATCGTTATCGAAGTCGATTATTGAAATTCCTAACTTAGTACCCACCCACAATCTTTCACCGTCATCATGGAATCCTCTTATGTCATGGTGTATTACTGAGACATCTTCTTCATCAGCTTCTTGTGATAGAAGATACTCTGTGTAAGTACCCTCAGTCGCACTAAGATCTGCAGACCTCATTCCTGATTTCACCATGTTTCCATCGTCTAAATGCACAAAGTATTCTTCAAGAGTGGACAATTGTTCACCTAGGGCTAATGCTTCTTCGGAACGTTGTAAATCAAGACTTATGATCCCATCTCTGTTGGTATCCCAACCATCGTTATCTAAGTCAATCAACGCGTTGGACCGATTTAGAGGGTCTAGTCCAAAGTGAATTTCCCAACCATCTGGGATTCCATCCCCGCTAGATGGGAATAAACGACGATGCTTTACACCGTCGTAATTGAATCTGTCACTATCTTCTTCAATTGGGTTGGTACCAAGCCAAACATATTCATCGATAACCCCATCCGTGCCATTTCTAGCACAAGCATCAAGGATATTAGTTAGTTTGGTTGAATTAATGTTTTCTGAAATAAAAGGCCATTCATTCAATGGCGATGCACCTGGATTTGGTGCATGACATCTAAGCCCATCCAGTTCATTTGTCCAATTTGTAGGTGCACCAAAGAGGTATTCCTCAGGAGAGGTTAGTAACTCACTCACACTCATGAATCCATCTCGGTTTACATCGAATCCGTCGTCATCAGGATCTAAATCAGCATCACTGGCGTTCAATGGGTCAAACATTTCACAGACGTATCGCTTTTCTTCGGTATCAAATCCACCGAGTTTTTCGCACATGTGTGCTTCATAGCCATCCGGCATTCCGTCTCCATCGGTATCTGCAACTCTTGGGTCGAGGTACCAACGTTCACCAGACTCGTTGATTACTCCTGTAAGGCCTCTAGTAAATCCGGGGTCAACACATTCTGCTGGATAAGGCCAACAATATTCTTCCGTAGCATTCAGCCCATCGAGGTCTATATCGATGTAAGCGTCAGAAGCATCATCTCTGTCCATCCCTTTCATGACTACAGCCCTATTATCTGGAGAAGAGAAGTTTATCCAGTCGCTGAACAAGTTCTCGTGCACATCGGGAATATTGTCTCCGTCTGAATCTGTAGCAGGAGGCCTCTCACCTTCCGTAAAATTAGGATTAGTAGTACCTACATTGGAGATAGCAGGTAATTGTGAAACAAAGAACAAACCTAGGACAACAAGAATAGTCATGAGAAGCGTTGATTGAGAGCGTCGCATTGTCATCACCTAAGGGCGCGGTAGCACCCATGCAGTTTGTTACTATGGAATCAGCCTTAATAGAGTGATGGAGCAATGTTCAGACTCAGATTACCTTTGGTAATCTAAAACGATTAAGCAAATCAATAGAAAATGAGAATTTCAAGGGGTGAGTTCAAGGGCCCAACGCGTTGCCGTCCCTTAGTTCGAGATGTCACTAACATTCACCCACCTTGGGACTGGTAGTCGCGGTAATGCGACTCTAGTAGAGAGTGGTGAGGCAAAAGTACTGATTGACCAAGGTTTTTCCGGCAAACAACTCGAAACTAGACTTGCGAGGATGGAGATTAAACCGACAGAAATTGATGCGATTGTTCTCACTCACCACCATGGTGACCACGGAGGGGGCGCATCAATCGCTCAACGGAGATGGAACATACCGATCTTTTGTAATGACAGGACTGCAACTGCACTAAATCTAGACCTGAAAGGTGTACAACTTTTTGAGAGTCTAGAAGCACTCAATTTTGCAGATGACCTAGCACTTTTACCAGTACCAGTACCACATAGCGGTGCAGACAATGTGGCATTCATTGCAAGTCACAGAGGAGAAAGAGGTGCCGTAATCACAGATTTGGGTTCATGGACTGATGAGTTGGTTAATCATGTTGCAGGATGCCAACACATCTCAATAGAAGCTAATTATGACCATAACAGGTTGTGGAACGGCCCTTATCCAAGACGACTGAAAGACCGCATCGCAGGAAGAGGGGGCCACCTCTCTAATGACCAAACAGGACAATTTCTTTCACACGTGGTAGACAAGAACACAAGATCTCTTGTTCTAACACACTTGTCTGAAAAGAACAACGCCCCCCACATTGCTGAATCTACAGTTCTATACCACATAGACGAGATTTTTGAGGGAGACATTCAGATTTCTCTACAAGATGGTCCTGAATTCTCTCACCACATCGGTCAAACCGAAAGTGAACGTGTTGCTCGGCGAGGATTAACACTTCGAGGATAAGCCCTGTAAGGGCTTGGTTTTGGTGAAACCCTAAGAGGGTGGTTCACTCTCTCCTGCACAATGAGGTCACAACGCAAGTCCGGAAGTGACCTCGCCGTCAGTGAAGTCATTGGTGTCGTGATGCTGCTTGCGATGGTAATCACAATGATGGGAGGAGTGTTTGTATTTCTTACCCCATATGTGAATGATTTTCAAGATAATACCGCATGGTCAAACGCAAATGGGATTGCGGAAAGGCTAGACGGAAGAATCGATGTCGTTGCAGGAGCAAGTGCAGACACCGGACTTAGAACTACAATTCCCTTGACTATGAGCTCGATTTCTCCTATAATAAGTGCAGAAGTATGGACTGTTTCTGCTGATTTGACTGCGGGAGAGACTGTCACGGTCAATTACATCAATCAAACAACATTCAGTATACTATCGGAAAATGAAACAGCAGACCGTGCGGTAATATGGACAGAAGGTGGGGAAGTCGAAATATCATTCAATGAAACATACGAAGAAATTTTGATTAAACACAATTTGAGTGTTGCAGACATTTACATTGTAACAGTGTTCGATGGAGAGAATGAGATACACAAGCATGCAAAGATACCAATTTCAGGATTAATGGTAAAGACCAAAGTTCAGACTGGTGAGCATTCGATTGGACTCCTGAATGATGCTCGTTACGACAAATTCACTGATGAAACCTGGAGTATAACTTCGTCTCCTGACATGAATATTGAAGAGTTATTTGATGGCACAATGAGAGCTAGTTTGTCTCTGAGAGACGTAGACACAGTTGGTGCAATTCCAGACGGTAGAAACGCAATCTTCGATATCCGTTCAGAAGGTCCGATTACCCTGTTTAGTGGTGATGCATGGAATTTCAGATTTACATTTGACTCATCACTAGGACCAACTGTCGCCCCACAGATGACAGAGGGATGGTTAACCGACTACAACCTTCACAGAGCGTCGAATACTCTAGACCAACATAGAGGAATCAGTCCTTGGTTGAGGGCAAGTGGAATCGATGGTATGACAATCGACCACGGCAATTCTGTAATCGATCTTGAAATCGAATTGCAATTGGTGGAGGTTAGCAGATGATGCAAAATAACCTCCGCAGGGACGAGGAAGCAGTTAGCGCTGCTGTAGCCACCGTTCTACTCTTTGGAGGAGTAATTTCAATTATTGGAATTATGCTACTTTCCTTGATGCCAGTTATACAAGAATTAGAAGGTTCTCTCAAGAGAAATGATATGCAAGCCCAAATGGAGATAATGGCTCACGAAGTAACATTATTGTCTGAATCCGGATTACCTGGCGACTCTAGTCAAGTCCAACTTATTCCGGTTGATGGTGAATTACGATGGGATAGACTCAGAGGAGGAATGTGGTATTCTGCATCTTGGTATGAAGGTGATACTTTCAGAATCCAAGGGGCTCTAGACTTGGACCGAAATATCGACGTAAGGCATGCCGAAAGCAATGTACAGGCGATTTGCTATGAAGATATGAGACTAGGTCCAGACAGACCATTCATATTCTCCCCAAATAATCAAACCGATACAATACTAGTAACACCTAAACATGGTTTGACAATACCCCTCGGTCCTGTTGAAATTGAACACGCAGGAATAGAGCACTCTCTTTCGATAGGAGAGGTTATGAGTTTAGATTCAAACCACCAAATCAAATCAAGTCATGATTTGGTTGGCTTACAGATAAGAGGGGATTCGGGAGTTGCACTTATGCCACCTTCCAAGGCAAATCCCTCAACTGGTAAGGGGCAACATTGGGCAATTCCTCTACCAGTGGGAGAAACTACAATCGAAGTCTTCGCAGACGATGACATCCTCGTTCAATGGCAGACTCTAACTGAATCTGGGCAAGAAGCAATACCCCAAACCACAGCTGTTAGAATAGCAAACTCATGGACAAAAACATTCAATCTATCAGAGATTAGTTTAGTGGAGATAGTTACTGACGTCGATGCTCATCTGATTATTTCTCATGGCAATTCTGGTAAAACCTCACTGTTGGGAGAAGAGGGGAATTATCTCTCTAAGCACTTCATAGCGCCTTCGCAATCTGGGAATTTATCGTTCTCTAATCCGAGTCAAAATGCTGCAACAATTACATGGAAAAATGGCGGCATATCTGTACCTGCCAACCAAACCATAGAAGTTGAGTGGCCTCCATCTAATATCGATAGTGCTGCGATCTTAGAAAGTAGCGAGAATGTTCTCGTTCAGTGGAAACTAAATGACAAAGGAATGACATTCTTACCTGCAACCGACACAGGTCAAATCACTGGACTAGATTTCATTGAAGATAATTCACAGACGATTATCAACCATTCTTCTGAATATGGTGACTATCAATCAAAATTGGCAAAAGATGGGAATTCGGGAATTCTTGCGCTAGAGGATGATGGAGCTATGCGCTGTGTCGCAATAGACCAGACTGCATCCGGATGGATTTCAACTACCCTGCCGTGGAAATCAATGAATGGTATACCCGAAGGGCAGATCATCACTGCTTGGAGAAATGGAGATCACCCCGCAAGTATTGAGATAACTTTGATTGGGACAGAAGGAGATGCAACTCACGCTAACTTAGCAACAGCATGGGCATTCCATATATCGAGATTAACATACGAATTTGATACCTCGATTACAGGCCTTGAAGTTGCATGGTCTGCCGGTGCAATTGTTACAAATCATCCCGAGTTAGATCCTACAATATTAGTTGGACCAACAGACAGACAGGGCCCAGGGCCAAGGTTCAGTGCAACAATACCTTCGATGCACCCTACTCAAACATCAGTTACTGGTAGCGGGATAATGAACCTTGATATCGAACTATCAATGAGAGAAAGTCTTGCCTCTACAACAGCCTATGATGTGAGGAGAGGGTGGGTAGGTCCGTATGGAGATGCGGTTGCTTCTTGGGCAAGTACAAGCCTAGAGACTTCCGAAGACTGGATAGTTAATCCCGGAAGAATTGACTTGCTTACAGACTATGTTGGTTGGGTCCCTGTTCCTACAGTTGGACCTAGTGAAGCCGTATGGCATACAGCAGGTCAGCCAATACAGTTCAATCTGCAAATTAGCAGCCTAGATGTTGAAATTTCGGAGGCGGGGTCATGACAAATAGATTGGTCGATGACGAATCTGGAGCTAGCACTGAACTTGGCTACATTTTCACATTCATGCTCGGAGTATTGTTCCTCTCAATGTTTAGTGTCTGGGCGTTTGGCTTAGAAACGTCAACTAGGGAGAACTGGAATAGAACTGCTGTAGATGTTAACATGGCAGATATTGCTGCTGCGGTTGAAAGGGCCGATATGGCAAGCAGAGAAGACTCTAGTGTGAGTTACGCAGAAGTAGTGACATGGAGATTAACCGAAGCAGACGAGACCGACTTTGTTCTCACCTTGGATGACACTGGACTATCACTCGATCATAGCGAGAATGAACTGGACAGAGAAGTTTCGATATCTGGAACGGGATATGGTACATATGATGGAAGAATCAATCTTTCAGGGACTGCAGAGATTTGGGTCGTTTACCACGAAGGTGTGACCTATCTCTCAACAACTAGACCAGATTTCTGATTATCTGCCCATTACAGCGGTGTGTACCATCATCTGTACTTCCCGCATTCTTGTCTGAGCGCCTAATTCTCGGAAGACCGATAATGCCCTCTGAAGATATTCCATCCTCCGTTGTCTATCGGGGGCAACTCCGCCTAATCTTGCTAATAATTCGCCGATTTGCATGCGCAAATCGTTTGCTTCAGAGATGACCAGTGCTTCTCGATATCTTTCCAAAGCTTCCTCGATTCTACCACTGTCCTGGAGAACCTCTCCTAACAAAATCGAAACTTCCACCAATGCTAGCGGATCTCCTGCTTCTCCCATTGTGGATAGTGCATCTGTGTAATGATGTAAAGCCAGGTCTGAATCCCCAGTCTTTGCATAATATCTTCCAAGTACAGCTCTTGCTCTTGCGTGCAATATCGCATCATCACTCGATTCAGACCTCTCATAGGAAGACAATGCATGGTCTCTTGCTCTATCACTCTCACCTAAGTCGAGTAACGCTCTTGCTAAAACGATCTGGGCAGGAATTAGTTCTGTGGAATCATTCCCCGACAAAATACTCTCTACTTCACCATAAGCCTCCAGTGCCTTAGCTTTGTCACCGTTTCTACGCAGGATATATCCCATGTTGTTATAGGAGCGAGCAGCACCTACTGCATCGCCCATAGAGATGAATAATTCCAGAGCCTTTCTGTGCATTCCAAGGCTTCCATCTGAATCTCCTCGCTTCAAAGCAATGTCTGCTAAATTCGAAACAATGTCTGCAATAACGTCGTCTAAACCGGCAGCTTCAGCTGGTGGTTTTGCTTGGTTGAATGCTTCTTCTGCCTCATCGAAACGACCGAGTAGAGCTAATACCTCTCCCCTGAGTCTATCTACCCTACATGCACTATCTGCACCTACTGATTTTGTATCGATAGACTCTAGTAAACCCAATAATTCAATGTGACCTTCCTTGATTAAGTCTCTACCTTGTTCCACTACTAATTTTGTGGCATCTTCGTGCCTTGAAGAAGAAATTAGGTGGTATATTAACTCAAGAGCAATCTGACTTGATGTGGCTTGTTTAGTGTACCAGGCAACCGCTTTGTTGTGAAGATCTTCTTTGGATTGTTTGTCCAGACTTTGTAGAAGGAATTCCCGAATTAGGTCGTGAACATCATAAGTTCCAGAATCGGCATTGCGAGCCAGGCCAGATTCTACTAGGGAATCTAATTCATCAGTATGTAGACCTTGTTCCGTTAGAGCTTCTAACTCGATAGGTTCACGGAATACAGATAGAGCACCAAGCAAGCGTTTTTGCTCTCCTGAGAGCTTAGAGAAAATCTCGATATTGACGTAATTCTCTAGAGATTCGTGGAATGCACCTGCTGATGCCCCGCGGTTAATCAACTCCAAGACTAGAGGGTGACCACGGCTCAAGGAGTGTATGTAGAGTAATTTTTCTTGGTCCAAGTCATCAAAGGCAGAGAGAAGAGACCTAGTTGATTCTTGGTCCAAGCCTTCTAATGGGAGAACCAGTGAAACTATCCTTCCATCAGCGTCTTTGAGGGGAACAACCTCTTTGAAAGAGCGAGAGAATATTACTAGTCCAACATCACCTTCACACTCGACAAGACCTCTAGATAATGCTTGAATTGTTTGATGTAGAGTCTTATCACTTACTTTGTGGTAATCATCAATCACGATTAGAGCAGGTGTGTTAGCAAGAGAATCAACAATAATTCTTGCTGCATCAGCAGACTTCGGAACTGGAGTAGCAGATATGTAATCGGCCAACATTGAATCCCCGATATTTGATAGCCAGTCAGCGATGCCCTCCAAGAAAGCTCGACTTCCTTCCCAGTCTTGACATCGATGATACATCAAGTTCCTTCGATGCATGAATGATTCAATCACTTTTGCTGCCATGGAGGTTTTTCCGATACCTGCAATCCCTGGTACCATCAAAGTTGTAGACCTAGCCTCAAGAAGATTAACCATATTTTCTAATTCGGTAGACCGGCCATAAAAGTGCCTTAACCTCGGTAGGTCACCAAGGCTAGTAACAAGTTGTTTCTCAACATGCTTTGAGAGATCTCTTTCAACTAGGTCTGCAGACAGTGAGCGGACATCCAAGACTCCGTTGTCATCTAGGTATCGTATTACATCAACTGGCCTCATAGTAAATGGCAACTTATCTTGGATTTCTCCAAGCGTAGATGCGATGGTGTTTCCACCAGGTAGAATTGCTCTGAGTTGGAATTCCCTAAGGTTCTTCCATGTCTCATCAGCCAATTTCATTCCAGATTCTGTTAAGAAGTAGGCCTTCCTCTTTCTGCTAACCCCTTGAACGTGAGCTTGCCTCTCGATTAGAAGTCCTTGATCCTTCAAACCAGCAATTGCTCTAGGGACGTTGGAGCGAGCGATTGCAACTGCATTTGCGATACCCATTTGTGATAGAGCAAATGGTACCTCGACTGAACTCATGAAGTCCGAGAAGTCGGAAAGATGTAGAAGAATCCTCTCTTGAACACCCGGCTTTGGTCTAGTCGCCATACTCAATCATTCCCCTATTCCTCTTAGAGTGTTGTGTATTTCCGTGTTAGAAATTACTGCTGAGGAGGCCTGTAGTTTGGATCTGCAACCCACTGGTTGGTTTGGGCATCCCAAATCCAACCTGGATGCTGAGGCTGAGCAGCAGGTACAGGAGCAGGAGCAGGTGTTAATTCACCTGCAGAAGCTGCTGCTTGTTCTGCGGCCCTTGCTTTTGCCCATGCATACGGGTCTTCCTCTTTTTGCATCTCAGCCAATGCGGCTTCATCATCTTCAAACTCTTCCTCAAACTCAAGGAAGAAGAAAGCGCCAACAGCAAGGAGAATCGCAATGACTACCACCGCAATAACAATCCAAACCCAAGAGGAAACACCATCAGTTCCTGTTTCTCCTTTCTTTAGAGTGATAGAGTTACCGTCGTCTTTTCCAATGAATTGACCATCTTGTTCAAAGTATATCTCAAAACTACCATCTCTATCAAGAGCAGAGGAGCTAATATCCATATTCCAAAGGCCGTCTTCGCCAACAACGGTGTCATTCAGTTTTATGTCACCCTTCACAAGTCTTGCTGTGACAACAGAATTTGGTAATCCTGTACCCTTGAACTCAGCTGAGTCCCCAAACTTAACTGCACCTTCATCCGTTCTCTCAGCCGTGAACTCGACACCGCGTACAACGAAGTTAACTTGGTAAGAATACGCTACAGAATCGAAGGCATCTCTTGCTTCGAACATTACTCCTTGCATAGACCACTCAGAGATTTCGCTTGAGGTTTGATACATTGAATCCATTGGATTGTAAATCGCTTTACCATCAGGCGTGATTCTGATATGATATGCATAATCATCATCGATTGCAGTTGAAGGGTCATCACGGACATCGAAAACCATGTGACTGGATTGTGGTCCTACTCCATCTGAATCATTGAAATAATCCAACAAATTGATTTCCACACCTTCGCCACACTTATCGAATGCACTGGACTTTTCATCACAGAAGATTGTGATAGTATCAACCCAGCCGGTTGGATTGAATGTAGGTGCCATGTTGTCTGCATCCGCAGGGTTATCAATTACGATACGTACTGTTTCCATCAATGAGTAGTCCACACCATCATAAGCCCTAACTTGAACTTCATATTGCTGGTCGTGAATCAGATTGCTAGTATCCCAATATGTGAACCATGCACCATTAGGCTGGAACGAGGTAATTGGGTTTGGACCATTGTTTAACTCGATTCCACTAGCAAGGTCAATAATTGTGATTTCAACACGTGTTACTTGACCATCGTTATCTCGTGCCACACCACTGATAATTGTCTCATCTGATGCTCTTACACTCTCCATTGGAAGTGGTTCACTGACTTGGACAATTGGAATACGGTTATCATTATCGATTGTAATAGTGATTACTTCTGGATCACATACATCTACAACTTCATGACAATAATTTGAGTCGCTTGCCCAAACTGTGAATGTGTAGTCACCACTTGGCAGTGACGAGAAGTTCCATGTATCGGCCCAAGCTGCTGCACCACCTGCATTTGCAGGGTAGTTTGCAGAATAGTTGTTAGGTCCTTGAACACTAAACCAGATGTCTCTGATATCGCTACCCTGTACACCTTGGTAGTCATCAGAAGCTGTTCCTGTGAAGAGAACTTCCTGTCCGTCGTGAGTAGATCCATCCAATGGAGTATCAAGATTGATTGTTGGAGGATTGATATTAAGCTTGAATACTCGAGTGCTTACAATTGATTCTTCCAGCCCATCGTAGGACCTGACTCTGAATGTAACATCCTCTTCGAAGTGGTTTGCCATATCCCAATTGAAACTCCAAGTTTTGAATGGCCAGTTTGCCATGGTAACTTCACCGTTAGCGCCTGATGTGTCTGTTGCTAGATACCAATCTTGGCTTCCATGAGGTTGGATCTCCACCCTCTTGATGTCACCAAATTGCTTCAGCCATGAATCATAGTCATTGAAGTACGGACCAGATTGTCCATCATGTGAAGATCCAGTTAGGGAAATAGTTCTTGCAAATGAGGTGCCGTCGTTTTGGTCTACACTCACAGATGGTGCAATGTTAACAAGATTGATGACTTCATCAACCATGCCGGTTAGAGTGAAATCATGTGTAGATGTTCCCTTGCTAAACTTCTTTGCTTCAACTGAATATGTTGGCAATTCACGGTTTCCGGATTGACAGTCTGGATCTTGGCCATCAGCTAGTGTGTCACCGTCATTGTCGATACCGTCGCTACAGGAATCTTCACCTTGGTCTGTTGCTTGATGATTCCAGTTTCTATCGATGTGGAAGTTTGATGGAAGTGTAACCCACGGCGTGTAACCGTAAGGGTCGGTAGTCATGTTGTACAACGGCTTTCCATTTGCATCTTTGATTGTTACAAGAGCGTCGGAAACTTGTGAGTTGTCTGCTTTGACTTGATACCTTACGAGTTCTCCTTGCTCAACTTGGACACCCCATGCAGTGTTTTGATTTTGGATGTGGATCTTCGACCTATCGAAGTTCTGAACATCTGAGTAAGTGAATGTCGTAGCATTCTCATTTAGTTCCATAGCAAGAGGCATGAACTTTGGAGGCCATACACCAGTAAGCGGAACTTGTAGGCACACTGAAGAGTCCCAAGGACACTCTCTGTCATCCCAAGTTAGCATGACTGGATACATCTGATTGCCACCTGGGTCTGGCATGAACTCGCTCTGTACAGCAACACGTGATTCTGTAACGTTGTAAATCTGCGATGCATTGGAGTATGAGTTACCAGAGAAGTAAGCAATAGAACCGTATTTGTTTCCATAATTATCATCATACAGCGAAATATTTGCTGCGAAACCACCAACTTCTATGTTGTTATTTTGAGCGTTGACAATGCCGCCCTTTATCCTGAATCCATCCCCTACGTTATTTGATACCGTATTGTCCATGAATGTAGCAGAGGCCATGTAGACGTGGAATGCGGGACAAGGGAAATCTCCTCCATACATTTCAACGGAGTTACATGTTCCTGTATTGTTAGAGATTATGTTATTTGCAAAATACAGGCGGGCTTTGCTTGGAGATGGGACGTTCCATCCCTGATCCTTGTGGTGGTATTCACCTATCAGTACTGGTTCTTTTGCTGTGTTGAGAATTGTATTGTTTTCTGCACTCACATCAGATTCACCATAAATCCACAGACCGTTCCATCCACCGATTGGGCCGATTGTGTTGCCATTGGCTGTTACGAAAGAAGAGCGGATACCAAATCCTGAACCTTCTGCAGAACCTGAAATAGTATTTCTTTCAGCAAGAACAATTGCACCATCGTACGCAGTAATTCCTGCTCCGTCAGTAGGAGTGATTACGTTGTCTGAAATTACGAATGTGTAATTTTGGCCATTAGCAGACAAATGGGAGTTTGTATCGATAGCGTTACACTTTGTGGTAACTGTAGAGTTTGTTAGATAACCACTGCTCGAGCGCAAAAACGCTCCGTAAGAATTCTGTGTGACTGAAATAGTATCCATTCTAACGAAAGAGTTCTCAAGGTAAATTGCTGAACGACCTCCACCTTGGGCTCCACAATCAGTCTCTTCCCCTGTGAACGCAGAATTCAGTACTTGCATGACCACAAGACCTGCACCTGCACCGTATGCCTGTATTGCAGCGCCGTGGTAACCTTCCTCATCAATTCCAACCTCGAAGGTTCCTCCATCTAAGGTAGGCGATGCACCGTTGATTGCCAACACGTTTGTTGTATTGATATTCCTGAAAGTTGGATTGTTTACACTCAAACTTGCACCGTCGAAGACCATTGCTCCGTACTTGATGGATCCTTGACCATCAATATCGATAGGGATACCGTATGCACCGTCTAGTGTTACGTGGTTCAGACGGGTCAGTGACTGGTCGATTGTAGAATCAAGGTATATTCCAGAACCACAAGCCATGTCTGGATTGAAAATACCTGTTACATAACATCTGCCTGTTTGGTTAGGAGCTGGTGCTGCCGGTGCGCCCCAAATGAAACGGATAGGAGAACCTGTACTTGCTTGTGATGCACCACAAGAACTGTCACCTGCACAAATCGAACCTTGGATGTTAATGTTCTTGTCTGCAGGTATGTTGATTGTAGTTCCAGCATTGATGATTAATTTCGCACCACCAGCGACCAATAGGTCACCGTCCATGTTCATGACTCCGGTCCAGGTTTCTGTACCGGTAATTGTTCCTGATGATGTTTCATTCACCGCCATTGCTGACGGAGCGGTTGATACCATAGTTACAAACAGGGAAACTAGGAATAAACTCACTAAACCTACACTCTTACTTTTTTGGACGTTTACTGACATAATACACCCTCGGCATGTTGTCCAAATACTGGACCGCCTTAACACATTGGGATAGATTTCAATTGAAAAGTATCAATTATCAAGGAAAATATCATCTTTTTTGCCCCTATAAATTAACAAAATATCAATTACTGGAAAGAATATCATATGTTTATAGATGACTCATTACCGTCTCTGTGCACCGTTTAGAAGATATTAGCAGGCAACTGAGGATTGTATTTGATTCAACCATGCTTTACCATCAATAGCTCCATAGCCCCACCGTGAATCATGTTCTATTCCTTCCTCAAGTGGAATCGCCGAGTTCATCAACGCTGTTTTTACCTGAGCAAGACATTCTTCATTTGAATTCATTAAGTCCGGTTCTGCTTCCAAAATCAGGGCTAAAATTCCTGAAACGAAAACCGTTGCGTCGCTAGTACCTGTGGAGGAATAGTATTCATCATCGAAAGCAGTGGATATGATCGATACTCCGGGTGCGGATATCTCTGGTTTCTTGTTTGGATTTTGGTAAACTTCTGCACTCTCATCGCTAGTGTAGCCAAGGGAAGACCCCTCCCAAATATCTCCATTAACATCCAAAGCACCAACTGAAATTACTCCAGGCACATCTGATGGAGTAGCAACTCTACCATCGTCATCTGGCCCACCGTCATTTCCGGCTGCTGCAACAACATAAACGCCATTTGCAATCGCTTGTTTGACTGCATTTGAGGTTGGGCCATCGGTGGTTGCATTAGGATCACTCTCTCCACCTAAAGATAGAGAAATAATGTGGGCTTGGAATGTTTTCCAACACCATTCAATGGCACTAGCAACAACATTCTGGTCACCGCTATTTCCACCCTCCCCATCATCTCCAAGGGCTGCCGCCATTCCAAGAGTAACTCCTGGAGCTACCCCCTTGAGGTATCCATCAGAAACCAAAATACCTGCCATCATGGTTCCGTGAGCAAGAGAACCTTGGTCTGCAATTTGATTAGAACCCGTGATGAAATCCTTGAATATCAAATCAATCGATTTCAAATCTGAATGGCTAGGATCAATACCTGTGTCAACCATACAGACTCGTATTCCATCCCCGGTATAGCCTAGTGACTGTAATTCTCTTGCACCAGAGTCCTCAAAGGCCCACTCTGATTTTGAAGGTGGTATTTCTATGAAAAGAAGTTGACTTCTCCAAACAGCCCACATAATCAAAATCAAAACTAAGAAAAATCCAGTGCTAATAAGTCGCTGTCGTAGTCGCTTTGGTCTAGAGACAACAGGAACAGGAGTTGGTGCCCAACCCAAAACCTCACTTCGCCAACCTTCTTGGTGTCCAATAGTTGCTGAGTCAGCTGCAGATAATATCCGATAGTCAGACGGTTCGGGAATGAACTCAACATTTCCGAGTTCTTTCTCTTCCCACATAGTTCAACACTACCACGTCAATGGCTTCAATATATGTCTGAAACCAACAGGATTCTGCCTCTATAATGGAGGCAGAATCCTTGTTGGAATATCAGAATCGTCCAGAAGACCCTCTGCGTGCAGTCTTGTATCCACCGTACATTACCAATCCAGTTAGAAGGATAATTACTACAACCAACCAATCAGACTCACCATCTTCATCTGCTATGTTCGAGAACTTGATGGTGATGATTGCCGATTCATCACTGTCATCGTGTGTTGGTGTTCCAATTACATCCAAAGTAACCTTCAATCTAGCGTCACCTGGTGGCAGGTCAGAGTAATCGAATGATGCATATGCAACACCATTTGCTGGAACTGTGATAGTTACTTGCTGTTGTGGATACACAGTGTTACCAAGTTCGTCTGCCGCTAAGTAAACGATTACATCACCCGCTGTAAGGAATCCATCGTTCCTGATTGGAATGATGAACTGTCCATCAGCGTTTGCCTTAGCATCAGCATTTCTTGGTTCTACTCCACCTTCATCAATCACTAATTTAGCCACAGAGATAATTGCGGTTGTCGACTGAGATTGCTCAGCGAAGTCGCCTTCGCTATTTGCAGTGAATGAAACCGGGCATTCATCTTCAGCTGCTGCATCTGCAGGTGCATAAATTGTGAATGATTGGCTTCTCTCACTGCTTGCTGCCACAGTTACATTAGAAATTGGTGGTGCGACAGTCCATCCTTCACAAGAGAGTCCAGATTCAACTGTAACGGTATCATCACCGTTACCGTTGTTAACGATTCTTAGGGTTACGATTGTTTCATCCCCGACTCCAACACCGATTGATTCAGGTGCATCGACCAATGAGATGTTGTACTGCTGTGGAATGAATACTCTTGCACTTGCTTCGCTCGCTCCAGCGTCTGCAGTAAATCTCATGTTAACAGCATGTCCGTCATCATAGGTCTGTGATTGATTCTTGAGTGGTAGAGTTACTCTAACGTCTACTTCAGTGTACAAGAGTTGGTCTGAATCTGAATTGTTCATTCCAATGCCCATTGCTACGTCCATTGCTTCGGTCCAATCGCCTGTTGAGTTCTTGTACTCAATAGTCCAGAACTCCGCATCCTGTGTTACGCCAGTTGAACCAGATGCAGTGAAAGTATCGGAGATCTCCGTACCTTCGTATGTAAGGCTCAACTTCATTGTGATTACCTTGTATCCATTACCGTCTTCCTTAGCAGTTAGGTCTGTTAGGTCAGATGGGTCAAAGTCTGCTGTTTCTGCATCAACCGAGATGATCTCAACAACAAGGTCTGAGTTAACACGGCGAGTGAACTCTAACAAGCGGTCCTCAGCAGTGTCTTGTATTACTTCCACAGTTAATCCTGCGTTGTACTCCATTGCTAGGTTTAGGTCGTGCTGAATTGATTCGAATTCACTGTCAAATGAAACACTACCTGCAGGTAGAATCATCTCGATTTCACCATTTGAATCGAATGGAACTTCCCATGCAACTCCATCTCCAAGGTCTATTTCGACGTCAACTCCCTCTGAAACATCTCCTGCGTGGAATTCAACGCTATCGATTGTTAGCCATGTTGTAGAGATGGATATCAATCCACCTTTCTCCATTACTAGGTCAAGAGTTGCTCCTTCTTGAACTGAGGCCTCTAGCAATCCAATTGCTATTCCGCCACCGTTTTCATCAACATCGGTTCCTTCAACCACAACAATCCAGTTGCCCGGTTCGATGCTTGCATTCCATGATAATACGTCATTATCAAACACTACATCCTGAATAACGATAGCATCACGGACAATTCCGCTAGCAGGGTAAAGGGTAATTGTGGCTCCATCTAATCTGGTAGTCGCACCCAAAATGTCAGTTACATTTCCTGATACTTCTACAAGTCCTGCGCTCATTTCGAAATCACGACTTTCGTGTGTGTCGTTGACAACGTAGAAGCTTGTGTTTCCATCTTCGTAGGTCACAGAATCAAATCCAGCCTTCTCGGCAACTACTGTGTAGTTTTCACGGATTGGAACGAATAGTTTCCATGTACCATCTTCATCGGTTGTTAAATTTTCAGAGAATCCACTCTCGGAACTGATTGAAACATTGACAGAATCTATTCCTTCACCAGAGTTAGGGATATCATCCTCATTTAGATCCCAGAAGATTTTTCCACCAACAAGAACATGCTTGTCAACATATACAGCACCTACATCCCATGTGTTACCGACTACTGTATCGGCTGAGTTGTAGATTCCAACATCTAGAGACCACATCTCAAGGGTATCTGTTCTGTTAAGCATCAAAGTCCAGTTGCCTGGCATCAGAACTTCGTTGATGATTCCTTCATTGTCAGAAGGACCTAGGCTTACATTACCTAGTCCATCAAGGCTTACAGCGGTGATCCTTGTAGCGGTGATGTTTGAATCTGTTAGTGATTCTTTCAATTGCATTGTAACGTTCAATGCTGTCTTGGTCTTCCAATTCAAATCGGTAACTGCTCCATCGAGAATAAGGACATCTCTGAAGATTTCAGTCTCATTGCTGTCGGCTATGTAGTCTGAAACTTCTACAAACCATTCGCCTGCGGCAATGTATTCTGCAAACGTACCATTCTCATCGGTTGCAAGTGGATAGAAGTCATCACCTGCTTCGTTTCTCAACCAAACTGTTGAATTCTCAAGTGGGAATCCACTTTCCATTAGTACGGTACCTGCAACAAGATATTCAGGTGTTATCGCTATGTCAACAGGGTCTTCTATTGTATCTAGTCCAATGTCAATTGAAGGAAGACCTGGTGCAAACTTCCTGAAGTCGCTTGCGTTTTCGTCTCTTGGGTCATCATCCATCATGGTGATGATGTAATTACCAACAGACAACTCGACTGTAAGTTCACCAGTGTTTGCATCGTACATGTCTTCAGTAACTGTGACATCAATACCGAACTCATTGATCGATGTGATATTGAATGTAGGTGAAACTGCGGTACCGTTTTCCCATGCAAGGTCGTCATTTGTATCCAAGAATATCCTCAAAGTAAGAGAAACATTAGCCGGTGCTGCTACAACTTCTACTCTGTTAGTATCGTTCTCAGTTGAAACAGATACTGGTTGAACGTTCATGTCAGAGTTGGATGCGGAAATTGTGTATGTTCCGTTTGCAAGGTACATCAAGAAATTTCCAGCATCGTCAATCTCATCTCTCCACTCAAGTCCATTTTCGTCAGTTGCAATGATTTCTGCACCACTTGCTCCTGTGATTCCATCGCCCCAAGTAATTCCGCTTCCATTTACCGGAGAATCTCTCAGCCAAACAGTTCCTTGTAGGGCATTAGACTCTTCTAGGATTAGGTCTCTATCAACATCATCCGATGCATCTGTAACCAGCATACCTGCTGTCAAGACATTGCTTGTTAATCCAGCAAAGCTTTGCACATTGATGTGGAACTCAACACCTGCTGGCATTCTTATGGAATATGTTCCGTTTTGTGAGTCAGTGGTAGTCGCAAGTATGATATTACCAGAGCGTGCTTCAACATTCACGTTGGTCGCAGGTTGTCTCATCTCCATCGGGATATCTGAGGCGTTGTTATACTGAGGATCTTGCAATAGATCGTTTAGACCTGGTATAGCCCAAACCGTTCCATTAACCCATGCGCTTACCGCATAAGTCAAATCCAATTCAACATCGTCTTCACCAACTTCAACTTCATGCCATAAAACGAAGTTCTCATCGGTTTCATCTGAAATGACCCAGTCGCCCATGAATATCTCTGCATGAACGAAACCGGTTTCATCCGATTGTGCGGTCAAAGTGATATCGTTGAGGTCTGTTCCTAGGGAACTAGAGAAAGTCAATGTTCTGTTAGCCAAGTCTATACCAGACCCACCGTCATTTAGTTGAATTGTTACATCACGCATTGTAGGAACAGATACTGCTAGAGTGACATTCTGTGAATCAAGACCTACGCTGAAATTGTATTCGACTTCATACCAGTCATCATCGTCAATATCCACTCTCCACTGATAGTCACCAGTAGCAAGAGGCCCATAACTGAAGTTACCGTTTTCATCTGTTTCAATCAGTACCGGTTCTGAACCTTCTTCCAATCCAAAGTCAACTAGTTCGATAGTCTCATTCGGAAGTGGTGTTGGGTCGCCATTTGTGAAGTAATCAGCAAACAGTGTATCTTCGAAAATTGAACCTGGCATCTTCATCTCCAAGTCAGTAGTAGGTTCAACTCCTACCTCGACTGGGTCAGGGAGAAGTATTTCTCTACCGTTTTCCATTACTGCAATCATGTTGTAAGTTCCCGGCATTAATCCAGTCTTGTAGAATGAACCTGGCGCCACCATTGGCCCAGAGAAGGTTCCCTCACCAATGAATAGACCTGTACCATTAACGCTTCCAATTCCTTCGTAAACGCCAGTACCTTCGAATGTCTCACCATCAAGGAACTTGACAACGATTACTTCTCCATCAGCGGTCATTCTACCGTTTGCATCAACTGTGCCCTCGAATAGGTAAGTGTCTGCTTCGGAGGTTAAACAAGCGATGTGGGTTGAGTTAATTGTTTCACCATCTACTGTTTCTTCGAATGTAGGTAGTGATTCGATTGTTTCGTCACCCACAGTCTCTTCTACACATGCAGGAGCGTCATAATCAATCCATTCTGCGACAATTGAACCTGCCCCAGTAAATGTTGCGTTAGCTGTGTATGAGCGGCCATCTAAGACATTGCGAGTGTAATTTCCAGTAAATCCGTAAACAATTCCAGTGTTTCCTTGAGTATCGAAAGTTCCGTTTTCAGTGAACATGACTTCACCAGTTCCTTGAATAATTCTTGTATCACCTTCGTCGGTTGTGAAAGAACCACTTGTTGTTGAGACAGAGTAATTGCTGGCCATACCCCAAACGTTGCGTAGGATAAAGTCCATTCCGTCTAGAGCATCACCTTCGAAAGACTCGTGTCCTGTCCATGTAACTGTACCAGAGACTCCACTTGAATCGACTGCAATGTCAAAGTCTGTGTCGATAGAAGTACCAAACTCTTGGTCAGCTTGTGCTCCTGTGATGTTTTGTGTCACCTCACCCATCCAGGACATGTTTGCGACCTTACCTAGAAGAGCAGTGATCAAGTTGGTTTCACGGTTATCGTTCGTGTTAACAGTCAAGTCGCCCAAACCAGCAGCGTATTCGCCAGTCTGGATTGTATCCTTAGCCTCTGCATCGTCAAATACACCTGCATATGCTGAAACTCTAATCTTTCCAGCAGGTACGGTGTAAGACCATTCGCCGTTTTCATCAGCATCTGTGTAACCGATTGGAACCCAGTATGTATCTTCGTCAAGGTCAGTTTCATCTTCACCGGAGAATGCATCTCTCTCGATTAGAATTCTGACATTTGGAAGAGGTGTGCCATCATCTGACATACTTACTGTACCTCCGACTTCAACACCAGGGTAGTACTTCAGAATCTTGACTAGTGTGTTTGCAGCACCCAACATGTCGTCTGGGTTTTCTGCATTGTACCAGTTTGCAATCACAAAGTGGTTCATCATTGCACCCGGTAGTGGAACTGCGTTAGTCATTATCGAATTAGGAGTACCAGACTGACCGAAGTGTTGCCCTGGTTGCTCTGTTGTAGCGAATCCAAGAGTGGATGCTCCATATCCTACGTATGCACGCGCGAGCATTGTTTCGAAGAACGCAGGGGTGTGGTCGATCCTAATGTCAACTAGGCTTAACGGGTCGAATGTTGCCCCAGACTGTTGGTTGAGAACGTCCTTTCTCATTTCTTCATCGAATTCTTCTCTTGTCATTTCATCATTGAACTGTCCACGAGTAGTCATGTAAACTTCATCCATGAAGGTGTCGAAATCTTGGCCTGAAAGAATTGTTGGTGCTCCGAAAATTCCAGTTGGGCTACCACCGCTGTATTCAGAACTGTACAATCCTGCCCTCGGATACAGTCTGTTATCAATAGCAAAGTACCTGATTTCGTGGTTTCTAGTGATTGTTTCACCTGGTGCACCTTCGTAATCTTGGACAGTATATACTGCGTTGTTCGATAAGTCGGTGTATAGTGCATGGATTTCTTCGCTGTCCAATGCAGAAGTTAGCATCTGCGTGACTAGAGCAATTCCAGCGTTCTTGCGGTGAATATTTGTGCTAACAGAGTCATATTCCTCTACCAAATCAGAGGTATACCAATAGTCCCCGAAGATGTAGTGAGTTGTATTTGACTCTGTATCTGAAGCCGCACGAATATTGTTGTTGAATACTGGTTGTGCTTCACCCTCGTTTGCGAAAGCGAAGTCACCTACACAATCTGCAGAGGTAGGACAAGGTATAGCTTCTCCATCTTCGAATACCATGTAGTATGTGTTGACATCCTTTCCAAATACACCATCTTCAATCAGTCTACCTTCAGCCATTACGACATCGCCGTTAACCTGTGTGACCTTGAACGAACGGTCTACGACACCATCTGCATCCATGTTTGTCTGGATTGTGACAAATTCAGATTTCTGCTCGTCGGTCAAATGGTTGGAAAGTGTGTTCAGGAATGAAGATGTGTGAGCACTTTCTCCTGTTCTTGCATCATTGTAAGCAAGGTCAGCACTTGACAATCTCCAGATGAACATAGCAACTAGGTCATCTTGGCTTCTTGCAAGTAGCATGTTACCTGACGCAGGTATACCTGACTGGAAGTTATCAGAAACGGATGGGTGGTCACCGGTTTCTAGAGCTTGGAAACCATAATCCCACCAAGATACAAACGCTGGTCGGTCAGAATATGATTGGTCTGTGTCTTGCTTTGCAAGCCAGTCGTATGCCAAGTTCCATCCACGATCGTTGTAACCTGAACCAAATGATCCAAGGTACCAGCGAGAATTCTCGTCATATACACTATCATCCAAGATTGAGAAACCAAAGTCATTCCATCTCAGGATATCAGGAGCGATATTGAAAATTGTCTCATCCATTTCTGCCTCATGCCTGGAAGAACCTGGCATAGCAGCGTCGATACCGTATGTTGCATGCTGTCCAATCAGCATGATTAGAACCAGACCGATTGCACTGAATTGTGGTGTTCTCCAAACTGCCTTTCTAGCATTGGAAATTCTTTCACCAGGTGTCCTGATTCCCATGCGCCTCCAAGAGCGTGCCATGTTACTAGCGCCGCTTGCTCCCCAGAGTGTCACAATTCCCCAAGCACCCATAATAGCCATTGCAGGTGCAGCGTTGAACAGGAATCTTCCTGCGGACCATGCCATGTATGCTGCGACGATGACCCACATTCCTAGAACGAGTTTTGTCTGGCTCTTCTTTACTATTCCATCCCACAGAGCAATAATTCCCATAACGATAGCTAGTACGAAGACAATCGGTCCAAAGGAGGCGAAGAGTTGACCTCTACTAGGGGCGCTCGCTTCAGCAATTGTTCCGAAAATCTTGTTCTTAGTGAAGTATCCAGAACCAGTTGTCAATATATTCCAAGCATTGGATTGGTCGGTGATTTGTAGTAGATATAGAACCACTCCAAACACGATACCTCCTGTTAGGAGAGAACCTAATACTAGCAGCCAAGGCTTGTCTCTAAATCCTGTTGTGATCCATGCGATGGCAACTGTAAACAATGTGATGAACAATAATGGTGTCAAACCAGTGCTGTTCAAGACAAGGTTGATTTGTGGGTGTGCATAGAATGGCATTACCATCACGTAAATTGTTCCGAGCATCATTATGTTAAGGGCAGACAGGATTGTGCTGTCCTTTCTTCTGAACATGTTCATTGCAACTTGAATAAAGTAAGCAAGGAATATGATTGCTGGACCGTATACGAATCCTTTCCAACCAAGTGCTACGATGCTGAAGCATACACCAGCAGCAATTGCATTTGCAGAAGCTTTTCTGCGCTGCTTTAGAACCTCTGCCATAGCCTTGATTATTCCAGACGGAGATGCATTTGTGTGCCTTGAAAGTCTTTCATCTCCACCCGCTTTGACTGCACGCAGATAGAACATAAACGCAGCAGTTAGGAAGAGAAGGACGTACGAATCGTGGTCAGCCATAGCCCATGTTGATTTTTGGACGTGTGTTGGCATGAATGCGATTAACCACGCTGCGATTACTCCTGCACCCTTTCCGAAATGGTCCTTTGCAATTGCCGCCATTGGGAATACGATTAGTGCACCAAAGATTGCAGGTAGTGCAAGCATTGCATACCATACGGACTCGTCCGAGGACAATCCAAGGTTTGTAAGCAGCATAGCGCCCATTGCCATTGACCAAGAGAACAATGGCGGTCGAGGATTGATTCCTCCAACCGGGTAGTTTCTGTCTGCATCGAAAATCAAGTGAGCATTTTCTGCGATAACGTAGTCCACTACTCTCTTCATGTACCATGGGTCAGAACCTCCTGTAAGGTCCCAAGATTCTAGGCCTGCAGAATTCATTGAAGGTACAAAGTACCATTGAACTCTGATTGCAAGTGCAACAAGGAAAGCCATGAAGGTCATGATTCCTGCCCAGTGGTTAGACCAGAATACCCTGGCTTGGCTAGGCTCGTGTAGTTCTCTGTTCATCCAACCGCCATAATCTTCGTGTGTTGCGAACCAGTAGATTAGAACACCAATGAAGAAGGTGATACCGAACCAAATCCAAACTGCCCAAGTTCCAGACAAATTGTCATTAGACCAGTGTCCGGATTCAAACAGCGAAGAAACGATGTAAAGAGTCCACATTGAACCGATAAAGATCGCACGGGTGTACCATCGCTCTGCACACATCCATGCACAGGTTAGTGCTACAAGTCCGGTGAAAGCAGCAGGCCAGAAACCAATGTATCCGTGATAGTTTTCTTCAGACCATATTGCTAGGATGTCAAGGTCACTTAGAGTGTTGAAGTAGTACATGATAGCAATGTGGGTTGCTGCCCATACTGCAAGAGCGACCTGAAGCGGAAGCGTTGCGTTATTCCATCCACCATCGTGTGGCTTGATGTATCCAAACCATCCCTTGTCAGTGGCTGGTGTTAGAACACCGCGTAGCAGTACCGCTGCCAGTAATCCAAGGATGACGAAGATTGCCAGAGTGTTGAAGAACACGAATCCAATTGCTTCTTGCCAAGCGGCAGTTCTGATGTACTCCTGTCCATCAAGGGTGAACAACTTGGTTTGGTTGTCAGCGAAGTTTCCGGCTGCAATCATTGCAGCCCAAAGTCCTGTGAAAGAGAATACAAGGACAGTGTTCCACTCATGACGTCCGTTGGAATCAAGTAAATATCCGCCAAACATCACAATGAAGAAAATCAAACCTAGGAAGTTTGAATCAGTGAACATAGCCACTCCTTCTGCCAGAATCAGTGATACAACAAGGGTGACGAGGGAAAGTGCTGCGCCTTGTTGAATGATGTTGCTTTCTTTTATGACACGAGGTGCCATTCCGAGAACCGCTGCAATTGCAACTGCAGCAAATGGTTCCATTCCTTCTACATCAAGGACTAGACCAAAGTCTAGACCAAAGTCAGCCAATATTGCAACCAAAATTGCTAGGGGCGCAATAAGCATCCCGAGCATTGGATTGGTTGCTCCAATTTTTTCGTCGTTTTGTGTCGACATTGTGTTTCCCTCTAGTTTTCTAGGTGCAGCCTAAAGGCTGTAGCATTGCGGCCACAAATGACCCCTTTTTATGCGTTACCTATTACCAATAAATTTGGATATATTCACACATATTGTAAAACGGACTGCTGCAAGGCATTTTCTGTTCAAATGCCTATAGGGCTCTGTGACCAATATCACGGCGATAGTGAGAGCCGGCCAACTCGATTTGCTCAATTAGGGAGTAAGCCTTCGCAGAGGCTTCTTGCAAATCATTACCAATACCTGTACAAGATAATACTCTTCCACCGTTTGAAAGAAGAACTCCATCTTCCATCTTTGTGCCAGCATGATTTACCCAAGAATCATCTCCTGAATCTGGTAGATTTCTAATTTTCCTACCCTTCTCAACTGATCCTGGGTAGTTTTCTGCTGCAAGAACAACCGTCATTGCATGTTTGTTGTGGAATTCAACATTTAAATTCGATAATTTGTCTACCGAGGCAGCGTGTAGTACATCTCCCAAATCTGTTGCGATTAGAGGGATTGTGATTTGGCATTCTGGGTCTCCAAATCTGACATTGAATTCTACAACATATGGGTCCCCGTGCTCATCGATCATCAGCCCTACGTAGAGCACTCCACGGTATGGAATTCTGCGAGAAGAAAGGGCTTTGTGCATTGGCTCAACGATTCTCTTCACGGTTTTTTCCTTGACTGAATCTGTGTAAACTGGAGCAGGAGCATAAGCACCCATTCCACCAGTATTTCGGCCTTTATCACCTTCAAACTCACGCTTGTGGTCTTGGCTAGCCGGCAAACAAACGTACCCACTTCCGTCCATAACAACAAGCATACTTGCTTCTTCGCCAGGAAGGAAGGCCTCTAACAGTACCTTGCCGTCTGTTCTGATTGAATCTGTAATGAATTCCTTAGCTTCGTCTCGATCTGTTGTGACCACAACTCCCTTTCCACCAGCAAGAACGTCTCTCTTGATTACCCATGGATTGTCGGAAAAGTCGTCCAATGCTGAATCAACATCGCTATTCTTGTCCAAAACGTGGAAGTCAGCAGTTGGAACTCCATTTTCTTTCATCACTTGCTTTGCATGCAGTTTACTCCCCTCAAGTCTAGCAAGGGCAGCGACTGGACCGAAGCAAGGAATATCCATCTTTGCCAATTTGTCAGAAAGACCTTCACACAGTGGAGCCTCAGGACCGGCAACGACAAAATCAACCTGTAACTGGAAAGCAAGATGAACTAAATCTGAAACTTGGTTAAACGAGTGGTTAGTTGCGATTTCTGCGGTTCCAGCATTTCCAGGAGCACAGTGAATTTCACTGATGGATTGACTCTTTGCAAGACCTAGACAAAGGGCGTGTTCCCTGCCCCCTCCACCGACAACAAGGACCGTCATACCTGCCATGTTGCTTCCATAATAGTGAGGCTCATAAGCCCATCGCGAGGGGATTTTATCCACTGAGTTCAAAGGCCTAATCGTACAGCATGATATCATGGAAGATTTCAACGTCTTCGAAATGATGTTGTTTACGCTTTGGATTTACTTGCCCGGGTTTTTGGTCAATACCTTTGCAATGATGTGGGGTAAGTGGCTACCAAAAACTGGTTATGGCCCTTGGCCTATCGACGGAGGAAGGTTACACAAAGATGGCAATCGACTACTTGGAGACGGTAAGACCTGGAATGGATTGATTGGAGGCTCCCTAACCAGTGGACTGCTTTGCTACCTCATGACAATGGTTCCGGAGAATTGGGTTTTCATTTCACCAACCGAAGCAGCGACAGGATGGGCAGCAGGTGCATTCGTAATGGGCACCTTCCTCGGATTTACGAGCCTGGTTGGAGATTCAACTGGTTCTTATTTCAAGAGACGCAAGGGCATGAAGAGAGAAGGTGATGTATCCAGTAAAGCACCTCTTCTTGACACACTACCATTTGCAATCTCAGTCTTCGTCTTTGGTCAAATCTTCCTGACTGGTTCTGCACACGGTGATAGAGATTTGATTCTTCCAATGGTCTTGTTGGTAGTAATCACACCGGTTTTACACAGGTCATTCAATCTAATCGGATACAAGATTGGGTGGAAAGATGTGCCATATTGATGAATAATGAAGGGGTATGATTCATTTGCTCTTTAGATAGAGCAGTCATTATGCGAAGAGCCCTATTCTTGACTCTGATAATTTTGATTGGTCTTCCAATTGCTAATGCCACCCAGATTACTGCCGACACTGAAGATAGCGCATCCGGCACACTCTCAGGAGAATATACCGTCGAGAGTGGCGCAACATGGACAGTATCCGGCGACTATGATATCGAGGAAGGAACAACTGTCACAGTTGAAGATGGAGCAACTATGGTTATTTCAGGTTCAATGAGTGCTGTCGCTGAACCAATGCTAAATCTAGCTGGGACCGCAAATGTGTTGGTCGATGTTGATTTCTTGGGCGAGGAGGGAGTTCTTCGAATTAACTTTGCAGAAGAAATTCTCTACGGCATTGATATCGAGATAAATAACGAAACTACAGAAAATTGGACTGGAACTCAGTTCGACTGGAATGGTAGCCTAGATGTTGAAGCAATAACAGTAAACATAACGACAAATCCTTTCCAGATTTCTTCTATCGAATCTGTAACCTTATCCCCACAGATGAACACACCAGTACTGCTAGCTGCAGACCAACTATCTGGCAACGGGACATCACTAGTTATCCCTGACAGGCTAAATGCTTGGAGCATCGACGTCCAGGGAACATTGATCGTTTCTGGATCCGTATTTGGAGCAGGAATCACTTGTCATGGTATATGTTCATTGGATGGTGCAAACATGACTAGCACAGGACCTATCGAAGTATTTGGTGAAATTTCTGTAATTGATTCTAGTCTAAATGGAGGAATTAGTGATGAAGATATCATCATTTGGGATGATGCACAAGTCACATGGTCAAACTCAACAGGAACTGGAGACATGACCGACAATTGGGTTAACATTCTAACAACCCGCACTGTAGGAGTCCAAAACGGCTATGTCGTATTCTATGGATATGAAATGGGGTATGATTCAGTAAGTACATCTCCATTAGGGGATAACAGCACATTCGATGCTGCTAACATGGGTGATAATGTAATCGAAATAGCCATTGATGAGCGAGATCGAATGGTTCGCTGGCAAGACGGGGCAGGAGTAATTCACGAGGAGAGTGCGAGTGCTCTGGTCGTTCTATCAACTCCATGGGGAGACTATGAGCAACAAATCAACGACCTTCCAAAGGTCAACCATTTCGATGTAGTACTAGATTTACCAATGCTTACTTTTGATTCATTGGTTGAAAGCGATGATGAGAGTAGCGTAAACACAAGACTGGGTATTATGGCTACAGTAACTAATAGCGGAGATGCTCCTGCAACTTTCCTCATACCATGCACATCAAATGGTACTGATGCAAACGTCGGACTATCCCTACCTTACACTGCTGACGCCGGTGAAACTGTTGAGATCCCGATGAACTGGGACTCAGCAAATGAAGGAGAATTAACTCTAGAATGCTCAATATTCGTTCCTTATCACTTCGAAGGCTACCAAGTAGTTGATGTTGGAACAGCATCTACAAACCCGGTCACATGGACAGAGGATGAAGACAACTCGTCAAACCTAGCACTACCGATTACAATCGGGGCGGTACTAGCAATCGGAATCTTTGCATTCATTGCTAGAAGAAATATGCTTGCATGAAACTCAAGCTTGTGACTTGACAACACGTCTAATTCGCACGTAAACAACTTCGCCGTTGATTACTTTACGAACCTTGCCTTCAGA
>CAXPMI010000032.1:0-15287 GCA_964218365.1 Candidatus Poseidoniaceae archaeon
GGCCCAGCCTCACAGAAATCCAAGCAACCGGATTTCTGAACCCTAACGTCGATAATTCCTCTCTCCTTTGCTGCGATTTTGAATTCACGCATTAAATCAAGTGAATTTTTCTCAGAGCAGCAACCCCTTGCAGAGCCTTCTGGCCTAGTGTGCCCGCAAACAAATGCGTGCATTCTGTATCCGGGTTCATCCCTTCCTTTAGGGTCCATTTACTGACACCTCATCTATTGCTTTCGCAAGTTTGTGGTCTCGGTCAGTAATTCCGTTGGCGTCATGGCTCCAAGTTTTGATCACAACTTTGCCCCAACTTAGGATGAACTCAGCATGATGGTCTTGGTCTTCGCAGATTTGTCCAGCCAAGTTGACAAATTCTAATGCCTTAGCAAAGTCTGGAAATTCGAATGATTTCTCCAAGTGATGATTATCGATAACATCCCATGACATATTATCATCCCCAAAGGTGTGAATCATCATTACCTTTGGTCTTCTTCTCGACCTTTTCGTGGAGGTTAGTGCGTCTCTTTTGGTCAGCTCTCTCGAATTCTAGCAATTCTTTGTCATCGATGTAAGCAGGCCTTGTGTGTGCAATAAGTACAATTTTGACTATTACTTCTCTAGCGATGTAAGAATGCTCTCCTTCAGCGGTTAGAATCTCGAGTGAGGACTTTCCAGAGGACAAAAGTCGACCTTTAACCCAAGTTGGGTCATCGCCTCTCAATGCTCTCGCGTCGAGTTGAACTTCAACTAAGTCATCCTTTCTCAAACCGTGCCTGCGCTCCATTAGATCGCCTGTATGAACGCTTTGTAATTCGCTAATATCTGGAGAACCAAGGTCCTTCCACATTTTCTTGGCCCAGTCTGGTAGGTCTGACATGGCTCGCTGTCAGGGCTCCTCCTTCTAAGCCCTAACGCATGCAAAAATCACCTTACCAATTGAAAAACGTAAGGCTTCACCGCCAATATGGAGGCATCCTGATGAAAGTGGTATGGAGAGACTTAGTTACCGTACTCACTGAAGAGGAGGTTCTCGACAAAGGATTTAGCAGGGCTAAAAAGTCAGCAGACAGAGTTGATGACCCAGTTAAGGTATTTAGGGTCAGGAAACAGTTGACCAGAATGGTTCAAACAGCTGCTGATGTTATGTCACAGTATCTTGAAGACACCGAAAAATCATGGCCTAGCCTTGACCAAATGCCAATCTTCGATAAGGCGATGGTTGATGCTTGCGTTGGTTGTGATGACTACAGACATCATCTTTCCATGCTTGGTTGGGGTGCAAAGCAAATGAGAAAAATCGCAAAGCAAAACTCAGACAAAATCGTTCGTTCTGCACGATTTGAGGTTATGCACGATGCAAGGAAGGAAGCCTACGGCCGTCTATCAAGCATCATGCGAAGAGTAGGCCCTTCTCTTGATTGGTTACATGAAAGCCGCATGATTCTGCGCCAATTGCCTGTAATCGACCAAGTTTGTCCAACTATTGTCGTATGTGGTGCGCCGAATGTTGGTAAGAGTGCTTTCATATCCTCTTTATCCAGTGGTAACATGGAAGTGAATCATTACCCATTCACTACAAAGCAACTACACGTTGGACATTTCAAACATCGAAGAGTACCTCACCAAATGGTAGATACTCCTGGTCTATTGGATAGGCCGATGGATGATAGAAATGCGATTGAAATGCAGGCTATAGCTGCAATCGAGCACGTCGGTAGCCTTTGCATATTCCTGATGGACATTTCAGAACAGTGTGGTACTTCGCTTGATGACCAACACAATCTGTTGAATGAGGTCAAAATGTTACTGCCAGATATCGACATGATTGTTGTAGTTTCAAAGGCTGATTTGATGGATCCAAGACCTGAGAATTGGGATGAAGTAAAGGAAGCAGAGTCACAGTGGGATGGAGAGGGAGAGCCTCAACTTCCAGTTCTATTGGATGAAGAAGGGTGTGTGACAATTTCATCTCTTGATGATGTTGGTGTAACCGCTCTTCGATTGGAAATAGTTCGACGTTGCAAGGAAAATATGGCAAGTGATCCTCTTCTGCTTCCAGAGGGATGGCACAGACAATCTTAGCCCCCAAGAATTCCTACTGAACTTAGTAGTATTGGGACAAAGAATATTCCAACAAATATGAAGAACATGATTCTCATCATTCTATCGTTCTTTTCTCTTTTCTCAAGAGCAGATTCACACTCAGAACTGTTACAGATGCGTGGTTCTGCTTTAACATCAATATTGATTCCGCAGATTCTACAGTGCTTGTGAGCGCTGATGTGTGAGCTAATTTTTGAACGGGTATTGTTAATCTTCTTGCTCACTTTGTCTTTAATCGCCTTTGCATCCACCATGATATCAATCCACCTTGACCAATGTTCCAATAAACGGCCTTCCCTCTAGGGCATCCTCAACTCTACTGAGGTCTCTGCCATCTAAAACTGCGAGTTTGATACTTGCTTCCATTGCCCACTTTACTGCGACAGGGTCAACTGCTGCTGAACCACCAGGTCCCAGCGGCTCTGTACCGGTTATTTCCGCTAATTCTGCTAAAGTCAACTCTTCGATAGGCTTGGCATCTGGATTCTCTCTTGGGTCACTATCATGGATGTGGCTTACGTTTGTCGCTATCACGCAATGAGATGCTCCGCAGTCTCTTGCAAGTGCTACCGATACTGCATCTGTGGTATGCCCAGGAGTTGTACCTCCCATTACAACGATATTGTGTGATTCTAGTAATTCAGCAGCCTCATTTGTGGAGCTAGGTATCACTGGGGAAACATCGCAGCCAATATCTTGCAGGGTTTGTTGTAAGATTGTAGCATTCAACCTTGTGGCGGCAATGCCGACAGTGTCCAGTCTATAGGGATTTGAGAAAGATTCTCTTGCCAGTGTAATTCCCTCTCTTGCAGGCAATCCTCCACCTACGACAATACCCAATTTCCGTCCATTTCCTTCGAAATGAACAGCCATTTGGCGCAATTGACCGAACCACATCGTTCTCTCATCGGCCTCTTCAGGCCTTAGTAGGGAGCCGCCTAGGGCGACAATTTGGGTCGGCATCATACACCTGTGAAAGTCGACCATTCATCATGGTTACTTCTCAGAAGGCTTCAAAGTCCTCGCCTCAGCCCTTAGGGCTGGGGGAGACCTGAATGAGTGATGATCCGGAACAGGCTACCCGCAGATTAAAGCTCAAATTAGCTCTTGAAGACCTTCGTGAGATGAAGGGATTCGGTACAGAACTAGTAACGGTAATCATACCTCCTGATAGGCAGGTTTCTGATGCACGTCAAATGCTTCAAAATGAACATGGACAGGCTGCAAATATCAAATCAAAATCGACCAAAAAGAACGTGCAGGGAGCAATTGAGTCTGCAATTTCATCACTGTCAAAATACAGAGATGCTGGCGATAGAGGAATTGCCCTATTCACTGGAGCGATAATTGTTGGAAATAACAAGACAAGACACATCACAGTGGTAATTGATGACCCACCTCAGCCCTTGTTATCTTTCAGATATCGCTGTGATTCGAAGTTCGAACTTACTCAATTAGAAGACATGCTCATCGATAAGAAATCATACGGTTTATTCGTAATTGACCGTGCGGAGGCAGCATATGGAATCGCTAGCGGTAAGCGAATACACGTTCAGGAATATCTGGTTTCCAATATCATGGGTAAGCACCGTCAAGGTGGTCAGTCTGCTCAGCGTTTCGAGAGGCTTATTGAAGAAGCGGCTCATAATTTCTTCAAGCGGGCAACAGAGCATGCGTGTTCATATTGGCTTCCTGAACTAGAAAATATCCAAGCGATAATCATTGGAGGTCCAGGTGCTACAAAGGACTTCGTTGTCAAGAACGAATATTTCCACCACGAAATAACCAAGAAAATAGCAAAAACCACTTTCGATGTAGGTTACTCCAACGAAAGTGGTGTCAGAGAACTCGTCGATAATGCAGGCGGCCTGATGGGTGAAATTGAACTTGATGCGGAAAGGCAAATTGTAACAGAATTCCTAGAGGAGTTAGTGAAATCAAGTCCAAAAGCGACATATGGTGAAGTGATGATTAGACAGGCACTGGAACAAGGTGCTGTTGCGAAACTTCTCATCAGTGAAGGAATGAGGAAGAACGTTGTTGAGATCAAATGTAAATCATGTGGAAATGAATGGTCCACAAGCATCGGTAGAATGGATGCACTTCCTGCCTGTAAAAATTGTAAATCAGATGGAGACGATTTGACAGAAGTCAGTTCAGTATCACTTATTGATGAGTTCTCAAATCTCGCTGCCAAAGGTCGTGCAGAAGTCAAGTTCATTTCAACAGATACAGAAGAAGGTGCTCAGTTAGACTCTGGATTCGGTGGACTTGCAGCAGTTCTTCGATACCCAATAATGTGAGGCTTGAAAATGAATATACTTCGCGCTTCAGTCGAACCTTCTCTTGAGTCAGCACTTGCTGACATTGGTGTAAAGGGTGACTTTTGGAAGAAAGCCTTAGGTGTAAGCAGAGAAAAAGACCAAGGCGATTTGTCGCTACCGTGTTTCGCATTTGCAAAGCAACTTGGTCGTAATCCAGTTGATATTGCAACAGATTTAGCGGCTTCAGTTTCTGGTGAATTCGATGTATCGGCAACTGGAGGTTATCTTAACTTCAAAGCACGATCGTACTGGCTTGCAGAGAACGTTATGGAACTCGAAACATCTCCAGGAAATCGCAACGTGTTAATCGAACACACGAGCGCAAACCCAAACGGTCCATTCCACGTTGGAAGAGCTCGCAACGCTATTTTAGGTGACACACTTGTGAGACTTAACCGGCTATTCGGGAACGATGTTCGTGCTGAATACTATGTCGATGATATGGGAAAACAAGTGGGAGTCTTGGCCTGGGCACTTCAAAACCTTAGCAGAGAAGAGGTCGATGAAATCCTGAATGATGAAGATAGCATCAATCCTAAGTGGTCTGGCAAGAAAGACCATGAAACAGTTAGGTGGTACCAAGCTGCTCAGAATTTGCGTTCAAAGGATGGAGCAGAAGAAATCGAGAAAGAGATTGGAAAACTAGTACATGCTTCAGAACACGGAGATGATTCAGTACTCGCTCAGTTTGAGGAGGCGTACAAACCAGTATTAGATGGAATGCTCGAAACCCTCTCGAGACTAGGAATTGAGTTTGACACTTTCACCAAGGAATCAAAATTTGTTGTAGATGGTTCGGTTTCTTCACTTATGGAGAGATTGGAGAGTTTGGAAATACACGGAGTAGCTGAGAATGGCGCTCATTTCCTTGACCTCGGACAAAGAGGTCTCAAAGGGAAGACTGAATTCTTCTATAGAAGAGGAGATGGGTCTTCACTTTATGCAACAAGAGATATCGCATACCATATGTGGAAATGGACTCAGTGTGATGACTTAGTGAACATATTGGGTGAAGACCACAAACTCCAAGCAAAACAAGTTGGTATGACATTGAGTGAACTTGGCGAAAAGATCCCAGAAGTGATGTTCTATGCTTTCATCAAACTTCCCGAGGGTAAAATGAGCACAAGAAAAGGAAATGTTGTCTTCATGGATGACTTGCTTGAAGAGGCAAAAGCACACGCTGCTGCGGTGGTTAAAGAACTCAGAAGTGATCTATCTGATGATGAAATCAATACAATTTCCGAAGCAGTAGGTGTCTCAGCAGTTCGTTTCAACATAGTCAAGGTTAGTCCGGACAAAGGATTCACATTCCGGTGGGAAGATGCTCTTTCATTTGAGGGTGAAAGCGCACCATTTGTGATGTACTCGCACACCAGGGCTTGTTCGATCGCAAGAAGGGTAGGCCGTGATTCACAACCTGCAAGTCAAGGTGAAATTGTTCCTGCAATGCACGAATTACTACGAAGTATGGCTTCATACCCAGATAAATTGCATACCGCGGTAAGTGAAAATAAACCACACATCTTTGCATTATACATGCTAGAACTTGCGACTGCATACAACTCATTCTACAGAGATTGCCATGTTATAGTAAATGGCGAGGTTGATGAATTCAACTATGCTGTTAGCGAAAAAGCAAGGGAATTGCTTCGCAAAGGAATGGAAGGTGTCGGTATCATTCCTCTGGAATCGATGTGAAAGCATCTTCAGGTGTTCTTCCTGCAGCCTCTATCTCTGCACCAACTATCCGCAACTCGCTCAAAGCATCTTCGATGTTTTCTGTCTGTTTCAAGAATCGCGTAGGCGGCCAACCCAAGTCGATTTTTCCCGGTTCAACTGTTGACTCTTCAATCCATGCCTCACACAAATTACCAGTGCACATCGCTGAATAAGTTTCCAAATCTATCCAAAACGTTCTTCTTTTGCAAACAGGACAGTCTCTGCAGTGCATGCTTGAGAGCACGATCATTCCATTTTCCCCAACTTGGTCGACTTCCCAGATTACTATGTCTGAACGTGTTAAGGACATTAGGTGAGATTTACTGAGAAACTTTCTGAGGACTTTCCAAGCTACTTCTTCGGTTGAAAAAACACCTAAGCCGATTGTTCCACCATCTTCCTCAGTGACCGAGGGCACGAAGACCCTAGATGGTTGGCTCATGGCAGATGCTGGAGCCACGAGGACTTCAATCCCTCGTCCATTCATGCTCGACAATCGCCAATCCGCCGGGATGTGGGAATGGGGCGTCGGGTTTTTCGATTCTAATCGATATCGCAGAGATTAGTTGGTTAGTAGACAGGTTAGCCACTAACTTGCTACATAGCGTTTCCATCAAGTTGACAGGTTTTGAATTGACAACCTCAGAATCTACAGCTGCTTGTAGGTCTGCATAGTTCAATGTTTGATTTATGTCATCCTCAATTAGGTCATTAACCAGAGTTGCCCAAATTGATACCACAAACGGTTGTTCGCTATCCTTTTCATGATCAAAAACACCATGTTTGGCCATTACTTCGTATGACTCTAGCCCAATTCTAGTGGCCATGGAATCACTCTTCTCTCTCGTGTACCCAAATCAGGTGGTAGCCGAATTGAGTCTTTACTGGTGGTGACACAGTTTTCAATGGAGTACTCCACACTGCCTCTTCGAATTCTCTTACCATCTGGCCTTTTCTAAACCAGCCGAGGTCTCCACCTTTCTGACTGGAAGGGCAGGTAGATTTCTTGCGAGCGGTTTTTTGGAAATCTTTGAGTTTCTTGATATTTGTAGCGAGTTGGGTTGCTTCACCCTTGCTTTTAACCAATATGTGGCTTGCATGTGCGCTCGGCTTGACCATGTCCTCCCCTCACTCATCCGGGTTGTATGCTAGGAACTTCATGTAGTTTCCATATATTGTTGCAGAGATTCCAAGGCTCTCTTCATTCAACCTTGAGATGTCATCGAGGTATGTGTGGTACTCCAAAGAACCACTTCCATAGCAAACTGCCGCCCTACCTATGGTGTTTCCACCATCGAGGTCGTATACAAATGGGCAGTGGTCAGAGTTACATGGCATACCGTTCGACGCTCCCTTAGGTCCGTCGTACAAACCAAGGTTGATTCTGTACTTTTCAGCCATCATTGGGTTATCCTTCTTGTATTCCTCAGCAAGAGCTTCGATGTGCTTGTAATCATCTGCATCGTTTGTGAAAAGTGTCACTGAGTTACCTCTGGTTTCATAATCGATATCAACATGGTTCATGTCGAGATTTATGTATAATCGTAAATTTTCAGTAAGATCTTGATTCATCTCATCTACATATGCAATCGAGCCCCAGAGTCCTTCTTCTTCTCCACCCCAAGTGCAGAATCTGAGGGTTCTATCAGGCTCACCGTTTTCTGCTATGTACTCAGAAAACATTGTTGCAATCTCAAGAACTGTTGCAGTACCTGAGGTGTCATCAACAGCACCAGGGGCATGATAAACAGTATCGTGATGTCCTCCTACAATCAACAACTCCTCACTCTTGCCGTAGTATGTGCCACATGGTACGCGAATAGTCAATTCCTCGTCATTTGTGACATCGATTATCATCTCAATTCTTCCAGTTCCATTGATGACCACCGATTCTAGTATTTCTCCGGCGTCTTTACTCATCGCAATAAATGCCATTCCCGTTGGCATTGTTCCACCGTTTGCTTCGATAATTGCGCTGTGACTTGTACCTTTGAAAATCGGCACGCAATCATTACCTTCAATTGTTCCACAATTGTAGTTCTTATTTACTCTAATAATTGACGCAAGGTCGTTTTCTATAGCCTTCACCATGATGTCGGTATTGCCTGAAACAGAGCCCCCTCCAACAAGATATCCGATCTTTCCTTCTGCAGCAGCCCAAAGTGAGTCATCAGAGCCATTTCCTAAGTAGGCGACCTCGATATTCTGGTCGAATGTGAATGATGACTCTCCAGAGAAACCTTGGATAACGTAATCCATTCTGTGATTGAATGTTGTCACCTGTTGTCCGGCGTCTGCTGGAGAACATGGTGCAATGCCTATTCCTCCAATTGCACCCGGTACACAAACTCTGAGGCTTGGTTCGCTGTTTACACTGTGCATTGGCACTTCGTACGTGTGCAGGGTTGACTGGTATCCTAGTTCTTCGAAGAGGTCGTTGATGTATTGAGCAGTAGCTTGTTCTTCTGCAGTTCCGCTCATTCTACCTCCCCAGTCAGGGTGCCCTAGTGCAAGTAAATCCTCAACGTATCCTCGAGTTCTGTCAGCATCAAATTCTAGCGATTCTCCGTAGTCAACTGGTTCTTCATCTAGATAGAAGTAAAGAAAAGTGGAAGATACGAAAAGAACAGCGAGTATTCCAGCAACAGCAGTTGAGCTTTGGAAAAACTCTAGTGTGGAGCGCCGGTTGCTTGCTTCACTCCATTCTTCAGCAATTTCTGCAGAAATTACTTCCTCATCACTCATTGATTTCCTCTCCAGTCCAACGCTTGGTCAAGTCGTTATCTCTACCAAGGTGGTCAAGGATTCGTGCTACTATGAAGTCAATAAGGTCATCCATCGTTTGTGGAAGATTGTAGAATCCAGGTGATGCAGGGATTATTATTGCACCCCATCCGGATAATTTAGCCATATTTTCTAGGTGAACAGTAGCATATGGTGCCTCTCTTGGTACCATGATTAGTTTCCTGCGCTCCTTCAGTGCAACGATTGCTGAGCGAGTGGCAAGGTTGTCACCGATTCCAGCAGCTAACTTTCCTAGAGTGGTGCCACTGCAAGGACAGATAATGACTGCGTCAATTTCAGCAGATCCTGATGCTGACTTGGCTGCTATGTCTTTGTTGTCTTCAAGGATTGCACCGGTTCTCTCCGCCAGTTCTTCAGGGGTTAGGCCATTGCATTCATGGGCCATTGTAATTCGACCAGAGTTGGTCACAACTAGCCTTGCTTCCTCGCCTAGAATCTCAGCCAAACGGACACCGTAAATCGAACCGGAGGCTCCAGAGATAACCAGAACAATCTCGCCCATTGACCAAAGGTCTTACTTATCATGTATCAAGTTATGTCCAAGGCTTTGATTATTACTTTCTCAAGAACTTCAACAGCATTGGCAAAAGAACCAGGGTCTATAGACCAACCAACTCTTAACCAATCTTCTAGTCCAGAATCAAACATACAACCTGGGACTGCTAGTAATCCATGCTCCTTACCAATCGTATCTATCATCTGCATAGTGTCAACTCCTGGTATTCTGAATGCACCAAATACACCGTATGGTGGTGGATTCCACTCAATCCCTAGTCTGTTTAGACAATCTTGTAGAACTGGTAGATTCTTTTCTCGGTAATAGTCGATCAAATCAACTGGCTCATGGAGTCGTGGTTTTACTCTATTTGCTACTCTAATCACAGGAGTAGACATTATTCCTGCCATATTGTGGAATGTGTTTTCAGCGTTAGCAATAATTTCAGTAGAAGCAATCATCCACCCATATCTGATTTGGCCAAGTCCATGCACTTTGGTAAGGGAGGATATGCTTACGCAGTTGTCTCCCTCCTCGAAGAAAGGTTTCCAATTACGATCCGCTCCCGAGTATACTTCGTCACTGATTATTCTCACGTCATGCCTTCTACACGTCTCGATTAACCATTCTCTATCCTCATCGGTGTATGTCCAACCAACCGGATTTAATTGAGGACATATAGTTAGTAAGTCAACCTGAGACAGAACTTCCTCCCATGCTTCTCTATCGATTATCCATTCTTTGTCAGTCGGTAATCTTCTGACGGTAATCGTCTCCAAACCTAGGATTCTAGCGGTCTGACTTTGCGGGCCGTATGACGGCATCTCAACTGCCACCTTTCCTCCTCTCGAGGCGGAAGCTATGGCAATCCCGAGGGCTTGGGTTGCTCCATGGGTGAGGTGAATATTCTCAACTGGGACGTTATACATCTCGCTAACCATCTGACGGTCTTCGACACCGGGCCCTCTGTGGTCTTTCCAGATGTCGTCAAAACTTCCTAATTCCCATGGGAACTGTAAACCCGAAAATGAGAGGTTGTGTTCTCTCATTTCCTTTAGTCTAGGGATGTACCATTTAAGATAAGATACAGGAGGTATGTCCCTTCCTTTAGCAGGACCTCCGGAGACGGGATGGTGTCCTTCCATGGAACTCTGAACATAGACTATCTAATGAATGATTCACAATTGATGCATTTCTCTACCTAAGAGAGATGATTTACTAAGCAGTGAATCCAACATTTCTTCTTTTGTAACATTGAAACCAAGTGCAGAAAGGCTTGTTGTCGTATCTTGTCCTAATCCACAACCACTTACCATCTCTACTCTGCCTGGTGGCGTGTCACAATTAATTGTCAAGCCGTGACGACTAGTCCATCTTAGGAATGAAAGACCGATCGAACAAATCTTGTTTTGACCGACCCAAACTCCTTGCATTCTTTCGTCTCGATTTGCCTTAATGCCTCTATCCCTCAGAGCCTCGATAACCCACTCTTCCAGAATAGAGATAATCGCCTTAACATTAGATTCTCCTTCCATATCCCACTTGAAAATTGGATAGACTACGATCTGTCCCGGGCCATGCCAAGTTAGTCCACCGCCCCTGTCGACTGCGGATGTAGTGTATCCATCCGGCGGAACAATACCATCATTTCTCGCCCTAGGTCCAACAGTGACGATTTCATCATGTTCACAGATCAACAAAGTGTCTATTATCTCGTCTTCAATTCGTTTAGCCTGCATTATTCGCATTAATTCATCAGCATCCGAATGGCTAATCTTGCCAAGATTGTTGACAACAAACTTACGCATGTGCATTCCTCAGAATTTTCCACTGCTTCCAAATCCGCCTTTGCCCCTTTCTGTTTTGGACAAGTCCTCAATACCTACTTCTCTGTAAGTAGTATTAGGTACAGGAGCAATCAACATCTGGGCGATTCTTTCTCCCTTCGATAAATGGATTGAATCGCCTTCACCTATCCATGTAGCAAGAACCATCAACTCACCTCTGTAATCTGAATCTATTGTTCCAACTCCATTTGGCATGATCATTCCTTTTGCTCCTAGAGATGATCTTGAACGAATCTGTCCTTCCCAGCCCTCGGGAATTGCAACAGCCAAACCAGTTCTTATTTTGGTTGATACACCCTTCATGACAGTCGTGTCTTCTAAAGCTCTCAAATCCCAACCTGCAGCAGACTTACTGCCTTGTGTTGGGGCAGCAGCATCTGGTTCCAGTTTTGCAAAAAGTACTTCCACATTCTGTCGCATGTTACATTCCACGGCGAGTGTGATATCAATGCCTTTGGGTTGCAAGTGTGTCTTTTTGGTGTTCAATGTTGTTTTTTCAAAATGATATATATCAAAATAGTGCGGTTGCGTACATTGATTCTGTGTTAGAAAATCTCCAGTAGAAAACATGGTCAAAGACACTTATTGATTACATAACACTATATGCTCGCTAGAACGGCCAACGTATTCCACCGCATGCGGAACACGGGAGGTAGACAAAATGATGCCAGAATCACAGAACCAAGACGGCTTTGACTTAGACCTATCATCCGAGTTCGTAGAGCCAATGCTAAAAGAATCACTAGACCGCTTTGTACTGTTCCCTATAGAACACGCTGAAGTCTGGGATATGTACAAGAAGCACGCAGCATCCTTCTGGACTGCAGAGGAAATAGACCTTGCAGAGGATGCAAAGGATTGGGCTGCCTTGTCAGATGATGAGCGCCACTTCCTAAAGCACGTTCTAGCGTTCTTTGCAGCATCTGACGGAATTGTCAATGAGAACCTGGTTGTAAACTTCGCAAACGAAGTCCAGTGGGCAGAAGCTCGTACGTTCTATGGATTCCAAATTATGATGGAGAACATCCACGCTGAAACTTACTCTTTGCTAATTGATACATACATCAAAGACCCTAATGAAAAGGACCACCTATTCAAGGCTCTAGAGACTGTACCATCTGTAGAGAAGAAAGGCAAGTGGGCACTTCGATGGCTCGACAGAAAGAGAGCATCTTTTGCAGAAAGACTAGTCGCATTCGCAGCTGTAGAAGGAATCTTCTTCTCCGGCTCATTCTGTGCAATCTTCTGGTTGAAGAAGAGAGGAATGATGCCAGGTCTAACTTTCTCGAATGAACTAATCAGCCGTGACGAGGGGTTACACTGTGACTTCGCATGTCTCTTACACTCTATGCTTATTAGAGGCGCTGGAGAGATGAAGATTCATCAAATTATCTCAGAAGCAGTAGAAATTGAGATTGAATTCGTTACTAGTGCACTGCCAGTTTCACTAATTGGAATGAATGCCGATTTGATGAAGCAGTATATTCACTTCGTTGCTGACAGATTGTTGGTATCTCTAGGTGCAACAAAGTTGTACAATGCTGAGAACCCATTCCCATGGATGGAAATGATCTCAATGCAAGGAAAGACGAACTTCTTCGAGAAGAGAGTCGGCGAATATCAGAAGGCTGGTGTAATGGGTTCATCTAGTCTAGGAGCGGTCCAACAACGCTTCTCGATGGAGGAAGACTTCTAAACCGTCCGCGTCCGAGGCCGGATGCTGCACGCTCACAAGTATACGAATCAGGGGGACAGGAGAAATGGGTCTACAAGTAGTAAAAAGGAATGGAGAAAAGGAAGACGTAAGATTCGATGCAATCCAAGAAAAGTTGTCAAGGCTTTCTGAAGGATTGAATCAGGATTGGGTAGATCCAGGACTTGTTTCTAAATTAGTCATCGAAGGTCTATACGACGGCGTTACAACCACTGAACTCGACGAACTTGCAGCTGAAACCGCAGCATCCCTTGCAGCACAACACCCTGATTACTCCAAACTTGCAGCAAGAATCTGTGTAGACAATCTTCATCGTTCTACTAAGGACGTATTCAGCGAAGTAGTTTCAGATTTGAGAAATTTCATCGATTCAGAATCTGGACTACACGCTCCTCTGATCTCTGAAGAGGTTTACAATATCATCATGGAGAACAAGGATGTCCTCGACGCACACATCAATTATGATAGAGACCACAATTACGACTACTTTGGTTTCAAGACATTAGAGCGCTCTTACCTATTGAGGCTTGATGGCAAAGTTGCAGAAAGACCTCAACATATGATTATGCGTGTTGCAGTTGGAATTCATCATTCCAATATTGAGAAAGCTTTGGAAACTTACGATTTGATGAGTGAGGGGTGGTTTACTCACGCAACACCGACTCTATTCAACTCAGGAACACCTACTCCGCAGATGTCCTCATGTTTCCTTCTAACAATGATTGAAGATTCCCTGGATGGAATTTACGACACACTCAAGCAGTGTGCAAGAATCTCAAAGTCCGCAGGTGGAATTGGTCTATCTATTCACCAAATCAGGTCTAAGGGTTCCTACATTAAAGGAACCAATGGACACTCCAACGGACTTGTTCCAATGTTGAGAGTCTTCAATGATACAGCTCGATACGTAGACCAAGGTGGCGGAAAGCGCAAGGGTAGTATCGCAATATACCTAGAGCCATGGCATCCAGATATCTTCGAATTCCTAGACCTTAGGAAGAACCACGGAAAGGAAGAGATGAGAGCACGTGACCTATTCTATGCTCTATGGACTCCGGACTTATTCATGGAAAGAGTCGAGGCTAATGCAGAATGGTCTCTATTCTGTCCAAACGAATGTCCAGACCTTCACGACACATACGGTGACGAATTCCGAGCACTTTACGCTAAGTACGAATCGGAGGGCCGTGCAAGAAGGACCATCAAGGCTAGAGAATTGTGGGACGCAATTACACAATCCCAGATTGAGACAGGTACTCCATACATGCTGTACAAGGATGCATGTAACGAGAAGTCCAATCAGAAGAACCTTGGAACAATCAGATCTTCTAACCTATGTACTGAAATTATCGAGTACACAGCACCTGATGAAGTAGCAGTTTGTAACCTAGCATCAATCGCTCTACCTAAGTTCGTGAATGCAGCAGATGGTTTATTCGACCACCAGAAGTTGTTCGATGTCACATACCACGCAACTGGTAACCTAAACCGCGTTATCGACGTCAACTACTACCCTGTGAAGGAGGCTGAAAACTCCAACATGCGTCACAGGCCGATTGGACTGGGCGTCCAAGGACTTGCTGACACATTTGCAATGCTAAAGATGCCATTCGAGTCTGACCAGGCAAAACAACTGAACAAGGAGATTTTCGAGACAATCTACTTTGCATCTTGCTCTGCAAGCCTAGACGCTGCAAAGGAAGAGGGTCCTTACTCTACATTCGAGGGCTCACCTGCTAGCAAGGGACTACTGCAGCCTGACCTATGGGGAATGACAGACCACTCAGGTCGTTGGGATTGGGACACCCTAAGAGGTCAAATCATGGAGCACGGAATGCGCAACTCTCTGATGGTTGCACCAATGCCAACAGCTTCAACAAGCCAAATTCTAGGAAACAACGAGTGTTTCGAAGCATTCACTTCAAACCTCTATGTTCGCAGAACACTATCTGGTGAATTCATCGTTCTAAACAAGCACTTGGTCAACGACCTAATCGACAGAGGACTGTGGTCTATGGCAATGAAGGATGAAATCCTAAGACACAAGGGTAGCGTCCAAGCGATTGCTAACATTCCTGAAGACTTGAAGACGCTGTACAAGACAACATGGGAAATCAAGCAGAAGCACGTCATCGACATGGCTGCTGACCGTGGAGCTTACATCGACCAGAGCCAGTCTCTGAACATTCACATGATCGATGCAAACCCTGCAAAGGTCACATCAATGCACTTCTACGGATGGAGAAAGGGATTGAAGACCGGTATGTACTACCTAAGAA
>CAXPMI010000033.1:0-22174 GCA_964218365.1 Candidatus Poseidoniaceae archaeon
GAAGGGTCACTGATTGCTTGGCGTAGTGGATTAGTGACCTCATCAGATCTTTATGTGAAATCTAACGCAGACGACGCTCAAATCGCTACAGCTGCAAGACTCAATGGATTGAGAGCGATTCAAGACCCTGATTTATTCTTCTCTGACCAAATGCCATTAACGACCAAAGGACAACGTAGGCAGAAGGTTCGAAGGGCTCAAGGTCTAATTCGATTATTAGCAAGGAAGAGGAAATTCTGGTTTTCTAAACGACAGGGAAGATTTGCGAAAATATTGCGTAGAAACGCATGGATGCATATTTTCTCACCTCTAGCAATTACAGGTGCAGCAGTATTGGCTGTGATGCGTAATATCGCATATTTACCCGAGTCTGCCTTGATGGGCTCACTATCTGCTTTGGAAGTGTACTGTTTGATATCTTGGCTCTTAGCGAGGTCTAACAAATCCATCTTCGGTACAAGGACGGCCGGTGTAATTCTTTGTGGTCTAGAAAACCTGCTCTCCGCTCTAGTACTTGCTGGAAGAGGAAAAAGTCTCCACATGTGGCAGCAACATACCGATGTGCGTGAAGCACTTTCAGATAAATGATTTAGGAATTTAAAATTAAAAAAGCCCCCCTGGAAGCCGAGGCTTCCAGAGGGGCAACTTCGAGAATCTCTCGTATACTAACTTCTATTCATTATTTCGAACTTCAGTTGTTTGCGTCAGCGTATGCGGTAACTTCTCTGATGACCTTGTCTTCTTCGTTACCAACACCGATCTTGGTTAGAGTGACGTCGACGTCACATCCGCCATCTGCTCCATCACATAGGTCGACGTCGCCTTCCATAATTGTGATTTCTTCAGATGTTTCCCAAGTTGTGTCTTCATCGGTTGTGTATGTGCAGTCTGCTGTTCCATCATCCTTGGATGCATCAGCGCAGACGAGGTTGTTTCCACCATCGACTACGATTGATACCTTAAGGACAGACCAGCTTAGTCCATCGCCGTTTGTCATCTTGATGTGTACTAGCTTCTCACCAGCTGCATCAGACATTGTGTCCGCTGCATCTCTGCTGCTAAACTGGTACTTGTCTAGACCGCCGCCGGTTGAATCGTCGGCTAGGCTAGAAGCCCATACATACAGTACACCAGCCAGAACTACAGTGATCGCAACCATTAGGATGGTAGCGATAACTGGGCTGACTGCCTCATCGTTTCGGTTCTCGTTGTTCATATTCTTGTCCTCCTCCCCCAGACGGGGGATAACTTGTCCACAGGCGCCGCGCTATATAATATCTCCGCCGAACAAAGTCCGTTTTTGTGCATAAAACCGTTGTACTGCATTGCATTTTACGGAGCATGGGAGGGCCAAAAAATTACACCGAACGAGTGGTACATACGATTTGTAGGCGCGAAAATCCGCAATTTTTATCGAAAAATTACAATCCAAATCTAGCCTTTCGGCTAGAGCGAGTAAGGGTGAACAGGGTGAGAGCCAACGGAGAGGGGATGGGATGCACTCAACGAGAACTTCAACAGCCCTGTTCAGATAGACCGAAGGTGTTACGGCAAATAACCATTTTGACCGTTTTTTTTGAAAATATTGTTGTTTGAAAGGTTACAACACCAAAGATTATTTTCATTCAACTGTAAGAATTTCTGGCCCACCCGAATTGACTAGAATAGTGTGTTCGAATTGGCCGATCATTCCTCCATCATGGCAACCTAGTGCATGGTAGGTCTCTAGGAATCTAATGCTGATCAGTTTCTTTACAAGCGCATTCCATTTGCTTTGTCTGCTTGCTTCGTCAGCTTCCGGGAACGGCTTTTCTAACATCGGGAAAGCCCATCTTTCTGCAAATGGCAGGGTTGAATATCTCTCTTCCAAGTTTCTTGCTAGCTGAGCACCGAGTGGTTTCAATTGTTTTCTTGAGAGTGCCTTTCTCCATAGTCCCTCTTTGGTAACTCTGTAGATATTTGATGAGTTTTGGGCTCCGATATTCTTGATCATACCACTGTTGCCGGTCGTGTTGAATGGTTCTACAGCATAAACTGAGCCTTCCTCGACAACTCCTTTGAATCCAGGATTGTCTGGACCACATGCGTATGATGGAACACTAACTCCTGCATGTAATTCATACGGCTTAAGTTGATGTCCACAGAGGTTACGAATTGGCTGGAAACCTGCATCAATCGATGGTTGAGCCGCTGCAGCACCCACCTTGTACCAAGGAGTTCCAGGGTGAAGCATCTCAATTGCAGAATCTCTTGCTTCTTTTGCGGCCTTAATCTGTTCGGTGTGATTTCCCTTATTGCCCACTTCAATTGTTAGAGCATTATCTCCAATGTGACCATTGATGTGAACTCCGACGTCTAATTTGACCAAGTCTCCGTTCTGGAAGACCATTTCTCTATCCCAACCTTCGGGGGCGATAACTGAGTGGTCTGTTGTGTAATGTGCTGCTAAATCATCAACAGCTATTGTAACAGGGAAAGCAGGATTGCCTCCATTTCTTTTGATGAATCTCTCGGCGGAGTGTATGACTTCGTCCCACGATTTACCAACGGTAATCTCGTCTTTCATGGCCTCGAGGGTTCTGCGAGCAACATGCCCTGCATCGTGCCAATACTTCAGGCTGGAATCGTCCACCATCTCATCACGTCATGATGAGGTACAACGCCCTCTCTCATAACGGTTAGCCTCCAACCACGTATCTCGGACGTATCTTTTTCCAGTTTCACATAAGTGCTCCCAAGTCCGTTTGGGCAGATTCCTGGAACAAATTCTTCTATTCCTAGTAGGTTAGCTGCTATCTCAGTATCACATTCAGGCTCTACACCTGATTCATTGGCAGAGGTTGCGGTTATCGGTCCGCATTCCTCAGCAAGAGCAATTGCTGCAGGGTGGGCGAAAACCCTGATTGCAACGTTAGCTCCGCCTAGACGCTTGTCTAACTCTTTCTTTGCTGGTAATATTGTAGTGATTCCACCTGTTGTAAAATTGGATAAGAATTCATTCAAAATTTCAGGAATCTCGACTAAGTTCTCGACCTGGTCCATACTTGCTACACCTAAACTAACCGGCATAGTATCTGGCCGGTTTTTTGCCTCAAACAAATTGTCCAGTCCTGATTTGGTCGGTAAGCAACCTAGGCCAGGTAGTGTGCTAGTTGGGTAAACCACTAATCCACCGCTTTCTAGATGGGATTTCATATAATCACGCAGTTACCCATTCTTCGACATGTTCTCTTGCAATATTTGCTGCAAGCTCTTTGTCTTCGGTTTTGACTAACAACTTACCGCTAGGGTACAGAGTTAACTCGGCTGGACCGGAAAATGTCCATGCAAGACGTGTTCTAATTCCAACAGTATATCCAGCGCTTTCGATTTTCCCGCCAACAGTTTCTAAGTCGATTTTTTCGACTCCATCAACTTGAATTTGCCATGCGGCTCTATTTCCACACATTTCCATGACAAATGAATCATCGGTCATATTTTCACCTCAAATATCAGGCCTTGGCGGTATATCATCAACGCTTGGGCCCTTACTTGCTGGTGGGCCAGAGGGGCCTGCAGGCGGCCCTGCTGGAGGCCCACTTGGTGGGCCTGGTGGACCGGCAGGCGGGCCAGAAGGAGGGGTAGGAGGGCCACTGGGCGGAGACGGAGGGCCTGCAGGTGGTGTTGGTGGCCCACTTGGAGGCATAGGAGGGCCCGGAGGCCCAGATGGCGGGCTAGCCGGCGGCGTTGGTGGCCCAACAGGTGGCAATGGTAGAGGTGTTGATGCTATCTCAGGAGTTGATTCTGGGACGGGTGTAGGGGGAGCAATTGGTGCAAGCAAATCAGCTGCAGGTGGTGACGGTCCGACGGGGGATTCTCTAACGGAGGAAGAACTTGGGTTGTGGGCTAGTAACGGGTCTTCGGTTCTAGATGGTTGAGATAGCGGTGCATCTCTTACTGGGTTTGCATTGAGGATAGGTGCATCTCTTGCATCACTTCCAGAAGTTGAGGTTAATCCTGTAGACAATTTATCGATGTCAGATTTGATTGTAGTTTCACCACCTCTTGAGTTTTCAGCAGAGTATGATGTCAACACAACTTTCGAAGAGTCGATCATCTCGCGCTCCTTGACCTTACCAAAGTCCCCAAGGCTCAAGTCAAATGCACCTGTAAACAATGAGGAGCCAATATTACTGGAGAGTTTTCTGCCTTGAGTTGCACTGTATTCGAAATCAAATGCAAATGGGCCGATTTTTATCTCACTGGAAGAGCCAGTGAGTACAAAGGTCCATTCTCCAGAATCTAGTGGGAACTCGAAGGTCCAATCCCTTTGAATTCCTGGACCGAGACTTGTTACTCCTTCTTTTGAGTGATGCTTAGCGCCGAGGTGTGTAATCGCGGCAACGTCGAGACTCCCCATCGGAACTGGGGCCTCGTTTGTAATCGATACTTTGGCGATAACAACATCTTCATCGTCATCGTTGATGTCCATTCTGATGTCAATAACTTCGGCTTGAAGCGAACCACTACTGCCAGTTGTTGCAACACTCATTGCCTCACCAATCATGCTACTGGCGCTGCCATACTTGAATACAACCGTAGGCAGTTTACTCATCTAAGCCCGTTACGAGTCTCAATCGGTAGCGACCAATCCACCGCTGCGACCGTATGATTTGCTAGGTCTACGGGGCTTCTTTTGGTTTCATGCTGCCACGTTTTGTATATGTCCAAGATTCCTAGGAAAACACCTACAAATGGCACGACGTACTTGACCTTGTAAGCAGCTCTTCTCCCCCAATGGTCTATTCCAAGAAGACTACCATCATCATGCACAATTGCGATTCGCATTGCTCTTTGTCCAAGCGAGCGACCGTAACTTCGACCAGTATACTTGAAGTAAAGCCAGTAGAATGTAAGGTGGATTGCCCATGCCCCTATTACGTAGGGCGCCTGAGAGGTAATCAGTAGGTCAATCGCCATCAGATAATTGAAGAAAACCATTCTTGCAAACAATGCCAGAATAAGTGTGACTAGGAAGGCATCTAGCGCAAGAGCGACCACTCTTTTCCAAACCGGGGCAATCAGCATGCCTTCAGGAGCGGTTGCAGCGACTGCTGCCTGCGCCATCGTCCCAGGCTTGTGAATGCTGACAGGAGAGTCCGCCATGCTGATGCCTGAGGTCATCCCTATGAAAGGGCTGCCTTCAGGAGTTTACAACGTGCCATGCCATTAGATTGGACTCTGAAATCCAATCAAGCCAACCTGCCCAAGTTGCATCGTTACGTAAGGTTCTATCATCGCCTACAACGATTAATCCGCGCTTTGCCCTTGTTAGCGCTACATTCAACCTACGATAATCAGAGAGGAAACCGACCTTCCCGCTTTCATTTGCTCTTACTGTTGACAACACGATAATCTCCTTTTCACGACCCTGATATCCATCTACAGATTTGACCTCGAGACCTTCGATTTCATCATTTAACATGCTACGAATAAGTCTAACTTGTCCCGCATAGGGAGAAATTACACCAATATCCTCAGGACTCAAATCTCCGGGAATAAGCAAGTCATTCACGACTTTGATTACAATCGCCGCTTCATCCATATTTGATCTCGAAGACCCAGCCTCTTCTTCAATTTCCGCTCCGTGCACGGGTACGAAAGAAACAGGCTTATCCCAATCCGGCCACAAGAATCCTGCAACAGGGGGCCTCTCACTCGAAGAGCAACCATCTTCTAAACGATTATCATAGAATCTCGCAGATGGAAATTCTCGGATTGTTGGATGCATCCTGTATTGTGTGGTCAACATGTGGGCAGGGAGGCCATTGGATAGCAATCTCTCGAATAATGGAATGTTTAGTCCACCATCCTCGGCAGAGCGTGAGGTAACGGTTGGGGGTAATTGCCGGTGGTCTCCCACCAGAATCAGTTGCCTTGCACCTTTCACGATTGGAACCAAGGATGAGGGCTCCGTCGCTTGTGTTGCTTCATCGATAAGGACGATAGAGAATTTTCTATTTGCTATAGTGAAATGGCCAGCACCGATATTTGTCGTGCAAAGCACTTCAGCATTTGAAAGAACGTCATCTGTTATACGTTGTTCAATTTCTCTAATTTCTCGGTAATTTTTGCTTATGTCTTTGTGAGCCATTCCGCGGTCTTTCCCTTTCAAATCGTGCAATTTAGAGCGAATTCCTTCGGTTTCTTCACGGATAAATGCAATTTCGTCTTGCTTTGGATGTTTTGAGACAATGGCGTCTAATGTTGCTTCTCGCAAGCTTTCTCTGACCTTCACAGGTCTGCCAAATCTAACCGCCTTGACGCCCAAATCAAGTAAACCTTCCAATAAATTATCAACTGCGACGTTGGATTCCGCACATGCTAGAATTGGCCCTCTACCCATTTCGATTAACGCCTTCATTAGATGGACGGCAGTGTGTGTTTTTCCAGTACCAGGCGGTCCTTGAATCATGGTTAGTCTTTGTTTTACGGCCGTTTCAATAGCGCTTTTTTGGCTCTCGTCAAGCAGCATACCTTTCAGATTAACAGGTCTGGTTTTTTGACCATGAATCTCAGGAGGCCTTTGTGCAGAAGCCTCCAAATCATGAGGCTGACAGAGAAGTAAATCTCTGAGAACAGTGCCACCGTCTCCTTCCGTTGAGTGGAAAGAAATCAGAGCCTCATGCATTCTATCGTGAGCGACTCTGTTAGCGCCCTTGTCTAATCTCCACCCCCCTTTTCTGAGGTCCCCCGGTTTATCCTTTGCAACAACACGAATCCTCGAATTATTTCTGTCCAAAACCACGCCTTCGACAACTTTCTCTCCCCAGGGCCTTGCCCTAGAGATGATTACCATGTCACCATGGCCAAAGCGATGGAATGGTAATGGGCCACCTCCTCTAACTTCGAATACTAGAATTGGGTCACCAAAGAATCTTCCAGAAGTTCTTCCTGTCAAATCAAACAAAGCCAATCCGGATGTAACCATTTTCTGCTTTGACCAGTTTTTCCACCTCTCCTGAACCTGGCTCAGTTCGTCATCGAGTTCAACACCGATTAGGTTCGTGAAGCACTCAAAGTGATCTTGCGATTTTCTCCACTTTGCTTCATGTGCGACTCTAGGGGTCTTGTTTTCACTAGGTCGTGTGTTCATTCTTCGCACACCACCTCTCCCTGCCATAGCAAAACCGTATCGGCGCTGGTATAGCATCTTGTCGATGGTCGAGAATAGGTGAGACTTAACAACAATATTAGTTGCCGAGGCCTTGTTGGTGACTATGTTCAGACGCAAGTCGGCTGCAGATGTTGAGGGCGAGATTTGCCCATACTGCGAGTTCGTCAACACGGTCGGTTCATCCATTTGTTCACAGTGCTATTACGAGTTAAACAAAGCACCAAGAGACCAAGGCGAACCCATTTCTAATGAGGTAAGCAATTCAATCTTTGACGAACTAATGTCAGATGAAGATGACTCATGGGAAGAAGGAGAGGCTCTGGAAGTAGTTCTAACCTTAGATCAAGACCCACTAGAAGTCAAACAATACGAAGCAACAAATTTTGAAACAGAGGAACCTGAAAAAATTGGATTCATGGAGTCATCATCTCCTGAGATGCACGAAACGGTAACTCACGAACTTGTCGAGGTTAGCGCAGAAGACGTTGGTGAAGAAATCAAGGACGTTCCAAAATTAGAGTTCGCAAAAACAGATCCATTTGACGAAGTTCCAGAACCGGTTCATCAAGGCAAAGGAGCCCTATTCTCGCCATCTACATCCTCTAAGATGGATGATGACTTATTAGGTCATGTTGGCGGTTCAGAATTACCTTCACTCCCCCCTGATGACTTGTATGAGAACAAGATCGACCTTACTGCAAAAAAGGCGCCTGCGCCAACACCGGCTACAGTTTTACCTAATCTTCCTGATATTCCAGAAACTACCGCTCCGGTGGAACCAACTGAAACAGTAGAGGATTTCGTGCCAACTGCAGAAGTAGGGCAAGGTATTGTACAATCGCATCCAGAAGTTGTGGACGAAACATCTCAGGAACAAAATCCTGAACCAGTTGTGGCGTCTGAGGAAAGCGCAACTGGCAGTCATGTTTCAGAGACATCACAAGAAACAACCCCTCCAATCAGCGATTTTGATAACAGAATTTGGCCGTGGCCAGTCGGTGAAGCATGGGATGCTAGACAGGTCCACAGAGAAGTTGTTAGTGCCCTAGAGCAGGTCAAGACTGGTAAGACGGATGAAGCGTCGGCAACAATAGATGCCCTCGGTCCTCACCTCACAAACGAAAATGTCGATTTAATCTACCACATTGGAATGGTTTTGAAGCAATTGAATAGAATTGATGAAGTTAAATCAATGTTAGAAACAGCTAATGCCATAATGCCAGGCAATGAACACGTAGCATCCGCTACTGCTCACTTGGGCGTATAGGGGGAATCAAATTGGAAACGCCGGAACTTGCGGTAAATGAGCAAGTTATCCTCCGTCCAATCAATCGAAGAATTCTCCCAGAGGTGATGAAAGCATACCACGAAGACCCTGACTCAGCAAAGGCGGCTCTACCTTGGCTAAAAGAGGGAGAGGAAGCACGTAGCCAAATTGCAGATTTGATGATTGATTTGGAATTACATCGTAACGGTGATTCAATTCATTTTTGGGCAATTCATTCGATGGCAGACAATTCATTTGTCGGTATGATTGGATTGGGCGATGAGTTGCAATTAGCGGCCTCAGCATACAACTTAGGTTACTGGGTCAAGAAGAGTTGGAGAAACAAGGGAATCGCAAAATCTTGTGTCGACGCAATCTTTGAATGGCAGACGCAGAGAAGTGAGCAATCATTGATTGAGATCACAGTGCATCCACACAACGAAGCGGGGCTAGCGACTTGCAAATCTATTTGTGAAAAGTGGAAAGGTATGGCTATTGAGGGCTTCATCCCGATTGAAATCGACAACCGCACAATCCCACACGTGCTTCACTTGATTCAGCTAAACCGTGGTGATTAGATGAAACCAGTTTGGTTGACCGTCGATTCAGACGACCTACGTCATACACCTAAATCACAAGGCCATCCTACGAGGTCAAAAGGTGTAATTCATGAAGGAACGTCTGAAGAAATGCGAGTGGCTATGGTGAATTTCCGTGACTGGCTAGATAGAACCCAAGTATCTCTAACGATTTTTGTCATTGCAGACCAACTTGATGACCCTGTATTCAAGGAATGGTTGCAAGATTTACTCAAGGCTCACCCACAGGTTACAATTGGATGTCATGGGCTTACTCATCGCTGCTGGTCAGCTTATCCCGAAGACCCTGACGGTCTTCTCAAAGCCCTAGTTGAAGCGGATGTCAAATTACACGATTTTGCTAAGGAAGCTTGGAGGCCTTGGTTCAGAGCACCAGCAGGATATATCGCTCCGTGGATGGCCCCGGTTATTGCAAAGGCTGGGTTTGAACTTGATAGCAGTGTAAATCCATCATGGCTTGTAAAAAAGAAGGCGGGGCCTTGGAAGGATTGGCCTGCGGTTGAAAAGGCGTTGAAAGACTCGGGTCTAGTAAGTCGCCCTTGGTTGTGTAGATATTCTCTCCCAACTTGTGGCCCTGCACTTTCGATTCCGTTCCTTGCTTGGAATGCAAGAAAGGCCTGGTCTGAGTTAGGTCCTTTCGTTTATCCAGAAGAGGCTGAGGTTACAGTTTACTGGCATATCCTTGACCACGCTAGAAAAAACGGTCAGTGGAAACCCCCTCTAATGATTGAATGAGCCCAAAGGCCTCAAATCTAATTCACCATAGGAGGTGTCATGGAGAAGAAATTCTGGAAGGGAGTTCTTCTCATTGGAATTGTAATGCATTTACTTGCGGCATTAGTTATGCCGCTTGGTTTGGATGCTCATGTTCACGCCGTTTACGTAAGCGATGGAATGGATGATGGCGAATCACACCTAGAATGGGGGCCACTACGTCCAGACGCTCCCGATTCATCGATTCCTTCAGAGGTACCTGCTGATGACAAATGGTTTGCTTGGCACTCAATATTCGAATTATGGTTCACAATTTTCTCACCATCAGCAACTACTCTCCATATCTTAGGAGTAGTTGGAGGTCTTGGTTGTCTGGCGGTAATTTTCCTGTTGACTAGAGATTTGTTTGATGCAGAGCAAGCTCTGAGATTAACCGCCCTTGCATCGATCTATCAACCACTCATGAGAGCGAGTGGCAGGGTGTATCAAGAGAGCATTATATTGATGCTAGTAGCAATTTCAACTTATTGTGTAATCAAAGCACTGAGAGACAATGAGAGGTTTAGCAAGTGGCTAATTCCACCGTTTGTTTGTGCACTGATAATCTTATCATTCAAAGGTATGCCATTGTGGTATGTAATTCCTGCAGGAATTGCATTGCTTGCATCAACTAGAATGAGTATGAATTTAATCCAAATTCCAGTTATTGCACTAATTGTACAATTATTGATAATTTACAGAAATGGGATTTCATTGTCCAACCCAGACATTGTACCCGCCCTTATGTTCTCATTCGTCATGTACGTTCTTTTCGTTGTGGGTGGAATTTTGTATTTCACTAAGCAGGACGGGCTTGAAAATGAAGAATCGAAGATAATTTCACAAGGAACTTCGATGATTGCAGCTTGCCTAATCGGGTGGCTAGCTGGGTTATGGATTACTGAATGCGTAGCATTGGATAGGGACTTTTTGGACGTATACAAATCATTCAATCAAACTCCAAGATATCTTTCGCTGTTATTGGTTCCACTCTGGTTTAGTCGAATGCTCAGGACAAATTCAGTGGGACTATCTCTCGAAAATAATCGAAATGTGATGGTGGGTACAGTAGTCCTAATGCTATTGCTGAATTCGTATATTCTTGCAGGTTCCGGTCCAAGAGGAACTGATGTAATCGGGCACCATCTTAGCGACGAAATTGAAAATGATGACGACGTACTTTACCTCGCAAATTCTGCATTCTCAGTACATCGGATGTACTCTCTAAAATTCTCAATGGACCCAGATAGCGACGGTGACAATCTCGGATTTTGGAGGATGAAGGATAGTGGATGGGAGGCCGAATTATCCGATTGCGATACTTTACGAGATGTGAAATGGATTGTAGTCTACCCATACATCGACCCTGAGATACCCGAGGGATGGGTCGAGGTAGAATTTGAAGATTCAGAGTTAGTGAGTGATGCTTACCATTTGTATGCATGGGGTGAAGAAAATGAAAGATGTTCTTGAAGGAGTAAAAGTCCTTGATTTGTCAAGAATACTTGCAGGGCCATACTGTGCACAAATGCTGGCGGATTTAGGCGCACAAGTCACCAAAGTTGAGGCGCCTTGGGGAGACGATACGCGTGGTTGGGGCCCACCATTTCTAGAGGACGGAACCGCTGCATACCATCTCTCATGTAATCGAGGTAAGGAGATCATTTTCCACGACCTCAAGAAGGATAAGCAGGCAATTCAAAATTTAATTTCTAAATCTGACGTAGTAATTGAAAATTTCAGACCGGGGCAATTAGAACGCCTAATCGGTCCAATTCCAAACAATGTGATTCTCTGTTCAATCACAGGTTTTGGACAGACTGGACCTAGATCTCAGGAACCTGGATATGACTTGGCTCTCCAAGCGATGAGTGGCATAATGAGTATCACTGGAGAGGAGGGCGCAGGACCTGTGAAGGTTGGTGTTGCATGGATTGACATCATCACAGGGCTTTACGCCGGAAACGCAATCCTTGCCTCATTATTCAAACGTGAAAGAACAGGAAAGAATTCCCATATTGACGTTTCATTATGGGATTGCGCAATCGCATCTTTGGCAAATCAAGGTCAAAATCAGATTACTAGTGGACAAGACCCAGGCCTCCTTGGTTCCGGTCATCCGAATTTAGTCCCATATCAAGCATTCCAAACCACTGATGGTTGGGTTGTAATAGCAGTGGGTTCAGATTCTCAATTTGAGAATTTATCACAATTTTTGGAGTTTGAGAACGTTTGGAAAACAAATGAATCCAGAGTGAACGCACGAAAAGAAGTCGTCGACATGGTTCAGTCGAAGGTGATTGATATGACTAAATCTCAGGTATGTGATTTGTTAGAAGGCATACCAACTTCGCCAATCAACAAGATTAGTGAAGCGTTAGCAGATGCACAAAGCATTGCTAGAGGAATTGTTACAGAATGGAATGGCGAGTCTGTACTAGCGAGCCCGCTACGTTTTATCTCAGAAAGAGAAGAGTGAAGTCTGGCCACCAGTCCTTACAAGTCCTGCATCCTCAAGCAAGTCCATTGCATTATCAAACCTCTTTTGAGAGAATTGTCTATCATCGACCAAGAATTTTTTCAAACCTTCAACATCGACTTGGCCTTGTTCCAACTTTTCATCTGATATCTCTACAACAGGGTGGTCTCTGAAAATTTGTCTGATTTCATCCAGTCTTTCTGGAACATCCTTACCTTTCGCGGCGCATACAGCCTCTAGTGTATCGTGTTCTTTGATCAACTTAAGTCCAGTCTTAGGACCAATTCCTTTAATTCCAGGGTGGAAATCAGTTCCGATCATTATAGCTAAATCGATGAGTTGGTCTCTACTGAGTTCATTGTCAGCGAGGATTTGCTCTAACTCTATTCTTTGAGCACGCACAATTCTTCCCATTCTTTTGCTTCCATCAGAAGTGAAGTTTCGGATGACGGTCGGCGCTCCATACAGCAACGCGTCCCAGTCTTGGGTAGCTACAGCATCCAACTGCCCCTTTGCAGCCATTACCGCTGCTTGTGCTTCTCCCTCTGCTTCCGCTCTGAATGCAGGAATCCCCATCAAAGTAAGCATCTCAATCGATTCTTCGACCATCTCTGGCGTGTACTTCACACATCTTTGTGCTAGTTTGTGAGCGGTTGCAAAATCTCCCACCTCTAGCGCAGCCTTCCACTCAGCTTCCGCTTGTTCTCTGCGTTCTCTTCGGGCATCCATCTCATCCTTTTTCAGTTCTGGATGCTTTCCATCAAAGATGAAAACTGGCTTAACTCCCTTTGAGAGAAGCAAGGATGCCCTTGAGAGAAATCCCATCAGGTGTGCAACAACTTTGCCATTGTCTGCTCGAAGCGGGCCTCCATCTCCTGTAGGAGAGCGGTCGCGAATGGTAGTTAGAAATTGGAATGCAAGCAGGAAACTGTCAATTCCAACCTTCTTGCCTTTCATCGAATCCATTGTGGTATCTTCTGCATTAGCAAGGTCACGAAGATTGCAGCCCATGAATCACGCACAGGGCGCAGGCACTTGAGCCTCACGCCTGAATTGATGAAAATTTGGCGGGCAATGCAGGATTCGAACCCACGTCTCCGGCTCCGAAGGCCGGAAGGATATCCAGACTACCCTAATTGCCCTGCACCGCCGAAAAGCCACCCCTTCTTGAATCACACCCTCGCGTTCATTCAAGAGCCTCTGCCACCTAGGGTATATCATGGGAAGCAACTCTCCTTGTGTTGAGAAGGGTTGTAGTATGTGCTGTCGAGAGACTGTTATGCCGATAACAGCGACAGAAGCAAGCAGGCTTTCGAGGAGAACTGGTTTGTCTGAAGAGCAATTTTGCAGTAAAGATGATTCGGGGATCAGGCGGTTATTGAACAATCAAAATACGAAAGCTTGTGTCTTTTTGGCAACTAGTTCAGATTTACCCACCGCCCCAGGAATCTGTACTGTATACGATGCAAGACCCCTAGGTTGCCGCACTTATCCCGTAATTTTAGATGAGCAAGATTTGGCTATCTTGGATGACCTTTGCCCTTATACAAGTGAATTTGATGAACCAACAGAAGATGATGCTCTAAGACTACTCAATTTTGAGTCGAAGCTCTAGCAATAATCAGCACTCTGCCCAGGGATTTGTGCACAGGAATGCCGTACGCGGCTTCAATTTCATAACCGTGTAATTTGATATTGGTTGTGATTTCTTCATCTAGGTCATCGCCGCCAGGAGCAACAGGTAGAATCACCACGAGTTTACTGTTTGGAGATTGCTTGCGAACATTTTCTAGCATGTCTTCGATCAATTTCTCATCGCTAGGTGAATTCCTACCGTAAGGCGGGTCAACAACTACTGCTGCAACGTTATCTGGTAACTCGAACCTTGTAGCATCTCCTCTCACAACTTTGGCGTCAACTTCTGCCCAGTCGATATTTTGTTGGCAACCATCGACCATAACAGGGTCGAAATCGATACCGAGGGTTTCTCTGCCGCTTAGGCCAGATTCAATCAGTATTCCACCAGTTCCACACATTGGGTCAACAACGACTCCACCTCTAGTTCCTGCTGCAATGTTTACTGCAGACCTTGCTAAGCGTGGCTCTAGGCTCACAGGACGGAAGAACGGCCGCTTATTTGCGCGCATTGCAGACCAACCATGTTTCCCAGGTCCTTGGCCTACCATCCAGCCCCATGCAACATATCCTGCCGAATTGTCCAATATAACTCCGAATTTGTGTTTTGGGTTATCGAGGTCAAATGTTGAGCCATTATCGTGGAATTTTCCTCCCAAATGTCTCTCAATATCTCTAGTTGCTACGGGGAGTTTTCCTTCGTGTCTCCAACATTCAACAGCCATTGATTCTTTTGCAGTTACAGTAATCTTTGCTAATAGGTCGTCAATTGATTCCCATTTTGCTATACCGCCGCCAACTAAAACACATTCACATCCAGACATTTTATGTGCGTTTTCCCAATCACTTTCTCCATTCGCAATCAGTAGTCTTCTGGCATCTGTTCTCTCTATTTCTGAACTAGAAAACATAGCCTTTGCTTCAGCCCTCGAAATTGCAGGATGCCATCCACGCAGTGCGATTATTGCGGATGGATTTGAATTCATCAAATCATCTCGTGTATATCTTTACAGACTCTTCGCCCCATTTCGTCTGCTCCATGTTAGTGAATTTTGAAAGGTCAAAATCGGCCTGAACTGGTTCGTTGTGGGTTATGTTTGATTGAACTAAAATGAACTCATCAACCAAATTAGAACTCAAGAATCGATTGATTGTATCAGGCCCGCCTTCGACCAATAGCCTCTGGATTTCTAAATCTCCAAGCATATCCAGCATAGCGGTAAGGCCTCTGAAATCATCGGTTAGATGTTTGGTTTCCAAGCCGTCAGTCAGTACTTTGGAGTTGTAATTTATTCGGTTGTTTGGGTCGATAATTACTCTCAGAGGCTGTCTTTGTGATTCAACAAGTCTGACATTAAGAGAAGGGTCATCCCTGATTACAGTGTTTGCACCAACCAAAATAGCGCAGCAGTCTTTTCGTAAACTGTGAACTTCTTTCAAGCATTCTTGACTGGTGAATCTAGCAGGGCCCTTAGACAGGTCATCTACTGAGCCATTGGCGTCGATTGCAACCTTGACGGTGACGAACGGTTTTCGATTGGCGCACCAGTGTAGGAATTCTCTCATTTGAATTGCGGCTTCATCTTGTAGTAATCCTGTTTCGACCGTAATTCCAGCATCCTCTAAAACAGATATGCCATTGCCTCTTACGATTGGATTCGGGTCTCCGTGAGCGATTACTACATTGCTAATTCCTGCCCATAGCAGTGCCTCGGTGCAAGGAGGAGTCCGCCCAAAGTGATTGCAAGGCTCTAGGGTGACGTAAGCGGTTGCTCCGTTTGTGTTGTGTCCTTTTTCTTCAGCATCGTGTATTGCCATTTGCTCTGCATGTAGTCCACCTAGGTGATCATGCCATCCTTCAGCAATGACTTTTCCATCCTTGACTAGCACACACCCGACTAGTGGATTTGGTCTGACTTGACCTCGCCCTTTTTCTGCGACCTCGATAGCGCGTCGCATGTACTCATGCTCCGCATCACTCCAAGCCATGAGTTGGGCGAAGCAGGCATTAGACATGAGGTCATCGCCTTGTAGTGACAAGAGAATTGATGTCCTTAACACATCTTAGATGACTCAATGGGAGCATTACATTGCATCGTTAACCCTGCTAGCAGGGACCACACTTGTGGTAAGAGATGGCCCTCTATTTCTGCAAAATTAGAATCAAAAGGTTTCGAGATTGTAACTCACATGACAGATAGAGTTGGTCACGCTAGTGTGATCGCTTGGAAGTTAAGACAGCAAAATGTCGAAGGTCCAATTGTGGCAGTTGGCGGTGATGGGACCGTTCATGAAGTAGCTAGTGCGCTAAGAGGCAGTAATATTCCACTTGGAATACTCCCTTTTGGTTCTGGTAATGACTACGCAATTACACAAGGAATCTCTAGAAAAGACGTGGATCAAGCAATCGAGGTTCTGGCAAACGGTGTTGATAGAAGATGTGCCGCATGGCGCTTAGAAGGATTTCCAGCATCTGCAACCGGGGATTACCCTGCGCCCAAAGCAAATCAGTGGGACGGAGAAGCAACTGAAGATGGAAAGGTGGTTCGATGGGTATTCTTAGAATCTGATTCTGGAATAACCAGTGCAATGTCTAGGGCGAAATTATCTAGGGCGAAATGGATTAAGGGGAATAAGAAATACACCTACCTTGGAATAACCACTATTCCATTCTGGAAGAGGAGAAAGGTGTGGTTGAAAATCGATGATTCTGAGGGCGAAATAATCGACTTCACGATGTTTGCTGCAACAACCGGTGAAACCTTTGGTGGAGGCTACAAAGTATGCCCAGGCGTAACTCCCGTGGATAATGATGGCATGATAATGTATGCTCCAAGGCTTTCTAGAATAGCTATGCTATCTCTGATGGGGCCAATGAAAAAAGGCAAACACGTTGGCAAATGGGGGATTACAATGCAAAAAGCGAACCGGATTGAGATTAAACCGGTGGATTCCGAAGGAAAGGTATCAGATGTACCTCTGCCGTTGTCGACTTGGGTTCAGGCTGACGGAGAACCGATTATTCTCAGTCCAGCGACACTGGAGTGGCATACCGAACAATTGCTCGTTCGCGGAGCGAAGGATGTGCCTTGGGCCTAGAATGAGAAGTCACTGAATTCTTCGTCATCAGCCACTGATGCTCTCTTATTTTCGACTACTCTTTCAGGCGCAGGTTCAGGTTCTGCACTTTGCACAGCACGCTTTTTCACTGAGCGACGTTTTACTGGCTTACTTCCTTTGGTCGGGTTAACAGCAGTAGTAGGTTGGGTTGCACTGCGCGACATGCTCGAAGAGAAATGTTCTCTCTTTGCAGGTTCAGGTTGAGTAGAAACAACGCTAGCTGAAGGCATTGGTGTATTGGAGACTTGAGGCATGGATGATGCAACAGGTTGTGCGGATTCCATTTCCTTGGATTCACTAGTAACTACGACAGAATTTCCGCCCCCGAAGGTCTTCTGCTCACTATCACTGCTATCAGATTGTAGAACGCTGTCTAGACTGAAGCCCGAAATAGCGACGTCTTCCTCCTTTTTCTTCTTAGGAGGAGGTGATGATTTCTTCTTTTGCGCTGCTCTTTCTGCGGGAGTTTGAAGTCCATCTTTTTTTGATTGCTTGATGTCTTTCTTCATTTGTACAGATTTAGCGAATCCTTCTCTTCCTAGTAGTGCTTCTGCAGTTGCCTTTGCACCCTGTCTTATGACCATAGTCGAGACCACGAAGAGCCCGATACCCCCTCCTATTCCAACAATTAGGAAGAATAGGATAAACGTCCAACCACCAAATATGTCTGTATCGCCAAGCGAATATTCGTCCTCATGCTCGCCATCTAGGCTTACAACCCCTTGGCTAGTTTTGATGCTTGTAACGATCATGCCGTGACCTTGTCCTTCTAGAGCGCAAGTTTCAGCATTAACTCCTCCTAAACCATTGCCTTCGACGACGTAACCTCTAATCTCGATTGGTTCGTGCCAATGCTGAAGGATATTGAGGCCGTCTGCGACGTTTTCTGATGCAGGGATGATTCCAATTACTTCCCATTCATTTTCGTTGTCTGACAGTTTTGAACCTACTGCTTCGCTTGGGTTTAGTGGCTCAGACCAATCTTTCAAACTAATTCTTCCTGCTTTCCCTTCTTCCACAGATTCTGCAGAACTCCATGCCATTGTATGGATAATTACAGCAGCTCCCATAGCGGACTGAACATCGGAGAGCATTGGATGCTCAGCATAGACTTCAGATGAAATTAGCATGCCTGTGACTTTCATTTGTGACTCACCACAGCCAATAATCGAGAAGGTTTCTTCAAACCCTTCACCCATTTTGGATTCAACATCGGCGCTATCTCCATCGATTTCGACGTGTACTTGGCCATCACCAGTACCCCACTCAGGGGTGTCATTGTAGATACATCCTGCCATGAACATCAGCAGAACCAGAATCATCCCGAGACGCGTTTGAAGGCGGGCCATGTTCTATGCACGGCGCCTTGAGTTGTTGAACCCTTTCCATGAATAACAGGAAATTAGAGAGGAAAATTAGGCGCGGAGAGAGAGATTCGAACTCCCGTGTCCGGGGGACAGTGGATTTCAAGTCCACCGCAATACCAGGCTATGCGATCTCCGCCTAGTTTGTGGGGAGGGCATTTCTTTCAAGAATCTATCCTTAATCATTCATCGCGACTTGAGGCGATAATTGCAAGTCCAATTCCTGCAGATAGAGTCACAAATGTGAACCCTGGAAGTCCGTGGTCATGATCATCTGGATGTGAGTTTAGATTTGCAGCCCTTTTGATATCTTTAACGAAATGGTCTACGTTCCAATCATATCCTACAAACACAACCTTTGGTTTCCAGTCAGAATCAAGAATGAAAGTTTGAGTTGAATGTGAGGTAGAAGTGTCATTCTTTATCTCGTTAGGGTCTGCCTCTGGAGAAGGTAGGTCAGATGCATCTTGCCCTTCAGCAACCCAAGCAAAGTGGTTTGCGTCTTCCATGAGCATTGCTTCATCGGCTGAATCGGAAACAGACATCCAATGGCTAAACGAGCCCATGTCGTGCCAGATGTAAAGGCTGTAATTTGAATCAGAGGCTCCGATTGATGTCACACTAGAATCGTTTTCAGAATAATCGATGTCGTTTTGGGACAGTGTAACGTGTGTGTGCTCAATTGCACTTACTTCTGTCATTTTGTAATATCTTGCATCAAATAATCCTGTAGAGCCATCATCATAGACCACTCCCAATTTGTGGATCATGTAATCATCAGGAGCAGGAATGGAGGATTCGTCTGTGGAATTTGGTGCCCACAGAATATGTTGCTTGTCTACTAATGTGTCCATTCCAACTTCACTTTCGATCCAAGATTGGTTAGTTTCTTCCCAGTAGTGTAATGTCCACCACCATGAATAATCAGCAGGAGCCTCTACACCGTCGATAGTGGTCATGTAATGACCATACTCAGAGTCAGGTGCTTCAAAGGATTCTAGTGCACCCATTGACATGTGCCAAGCGTTTAGTTTGTCCATTACAGACACGTCAGTCGAACCATTAGACTGTACAATTGTGAATGAAGCATCATCTCCTTGCGGAGCGGGTATGGCATTATCATCGGTTGAGTTTGGTGCGAATGCGAGATTTCCTGCTTCGATAGAATCAATCCCCACCGTAGATTCTTCCCATGCTTCACTTGTAGTGTTCCAATGATGTAATTCCCACCACCAGGAGTAATCGGCAGGAGCTTCGTCTCCATTTATCCCAGATACGAATGTACCCCACTGGCTAGAACTTGAATTGACTGTCCAGCCATTCTTGTATGCTGATGCGGTTAATTGGTCAAATCCGTTAAGTTCGACATTTTCAGAATAAATTTCACCGCTTGGTAAAGCGACCATCACAGTTGGTTCCCCATCTTCATCAGAATGAGTTCCCTCTCCACCATGGTCGTGCCCGTGGTCATGGTCATGATTTTCTAATTCAGTAGTGTTGACCTGTATCATGAAATCGTCCCATACTTCTTGAATATCTTCTAATTCAGCAGTTAGGTGTGGCCAAGTTGCTCCATAGTTGTCCATGTATTCTCTTAGCACTGCCGGAGTGTCGGTTGCTGGGTCTACGGTGATTGATATGAATTGGTAATCAATTCCATCCAACTGCTTTTCAGCACTCACTAAGTTGCTCGTAATTACAGGGCAAACATCAGGACATGTTGTAAAAATAAAAGCAACAACGATTACGTCATGTGTGCCTTTCTTCAATGAATAAAAATCGTAATTTTCGTCTATCAATACATGGTCAGAGATTTTGTCTCTTTCCAACACATAGCCATTCCAATGGTGGTCATGGCTGTCTGAACCGGAAACCGAATCTAAAGGAAGAACTGACAATGCTAGAGTCGTTGCTACAACGAGTGCGAACCAGCGCATACATAGCCCTCCATACTTTGCTTAATGAAAGTTTGAGGCGAATAGTATCATTCTGTCACGTAGGAGTAATCCCAGTTTGGAGTGCACCATGCAGGAAGTTGGTCGATTCCAGCAGGGTTGGAAAGCCCAATACCCCATAGCATCAATGCTGCGAAAATCACAGGGAATAATGCTGTACGTGTGTAGATGAATGGATCTCCTTTCAAGTGCATGAAGAATGCAGCAATCCCGTATCCTTTGATAATACCAACAACGATTAGAACTCCCCAAACAGCGGTTCTTGTAATTTCAATATCAGTGCCAGGGATAACTTCGAAGAAAACAGCTGCAACTTCGAACAAAGTGAAGAACATCAGAATTAGGAAATTTACGTAGTAAACGTCCTTGCCTATGAGATCAGCCATTTTTTGGAAGAGTCCTGCTATTGGTCCAGTATACTTGTGTTCACCCATGTTATCACCTCAATACAGATAGAATGCCGGGAAGATGGCAACCCACGCCAAATCCACGAAGTGCCAGTACAAACCGAAGTATTCGATTCCCTGACCGTTGTGCTCGTCATATCCATTTTCAAGGACATCTGCCTTGAATATCATGAATAACATGACTAACAATCCAATGAATACGTGGAGACCGTGTGCTCCGGTTGCTACGTAGAAGATAGAACCTGCTTGTGTATCGATTGTGAATCCTTCCGCGATTAGGTGGCTCCACTCAACCAACTTCAGTACGATAAACATCGAACCTAGTGCCAAGGTGATGATTAGGTAGTTTCTGACAGCCTTCTTTCTTGTTGGGAATAACTTAGCCATCAATGCATTCTTTGATGGCTCCCAGTTTACATCCTTAGCAACCTTTAGTGCAAGTACGATGGTGTAAGAAGAGATAATCAAAGCAAAGGTGTTGATTGCACCAGGTAGAAGCGTTCCAACTTCGTGACGTAGTAGGTCTGATGCAGTCTGTGTGTCTACAAGGTCACACTTTCCTGCGTTAACAGCCCACTCTGTACACCATCCGGTTCTCATTCTCAAGTAAGAAGAGAAGAATGATGCGAAGACCATTGTCTCAGATATTAGGAATATCCACATTCCTGCCTTACGAATGTCCTGTCCTTGGAATGGAGCGGATGTAGCGATTTGCTCATGATGACCCTTGAGGTCCTCGTTCCACCAGTTGCCGATACCGATGATTAGAATTGCAGCACCGACAATAGACATTCCGAAATCTCCCATTTCGGCACTGTAGTCAAGTCCTAGTAGTGACTTGCATGTGTTGACGAATCCTGGGAATCCAATCATGAAGAACATCAGACCTGCAGCCATTAGAATCGGTGAAGCAGAGCCGTGGTGCTCTTCGTGGTCATCATGATGGTGGTCATCATGTTCCTCTTCTGGTTGAATACTATTGTAGAATCCTGAAATACCGTAGAATGCGGCATAGATAATCATCATGACAAGAATCGTCTTTCCAGCAGTTACCCATGTGAGATAGGATAAATGAGCGTCTACCTTAGCATCATATGCTTCATCGACAGCCTTCTCAGCAGCTTTTTGCTCTTCGAAGGATGCATTAGGGTCGTCGGTTTCTGATTCGACGAGCATGTCAAGGTGAGCCTTTGCTTCGTTGTAATCATCGTAAGCAGCATCCCATTCGTTCTTCTTTACTGTACCAACACCAACGGCGAATGCGCCGTATGCTGCAGCTCCAACGAATAGTAGGATAACTGAAACGATGACTGCCCTCATCCAGACATCGTTCTTCACATCGTGTAGACTTCCGCTCATGATTTTGCCTCCTTATTCCAAAGACTGCTCATCGTTCTAAACGGAGCCTTGAGTAATGATTCCAACTTGGTCTCATGGTG
>CAXPMI010000034.1:0-6477 GCA_964218365.1 Candidatus Poseidoniaceae archaeon
TAGATAGTAAAGTCAGAGATCATCGTGCTACTTTTGAACAGTCTATTGGCATACTAAAAGAAGCAAAGAGACTACGCCCAGAGATATTAACCAAGTCCTCGATAATGGTTGGATTGGGAGAAACCGATGATGAAATTACTGAGGCTCTTCAACTTCTGAAGGATGCAGGTGTTGACTTAGTCACAATTGGTCAGTATCTCGCTCCAAGTCCGAAGCACTTAGCTGTCGATAGGTTCCCTGAACCGGAGAAGTACGACGAATGGAGTAAGCAAATTGAGGAAATGGGATTCCTAGGATGGGCTTGTGGACCACTGGTTAGGTCATCATACAAGGCAGGTGAACTACTAGCCAATGCATCAGCAAGGCTTAGAACCGTAAAGGAGTGAGGAGTATCATGTCGGGGAAGGAAAAGGGGTCAATGGAGACATATACCGTACCAGATGCACCATTCCGCCCCGGTGATGAAGCCGATTTCGGCGGCTCATGGAAAGAGCAACCTAGTGACCTATCTCGACCGGACCCTGTAGAGTGCACAGCACCTGAAACTCATGACCATGCGCATGGCCTAATCCGTGTGCTTGGAGACGATGATTCAGCATCAGGAGAATGGAATCCTGAACTCGACGCCGCCGAATTAATCAAGGGCCTTGAGATGATGATGCGCTTGAGAATTTTTGATGATAGAATGATCAAAATGCAAAGAACTGGAAAGTTATCTTTCTACATGCGTTCATTTGGCGAAGAAGCGATTGCAATCGCTCAAACCATGGCCCTAGATGATACCGACTGGATATTCCCTTCCTACAGACAGCCAGGTGCACAATTTGTCAGAGGGCGTGACATGGTAAGCATGATTTGTCACTGTATTGGTAATACTGAAGACAATATTCGTGGAAGGCAAATGCCGGTCCATTACTCTTGGAAAGAAGGATACTTCATTTCCATCTCAAGTCCAGTGGGAACCCAGTTCAGCCAAGCAGTGGGAGTTGCCATGGCATCTGCATACAAAGGTGATGACCAAGCAACAATCACATGGTTGGGAGATGGAACTAGCGCACAGGGTGATTTCCACTATGGACTGAACTTTGCATCAGTATTCAAGCCACCAGTAATTCTCAATGTTGTCAATAACCAGTGGGCTATTTCCACACACAAAAATCTAGCAACAGGTGGAGAGAACTTCGCCGCAAGAGGATTGGCATACGATATTCCATCACTGCGTGTAGATGGAAACGATTTCCTAGCACTTTATTCGGTCACAAAGTGGGCAAGAGAAAGAGCACGTGCTGGAAAAGGTGCTACTTACATCGAAGTTTACACCTACAGAGCAGGTGCTCACTCTTCGTCAGATGACCCTAGCCGTTACCGCCCGGGTGATGAATTCAAGTGCTGGCCGGGTGGAGACCCAGTTGAGCGTTTGAAGAAGCACCTAATCAGTATTGGAGCATGGTCGGAAGAGAAAGATAACGAACTTCGGGAGAAGATCGACTCTGAAGTTATGGCAGCATACAAGGAAGCTTGTACATTTGGTGACCTAGCCAATGGTCCATTCCCTCCTGCATCTACAATATTCACAGAAGTATACGAAGAAGTTCCTTGGCATGTTCAAGAACAAAGAGAGGAATTATGGAAGTGAGGTGATTAAATGCCAGAAATGAACATGATAGAATCACTAAACAGCGCCCTAGATAACATGCTAGAAGTCCACGACAATGTTGTAATCTTTGGAGAAGACGTTGGATACTTCGGAGGAGTATTCAGAGTTACTGACGGATTGCAAGCAAAGCACGGTGCTCACAGAGTATTCGATGCTCCACTAGCAGAGGGCGGAATCGCAGCAATAGCATTTGGAATGGGATTGAACGGACTGCGACCGGTTGCAGAAATTCAATTTGCGGACTACATTTTCCCTGCTTACGACCAAATCGTAAACGAAATCGCAAAACTACGCCACAGGTCAGGAGGAGAATTCTCAACTCCTGTTACAATCAGAACACCTGCTGGTGGAGGAATCAAAGGTGGACACCACCACTCACAAAGCCCTGAGTCGCAGTTTACCCACACGCCAGGACTGAAGGTTGTTTACTGCTCGAACCCAAACAATGCAAAGGGCTTGCTAACTAGCGCAATCGAATGCAATGACCCAGTAATTTTCTTTGAACCAAAGCGATGTTACAGAGGCCCATTCTATGGCGACCCACATAACGTTCCAACTTGGAAGGGTCACGCTAAAGCAGATGTCCCTGAAGGTCACTATGCTATTCCTTTAGAAAAAGCGGATATTGTAATGGAAGGAGACGCTTGTACTGTAATCGCATGGGGAGCAATGGTCCATGTTGCAGAACAAGGAATCAAGAATTCTGGAATCAATGCAGAACTAATCGACCTTCAAACACTACTTCCATGGGATAGAGACACAGTGGTTAATTCAGTAAAGAAGACAGGGCGTTGTGTAATCGTTCACGAAGCACCGAAGACAAGTGGTTTTGGAGCAGAGATGAGCGCTTCGATTCAAGAGCGCTGCTTCTGGCACCTAGAAGCACCAATCATCAGAGTCACAGGCTGGGATACGCCGTTCCCTCACACAACTGAGTGGGACTACCTACCTAGCCCAGAGAGAATTGCGGAAGCTATTAAGAAAACACAGGAGGCATAAACATGGGAATATTTGCATTCAAACTGCCAGATATTGGAGAAGGAGTTGTCGAAGGAGAAGTCGTTGAATGGATGGTCGCTGTTGGTGATACAGTCAAGGAAGACGATCCAATTCTATCGGTTATGACCGACAAAGCAACTGTAGAAATACCATCCCCAACCGACGGTGTCGTAAAGTCCCTAGTCGGTGAACCAGGAACTATTCTTGCAGTAGGTCAAGTTTGTATAGAATTCGAAACCGATGGCGAAGGAACCCCGGTAGAAGAAGCACCTGCACCTGTTGAGGAAGTCGTTGAAGAAGCGCCTGCACCTGAGCCGGAACCTGTCGAGGAAGAGGTCACACCGGCAGCACCTGCTGCCGCACCAGCTCCAGCACCAACTCCAGTTGTTGTCGCAGCACCCGGTGCAAGACCACTAGCATCACCAGCAGTGCGCCAACGTGCACGTGAGAGCGGAATCGATTTGACAACTGTTGCCGGAAGTGGCCCTGCAGGAAGAATCACGCATGGTGATTTGGATTCATGGAAAGAAGCAGGTAGCCCAGTCGCAGCAGCAGGACCTTCAAGAGCCGCAAGAACTGGTACCACAGAAGTTCCAGTTATTGGCCTGCGAAGAAAGATTTCAGAAAGTATGACCGAATCTTACACAACTATCCCTCACTTCTCTTACTTTGAGGAAGTTGACATTACTCACTTGGATGAACTTAGAGTTCACCTTAACTCAACACGTGCTGAAGGACAACCTAAGTTGACATACTTACCATTCATCATGCAAGCTCTTGTCAAGGCACTGGGAGAAAATCCTGTCTGCAATGCTCTTTTCGACGATGAGAAAGGTGTCGTCACAAGACATGACGCAGTCCACCTAGGAATTGCTACCCAAACCGACAGAGGACTGTACGTTCCTGTTGTCAAGCACGTGGAAGCACAGGACATTTGGCAATCTGCATCTGAGATGCAAAGAGTTAGCCAAGCGGCTAGAGACGGAACTGCAGGACTTGCAGAGTTAACTGGCTCTACATTCACAATCACTAGCCTAGGTAGAATGGGTGGACTAGGAGCAACCCCAATTATCAACAAGCCGGAAGTAGGAATTCTAGGAGTTCACAACGCAGTCGACACTCCGGTTGTCCGCAACGGTCAAATCGTCATCCGAAAGATGTTGAGATTGTCATCATCTTGGGACCACAGAGTGGTCGACGGTTGGGACGGAGCAATGCTTGTCCAAAGGCTCAAGGCACTTCTTGAGAACCCGGCTACAATCTTCATGTGAGGCTGATTGAAATGAAGACTCGAAAGTGCAAGGTATTAGTTGTAGGAGCGGGACCTGGTGGCTATGTTGCCGCAATTAGGTCAGCACAATTAGGAATGGATACTGTAATCGTCGAAGGCGAAAGAGCCGGAGGTACATGTCTAATTCGTGGATGTATTCCATCCAAGGCTTTGATTCACGCTGCGCACAAATTCCACGACTTAGCAAAACACGCAAAAGAAGGCGGTCACATGGGGATTTCAATCCCTGGGCCTGCTGAATTGAAAATGGCTGCGCTCAAAGGTTGGAAAGATGATATCGTCGACCGCCTAAACAAGGGAGTAGAGCACCTTCTGAAAGCAGCAGGCGCCGAATTAATCACTGGATGGGCTGAATTCAAAGATGCAAAGACTGTCGTCGTAGGAGATACTCAAATTGAAGCCGAATTCGTAATTCTTGCGAACGGTAGCGTACCTATCGAATTGCCATTCATGAAGTACGGAGATGGAGTTATCTCAAGCAGAGAAGCACTTGACATCGACGAGAAATTAGAGCACCTAGTCGTAGTTGGTGGCGGTTACATCGGTCTGGAACTAGGAATCACTCACAGAATGCTTGGCGCTGAGGTAACAATCGTTGAGGCAATGGATAGCGTCCTGCCAATCTTCGACAAGGAACTGCGAAGACCTCTCGAGTTATTCTTGAAGAAAAACAAAATCAAGGTCAACACCGGAGTCTTCGCAAAAGGTGCAGAGAAGTTAGACAACGGTAAACTAAAACTAAATTTCATCGATAAGAATCACGCTGATGATGAATCAAAGATGCAGTCAGTCGAAGCTGACAGAGTTTTGGTGACCGTTGGGCGCAGACCAAGAAGTGAAGGCCTTGCACCAACAGGTGTCGCTCTCAATGAGAGAGGATTCGTCAAGGTCAACAACCAATGCCAAACAAACATGAAAGGTGTTTACGCAATTGGTGACGTGACTGATTTGGGTGAAATGTTAGCACACGTCGCTTCATTCCAAGGTGAAATGGTTGCGGAAATCATTGCAGGAAAGAACCGTGTATACGACCCAGTTGCTGTACCTGCAATAGTCTTCACCGAGCCAGAAGTTGTTTCTGTTGGACTATCTCCTGATGAAGCAAAAGAAGCAGGGCACCCTGTTATCACCGGTAAATTCCCTCTTGCAGCAAATGGTAGATCTCTAACTCAAGAAGCAGAGAAGACCGGTGGATTTGTCAGAGTTGTCGCTCGAGAAGACGACCACAGAATCCTAGGAATCCAGGCTGTAGGAACTCACGTTAGCGAGCTTGTCGGAGAGTGGACTCTTGCTCTAGAAATGGGAGCACTATTGGAAGACATAGCAGGAACCATCCACGCTCACCCGACAATGACAGAAATGACCCACGAAGCAGTACTTGCAACTCTAGGTCATGCAATTCACATCGCTTGATTTGCTCTGACGGGTCAAGGCTTAAGCCGAATTTTCATCTGGTAGAAACATGAGTAAGCAGGCTGTCCCTTCCAAGGCAAAGCCGAAATCGATAGTAATCGACACCTCACCAAGTATTCCAGCAACGACTCAAGAAATCACGATTCAGTTGCAAAAACCAAATGAAAATAGGGGGCTAAAGGCAATTGTCGGAATTGCTTTGACAATCATTGGTCCATCGATTATCTTCCAAGGTATAGAAGATGATGGATCATGCGTAATCTGTTTCCTATCTATGGGACTTGGGCTATCTTTACTTTTCCAATCTTTCCACAGAAGTAAGGTCAGTGCTGTAATGGGGGTTTCATATTTCATCATCTCAGTATGCCTAGTTATTTTCACATTTTTCGGATTCCTGATATTTGCACTATCTTCGATGTTCTAAAATTAATTATTTCCAACGTTTGTTCCATTCCGCAGCGTCAGAGAATAAATCATAGAATGCATCCAGAGTATGCTCGATTGGTTTTGAGTAGCCCCCACCCATGAAAACAACTGTTGGAATTCTATTTTCCAGCATTATCTCGAACACATACCGGTTTCTCTTCATCATACCTTCCCGACTAACGCTAAGTTTGCCTAAACCGTCTGTCTCCAGACCATCAACACCCGCCTGAAATAGAACCAAATCCGGCTCGAAATCTAGGCATATCTCAAGGGAGTCTCTAACTATCTTCAGATAATCCTCATCGCCAGCCATAGGCTCAACAGGTAGGTCAAAATCGCTCACCGATTTTCTAAATGGGAAATTTGTTGCACAGTGCACTGAGATTGTTCTTGTTCGCTCTTCATCCGAGAGAATAGTTGCTGTTCCATCTCCTTGATGAACATCCAAATCTAGGATTGCTACCCTTTTCACACCTAAATTCTCAAGGGCATATAGGGCACTAATCGCTAGATCATTGAATACACAGTATCCTGAACCGTAATCTCGGTGTGCGTGGTGTGTACCTCCTGCCATGTTAGCAGTAACACCACCATTTTCTACGGCGTGAATCGTTGCCTCTACCGCACCACCAGTCAAGCGAAGTGTTCTCTCAATCATCTTTGGAGTCCAAGGGGTGAGACCAATCCTACG
>CAXPMI010000035.1:0-33123 GCA_964218365.1 Candidatus Poseidoniaceae archaeon
AACAATTGTAGGAACAGTTGCAGAAATTGGATTTTTGTCGACAAAAATCAGGACTACATCAGAGAATTTGGTAATCATTCCAAACAAAACAATGGCATCATCTGTCGTTACCAATTTTGCTCGAGGAGGTCCAGAAAATTCTCCAAAAAGAGTAAATTTACGGCTTGACATAACCGTTGGATATAATGAGTTACCTGCACATGTAAAGACGATATTAAGGGAAATAGTCGATGAAAACCAATTGGTAATTAGCGAACCGGCACCAGTAATTCTATTTACAGCTATGCTTGACTCTAGCCTTAATTTTAGGATCAATTGTTGGGTTGAAGATTATGGAGATGAGTGGATTGCTAAAGACCAGTTATATAGTGCGATTCTTGAAAGGTTTAACTCTGAAAACATAGAAATTCCTTACCCTCATTTGGAACTGAAATATGCTCCCTTAACAATGAGCGACAAGGAAGCGGATATTGCTAAGAAGGAAGAGGAGATTATTCAACAAGATAAAGAAAAGCGACAAGAAGAGTCGAAACTTAAAGAAGAACGCCATGAAGAAAAAATGGCCAAAGAAAGAGCGGAACTGAAAACTCGTATTGAAGAAATAAAATCTAATCTCGATAATGAGGAGTTAGAAGACAAAGAGCGACTAGAATTGGGAATTGAGTTGGCTAAACTCGAAAATCTGCTGAGCAATTCTGAGGATGATTGAAGTTTCAATTGTTTTGTTGTGCTCATTACAATTTCATGATTTATTTTTTATTCGAATGATTGTTAGTGAGTGGGTCTTACCCGATGTTGTAGGATTTTCGACTGGGTTTTCTAGCCTTACCAGTTCTTTTCCCTGTCGGCCTCTACTTCGCATTCTAGCAAGTATCTCCTGTCCAATGTAACATCCCTTTGCCTCATGCACTAGATGATCTAGACCGCAGGCTAGTGGATGATTATTGGATGTAATTTCAAGTCCCTGGTGAGGTATCATATTCATCACCCTATATTCATTGAAGTCTTGCAAATCCATCGTTTCATCAATATTTTCAGAATTGGGCGCTACCAAAATCCAACCTCTCCAAGTATTGCGTTTTGTTACACTGTCTGCAACATCAATATCCGAAGTCGACAAATATACAGAATTATTTTGAGATGCATCTCCAATATGGATATCTTGACCTAGAATTCTCTTGTGCATGTGTTCTAGCACATCATTCTTGAAAGGATTGTGACCAACCAAGGCCAAGAATTCTCCCATGTCGATTACATCAACCATGTCAATTACTTTTGCAGATGTTGTGGTAAAAACCGTACAGCAATCTCCTTCAACCTTGTTTGTTGAGAGCCCGTCTATGAATTTCAGACGGTCCGAACCTCTGATGATTAATACATAGTAATTCAGCTTGATTAGGCCCATTGACTCACTCTCAAGAGAATGACTCACCGCAGCCACAAGAACTTGCAGCATTTGGATTGTTAATTTTGAATCCTCCACCCATCAACCTGTCGACGTAATCGATTTCGATACCATCCAGTAGGTGAGAAGATGCATTTGGAACAAGAACTCTAAATCCATCAACACTCAATTCTTGACAATCTTGGTCTGTTGATTCAACAATTTGTAGATCGTACATGTAACCAGAGCAACCCCCTGATAAGACTCCAACAAGCAGAGCGTGAGACATATCTCCATCGAATGCTGAATCAAGCATTTCTTTTGCTTTTGTTGTGATTGTTAATGTTACATTCACAACCTCTGGTTTGTTCAAAACAATAGCAGGTGCGGTGTCACATGTGTTACAGTCCATGGTTTACCCGAGAAGGGAGAGGAATATCAACCTGTGTGTAAAAATCAATTAATCATCGAAATTTTGAACTCACAATGGTCTTCTCCACGAGAGGTGCAAAGTTGTTCACACGCATTTACTTCGATGCCATATCTTTCCTTTACTATGCCTTCTAAAACACCCTCGTCCATATGACATAACACCGAACCTAACCTTGGGTCTCTATCTTGCGAATGGTTATCGATTACGCTTACTAAATTAGGTGGCATTGCGTCGATACTAATTTCCCCCATTCCTAAATCTCTCCATTTGAGTTTCAATTGATTCCAAAAGGCTTCTTCATTGCTTTCAGTTCTAAGTTCTAATGCTAACTCTTGACCAATACGTTGGCCCACTACTCTGAGAATGTCACTCATGTCAATTCCCAACTCACGAAGGGATGCTGCCGATAATCCGAGAGTTGTAGGCTCTCCTGGTCTTCTCGACACTAGATTAGTAAATCTCGAACCGGAGTCTTTTCCAATGATTTTCCTTAGACGCTCATAGAACGATCCATCACCAATTTTCAGGCTGAGTGGTTCTGTTATCATTCCATCAACTATCCTTGCTTTTGCTGCAGCATAATCTACTCCGCCGCTCCACTGAACTTTGAGAAGTTCAAGTTGTGCTTCCATGTAGTCTCCGGATTCTATCAACAGTGCAGTGTCGTCCTTACCACGTCCAGTTGGGTTCTGTTCTGAATTTACTATCTGAATTCCAACATCCTCATCCACATAAACACCCATTTGTGCCTGATTATCTAGGTGGCGAATTTCAATTCGGCTATCGAGTTTGTCAAAGAATCTAATCGTACGACTTTCAATATCAGCCAGAAATCGAATTTGTATCCCCCTATCAAGGGCTTCGTTAATTGTATCGATTATGCCAGAACGCATTAAGTGAAGAATTCCCCACTTTGAGAGCATCATCCAAACCATCGATTCTGATTCTTCGACTACGTTTTCTATGGTTCCATAGATGCTGTGTCTATCTTTAATCACCGAAAACAAGGGTTCTTGGGTTTGCTTGTAAAGACTTGAATTTATTATCACTGAATTGTCATTTATTTCACTCAGGTGTTGCCGTAATCTTCTAACACTTGCTTCCTCTCTCTTGATTAACTGTTTGAAGACGTCAGATATTTGTAATCCAGAAAATCTCATTGGTTTGTCAAACGTGGCGAGGACCAACCCCATCTCACTGAGTTTTTTTAGGCTGTTGTAAGCATCCATTCTCGAAACTGAAACCAATTTTCCAATTTCACTAGCCTTCAATGGCGGTTGACCTACCAAAGCGAGGATAATCCTCGCGAATTTCTCATCAAGTCCACCCTCTGTAAGGCGATGAATTAGCTCACTCGCTGATTCTGTGCTCATTTAATCAGCTCATTTTTCTCTGCTGTTCTTTTTGCAAAATATTACATCGCCTAATTTGTTCCTTGGCCAATTTCTGTTGGTCCTTGTCCAATCCTCGTGGTATTGCCTGCTCAAAACACTTGATTGCATCGCTGAATCGTTGCATTTCTGCGTAAGCAGTTCCCATGTTGTAGAGAGTTTTGCCTTGTACTCCTTTTGGATTAATGACCATTGCTTTATGATAAGACTCAACACATTTCGGATAGTCTTCCAAGTAATATAGCGCATTTCCTCTACCGTTTAGAATCCGAATGACCATCTCATCATTATCTGCAAACGAAGGTAAAGCTCTGTCAAAACACGACAAAGCCTCTCTGTATTTCTTGTCCTCAATTAATCCGACACCTTTGTTGTACCATTCAATATCCTGGTTGGCGATTGAATTGGAGTTTGAATCAATACCAGTGTTAACAGCTACTCTAGCAGCTGCATCTAATGCAGCAGCAGCAAGGTCGACCTGTGGGTTTGATTCTACGGGCTTTGCTTCAGGTTCAGGTCTAGCAGTAAGGTTTGGTAATGGAACATTACTTGATTCAACAGTAATCTGTGGAGGAGTTGGGGTAGGGACTGGTTGAGATATTAGTCCTTGATTAATCGGTTCCGGAATAGGAGGTGTAGGTGTTGGAACTGGTTGTTGAACCAAGTTATCTCCCTGTTGGGATACCTGTATTGGTGGGGGCGTTGGTGTTGGAACAGGCTGTTCAATTGATTCCTGTTCAGTTGTGAGTTCCACTGCACTTGGGCTTGGTTCAGAATCTTCTGACTCCATTAATGCATCTAGTGGGTCCACAGGTTGTGGGTTGGCTAAGGCGCTTGCTTTTTCGTGACACCTTTGTGCTGTCTGCATATCTCCTGCCGCTTCAAGTGATCTCGCTAAACCTGTCCACAGGTCAGGATTTGATTTGTCAGATTGAATCATAGCTTTCCACGTTTTTACAGCTTCTGTGTGCTGGTTTGATGCTGATAAAGCACGTGCAAAAAGAGGAGTATTGTCCTTGCACAAGCCAACGGCCTCAGTTGCAAGTGCCGGGCCTTCTGGAATCGTTGGTGGTAAGCCTCCAGTATTGTCTAGAATCTTTGCTTCTCCTTCTGCCAGTTCGACCAACAACAATGCGAGTGCTTCTTTGCCACCGTCATGGTCGATTAGTTGCCTCCTAGCAAGAAGCAAATTTGGAATGTCTCCGGTTGATTCAGCTAAATTAGCGAGTCTCAACGCAGCTTTGGAGTAAGATGAATCTTTTTCAACAGCATTGGTGAAACATTTCTTTGCCGCATCAGTATTTCCTTTTCGTTCATGTAGAGCTCCAAGGTTAAAGTAACATTTTGCGTGCTCTGGATTAAGGCCTATGGCATGATTATACGCCGCTATTGCATGGTCATCAAGACCCATTGCCGCCATTGCACCTGCAGAAATTCTCCATGAATCAAAATGCTGGGATGCTTCTCCATGCAGGTGCTCCTTCAAAATTTGTAATGCAGCCTTTGCGTCACCAGATGCTAGGACAGAGGTTGCTTCATTGCAAAGTTTGTCCAAATCTACAGCCGATGTTTCCTCAATATCTGAAATTGGTTGTTCTTGAGTGAAAATTTCTGGATCTTCTTCAAGTTCGTCAACTTCACTGCTTTCAATTTCATCGCTTTCTGATGTTGTTTCATCCTCGAATAAATCATCAATTCCTGTATCGACTGCGTGAGTTAAGGTTTGTTCGACCAATTTTTCTTGAGTATGTGGCATTACAGTTGGAGTGGATCTGATTACTCCGCCGGCTGCTCGATTGTTTTCCACTATTCTAACTAGGTGTGGATGTCCTGGGAAATAATTCAAGGCCCTATCTGCGATTTCTAAGGCACCATCTGTGTCTCCAAGCCTATCAAGAAGAACGGCCAAGTTAGCTAGTGCTGGCCCATGGTTCGGGTCAAGGTCGAGGCAAATCACAAAAGCTTGTTTGGCACCTTTTGCATCTTGTTCTGCCTCTAGTAAAACTCCTCTGTTAAACCAAGCCATTGGATTTGAAGGGTCCAAAGCAATCGCTTTGTTGAAGGATTTCAATGCGGAATCATGATCTCCAGAACGATGTGCAGCCTCTCCCTCAGCCACTATGTCGTCAACCGTAGTGTCAATAACAGGTTCATCGTTTTCCATATTTTCATCCGCCATCTGTTCGGTATCCTCAGGAGTTGCCTCTTCAAGTATTATTTCATCTTCTGGCTTGGAGATAACGGTCTTCACAACATCAGCCAACGAAGACATCATTGCATCTGTTATCTCTGCCGCGGCATCAATTGGATTGGTTGAATTGCCTTCTGACATGGCTGTCACTGACCTGTTGGTCATCCCATTAGGCATAAGCATTGTCCGTTTGCGTTCCGCTTGTTTCTTACACTCAATTCTGCTGGGGTTAACAGTGAGACCGTCTTTCAATAACGACAATGGTGGAACATTTGTTCTAATTGAACCGGGTTCAAATGGAGAATTAGTTGTCGAAGAGCCGTTCTTTATTGGAGCCCGTCCAGTCACTCAAGTTGAATGGACCGCTATTATGGGTTCTAACCCTTCTAAATTTCAAGAAGGTTGGTCAGCAGGTCTAAGGCCAGTTGAATCGGTTAGTTGGTTGGATTGCCAGGAGTTCATATCCAAATTGAATGAGGTTGAAACAGAGCAAAGGTTAGGACTATCAGGTGTTTGGAGATTACCTACTGCGATTGAATGGGAGTTTGCATGTAGGGCTGGTTCAACTTCACGTTGGTATCATTCCGATAGGGATAATGAACTGGATGAAGTCGCTTGGCACGGCGGTAACTCTGGCGCTACAACTAGAGAAGTTGGTCAAAAGAAAGAAAACCAGTGGGGCCTTTTTGATTGCCACGGAAATGTCTCAGAGTGGACAGACTCTGAAAAAGGAGACCGACGAATAACAAAAGGTGGTTCTTGGTTGATGGAATCTGAATCGACCACTTCATCTGCATTCGGATTATCTAAATTGGATAAAAGAAGTGATAGCATAGGATTACGCCTCGTATGGGCGCCATTATGATTTAGTGGGAACTATTGGACCAAACATGAGACTCTATCATAATCCGAGGTGCTCTAAGTCTAGGCAAGCAAGGAATCTTCTAACCGAGCGAGGTGTTGATTTTGAAGAGTATAGGTATCTCGATAGCGGCATACATCCCGATGACCTCGAGTTGTTAGCAACCCTTGACGGCATTCTCAGAATATCAGACTTAGATTCTGAAACAGATGTTGATTTTGGAGATAACGAAGCGGTTGCGGAGCTAATCTCTGTCGATCCGCGATTATTACAAAGACCGATATTAATCTTTAATGGGGTTGCAGTTATTGGAAGACCGCCAGAGAGTATACTTACTCTTCTTCCTTAGGCTTGAAAACTGTGGCGACGTTGAGCCTCACGAAAACTTCGAGATATGCCTTAACTCTCTCCTCAACTGGAGCAATGTCTTCGTGGTAAACAGATTTCATTATGCTGCAAATTTCTGAAAAATTTCTCTCTCCATCCATCAATTCCCACAGCATTGATTGAGTTGGGTGCATGGTTCTCCGTACTACTTTTGGAGCTTTCATCACTTTAGCAAGAATTTTTTCAAATCGTGTGAACCTTTTCTGGATTAGTAATACAACTTCTTTTCCTGTTACACCATCAATATCAGGGTGTAAGCCCGGTTCACCTCTATACTCCCAATCTACCGGCAACCGAACCGGAATGAAGTCGTCCCAAGTTCCTTCGATCATCAAAGTCCCTCGGTTGTAAAAGTGACATAAAGAAGAGCAAGCATCGAAATCGTACCACAGATTGCTGTAATTTTCTTTAGGTTATCCTTGGTTGAGAATCTATCCAAACACCAAGTCGCTACGCCAAATATAGCAACCAGGCTGAGAAGTCCATACCATATGCTCGGTACGTCACTCATGGTTACTCGACTCTACTGTAACCTGTGAACCTTGCGCCTGTTGCCATTCATTATATTCGGCCATCTTTCGATTATATTCCTCTAACTGTCTTTGATACTCCAACATAGGGTCAGCTACAGGTTCTGCTGTAGCAGGAGGTCCACTGAATGCGGTAGAAGGTGGTCCTTGTGCAGGCAAGTTCTCGTATTCTTCGTATTTGTCTTCGAAGTCTTCATCATCAATTCCCCTGCGCAAATACATTAAAACACCGAAAATAGTAACTGCAAAAATAACGACACCAGATGCGATTATAATATTTGCATTACTCTTGTCAGATGTTGGCTCAGCCCAACTAATTTCATCGCTAATTTTGTAATCTATTCTAGAATCACTTCCGTTGACGAATATTGTGTACGTTCCCGAATAATCTCCGGATTCCCTTACAACCTCACACCTCATATCATAGCTTTGTTGAATTATGTGTCCGGAATCTAGTTCAACTCTCGAGTTTTGTATGTGAATAGGATTCCCATCACAAATAATTCCCCATCCTTCAGGAACAATTGCATTTACATCAAAAATCTCACTTTTCGTTGAGGTCGAGGTAAGATTTACCCAGATTATGTGTTCAGAATTAGGTTCAATATCCTGTTCTAAAGCACTTACTTCTTGTAACTCTACATTTCTTCTCTCCGCAACTAGTAGTCCGGCTGTAATCGATTTTGATATTGGCCTCCCTAGTTCATCACTTCCTCCTTCTAACTCAATAGTTGCAGATATTATCGTATTCAAATCACAATTTTGGGATATTATCACATCTGCAAAAAGTTCGACGGATTGTGTAGGCCCCAAGTTTAGACTTATCCATTCCCCATTTGATTTAGATAATCCGTTACTTGTGCTCAAAAAACCGATAATATCTTCCGAACTTTGAGAGGTTTGTAAAACCAAACGGGCTCTAATTGTACTGTCTACTGCATTACCAATATTCCATGCAGTAGCATTGAATGAGAACGTTGAATTTGTTTCAACTACATTTTCTCCTGCATAACCTTCCAATTTAGGTTGCCTAATTGTGTCTGTTACTGATTCAAACATTTTCGAATTATCGTCATCATTCACATCAACTCCATCTTCAGGAGATACTTTGAGAGTGATTTCATGAAATTCTCCTGGTGATTCTAACGGTGGAAGTAAAATCCAAACATCAACTTGCTTGACATTACCCAAATCATAAGATACAGAGAGATCTATTCCACTAGTAACATTTACTCCATCTTGCAATGCCCACCATTCCCACGTTTCTGGAGACCATGGCAAATCAATCACAGCAGTATCCGGTCCATTTCCGTTGTTGGTTACTTCTATGGACACGTGAATTGGAATTCCAGGAGTCAATGTACTGGGGTATTCCAGTAATTCCAGTGATACATCACGTAATGCATTGACTCTAATCCCCTGCCAATCTTCTCCAGTAATCGATTCACCAGACCTCGAAGATATTGCAGAAGGCGTTAATCTAGGACCCAAGTCATTTGCCTGTGCATTTGTTGGTGATGTGACTCGCACAGAAAACGTAGAGGATGAACCAGCAGAAATTGCAAGTTCAGGGGAATCGAGTAGTTCGACACTCCAACCAGATATTTCTGTAAAAACAACATCCACTTCGAATATGTCGATTCTTGTTGCATTATTCCAAATTCTGAACGATACGTCATGAGAACTTCCGGGATTTAAGAAAATCTCAGATTCTCTTTGACCATCGAATGAAATTTCTGCTATGCTTGTCATCGCTGCTGCAACTTCAATTGTTTCAGTATCATACCTGCGTGTATCGTTTGTACTTGTTGCTGTTAACCATGCTTCAGCGGTCACATCGGGCTCAGCACCCAATGGAACAGTTGCCGATAACCAAACGTGTGCAGGAGTGTCGACCCTTACTAGGACGCTTGATGATTGATTTGTGGATAATGCAATATTCCAACCAACAGGTACATTTTTTTCTTCAAGTGTAAGTGTAAAGACATCTGTAGCTTCTCCAATGTTCTGAACAGATACAGGGAACTGACATGTTGTTCCCGGTGCACACCGTGGCGTAGGGTCTGGTCGTATTACGTCAGGTAATCTGTCTGGCAATATTTTGATTACAGACTCTAAACCATCTTCGACATCAGAGTATGTGTTTGAAGTTACGTTTACCGTGACAGGGATGTTCCCTTGACTTGCATTTTCATCAATTAAAACTCTGAGATCAAATTCTCTAGATTCTCCAGGGAGTAGTTCTACTCCTGTAGACCCGATACTTGCACCTGTTGGGTATGCGAAATAGTGACTCCAATTTACAGGAATACCGGTTGCAGAAGGTGTGTACCGAGCCGATATATTCCCTGTATTAGTCATTTCAAATCGAGTTGTTGACCAATCGCCAGGTAATCCACCGAGTGTTGATACACCACTTGTTTCAATTTGAAATTCCTTCTTCTTTGCTGCTTGGTCGTAAATTATGACCAATTCATCAATCCAATATCCTATATCACTATCAACAGCGTCAGATGTGAAGGTAAATCTCAATTGAGTGGTTGTATGGAAATGTGAATTTGTTAGTGGAAGTAAAGGGGAAGATTTACCATTGTATGATGCTGTAAATGTATTCCAACTCAAACCGTCTTGGAAATTATTGTCAATCACGTTTTGCATCGTGAATGTTTCATCCCAATTCCCGGTCTCATCTTTCGCGTATCCTTTCATTTCGTCGCCACTACCGGCACCGCCAGTGTAGAAAAATGAGTAACCAATCGCTGAATTGTGGCCTGAAACATCATCTGCAACGTTGAATATAGGGCTTGTAAGAGTCGAAATGGTTGATGCCGAATAAGATGAAAACTGGCCATTCCCTACATGGAAAGCACTGGATTGGGAGATAGAAACATCCGAATTTACATTCCAATCACCTGTCGAGGTCCATTGTGTCATATCTACGCAATTATCGTAGTGATATGCAATAGTCAAATGCCTTGTTTGTAGGTTGTTGGATGGATTATCGTCTCCTAATGCATTTGTGACTTCGATTGTTAGAGTGTGATTTCCTGAGTAAGACGGGGTCCAAAGGATGTCCAACGATCCGGATGACGACCCAGATATGGGACTCATTCCTCTAGAGGTATTTAGAAGTTCAAATCTTGAATATTCATTATGGAGGACCATGACCACGACATCGACGTAACCTGACTGAACAGTACCTAAGTTTTCAATAACCACATTCAGGTTTAATTCTACACCAACAACACCGTCCGTTACATACAACATCTCCGGCTTGTTGAAATTAGCAATTGGGTAGTTAGAAGAAAACATCTGATAAAGTGACTTATTTGCATTATCGGGATAGGTTATCGAGATATCGGTTACGTCTAAGTCGACGTTAACCGACCTTCCATTATCTGCAACTGCAACTAATGTATATGACGGTATTAACAATGTCAACACAAGAAGTGGTAGTAGTCGACCCATGTGCCTCGTGTTAGCACAATAATCCAAAGATTATGACTCCTTCGCTATTCTTCCTCAAGTGAAGTTTTGGCAACTTGAAGTTTTAATTCTAGTTTTTTCTGCTTTGCTTGTGCTGCCCAGTACACGGTAAATGATGGAACTAATATCATACCAAAGCAGCCAATTACGGCAGCTAATGCCCACATGAATTCTGTAGCTGCATCGATTTCGAATTGCTCAACTCCTGCTAATTCCTCGTTTACTTGAGTCAATGTCACAGTTGGAGCAACATCTCTATTCCCTTGTTCAATAACAGTAATTCGAACCGACGTAGGGGTGAAATTCGTTGAGAGAATTTCATCAGATTTCTCAATCGCTTCATCTAATGAATCAGCAAACAATGAGCCTTTACCTCGCAATGCCGGGTTCGGATCTGTGAGTGCAATTATTTCTGTGCTCTCTGAAGTGATATTGATTGTATGGTCCTCATCTTTCTTACAAGATTCGGAACAAGAAAACTCCTCTGCATCAAAGTTTCCGAGGTCAGGATGGCTGTACAGTCCTGCTGCATTGGAAATTGAAATGGTTGAGCCGATGCTCAACATCTCTCCTGAAAGATTCACCCAGGTCAGATTTATTCCGTTTAAATCTGCATCCCAAGTCCATATCGTTCTGTTGTCATCTGCATCATAGAACCTGTCCTCGGAATCTAGTGTAACTTGTGTCTCGATAGAATCCGATTCATAAATGTAGACTTCGGTCTCGATTGTTGCACCGTAAACAGCGTACGCAAGCAAGAAAATCAAGGTAAGACCCATGCCAATTAGGGTGCGCAATAGGTTGGGGTTCTGAGCTAGTGCTTTACGCATGATTTGTGGCAATTATCAACCCTTCAAGAACTCTGCTGCTCTGTGTTCGCAGTTGCCTTTTCTCGGATATTATAAACCCCTATCTGAACAGTGCCATTGATATAGGGGAGTAAGGTCGGCAAGTTGCTTGGTGGTACGATGACGACGTTTTACGATGTCCCTGCTGAATTGTTGAACCCAGTTCTAGCTGGTAAACTTTCCGAAATTGACGCTATTTCTCGCCCGCAGTGGGCCGACTATGTCAAGACTGGTGTCCACCGCGAGCGCCCTCCTACCCAAGATAACTGGTGGGAACTAAGGTGCGCAGCGTTACTCCGAAAAGTCGGCAGAGAAGGCCCAATCGGTGTAAATGCTCTCGCTCAAGCATACGGTGGAAGGAAGGACAATGGATCCAATCCTAACACGCCAGCCATGGGAAGCCGCCACATCATTAGAACTGCTCTTCAACAATTATGCGATGCAGGTCTAATCGCAATGAAGGAAACCAAGACAGTACAATCAGTCGATGGTGACCAAAAACTCTACTCAGGAAGAATCCTTACCGCAAACGGACAAAAACTTCTCGACGAGGTTGCACACTCTGTGCGCCCAGCAGCAGAAGAATCCTATCCTGGTTTGTCGAAGTACTGATGGAAGTGAAGGGAAGTGGCAACTATGACTTTATCTGCTGATGATGAATTGGCCCAATTGCGTGCTCAACGCATGGCTCAGATTCAGTCTCAGTTAGAAGAGCAGGCAGCAGCCCAAGCAGACGCTGAAATTCAGAAAGAGTCACAACAGGCAGCAATAGCACAATTAGATGCAGCGATGAAAACTATCCTTACTCCAGATGCAAGGTCTAGATTGGCGAGTTTGAATCTAGTCAACCCGGAATTGACTACCCGAGTCAAAACACATTTGGCAACTCTGTCGAATGAAAACAAAATTGCAACACCTGTAAACGACCAACAACTCAAGCGAATCCTAGGCGGCCTTTCCGAAGGACGAAGAGAGACTAGCATCAGAAGAATTTGAGGTGAAAAAATGTCACGCAACAAGCCAGCAGCAAAGAAAATCCGCCTATTAAAAGCAGGCAAACAGAACCGAAGAGTTCCAGTTTGGGTTATGCTCAAAACATCGCGAAATACAGTTTCCCACCCAAAGCGTCACAACTGGAGGCGCTCAAAACTACAGAGGTGATATGAATGGCACGCGCAGCAGTAAGTGAATTAGTTGTACCATTGAGAAACGCTTGGAACATTACCCGTTACAAGAGAGCTCCAAGAGCAATTCAAATTATCAAAAACGAGGTTGTTAGACACCTCAAAGTAAGAGAAGACGAAGAGGTATGGATTGATCCATCTGTCAATGAAGCAATTTGGGCAAGAGGGATCGAAAACCCACCTCGCAAAATCCGTCTGCAGGTCACAAGGCACGATGAGCCAGACATTCCTATCGAAGTCAAATTAATGGAGGAGTGAAAATGGGGAATATTAGACCAACATTCATCAAACTACGTGCAATAATTCTTTGTGAAGAACATGGCGAAAAGTTTACCGATGATTTTGACCACAACAAGAAGATGGTCGAGCAACTTACAGATGTAGAGTCGAAGAAGTTGCGAAATTGGATTGCTGGTTATGTAACACGTTACCGCCAGCGCAGAACAGACTGAGGTCCAAATATGGCGATTAGAGTCGCCTGGGATAGAACTCCAGTCAGCATACATGGCACAAAGGATGAATTGGAATCCTTGATTCGTCACTTACGAGAAAACCACGGGTTCCGTAAACATTCAATCATCATGCCTGATAGGGAAAATGACGAAGAAGCGGTTGTTTTCCTCTACGCTCCGTGTGATCCTCGATGGATATCGGAGGTCATGTAATGGGTGACAGGATGGAAGTTCCATTACCAAAATCAAATTATGATTTGGATATCGTTCTGGTTGGCATAAACCATCCTGGGAATTTAGGAGCAATCTGCAGGACTATGCTCAATCATGGTTTTGACAAACTCTCGATGGTAAGTCCAAACTGCTCGCCAGATGACGAAGAAGCGAGGAATAGGGCTAAACACTCAGGCAGAATTCTAGATAGTGTCATAGTTTACGATAATCTGCAAGAAGCAACCTCATCATCATCTCTTGTAATTGGTACTAGTGGAAAGCGAGAAGTCGGTTCTAAAGTGCTCAAACGACATTTCGTCCTTCCTTGGGAATTTGCAGAGATGTTGAGAGATTTTGAGGGCAAAGTCTCACTAGTCTTTGGAGAAGAGGGCAAAGGCTTGTCCACAGAAGATCTCGATAGGTGTGATTTCTTGCTCACATTACCAACCTGGGAAGGTTATCCAATAGCAAATCTATCACAAGCTGTAGGGCACTGTGTGTATGAATTGCACAGGGACAGAGTAATTCATGGGACTATGGTCAAGGGTGTAGAAAAACAACGTGCACTACACCCCGAGTTGAGAAAAATTTTGAAACAGTCAATCGATGAATTTGCTGATTCTCTTGACAGTGATAAGAACGAATTGATTGGTGACGTGTTTGACAGAGTCATTCTTCGTGGATTGCCAATTGATTCTGAAGCAGAGCGTATGATTGGTTCATTTGTCCAAGCTGCAACTGCTCTCCAGAAACTCTCTGATAATGAAGATTGGAAGAGAGAGAGGCGCAAGCGTGTCAGTCCGAATAAGTAGATGAGTTTGCATTTTTAACAAAGTCAAACACTGCATGTTGCGCTATTAGCACCATGCTCCCTAACAGTAACACTCTCTACCCAGCATCTTTCACCATAGTTCTCCTGAATCAGACTGGTACAATACTCCATTGCCATCTTTGCAAACATCTCAGCACCCGTTGATTCAACAACAACCATTTGGATAATGCCATTGTTATCTAGATCTCTAAATTTTGAAAATTCAGGGTCATCAGAAGCAACCAGTGTTTTGTGGTCAAAGTTATTCCTTAGCCAGAGCTCTAATTCCTTTAATCCTCCAAAATCTACTACCCAGTTTTTCTCATCCAATTCATTTGCACCAAATTTGAATTCAAATTCAAGTGAGTATCCATGGATGTATTTACAGTGGCTATCTGCTCTCCATTGACGGAATGCTGCAGATAGACCTCTTTCATGCCCGTATTTCTTTGAAGAAAAATATTTGACCATCTTAATCACCTTTGAAATCTAAACAAATCGAGTTGATGCAATATCTTGGTCCACGTGCCTCATGGAATAGATGTCCAAGGTGCGAGTCGCATTCCGAACATCTCACTTCGATTCGTACCATTCCGTGACTTGTATCCTTGAGTTGAGTTATATGAGCGGATTCGTCTTCTTCACTGAATGCAGGCCAGCCGCAACCTGAATCAAATTTTGAATCAGACGAGAAAAGAAGTCTATCGCAATCAGCACAGTGGTAGTTTCCTGTTTCAAAGTGTTTGTCATACTCACCAGTAAACGGTCTCTCTGTACCATTTTCTTTCATTACATAGTGACGTAATTGCGCTTTTAGTGCTCCAGAAAGAACCACCTCCCAAGAATCTACATATTCCACAGGGTCTATTCTTCCTATTGCATGGAAAGCTAGTATTCTTTCAACATCAGCTCCACTTTTCCCACTAGACCTTCCCTTGTCATCAGGATTGTAACTTGTATTGGTATTTCCGAAGATTGTATCAAAATCTATACCTAACTTTTGGCAAGATATGAGTGCATCTCGAAGAATTGTTACTTTGTCACCATCAATATATGGTAAATTGAATGAAACTCTTTCACTATCCCAGTTGCCAATAGCAAACGATTCACCAAGAGATTCGTAGAATTCTGGCCTACAATCGGGATAGATCGCATGGTCTCCAGAATGGACTCCTAGTGCAATATCAACGTCCACATTTTCTTTCAGTGATACAGACAATGCATAACCATACAAAATGGATGAAAATATCGCATTTCTATTCGGGACCACAGTTGCTTTCATCTGCTCCTCTTCGTAATGCCCTTCTGGCACTTCAATGTCATTACTTGTTAGAGCTGAGTGAAATATGCTCATTGCAGATTTCAAATCTACAATTCGATGTTCGACATCAAACCCTTTTGATGTGAGATATTCGATATTAGATTTTGCACGTTCGATTTCTATTACATGTTTTTGCCCATAATCATATGACAACGTGCTAACTTTGTAGCCCTTTGAAAGTAAGTGAATCAAGAGCCCGGTAGAATCCATCCCTCCGCTAAATGCCATTACTGCTCTCATCAATCAACCCCCATCCATTTGTGTGTTTGTAAAGATAGACGCCAACCAGGAGTTTCTTTTACGAGGTTTTCAACAACTGCAAAATTTTTCCCATTCTGTTCAATTGATTCGCCTTCCATGTAGCAGGGTTGTAGAAAATGGTGTTCAAAGCCTTGTTTAATTTCATCATACATTGACAAATCTTGCCCACAGTATACAACTTTCAACTCATCACCCGTTCGTTGTTTAATGGACACATTGGGGTAGAGTTGGTCCTTTGGTGAAACACATATCCAATCGATGATTTCTGGAACAGGAATTGTACCATTTGTTTCTACTGAAAGATTAATTCCATGAGACTTCAATTCTCTCCCAATGGTTTCTAAATCCTGCATACAAGGCTCACCACCAGTGAAAATAACGCGTCCGCAATTATAGCTCAGTACTTTGTCAACAATATCGCTGAGTTCCATTTCAGTGTATGTCAAAAAATCTGTATCACACCATTCACATCGCAAGTTACAGTTTCCAAACCTAACGAATACATGCGGAATACCTGCATGGTATGCCTCTCCTTGGACTGAGTGAAAAATTTCGACAATAGGGTAAATCGTCATCAGATCATCTCACAATGGTGGACTACGGATTAGTTGCATCAATTCACTACGAGCCTCGCTCTTGTCAAAGAACACACCGCGCATTGCACTGGTGGTCATAACTGCATTCTGTTTTGACACACCTCTACACTGCATGCAACCATGTGATGCTTCAATGATTACAGCGGAACCAAGAGGATTGAGATGTTCTTCTAAATCATCAGCAACACCGTTTGTTATTCTCTCCTGGTTCTGAAGCCTCCTTGCATGTAATTCGACAATTCTAGCTAGTTTGCTTATCCCAACAATACGCTCTGTTGGAATATATGCTACATGCGCCCTTCCCCGAAAAGGTTGGAGATGATGCTCACAAGTGGAATGAAATTCGATATCTCTTAGCAATACGATTCCATCATAACCCTCACCATTAAATGTTGATGATAATACATCAGCCGCATCCATTCCATATCCTGCATATATTTCGCTGAAAGAATCAATCACTCTCTTTGGCGTATCGACTAATCCTTCTCTAGTATCATTACCCTCAATGTATTTTAGTATTGTACTAACTGCTATCATAGCATCTTCTCTTGAAGTCATTGATTACCCTCCATTCTGCCGTGCCTAACGTCTATGGCATCGAGTTGGTCAAGCATTTTTCGACATGCAGTTCGGATAGCATCAGCAACGCTAACGAATTTTCCGTCATCTCCAACGTGTAATTTCAAATCAGCTAAGATTTGGGCAGGCATGTCTAAACTTACCTTCGGCATGGATTAGCGCTGCGAGTTACCTATTATCAAGGTATTCGCAGAGTATTACTGTATGATTATTTTTGTTTCATTTTTGATTTTGCGAGTTTTGCCCTAAGTCCGCCGTCCCAAACCCTCATGCTTTCCGCTAACCAATGGATTACAACCATGGTGTAAATTATACACTGGTTGTATATAATTGAATTTGGGGATATCCAAATTCATGACAATGAAGCAACTAAATCTTCACGCTTGAACTGCTTAGCGGCGAACCATGCCGCCAGTCCTGCATATATCAAACTAGAAAATAGCCAAACGAGTACATGTTCCAAGATTACTCTATCCAATAGTAATTCTCTCATAGCAAGAAGGATGTTGACAAGAGGTATTGCAAACCACCAGGATTCTATAGTATCTAAGTTGATCACTTGAGTGAATAATGCGGGGAATATTATGAATAAAATCGCCGGACCAAGTAATGAACCAGCTTCCTTTACGCTATGTGCTTTCATCGCTAATGCTAGTTCGAATGCCACCACCATTACTGCGAATATCACAACCGCGCCAAGTAATAACAGAATACTAGTGAAAGATACGGATGGTACCCCGATTATTGAAGAGGATGCCAAGTAGGTTATGGCAAATAGTAAACCTCCGATTTGAAGAGCTACTCCTGCACTTGTGATGCTTGCGACAGCTAGCCATTTTCCTGCAAGTAATTCTAATCTAGAGCAGGGTAAGCATAGGAGTGCTTCTAGCGTACCTCTCTCTCTTTCTCCTGCTGTCATATCAATCGAGGGTTGTATTGCACTTGATGCCGTCCAGATGGCTATAACCATTGGAATAAACAAAGATAATGCTAATCCAGCCTGTTCACCTTTAGTAGCAGCATCAGCATTCTCCCAGTCACCATCCCATTTTACGGGATTCAAGGTAACTTCTGGGTCGAGATTTGCTTCGATTAATGTCCCGTTTACAACATTTGATTCCCATTCAGCAACAGCAGTAACAACACGTGATCTCGCTTCATTTGAGGCTTCACTTGTTGACAAATACAAGATTGCAAACTTCCATTCAGAATCGTTTGCTTGCAACCTAAAAATCGCTTGAGTTTCTAATGTTCTTATCCTATCTAAGTCATCACCAATATCCGATAAATTGCCGATATTAGATGGCAATGGTTCAAATTTGAACTCGATATTTGTATTATTGAATGATTCTTCTAGGTCAGGATTGTAATCACCTTGCCAAATTATCTCTATTTCCAAAGCCTCAAGTTCAGCAGCCTCAGATTCCAAAAGCAATGGTAATGCAATAAATAATGCAGGAAATATCAGAAGTGGGATTACAACCAATGCAAGCAGTGTCCTCCAATCTCTAACAAATTCAATAATCTCTTTTTTTGCTATCGTAGAAATAAATCTCCAGGAGTTACTCATCTTCACCCACCTCCTTAGAGTTGGGTGTTTTACCCGTCAAGAATACCCGCCACCATTTTGCTAGTTTGCTTTCTTTTGTGTCATCTTCAGATCGTAGTCGGGCTTTGTCTGACGTAAGCGAGACATACGCTTCTTCAAGAGTGTCTTTATTGGTAATTTCTAGTAACTCCTTCGGCGATCCATCAGCTCTTATTGTTCCGTTATGTACTATCACAATTCTATCACATACTTGTTGTGCTTCAGCAAGATGGTGGGTACTGTATATTACGGTCCCCCCCTCATCTCTGAGCTGACCTACTAATCTTCTGACTGTTCTAGCACTCGTAACGTCTAGTCCAGCCGTTGGTTCATCCAAAAGGAGTATGTCTGGGCCGTGAGCTAAAGCTCTGAGTAAGGCAGTTTTTTGCCTCATACCTCTGCTGAAACCTTTGGTGTGCCTTGATAGAGAATCTGTTAGGTCCAACTGTTTGGCAAAGTGTGAGACTCGGTTCCATGCAACTTGGTCGTCTACTCCATAAATTCTCGAATGATAACGAATATTTTCCCATGCAGTCAAACGTGAGTATAGTCCTGTTGATTCAGGTACAACTCCTAGTTTAGACCTCATTGATGATACTCTCTCTCCCTTGAATAATACACTACCCTTTGTAGGTTCCATAACTCCTGCCATCAATCGTAGTAGGGTGGTTTTTCCAGCGCCATTACCACCAACCAATCCAATCACTTGACCTGAGTTTATCTCTAAATCTACATGTGTAAGAGCTTCCACTTCCTTGAAATTTTTGCCAACGCCAACAAGTGATAGCATAGATTCTGTCATGTAATCAGCGTCCTTTCTCAATTGCGTTGTCTAAGCCGGGATGTTTTTCCTCTAATCTATTGGCCCGAGTAATCTGTTGGACCAACAGGTCATGTATCTCTTTTTGTGCAACCCCCATTTCTATGTGGTTTGCTATCATTTCCAGAGCACCTTGAATTGCGCCGGCATCTAAAAATGCGTCATTTGAGATTATTCCATTTAACCTACAAACTTCTAGCCTACTAGAAATGAACTCTGACTCCGCCTTCACCCTTGGGCCATCAACATGAGCCTGAGCGATAAGTCTGTCAATACAGGTTCGCATGGATTAGGGTGTGACAAATCGGTTATGATTGCTTTGTTGATGTGCTATTTCTGAGCCAACTCAACTAATACTCCACCAGTACTTCTTGGATGGACGAAAGCAATCATTGCACCATGAGCCCCCTTTCTTGGCTCCGTATCAATCATTTGTATTCCGTTGTCTAACATCAAGGAGATTACAGATTTTATGTCCTCAACTCTAAAGCAAACTTGTTGAACACCTGGTCCGCGTTTTGAGAGAAACTTTCCAATGGGAGTATCTTCACTTGTAGGTTCAAGTAACTCAATTTTTGGAGTGGAAGGGTCGTTATCACTTGTTGAGAAAAACCTAGTTGTTACTCCTTGGTCTGACACCAATTCATCATCTCCTTGGATTAATCCTAGCAAGGACCAAAATGAAGACGAATCATCTAGGTTCTCACATGCAATACCGATATGGTCAAGATATATCTTCATCCAATCACCTAAAATCCACTGGGAGCCATATAGGTTCCAAATACATCCTTCATCGCATTGATAATTTCGCCGAGTGTACAATCCTGCTTGAGAGCCTCTATTACCAGTGGGAATAGATTCTCAGTTCCTTCTGAAGCAATTGTAATCGCTTCCAATGCTAATGTAGCAGCCGCGCTATTCCTGTTTTTCCTAAGTTCCGAGAGTTTCTCAGTTTGCCTTATCCCTAGTTCTGGATCTGGCTTAAGTAACGGAGGCATTTCCTCATCTTCTAAAACTCCATGATTAATCCCAACAATCTTTCTTTCACCTGATTCAACTTCTGTTAGATGAGCCCATGCTGTTTCATGAATTTCTCTTTGTTGATATCCTGCTTCGATTGCTTTCATAGCGCCACCCATTTTTTCAATTTCCAAAATTTTCTCGAGCGATTTTTGATAAATTTCATCGGTTAACATTTCCACAAAGTGTGAACCACCCAGAGGGTCAACAACGCTTGCTACACCACTCTCTTCAGCGATTATCTGCTGAGTTCTAAGTGCGACTGTTGCACTCTCTTCAGTTGGTAATCCTAATGCCTCATCGTACGAATTAGTGTGTAAACTCTGAGTTCCACCACAAACAGCAGCCAGTGCTTGGATTGTTACTCTTGCAATATTATTCAGTGGTTGTTGTGCAGTCAAGGAAACCCCTGCAACTTGTGTGTGGAATCGAAGCATCGCACTTTTAGGATTGCGGGGACTGTATCTTTTTGTGATTAAGTCATGCCAAAGTTTTCTAGCAGCGCGGAATTTACTCGCTTCTTCAAAGAAGTCGTTATGGCAATTGAAAAAGAAAGACAATCTAGGTGCGAATGTATCAATGTCAAGTCCACTATTTACTGCAGCTTCAACATATGCTAATGCGTTTGCAATTGTGAAAGCCACTTCCTGTATCGCAGTTGACCCTGCTTCCCTTATGTGATATCCTGAAATTGAAATTGTATTCCACAGAGGAATTTCTTCAGCACAATATTCGAAAATATCTGTGATCAATCTCATTGATTCTTTGGGTGGAAATATATGTGTTCCTCTAGCGATGTATTCCTTTAGGATGTCATTCTGAATCGTTCCACGTATCTGATTCTTATGAACACCATTTTCTTCTGCTACAACTGCGTACATTGCTAGTAATACCATTGCTGGTGCATTGATAGTCATTGAGGTTGAGACTTTATCTAGAGGTATACCTGACATTAGGATTCTCATGTCATCAACACATGATACTGAGACTCCAACTTTCCCTACTTCTCCTTCACTCATTTCATCGTCAGCATCTAAGCCTAGTTGCGTAGGTAGGTCAAATGCTACAGAGAGTCCTTTCTGTCCACGTTCTAGCAGAAGTTTGAAACGTTCGTTAGTTTCTTCAGCGCTGCTAAATCCTGCATATTGACGCATTGTCCAGAGCCTAGACCTGTACATGGAATCGTGAATTCCACGAGTGTATGGTGGTTTGCCTGACTCGTCAGGTCCTGCAATCTTTGGGACCTCTATTCCACCTAGAGTTCTCCAGTCATCCTTACGTTGACTGGCCATCTTAATTCCCTCAATGGTGGTGTCCGCCTGGGCCATGAGCATGACCGTGAGCAATTTCTTCCTCAGTTGCATCTCTGATTTCAACAACTTCAACATTGAATGTTAATGATTTGCCCGCTAGAGCGTGGTTAAAGTCTACAGTTACGACGTCATCGCTGATTTCTGTAACTCTAAATGGTCCCATGTCACTCATTAGCGTCATTCCGATTTCAGGGGTTATGTCGCCGAACATGTCTTTTGGAACTTTTTGGATTGCATCCGGGTTATGCTCGCCATACGCTTCATCTGCAGAAAGTGTAAATTCTACTTTGTCACCAACCGATGCGCCCATTAGTTCCCTTTCGAATCCAGGAATCATATTCTTGTGTCCTACAAGGAATGTAAGTGGTTCTCTTCCCTCTGATGAGTCGAAGACTTCCCCGTTTTCGGGTAAAGTACCTGTGTAGTGGACCATAGCAACTTTGTTATTCTCTATTTTTGACATATTATTACCTCTTTGTTGTATATCTCTTAACCATCTTTCTGAATTCTTCAGCAACTTCTTCTGGAATAATTAATTCGGCTTCTTTCTGATTGATGAATTCGACTGCGTCATCGACTCCTGTTCTCTCTCCCTTTGCCCAAATTTGTCCAAGGATATTTGATCGATGTTCTTCACTGATTGAATCGTTGTCCAACAATTCCCTGGCAGCATATTTGTATTCGAGATACTTTCTGCGATCAAGTTTTTTTGATTGTGGTTGTCTTCCGCCACCCTTCTTGTCACTCGACCTTCTGCGCTTTTGCTTTTTATCGCCTTTCTTAACCTCGGTTTTAATGGTCTTGAATACATTGGCGGCTCCAATGCTCTGGGAAGATTTTTTTGTTTCATCGACATTGGTCTCGATAACAATCTCTATTTCTGGTTCAGGGGCGGAAATAGGTTTGAATTCGGGTTCGACCCTTTCTTCCTGTTTCTTGGCATCCTTAGCTTCCTTTGCAAATTGTGCTGTCGCAGCAGATTTTGCTCTAAGCGCTGCCAACCTTTCTTCTCTGCCGTCAGGTTTCTTAACCTCGGTTTTTGGAGCAGGTTTTGGCTGTGGAGACGGTTGATGTTTTCTCTCGGCAGGCTGATGCTGTACGGTCTTAGCCTCAGGTTGGCTTTCGACTTCCCGTCTTTGTTTTAGGGCCTCCATTGCTGCTTTTTGTTTTGCAGCGAGGTCATTTGTTGACTTTTGTGGAATAGAAGGCTTTGGTCTGGAAGGTTGCCTAGTTGCTTTTTCCTTTCTATCACGAGCTTTTTGCCCTGCGTTCGGCGCAAAAGGATTGAATGGTTCATCCTTGCGTCGTCGCCCGTTCATAGTCTTGCGGCTTATCGGACTCTCATAACCCTTGGCATATCATCAAGGCCAAGAAATTGGGGTTTGGTCTGTCCTTAACTCTTGGTCGACACCTGATTGAACTAGGCTTGTTGTACGTCCGTGGTTTAGTTCAAGCCAACCAAGTCGAGCAATCATTGTACCGTTGTCTATACAATACATCCTCGGTGGGCAATGGCTGCTTGCTCCTCTTTCTTCACACATTATAGTTGACATATCTCTAATTCGCTGATTACATGCTACACCACCGCCTAGTAAGACTTCAGTCTTGCCTGTGTGAGCGAGTGCCCTTTCTGCAACTTCAATGCAAGCGGCAAAGGCATGTTCTTGTAGACTCCAACATACAGCCTCGAATGGCTTGCCTTCCCTAACTAATCTATTTGCTGCACTCATTAAACCAGAGAATGCCAAGTCCATTCCGTGGACGGCGTAAGGCAACTCCAAACCTTCTAAAGACGGATTCGGATTATGCTCTAGCCACTCCAAAGCCTTCTTTTCAATTACAGGGCCGCCTGGGAATGGAATGCCATGGTTTCTTGCAAACTTATCCAGCATATTTCCTATTCCGATGTCTAAAGTTTCGCCGAGAACTCGATACCTTCCGTCTAGTCTTGCGATAACTTGTGTATTACCACCACTGACATACAGAAGAATTGGATCATCACAACCACACTGTTCTCTACCGATTTCAATGTGGGCAACACAGTGATTTACACCAATCAAAGGAACATCGAGATGTGTTGATATCGTTCTTGCAGCTGCAGCACCAGTACGCAAACATGCGCCCATTCCAGGACCTTGAGAATACGCAATGGCCCCGATATCTTTCGGAGAGAGTTCATTATCTTCTAGAATTTTTGAAAAAAGTGAAGTAGAGAGTTCTACATGGTGGTCTGCTGCCTCACGAGGGTGAATTCCACCCTCAGTTGGTCGTATGGTGTCAGATGCAGATGGGCGTGGTTTCCCTTCACCATCAACGAGGCCAAATGAAAATGTATGGGCGGTTGACTCAATACCTAAAGTCCACTCTCTTGCCATGCCCTTCCCTGTCGGATATACTATCTAACGGTTTTACTCTGCCGTGTCTAATGGACAGACTGTTGGTAAACGCTGGGCCAATCGCGCACATGTCTGGACAGGGCCCGGTTGTGGGAAAAATACATGATAATTCTGAATATATTTCTCAAGGTGGTTTAGCAATATTAGTGTCGGATTTTAAAATTGCAAAAATTTCAGAGTCAGAGGAGATGTTAGCAGAATATTCCAATGCAGATGTCATTGATTTAGAAGGAAAGGCCGTTATTCCAGGCTTGGTAGATTCGCACACTCATTTGTTATGGGCAGGGGATAGAAGTAGGGAAGTGGGATGGAAGCAAAAAGGAATGTCTTACAGAGAGATTGCAAACAACGGCGGTGGTATTGCGGCCACTGTGCTGCCAACAAGAAAGTCAAGTAATTCACAACTCGCTCATTTAGGTATAGAGCGGATGCGTGAAGCTTTGCGGAATGGAACAACTCACATGGAGGCTAAGTCTGGATACGGTCTTGACACCGAATCCGAGTTGAGACTCTTGTCGATAGCGGAAAATTTGGCTGCAATAGAAAACCTACCATCCTTAGATCTAACATGGTTGGGTGCGCATTCAGCACCACCAGGGCACTCTCTAGAAGTCTACTATGAGCAAATACTGTCAGAGCAATTGCCCGCAATAATTGAGCAGGGAATTGCGAGAAGTGCTGATGTGTTCTGTGAACCAGGGTGGTTCACCATCGAGCAAACTGAAGAGATAATGAAATGCAGCAAGGTCGGAGGTTTAGACTTGAGATTGCATATAGACGAGTTTGTTGATGGTGGTGGCGGTGATCTTGCAGCGGAGTTAGAAGTCACAACAGCAGACCATGCACATTACACAAATGATGAAACTAGGGCTAAAATGAATGAAGCAGGTGTAAATTGTGGGTTCCTTCCAGGCACTCCATATTCTATGGGTGCTGAATATCCACCATTCAATCATTGCTCCGAGAATCAGTGGGCATGGTCTATTGCTACAGATTTCAATCCTAATTGTAGAACTCTAAGTTTACCCTTCATCGCATCGATTCTTGTACAACGGAATGATATCTCTCCAATCGCTACTCTAGCAGCATGTACTAGGAATTCAGCAGAAACAACCCCTCACCCCTCTGGACTCAAACACGGCCAGATAGTTGAAGGCGGAATTGCAAATCTGAACATTGTTGATGGTCCGCATTGGGAAGCTTGGTGTCTACAACCTGGTCACACTCCATTTGCTGCAACAATGATCGAGGGAAATATGATTTATCACTAAAAGTTGTTGAGAAAGGGATTAATATGAAATCAGAGAATAATAGGTTTTGGCTTGAAACTGTAGTTTGTTCCGCTAGAAAAGGTGTTGATGCTAGATTAGAAAGGATGCTTGAAGCTAGACAAGAAATGAGGCGTCGCACTGAAGGATGTGTCAGAGCATGGGTGTCAAGGTCCATGGATGGTCAACCAATGTTTTTGCTTCAAGCGATTTACGAAGATCAAGATTCTTGGCATAGAAGTGCGAAAAGAGTCGCAGAGGAGTTAGATTCCAGAGACGGAGGTATAGAAAATCTGCTCGGTGGACCTCCGTTAGTGGGAATTTTTTCATTGGACCCTGGAAACCTCAATTTAGGCAATGCCTGATTGTCGCATAACATACATTATGCGACAAGGAGTTTGTAGCCTAGTATGAATATGCCACGCAGTAACCTCTTTAGGCGGAAAAAATGCTAACTTTTGGGAATTTCACCCTTAGAATGGGGGGGTTTTATGCTATTTTCCCAATTTTTTGATAGGTTGCAGAACACAGTATTCATTAGCAGGGAAGTTTAGCGCTAAACGGTTCAAATGACTGGCGTTAGCGGATTCTGTTTGAAGTGCAAGACTTATGGTCCAATCAAAGATGGTAAAATGATCCGAATGAGTAACGGACGCACTCGCTGCGGTGGGTTTTGCTCACAGCCTGGATGCACAGGTAAAATATCGAAAATTGTATCATGACATTCTGCACCGATTCGGATATATACCGAATCAATGTGGAAGTACTACGAGGGCTCGTGGTCTAGGGGTTATGACGTTGCCTTGACATGGCAAAGATCGCCAGTTCAATTCTGGCCGAGCCCACTCCTAGCTTCTTAGAGTTTCCAATACTCTGCGAATAATGATTTATCATTAAACACTAATCAATTGGAGTTTACTAAGAATTCAGTCGTTTTCGATTTCTTCAGATTTAGGAATAGTAATTGGTTGAGATTCAACTTGCAAGTTATCATTTTCATCTATGAATGAGAAGTCTGTAGATCCTCCTCCCCAATTTTTGATATTTGCATCATCTCCCTCAAATTCTTCATTTGCAATAGCAATTTCAGGATTCATGGAATAATCCGTTGGGTCCACTTCCCTGTTCGACATTCTCTCTTCCGGAGGAGGAGCCTCCCTTTCTTCTAAATGTATACCAGAGTGAAAGGTGCCACACTCAGGGCATCTTGCTGTGCCCTTTTGAGATATGGTACCACATACTGGGCAGCTTTCTTTACCGACCAAAACATCTAGTTTGTCAACCATGAAATCACTCGTCATCAAGGAACATATCTTCTTGGTCACCAGTTATTTCTTCACCGTCTTCAGTTTCAATTGTAACAGTTCCTTCATCATCATCGAATTCGACAATTTCACCAAAGAACTCCTCACCGTCCACTTCGAGTCCAATCCAGTCGCCAACATCGATGTCGCCGTCGTCATCATCTTCCTCATCATCTTCATCATCGTATTCTTCCGCGATTTCTAGATCTACCGGGGATTCCAGAGCACTTTCTTTGTCGTCTTCTTCATCTTCTTCGTCTACAGATTCACCTTCTTCTAGCTCATCATCTGCAGAGTCATCTTCGTCTTCGGACTCTTCTTCACTATTATTTCCGTTCTTTGCACGCTCGCGTAGTGATGGTGCGTAAATCAAGTGGAGATAGGCAGTTGCTGCAAGACCTATTACACCAAGAATTATCATGAAAATTCCATCGCCATAGAAACTAGCAGGCATACTTGATGCGCCGTTTTCACCACTAAATGGCGTAAGAGAATTTTGACATTTGTTTGGATCAAGTGCCGGGTCACACGGATAAGTTTCTCCTACTGAAACTGTACCTTGACATGGGTCAATCATCACCTCAAGTGCGTCCGATTGACACAAATTCCAGTTGGCCTGTGTTATTTCGCCACCCCACTGGTCTGTACCGCCTTCATAGACAACTTTTCCACCGGTACCATCAACTAGCAAGCCCATGCCGTTTACGACCCATAATCCAATGAATGTAACCATAAGGAAGTAGGCGACTGGATAAACAATATCATTTGCTTTCTTACCCATCAAGAACTTTTGTAATGGTGAAGGGAATGATTTGACCTTTGGCAATTTACCTGGTTGTATGCCGATGCGAAGGTCTTCCAGAGCCTTCACTAATTCATTCGGATCTACTCTTCTATCCCCGTCGGTATCAAGATAATTTAGTATCGCAGTCACATGCTTCGGAATTAATTTTTCACCAGCAATTTTCTCAATACCTTTCTGCAATTCTGGTGCATCAATTAGATGGTCTTCACTTGAATCCATTTCCCCGAATGCTTCAGCCGCAGTCATTCCTTTCGCTGCGATTGCTAAAGCTAGGTTTTCGAACGCCATTACGATTTCAGAATCTTCCATGTTACTTTCAGGTTCTTTATCAGCCTCATCATCTTCTTCTGGCACAACATCTTCTTCAGTTTCTTCATCTTCCAAATCATCAACCAAATCATCCATCATGGTCTCAAGGGTTTCTTCTTCGGATACAGTTTCATCTTCGGATAAAGATTCCTCCTCTATGGCTTCAGTATCTTCGTCACTTTCGTCAGACGGTTCTTCAACCACTGAATCTGAAATTTCTTCTTGACTGACGCTTTCTAATATTTTACTAGAATCCTCATCCGCGCCCAAATCTTCCTCAACATGGTGTGTTTCAGAATCATGCGAATCATCTTGAGAATCATCCGTTTCAGAGGCATGAATTTCTTCATCTTCTTCCGTTTCTGGAACAACTTCGGAGGTATGTGAATCTACCGACTCATGATTGTCATCTGAGGTTTCTATAACTTCAACATGTTCAGGTTCTTCGTTAATAGTTTCGAAATTTTCTACGGTTACAGCCGCTGTTTCTTCTACTACGGGTTCTTCTTCGACGAACACTGCGCCACAATTTGAACAGGATGTACTGTCAACAGGTATGATTGCTTGACAAGCACCACATTCACCTAGTTCTTGATCGGACGTGCCGCCAAATCTCACATTACACTCGGGACACGATTCACTGTCTAGAGGTATAATTGAGTTACAAGAACCACACTGTGCCATCGGTATATCTTCATCCGACATTGTTGCCACCGTGTTTTGCGAATTCCTCAAACGATATAATCATTCATGGACTTGATGTTGCTAAGATTGCATGTTGGGGGCCTAATGTCGATGACGGATAGCGATTTCGAAATTGGTAAAACTTACACATATGACCATGAATCAGAATCGGAATTTTTGGGATATATTGACAAGATATCTGGAAATAACGAGAGGCATTACTTGTTGATATCACGGCTGCCACAAAGACGCTTGTTGGAGCATATAGATTTAGACAAAGTGGAAACATATTGGATGACCACACAAGATGTGACGGGCTCCATCCAACCATCATTGGAACAATTAGAAGATTTATTGACCAAGCGTGTAGATAATCATAATGGAATTGCATTTGTCGAAGGAATAGAATGGTTAGTATCGTTACACGGATTTTCCAATGTACTGAATTTTGTTATGCGATTAAAGGATTCAATACACAGAAAGCCCTGGAGTGTAGTATTTGTTGTTGCTCCAGGAATTTTTTCTGACATTGAATCAGCAAAATGGAGTCGCGAATCAGTTTCGTGGGCAATACCAAAGGTCGACAGTAAATCAGAAATTCAGGTTATTGACATCGATGTCGAGAACAAAGTGCCTGAACTAAGCGAGGTTCCTCTCTCAGAGGACGGAACAGCAAAATTAGCTTTCCTTATCCGGATTCCCCGTGAAGGATACTCAAAGGAAATTGCAAGAAGACGTATTTTACAGTGGAGAAGAATGGGTCTCGATGTGTCTGAAGCAGAGCCTGCCTTATTCATGGAATCAGATGATCGTGGATATGAGATTTACAAATCCGTTGAAGATAAGGTCAGGACTGCAGTAGAACTTGACAATCGACTCGATTTATTGTTAGAAAAGGGTTTCAAATCAGACGTAACAAAACTGCGATTTAGAGTCAGACAACTCACGGGTTTTGATGAAGTCGAAGCTCGTATCAACGAACTAATCTAGGTAAAATACCGTGCTCTGCTTCGATTCGTGAAAGCCAACCTCCCTCTCTGAGGCGCGCTGCTATTTCTTCGATTTCTTTCGAGGTTGACCTATCAATTGTAAGAGGCTCACTTATTTTCCTGACTAAACTGTAAAGTCCCTTTACGTGGTTCGATGGTTCTGCAACGCGATATTCAAGCGCTTCACATGCGATAAGAAGTTCACATGCTAATACCTGAGAAAGGTGGTGACAAGACTCAAGTAAATTCCAGCATGCTGTTGCGCCCATCGAAACGTGGTCTTCTTGACCTCCAGATGTAGGTGTTGAGAAAGCGGACCTAGGCATTGCTCGCCCGTGCATTTCAGCAAGGGCTGCAGCTGCAACGTAATGTACAATCATCATTCCAGATTCCAGTCCCGAATTCTTTGCTAAGAACGCAGGCAAATCACTTCTAGAGGGATCTACCATCTGGTCTATTCTTCTTTCAGAAATACTAGCCAACTCAAAAATCGCATGCGCCATGTTATCTGCACATAGCGCTAAGATTTCTCCATGGAAATTACCTTGGCTAATTACTTCATTTTGACCTGGATTTGCAGGATTAGGAAAGATAAGTGGATTATCTGTTGCACTATTTATTTCAATTCCAATAGTTGAAGATAGTTTGCCATACGTCTCTAATACAGCTCCATGAACTTGAGGTATGCACCTAAATGAATACGCATCTTGTACTCTGTCACAATTCGCATGCGATTTCAGAATTTCTGAATTCTTCATTATACACGTGATCCGTTCGGCTACCAATGATTGACCAGCATGCGGTCTAGCGGAGTGGACTCTCTCATCCATGGGCTTTATTGAGCACTCCCTGGCTTCTATGGATACACAAGCAATAAGGTCGGCTATTGTTAACAGGTTTTCTAACATGATATCGGCGTTAGCCAAAAATGAACACATTTGACTTGTACCATTGATTAGAGATAATCCTTCTTTGGCGGATAAATCTAGGCCAATTAGGCCTTTTTCTTTCAACATAATTTGTGTGTTCATTGGTCCATTAGGGCCCCAAACTTCACCCTCTCCAATCAAGGCTAGGGCCATGTGGGACAATGGCGCTAAATCTCCAGATGCTCCTAGAGATCCAATACGCGGTATAACAGGAATAATATCCTCATTAAGATAAGCAACAATCTGTTCAATAACTATTCTTCTTACTCCTGAATGGCCTTTAATCAGTGAATTTGCCCTCACGCACATCATCGAACGGGTATCTTCTATGGTCATACTTTCTCCTATTCCACATGCATGAGACCGGATTAGGTTTACTTGTAATGCAGCGAGGTCTTTCTGTGGAATTATTTCACTTACTAAAGCTCCAAATCCTGTGTTTATGCCATAAACAGTTTCCCCGCTCGCTAATATCCTATCTACAACCGCCCTAGCGGCATCTACATTGTTCCATGCATTAGTTGCAACTTCGACTTTAGCACCTCGGGACACGAGGCTAATTTCAGCGGTTGATAGAGTACTCCCGTCTAACCTGATGGTTGCCATTATTCATCCCCACTATAGACGGAGTCTATTAGTGTGTCATCAGCAATAGAAGGTAGAGTTACCTTTAATTTTGGATTATCATCCATAGCTCTCTTGATTGCAAAAATGGCTCCATCATTACGTGCCCAAGCTCTCCTAGAGATTCCGTTATTTACATCCCAATCTAGCATAGATAGGAGTTTTCTTTCACTATCTTGGGTACCGTCAATGAGTAATCCGAATCCACCATTGATAACTTCACCCCAACCAACTCCACCTCCATTGTGAAGGCTAATCCATGTTGCACCTCTGAATGCATCACCCACGAAATTGTGCACAGCCATGTCTGCTGTGAACATTGAACCATCAGATATGTTTGCTGTCTCTCTAAAAGGTGAATCTGTTCCTGCAACATCGTGATGGTCCCTGCCAAGTACGATAGGAGCAGAGATTTCACCCATTCTGATTGCATCATTGAACGCTTTAGCAATCATTTTCCGACCTTCGGTATCAGCGTATAGGATTCTTGCTTGACTTCCTACAACCATTTTGTTCTTACCCGCCTCGTCAATCCAACGTATGTTGTCCAGCATTTGTTGCTTAATCTCATTGGGAGCTTCCTCTACCATTCTGGAAAGTACTTGTTGGGCAATTATATCTGATTTCTTTAAGTCTTCAGGGTCACAAGAAGTACAAACCCATCTGAATGGCCCAAATCCATAATCAAAACACATTGGCCCCATAATATCCTCAACGTAACTGGGATAACGGAAACCACTTCCATCTTCATTCATTACATCCGCACCAGCTCTGGACGCTTCTAGCAAAAATGCGTTACCGTAATCCCAGAAATATGCTCCTTTATCAACTAGGGAATTAACTGCAGATGCATGTCTTCGCAATGTTTCTTGAACCTCTTTGCGAAATTTCTCTGGGTTTGAGGACATCATCGCTTTGCCCTCTTCAAAACTCATGGTTACGGGGTAGTATCCTCCTTGCCATGGGTTGTGAAGGCTAGTCTGGTCAGATAGTAAATCGATCTTTACGTCTCTTTCAACCATTCTTTCAAGTAACTCGACTATATTCCCAATGTGTCCAATCGAAGTAGCCCGGCCTTCAGATTTGGCTTCCAACATTCGATCTATTGCATCATCGGTACTATCCGCGATTTCAGATAGCCATCCCTGTTCGTGGCGTTTGTTAGCGGCATGCGGATTAATTTCGCTAACGATGCAAGATGCTCCTGCAATAACACCCGCTTTTGCTTGAGCTCCACTCATTCCACCTAACCCGGATGTAACGAATGTTATTCCCGATAGATTGTCTCCGGCGCCGCAGAACATTCTCGCAGCATTAAGCACTGTAATTGTGGTGCCGTGAACAATTCCTTGTGGCCCAATATACATGTATGAACCAGCCGTCATCTGACCGTATTGGCTGACTCCTAGCGCATTCATTCTGTCATAATCGTCTTGCGATGAATAATTTGGAATTACCATTCCGTTTGTAATTACGACCCGTGGAGACTCTTTAGAAGATGGAAACAACCCAAGTGGATGGCCAGAATACATCACTAAGGTTTGGTCATCTTCCATCTCGCAGAGATATTTCATTACAAGCCTGTATTGCGCCCAGTTCTGGAATACAGCACCATTACCGCCGTAAGTGATCAACTCGTGTGGGAACTGTGCTATTTTATTGTCAAGATTATTATGAATCATTAGCATAATCGATGCTGCTTGTTTCGATTTAGTTGGGTAAGAATCCAAGGGATAAGATTTGATTTCATACTGAGTCGGCCTGTATCTCATCATCCATATTCTACCGTATTCATCCAATTCTTTAGCAAACTCTTGCGCAAGTAATGCATGCTTTTCCTCAGGAAAATATCTGAGCGCGTTCTTTAGTGCCAAACGCTTCTCTTTAATTGTCAGAATCTGCCTGCGTTTTGGCGCATGGTCTACCTCGGTAGATAGGCCTGGATGTTCTGGAAATGAACTAGGTATGCCGTCCCCGACAAATGCTCTCATCGCATCGACATTGCCTACCATGGTTTACCCACTAGGACTTCGTTTATTGAATATTGTAATCGTCATGGCTATGAGTAACCACTGGGACGCAGGCGCATGGAGGAGGAGATATTTCACGCAGAATTAGCGGATGCCAAAAGAGAAACCAACATTC
>CAXPMI010000036.1:0-26864 GCA_964218365.1 Candidatus Poseidoniaceae archaeon
ACAACGGATTTGTATGGTTTAGATGAATGAAAACCACTTCACCATCCCCTTCTCTACGCTCACCTAACATCTGGAGTGTTTGCTCAACCGGAGGATGTGGAACTTTGCTTTGGTCGCGATGTTTGAGTTCATCCCCGCTGTAAAATGTGCCATCGATTAGAGCAAAATCCACTTCAAAATGATTCAACCAGGCCCTCAAGTCATGACCTCGCAGTGTTTCTTGCCATGTATCGTGGTCAGGTAAGAACAGCAAGGTTTTCTCTGCCTTGATTAGATATGCATGCATATCAGACAACTCATCACGATGTGGAACTTCAATCGCTTCAACAATTACTCCCGGTAATTGGTAAACACTTGCAACTCTAGGAATGAATACTCCATCAGACAGTAGTGTGGACCAGTGTGGCGTCCGCTCAATGAGGTCAAGCATCATCTTTGAGCAGTACAAATTGACACCTTTTGCAGCCATCGTTTCTTTCCCAAACAATCCAAGACCATCCACATGTCCAATGTGTGCATGTGTGAGGAATACTGAGTCCACAGAATTGCATCCCCAAATTCTCAACTGGTCGCCTAAATGACGCGTTGCTTCGAACAGATGTTTGCCACCTTCTGCATCTGTCAAACCAATTGAAACGGGGTACCTCTGTTCAAGGTCTGAACAGCAATCACATCCTACTTGAGGAACTCCTCCATCTTGAGCAGAACCCAAGAGAGTGACTTCCACCACGAAGACCAACCTCAGATCCGGCGAACCCATTGACGGGTCGTTGGGTCTCTAGTATACCAAGCACCGCTTGAAGCAGGGTACTCCAACCACTCATTTCCATCGCTTCGAATCGAGCCAACCTCGTACATTGTTGGCCCTGTTGGTGCAGCAGGTTGAGGCATAACAGCCTGATTACCTGGTAGCATTGCAGGGTCTGGAGAAGCCGCTTGCACAACAGGTTGAACAGTTGGTTGCTGATATTGTGAATAATCAGGCTGAGCATTCATGTTTGGCATAGCAGGTTGTGCGTACATGTTAGGCATGGCTGTTTGGGCATTCATGTTAGGCATAGCAGGTTGAGATACTGCTCCTGCCAAGTTGATACCAGCGTCCCAATCCTTGTCCTCTCCCTTTCCTCTTACCCTTGAGATAACTAAAGCGAGGACAATCAATGCTAGAATAACGCCGACAGATATGCCTCCGTATTTGAGAATACTTCCACTCGATTCTTCGATTACAGCTTCACAGCCGTTTTCCTTTGCAACACCTGCAATCTCGGGACATTCGTCAGCATTCTTACCAACCGGGTTATCTCCAAATCCGTCCATATCTGTATCATTCCATTGACTGGATTCTTCAGGGAATGCATCAATAATATCGGCCCAGCCATCGTTATCTGTATCTACACATCCAAGAACATCTCCTTTGAATGAGAATCCTGTTTCATCAGGGCATGAATCTGGACTTGTTCCATCAGGGTTGTCTCCATATCCATCGCTGTCACTGTCTGCCCACTGAGTTGGGTCAATCGGTTTCCAATCTGTACCCACTTCTGGGTCACCCCAACCGTCTCCATCATAGTCCGGGCAACCAACAACATCGATTGTTGAGTTTCCGTTTACAAGAGGACAGTCATCATTTCCGTCTGCGATTCCGTCTTTATCTGTGTCAAGATATTCATCTGGATCCGCAGGGAATGCATCCATAAAGTCAGCCCAGCCATCACTATCGCTGTCTGGACATCCGAGGATATCTTCTTGCCATGAGTCTCCTGGCAATGTTGGACATGCATCTTGATCTCTTGCGTACTGATAGTATTCACCGGGCCAGTTTTCATTTCTTTCAGTCCAAGAAAGGTTTCCGTAATTATCACCAAAACCGTCTTCATCCCAATCTGACCATTGTGTATTATCTGTTGGGAAAGCATCCGCACCGTCTTCTATTGTCCAATCATCATCTGCAGCGGAATATCCATCATTATCTGTATCTGGACAGCCATACCTATCCAATACAGATGTTCCTGGAATAGAGATACAATCATCAGGAGTATTCCCCTCAGGGTTGTCACCATATCCATCCCCGTCTTCATCACTCCATTGAGTAGAATCAGCGGGAAGGTCATCGATGGAATCGGCCCAACCGTCACCATCGCCATCAGGACATGCCAAAAGACCACCCAGTGTTGAGTTTCCTGACTCTTGTGGGCATGAGTCCTCTAGGTCAGCATATCCATCACTATCTGAATCAACACATCCTGTGTATGAACCTAGGTCGGAAGTACCTGCAACCTTGTTACAATCGTCTTCTGCATCGTTAAATCCATCTCCATCATCATCTGAATCTTCATCGGCGTCTCTACAACCATCGCCATCGATATCATTTGATGAATCTGAAGTCCACCAATTTCTTGGAGGGGTGTACGAACTTAGGCAACCGTCATCTTCATCTTCAACTCCGTCATTGTCATCATCGGTATCTTCGCTTGAATCTTTGCAACCATCATTGTCGAAATCTGTGGTTGAATCGCTAGTCCAATTCCATGCACCACCTCTCGGGCAATCATCACCTGAGTTGTCAGTTATTCCATCATTATCATCGTCATTGTCACACTCATCGCCTGCTCCATCCAAATCTGAATCTGTTTGAAGTGGATTATTGGTGTTAGGGCAATTATCCTCAATGTCGATAACACCGTCATTATCTGAATCTGCGTTATTGATTGGGTCAAGGGACCATATAACCAAATCCAAGCCTGCGCTGCTTGTTACTGATTGTGTTCCTTTGTTAATTGTGGATTGGAATGAACCAAAGGCATACGGAATGTCTGTATCATTCACCGTTAGGTCAGCAAATAGATCATCGTTTGCACTTCCTAGGTTTTCTACCCAGTCCCAATCACCATTTGCAGTCAATTTAGCCATGTAAAGGTCAAGACCACCGTTCGATGTTGCATAGTTAACTCCAAAATCAGCAGAAGCAGAGATTAACCCTCCAACCATTATGTCACCACTTGAGGTTACTTCAACAGCATATGCTCTTTCTGTTGAGCTACTACTACCTGCGCTCACAGCCCAATCTGTTTGTCCATTATTTGCAACTTTAACAACATAAGCATCGCCACTGCCCTTGTCAGTTAGTGTGTTTTGATTACCTGCATCCATCGAACCAAGGAATACACCACCGACGATTATGTCGTCATTAGAGTTGATAGTGATATCTTCTGGAAGGTTGATTTCTCCTGCAGCACTAACAAATCCCTTGACACTTTGAACAACTCCTCCCTGACTCCACTTCACAAGGATTGTGTCCGCCTGACTGAGAGCTTGGTGTGTCTTTCCATTTCCTGAAAATGTTCCAGATGTTGTTCCTGTCTGCCAGATGTTACCGTATGAATCAACTACAACTCCTGATGATCGGTCATCGCCAATTCCTCCTGCAGTAGAGACTGCATTCAGTGCTCCAGAGTTTGTATTGAAACTTCCCATAAACATGTCATTATCAGAACTAGTATGAGAGATTCCACCAAAATCTGTTGGTCCTTGATGTGTCCCAACTACGATTAGATTTCCTGAATATGGGTCAAAATCAATACCTGTAACACTACTTTGGTTTGAATCATTATTGGTTGCAGTACTGAATGAAGTTGCCCATAACCATTGGCCGCTGGCGTCAAGTTTTGCTACGAAACCATCAAAATTTTGAGATTGTAATACCGGGGAATTTGATGATGACCCGAAAACTACCTGGCCAAATACCATTCCACCAATGTAGATATCTCCTGTCAAATCGGTTGTCATATCATTGATTAAGGTAAGACCTTGAGTGGCAGAAGGCATTACTGCCCATTGCCAATTCCCTTGCTCATCAACCATAGCGACATAGGAATCAGCGTCCAAATACGGGTTATAACCAGATGTTGCTTGTAACTGAATTCCACCAAAATCTAGATTGTTTCTGGTATCACCTGCAACAACTATACCCTGAGGAGTCCATTCAATCTCTGAACCATTTACGTGGCCTGTAGATGAACCCGCAGAAATAAGTAACTCTGGTTCAGAATCAGCAAAGAGCACTTTCTTGGCATCAGAAAGTTCACTGTAGTTGGAAACTGCGAATATGCTACTTAGGAAAATTGCTACTATCATCACGGATATGAAGCCACGCTTGCCCATGTGTTACCCTCATCTGTAAAGGTGATGAATGCTTTGCTTATCGGTTCAAATGCAGGGTCGATGAAACACCATCAAAAATCCAGTAATCACCGTTTATGTCTTGGCCTTTATGTGCAGGAATAAACACGTCAAAAGTTTCTATTTTTTGTGATTTAGAATCAAATTTCCACCAATGTAGTAAGTCTCCCATTCCTTCTGAATGTGGTCGTCTTTGTGAAAGGATTTCTGAATAATCCGGATTTTCAACAATTTCCAAGGTTTCCTGATGTAACATAGGTGGGCGTTCCAATATCTCTACAGATTCTAGAATGTGGAAGCCTCCGCAATTTAATACCCAACTCTCTATTTCTTCTATCTCTGGCCCTTTCAACAAACCTATGACCTTGTGTAGTCTTGCTGGTACAAGAACTGGTTTTGCCATCGTAATGTCAAGACCCCTCGATTCGAGAGATGAAAAATCATTCATCGGCTTCAAGACAAATGGACCTGGACCTGCAAACATGTCGATTTCGTCCTCTTCAATATCCTCTGGTTCTTCTTCGATAATGCTCAGTCTTCCGTCAATTACGGCATGACCAATAAATGCAGCGAAATCATCCAACTGCCATAATTTTAGCAATCTACCAGCTCTTGAGGGTAAATCAATGAGGTCAAAGTTGACCTTCCTTTCCGCAATTATCAGATGGCTACCTCTTGGGGCGTCAAAGAGCCATGATTCTACTCCTGCTCTGTCAAGGGGGGCAAAGCCCTGACCAGTTGTCCACAACTCCATGCCTTCGCTAAGCCCGAGGTTATACTGTTCGGGTGAAACGTCGTAAACTCTTCCAAGCCAAGTAATCACACCTGGTTCCGTAACCGGAGGAGACCCAGAATCAATGCTGACGCCCAAGCGTCTCAAAACAGCGACTAGATCGAGGCCCACAGGCCCACTAGGTTGAAGCCGTCTTTAAGTCACTCTATGTTGCCATTCAGGGTTAGCAGGTCGGATTCACCTGCATCTATGACTGTAATAGTCGAGATGCTGAATGGCTTTCCGGATGCTACACCAAGGTCTCTGTTAACCATAACGGTGCGATGCATTGTTACTTCAGGGTGCTTTGCTGCCAATTCGTCAATGTAATTTTGAGGGCAGTTTGCCGCCAGAATTACGCACTTTGCTTCTCCCCTTGCACACGCATCAATTGCTTGGCGTTGACCAAACAATAGTTTTCCCGATGCACTTGCAATCTTTAGTTGTCTACTTATGTCCATTTTTCATTCCTCCACATTTTTGCTTCTCAATGTTGAATTTCACTCAGGGATGTAGTATAACTCCACTGAACCTGTTCCTAAGCTAATTGGCTGACCTACGATAATGTTCTCTGCAACACCGGTTAGATTGTCTCTCTCTCCGATAATTCCTGCCTTTAGTAGGTGGTTAACAGTAACTTCGAACGCAGCACGAGCAAGGATTGAGTGCTTGGTTCCGGATACACCATGACGACCAATTGCTCTTACTTCACCTTCACTAGTCATTACGTCTGCAACCATCAATAGGTGGCGAACGTCAACTTCTAGACGCGCTCCATCAAGAGTAGCCTGCAGTTCGTTTACGATTGCTTGCCTTGAAGCTTCGATACCCAAGTACTCGTAAATCTCGATTATGTTGTTGGTGTATGTACGTGCCCTGTCAATACCTTCCATGTCTGAGATTCTTGCCAAGTTGCTTCCAATTGTAGAGAGATAGTACTCTCCAGTTTTGTCGTCAAGTTGTACGTTTGCACGCTCGATGTTCGGAACACCCTTTAGACGCATGTCACGAATCTTGTCTTCCAATTGTAGCAATTCAGTATATGAAGGTGGATTCTCTGCAAGAGTCTTCATGTCTTCCTCGGTTTGAATTCCTGGAATCAGTGTAAGGGTTGAGGGATTCTTTTCCTTGTCAGCCTCTACATACAACCTCAATGCACGCTCGAGTTTGTCTTTTACTTCGGCAGGAGTCATCCCCTTCTGTTTCAGGTTTCCTTTCTTCAACTTTAGAACAAGTCTTCTTTGAGCAACGTCAGTATCAATATCAGCAATGTTCACAGTAGTTGTGATTTCAATTGCTGCAGCCAACTTCTTTGCTGCATCGGCCGATTGGCTATTTTCTCCCTTTAGACGAATTGTCATTGTTGGAGTGTTTGGTACCTTTCTTGCATCTACAATCTCAATAATTCTAGGAAGACCTTGTGTTACGTTGACTGTTGCTACACCCGCATAGTGGAAAGTACGCATGGTCATCTGTGTACCAGGTTCTCCAATTGATTGTGCAGTAATGATACCCGCAGCTTCGTATGGATCGATTAGAGCCATGTTTTGTGCACGGCCTGCTTCTGCGACTAGCGCTTCAGCTTGCTTCTTGGTCAACTTTGTCATCTCTCTTGCGTGAACAGCCTCGGTCAAATCGTGAATTGTTTGCTGAGAGAATTTGACTCCAGCATCTTCTGCTGCTGCCTTGATAGACTTGAATACAGCATCATTTGCCAATTCATCATCATAGATTGCTGGAATTCCATCAGCATTCATCTCCGGAGCGTATGCTTCCAGTTCTTGAACAGTCTTTGCTGTACGTCGACGGCGAGTTCCACGGCGCAAGCGCACGGATGTTGTCGCTGAATTGTCGCTAGTTGCATCACGGCTTGGGGATGCAGCACCAGAAATAATTCCATGAATTCTTGCGGCGGTGTCGGAATCAGTTTCACAAAATTGTGCGATTTCTTGAGCTGTTAGAATCTTGACGTCATCCCACTTTCGGTCATCTGCCAACTTGTGTGCAAATTCTTCAGGGACTAACATGTCCATGAGTTTCTTCTTTGTTGCGCTCTTTACTACCATCACAAATCACCTCCAGCTGCTGCTTCAGAATCACCCTCGTCATATCCAAGGTCGAATTCTTTGTCGCCTCTGTCGATGTATTCTTCCTCCTTGGTCTTGATAGGTCCATCTGTACCTAGAGCCTCGTCGACAACTACATCGATGTTGAATGGTTTTCCGTGTACACCACGGCTTGGGTCTATTCCATCTTCTCCATAAGCGAATTGGATGATACGATCTGCTGTGTTTCTAACAGAGAGGTTTTCGTCATCGAATACCTTGAGGTCATCCATAGCGTTGATGAGTCTTCTCTGCATGTATCCGGACTTACTTGTACGAACCGCTGTATCAACCAGGGATTCTCTTCCAGAAACTGATAGCATGAAGAACTCTGTTGGCTCAAGACCACGCTTGAATGAGGAGGAAATGAATCCCTTCTCGGTTGCACCAAGTCCACCACGCTTGAAGTGAGGTAGAACACGCTGGTGATAACCACGTTCTAGACGTGCACCACGAACCTTTGCTTGTCCGATACTGCCTGCCATCATGGTCAAGTTGTCCATTGAACCTCTTGCACCAGAAATCGCCATACCGACTGCTGCGTTGGAGTTACCTGGATGGTTCAATTCTTCCTTAGCAACATCACCAGCAGCTTGCTTACCTTGGTCTAGGATGACCATGATGTTCTCTTCCAGTGTTTCCTTTGGCGTTCTTCCTGGGCGTGTTTCATAGCCACGTCCGTCTTTTCCGAACTTGTCTAGCTCCGCACGTACTTCTGCGCGTGCTTCTTCATTATGGCGCTCAATTTCGCTCAATGCTTCAGGAGACAAATCTTCATCATCAATTCCAGTAGTGAAACCTAGAGACGTACAAGCACCGATTGAGAGTCTTGTGAACTCGTCAAGGAATCTTGCACCGTCGGTTGGTCCATTAGTTTGGACAATCGCATCTAGAAGGCGTCCATCTTCAGCACCGATTGCACGCTTATCTAGAGTACCCGAAACCTTTCCGTTCTTGACAACTACGTCATCATTTGAACGGCTTCTAAATCTCAAGTGGATGTTTTCTGGTATGATTACTGAAACCAGGTCTTCACCCATGAAATACTCTCCCTCGGGTCCCTTGTGGACCTTTGGTAGTGCTCCTGTGTATCCGATGTTTCCTAGCATCTCAAGACCGTGTCTCTTGGAAATCTTTGTCTCCGGCCTAGATAGCAGATAAGCACCGGAAATGTGGTCGTGAATACCACCGATAACTGCACCACCGTATCTTGGAGTCAGGATGTGTTCCTGAACACGCATCAGAATCTTAGCTTCAGCACGTGCTTCTTCTCCTTGGATGACGTGGAGGTTCATTTCGTCACCATCGAAATCAGCGTTATATGGTGTACAAACCGCTAGATTGAATCTGAAGGTGTGGCCTTCCATGACTCTAACTTCGTGAACCATCATTGACATTCTGTGTAGAGATGGCTGTCTGTTAAAGATTACAACATCGCCATCAATCAAGTGTCTCTCTACGAGTAAACCTGGTTTTGGATTACCGTTCATATCTATCGTGGACAAGCGGTCTTCAACACGAGTTCTCTCGCCCCATTCATTGTCAGGGCTGCCACAGTGTGGACAAGAAATCTCAAGGTGCTCAGGGTATCCGGAGTCTGGATTTGCTAGTTCGTACTTCCAACGGTGATGTAGTACAGCTCTTGGGTCATCTTCAGGAAGTGGATTTCCGTCGATATCTTCACCACGTAGGTTTGCTAGAGTTGCTCTCTCATCGATTGCGTATGAGACCATTTCATCTCCGCCTGCTACAGCTTCTTCACGGGAAACGAATTTCTTGACAACTAATCCAGGAAGGAAGTTAGGTGCTGGCATGACAGAATGAAGGTCGAATCTTTGAGTGGTTTCTTCCATACATTCTGGATTGTGACATCTGAAACCTGCGTTGATTAGCCTGCTTCTTTCGTTGATTCTTACACGGCGTCTGTCTCCACGGATAACGTAGTTTACACCAGGGTGTACTTCTGGACCTCGTAGAATCATCTGACGCATCTGCTCTCGGTTACGGGTTGTAACTCTGATTGGGACTGTCAATTCCTTTGCAATCTTAGTTGGTACTCCAACTTCGTTAACTCCTAAGTATGGGTCTGGTGAAATAACAGACCTTGCACAGAAGTTTACACGCTTACCGGACAGGTTGGAACGGAATCTTCCTTCCTTACCCTTCAGACGCTGAGTCAGGGTCTTCAGAGTTCTACCCGATCGATGTCTTGCAGGCGGGATGCCACTGGTTTGGTTATCGAAGTATGTTGTAACGTGATATTGTAGTAGTTCCCAAAGGTCCTCAACAATCAGCTGTGGCGCACCGGCGTCACGATTTTCACGGAGTCTTTGATTAATTCTTAATACGTCAACCAACTTGTGAGTTAGGTCATCTTCAGACCTGTCACCGGAATCTAGGGTAATAGATGGTCTGACGGTGATTGGAGGAACCGGAAGTACCTTCAAAACAATCCATTCAGGCCTGTTTTCCTTGTGCATTCCCAAGAAGATTAGGTGCTCTTGAGGGATTCCTTGTAGCCATTCACGGATGTCACGAGCGTTTAACTTTCTCTCAGTTGCCTTAGCTCCACCTTGAGCGAGGATGTGTTCCTTGAATGTTGTTGGCTTGTCAAGAACAATCTTTCCTTGCTGAGCGTTACAGTGCATACAAATTGTCCTTCTAGCTTCTGAAGTCTTCTTCTCAATTTCTTTGATAATCTTTGAGAATTCAGTTGAACCTACACCGTGCTTCAAGATAATATCGTAAACTCGCTTGCGGTAGTAGTCTTGTTCAGATGGTTCATCTTCGCTTGTCATTCCAGGAGCTGTACCTCCTGCACTGTGCAGCAGAATCTTGCTACATGAGTTACAAGTAGCCTTCAAAGCTGTCTTGATTAGGTTGACGAAACCGATGTGTATTACAGGCAATTCAAGTTGTATGTGACCGAAGTGACCAGGGCTTTCGTCATACTTACAATTATCAGTTGGGCACAGGAGACCTGGCTCGATAACACCCATGTGAGGATCCATCAATCCTTGCCTGTATGCGTGACCATCGTCTTTGTATGTGTCTGCAGTCTTAACCTCAACAGAAGACATCTTACGAATCTCTGTTGGGTCCATCAGGCTAAAGCGGATGCTTGCGATTCTCTTTGGAATCATTGTTGTGCTATTTCTGCTCATCTGCGGTCCTCCAGTTCTAGGCGCATTGCCACTCCGAGACTCTTCATCTCGTCAAGTAGCAACTTGAATGCGTATGAGGTTTGTACCTTGTACACCTCCGCTCCGTCGCCGTGTATCGGCGACACGTATGTTCTTCGTTTTGGATCGTACCATGCAATGTGCCCAGATTGAGCACATACGAATAGGTCTATTCCGTCAGATTCGTCAAGGAGTCTATCCTTGATAACCATCGAAGCACCGTGTGCAATCAGACAATCACGTTCCATTTCTCCAAATCTTAGACCACCCTGTCGAGCACGTCCTTCAGTTGGCTGACGGGTTAGAATCTGTACACGACCACGGCTTCTTGCGTGGATCTTTCCAGAGACCATGTGGTGTAGCTTCTGGTAGTAGATACAACCAACGAAGATTTCAGCGGGGTATGTTTCTCCTGTCTCTCCATTGACCATGACTTCTCTACCAGTGTGTGCATATCCGTTGCGAACTAGGCTGTCACGCAGGCTGCCTTCCTTTTCTCCTCTGAAAGCAGTACCATCGATTCTTCGTCCTTCCAAAGAACCGACCTTTCCTCCAATCATTTCCAAAACGTGAGCAACTGTCATTCTTGATGGAATAGCGTGCGGGTTGATGATTAGGTCCGGTACTACACCGTCACGAGTGAACGGCATGTCTTCAGCATCGACTAGGCGCCCAATGACTCCCTTCTGTCCGTGGCGAGATGCGAATTTGTCTCCAACTTCAGGGACCTTGTGAGATCTAACCATACATCTGACGAGTCTTCCGGAATCTAGTGATTCTGTGACATAGACATTGTCAACCCATCCCTTCTCTCCGTGTCGAACAGGCATGGATGATTCGCGGCGTTCTTGTGCTTGCAAGAACGCACCTGCACCAGTTTCTTCCAAGAATCTTGGAGGGCTTGTCTTACCAACAAGTACATCTCCTCCTTCGAGGTATTTCTCAGGATGAGGTAGACCATCAGCTTCTAGGTGGTCATATGCTCCAACTGGCTTCAATCCCTTGACTTCTTCTAGGCCAGTGCCTGGAATTTCGATTTCTTCGACTTGTCCACCAGGGAATCTTCTGCGCTCTGCGTTGTAAGTCCTGTTGAAAGTAGAGCGTCCAAGTGCACGTTGTACACTCGAGCGGTTCATGATAACAGCGTCCTGCATGTTGTAGCCGTGAAGGCTCATGACTGCAACGATGAAGTTCTGTCCACCAGGCCTGCTGTCGAACTTTGTGGTGTCCATTGCCTGCGTGTATGTGATTGATCGCTGTGGGTAGTGCAAGATGTGTAATCTTGTGTCAGGTCTCAACCTGTAATTTGAACTCGGCAAACCTAGTGATTGCTTTACCATTGCAGTACCACCGGTAACACGAGGGGTTGAGTTGTGTTCAGGGTACGGAATCAATGAAGCACATACACCAAGAACGAGTTGTGGGTCAATCTCACAGTGAGTGTGCTCCTGAGTATACAATAGTGGTACGTTGAAGATCGCATCCGCTTTCTCTCCGTTTGGCATGGTAACTCTTGCTTGAAGGTTAGCTTCATTAGCACCTGGTTCACCAAGATTTAACCATGTTACTGCGGAGTGGCTTACTGGTCTGCCAGCGTATTCGTTTCCTTCAGGTACTTCATCAGGAAGAACGAATGGCTTTGGAGCGATGTAAAGGTCTTCTTCTTCTTCAGCATCGATCCATTCAACAACACCTTCGTTGACCAAGTCCTTGAATGTCAGTTCTCCAGAACTTACCATTTCCAAGTGCTTCTGAGTAAGTCTTGGTGCGCCATCGTATAGAATAAGTACTGGACGAAGGATTCTTCCCTTGTCAGTGTTGATGAATATGTCTTTGTTGACATTATCGTATCTAATAGATACTTCAGGTCTGATTGCACCGCGACGGCGAGCATTCTTGAACTGAGTGACCAGATTCTTCCCACGCTTGTGTACACCATAGATGTCACCGTTTACGTGAATTCTGTCACCATCTGTCCAGTCATCCGGTTGGAATACATCCATCTCGTCGAGACGTGTTCTGATTTCATCTTCAGGAACAGCTTCAGAGATGTCAATCATCTGTGCAGCGTTCTTTACAAGACCACAGTTCTGTCCTTCAGGAGTCTCGTTTGGACATAGACGACCCCATTGAGTTGGGTGCAGGTCACGCGCCTCGAAGTGAGGCTGGCTGCGAACAAGCGGGCTTGTAACACGGCGCATGTGAGATAGCGCAGACAGGAAAGTTGTCCTGTCCAATAACTGACTTACACCAGATCTTCCACCGACCCAGTTTCCAGTCGCTAGAGCGTGCATAATTTTGCTTGTCAAGACGTCAGGCCTCAAACATGATGTGATCTTCAGTTCACGCTTTCTGTTGTGATGCCTCTCAAGTTGGTACTTCAGGTCACGGGCAAGTTGTCCCATGGACACACGGAACAAATCTTCCACAAGGTCACCAGCAAGGCGAACACGCTTGTTTGCGTAGTGGTCCTTGTCGTTTGGCTTCCTGCTTGTAATTGCCATCTCCAATACTTGGCGTACAATTCTTCCAAGGAAGATTGCTTTCTTCTTTCTGTCTTCTGTGTTGTCACCCAAGTGAGGTAGAAGTTCACGGTCTAGAAGTTGGTTAACTCTAGCTTCACGGTATTCTTTCTGTTGCCCGGCAGCGAATTTCTTCTCTAACCAGCCGTGTGCTTCATCCATTGAATCGACAGCGTATTCTTCGTTGTCTTTTACTTCGTTAATGTTAGCAACGATGAACTTGAATGTCTCGGTTGGACCTGCAATTGCTTGGAACAATTCTTGGTCATTCTCAATGCCTAGTGCACGCATGAGTAGTACTACAGGTATTGCAGTCGTACCAGCTGTACTAATCTTTACCATCAGCATACCATCACGGCGCTTTTCTACTGTCAGCGGCTTTCTCATACCGTCCTTCTGTGAGAAAATCTTTGCAACCTCGGTTTTCTTTGCGTATCTCTTGTTAATTTCAACAGTAACACGGTTAGGAGCAAGGTCTTCCATAGAGATTAGTACTCTCTCGGTACCGTTAATGATGAAGTAACCTCCTGGGTCTAGTGGGTCTTCGCCCTTCTGGCGAAGCAATTCTTCCCACATCTTTCTGTCTTCATCGGAGGTTGTTGGGTGTAGTACACGGTCACCAGCGATGTGGTTTGCATGCAGGTTACATCTACGACTGCGAACCATGATTGGCATGTTTCCAACCTGAACTCCTTTTTCTGGTTGAGTTGGCACACCGTTTCTGAAGATTGTGAAATCCATCTTCACAGGAGACATGTATGTCAACTTGCGAAGTCGGCATTCCATTGGTTGTGAAGGATGGTCACTACCATCGGCTTCACGGATTGTTGGTTCGCCGAGTTGAATGTTTTTGACGCGAATGATGATGTCTTGATCGATTACGTCGAGTTTGATCAATCCGCCCTTCTCGTCTTCAACTTCTTCATCCGTACCAACTCTGATACTTCTGACGATTTTCTCCATTCGAGACAGGGAATTGTCACCGGATGGGATACAGTCATCGTATGATGCTAGTTGATGGTTAACTAGGCTTCTTTCTCGGAAAAATGATTCAATAATCTCCTTCATGGTATCACCTCGGCTCAGCTGCCCTCCACGATTAGTCTGTAAGCAACCGAAACACCAGCGGATGGTGAAGGCCTTACTACCTTGAGAACACGGTCTGCGAGCCATCCTGCGGGTAGGGGGACGTGCTCTTCATCGTCTGTTGACGCTGCGTCGTGTGCTCTTTCAGTGGTTTCCTTAATCACTTGAACAACTGGATCGGTAATCAGAATCTTCGGAAGAAGTTCCTTTGCAAGTCTTGACTCACCGGTTTCTGAATCGGTTGTCAACAGACCCCAAGGAGCAAGTTCTTCTTCCTCACTCTCTACTGGGACTAGTTCCTGGTGTGGAACAAGAACATGGTTCAAAACGTTGAACTTGGTACCTGCCAAGTCCATGTCATCGTCATCGAGGGCTTTCCTTGATATAGTGATTTTTCGGCTTCTGCGCTTCTGTCTGCGCTGACCTAATTCTGCAAGTGCATTCATTGCGCCGGTGAATATTTCATCATCTTTTGAGACACCGAGAACTGACGCGATTTCATCGGCCGGCATGGCCTTGATATCTGTCATGTTACGATCCGTTGCAAGTTTGTGAGCATATTCTTCTGCTATGCCCATTTCCATCAAACGCTTCTTAGTTGCCGACTTTACTACCAAAAAAACACACCCCGCTCAGCCCTTTTACACTAGGCCGGTATCTTGTCAGGCGGGCCTGACGGGGTTCGAACCCGCGACCGTCCGGTTAAAAGCCGGACGCTCTACCTGACTAAGCTACAGGCCCAAATGTATGTGTTGGGCTTCTTGGCCGACCTGTATGGGGTTTTTAAATCCTTTGCCACCAAATTTAGCAGCTTAAAGCAGGACAGGGATGTATTCCAATGAATGACCCTTCAAAATATTTTTTTGTGCCTTAAGTCATAAAGTCTTCGGAACAAGATTTGCGAAAAACGAGCAATTGCGTTGAAGGTAAGTCAAACTCGCATGACACCTTCCACAACAAGAAGGATAAATCATGCTCTCTTAGAACCTTGTAATGGCATCGAGAGAACGTGGAATTTTCACTCCCGAAGATGCTCACTCTGAGGTTGATCGGCAAAAGAGACCCCCTCGCACCTTAGAATGGATGCCAAATTCAAAGCAGTGTATTGAATTGACCATTCCCCCTACCGTTTATCCTCCTAGAGAAGATACTGACTTAATGGCAAATAGGCTAACTCAATTGGGAGCTGGAAAAGGTCGAAAATTCCTTGAGATTGGTTGTGGATCAGGTGCTCTAAGCATTCTCGCATCCTCCCTTGGCTGGAATGTTCATGCTTGTGACATAAATCCGTTTGCTGTAGCTGCAACAAGAGGAAATATGGCTAAGAATTTGCAAACTGGAACCATCAAGGAAGGGGGGATTGGACCCGATGATTTTCCGTTTGAAGATAAGTTCGACTTAATTATCTGGAATCTCCCCTACATCCCTGCCGAAGAGGTGAAAGAATTACTTGGCCCGATGGAAGAGGCAGGACTAATCGATACTGATGAACAGGGATTACAGAATAGATTCACATCACTAGTTGTCAAAAATAACCTTCTTGCATCAAGCGGGAAGATGCTACTACTAGGTAGGACTGGAACTGTTGAAGCAACCGAGAATTTTGCAGTAAGAGGGTGGGACACAATCAAGTTTGAGGATGGTGAATCCTTGACTATTTATTGCCTCTGGAAACCGTGGGAAACCGCTGAAAATATATTCATCCAAAGCACTGGCTCGACTAACGATGATTTATTTGATAAATCTGGAGTTGGAACTCACATATCAACTCCTATGCAAACATCTGGTAAAGGCCGTAGAAATAGAAAATGGAATTCTATAGAAGAATGCTATGCAGGGTCTTGGATAGTAGCAGAAGACATGGAAGTCAACCCTGGTCTTCTCCAATTAGCGGGTGGTTTGGCAGTAATCAAATCAGTACAAAATGAGCATCTAAAACTGAAGTGGCCAAACGACATTCTAATCGATGAGAGAAAATTATGTGGAGTGCTTGTGGAGGGTAAATCCTCTCATAATTCAACAAAAGTTGTTTTAGGAATTGGGATTAATTTGCGAGCATCAAACAAGATAATTGACGGGAAGGAGATTAGTACGTTAGACGAGATTGGAAAAATGAATTTCCATCAACTTGATCGAAAACTGAATTCTGAACTATCATCACTTATCGAAGAACGCAATGACATACCATCAGTAAACTTCAACTCAATAAAAACAGAGATATTGAGTCACATGAAATTACTAGGTAGGCCGAAATTTCGTGGGGTAGTTTACGAACAGTTCGACCTTAATTATAGAGGTGAACTCGTATTAGGAGACGCTATCATTGATGACGGAGAAGATGTTTCTTGGATCTAGTCCTCTAACAACGCTTCTAATGCCTCTTCTTGAACTTCTTTTGTAATCCTCTTCAAAATCCCAAACGCAAGAATTAGTGCGCCAAGTGGATAAAGTCCGTAATCAAAAATTATACCTCGGCTAACCGAGTAATCAATGCTTGAATCTTCTAAACCGAGAATTTGGAATGTATGTACCCCATCGGATTTTGCTTTGTATTCCCAGTCTCCATTTTGATTATCATCAAAATCAGAAGAACCATCTGGGAGAATAACTGTTGGCCTAATTTCTCCTTCTATTACTTCTAGACTGAAAGTATCACCCTCGGATAAATCATACTTTATTTCGAAAGTTTCGCACTCTACGCCATCGCAATTTACTGCGATTGGTGTAGACCATGCTTGAAGTACTAACAGCGTAAGAAGTACGGTTGAACCAATGAGAATCATGACATCCTCACTTTTTACAGGCGGTGCTGCTCCTCCTGCTCCCATGACCCTGCGGAGGAGAGAGGGCTCTTCAACGCTTTCTAGGCTTTCGAGAGAAATTCATTCTCTCTCGGACAAGTCTAATTTTGCCGCTTGTGGTTACAGTTTTGATTCTACTGTTTGACAAACTTTCCTTTATTGAATCATAATCTTCTAACCGAACCATGAAGATGCATTTACCGTCTTCAAAATCGTATAATTTTAGTGGATATTCTGAAGTATACTCTGAAAGTTCTGAACGATTTTCAAAACTTCCCACCTCACAACCGATCCATCGACGCTTGCCTCGAAGAGCCTTCGTCAATTTCTTGGCCATACAACCTCCTCAAGGGCATTTATCTTAACATAATGCCAACACTGCCCTTCCTGAGGGGACATTATGGAAGAGGATTCGCAACAAGAATTCAAGCAAACTGGGATTCTACAATTAATCCTTAATATGCTATCTCCTAGAACCCTCCCACACATTGTCATGATAGCAGTTATCTCATCTATTCTGCTATTCTTGGTCAGCACACAAGAAGTACTTGTCGCAATGTCCTTCATTTCCTTGTCAATTTCATATGTTGTAGTATCCATGTTATCTAACAATCCAATGATACAAAGTCTCACAAAATTGCCTGAAGAAAAAGGCGATTCACAATGGATTGTGCGTTTTTTATTCAGTTTTAGAATAACGATAGTACCAATTCTATTGGCTGCAGTAATTGTTGGTCTGTTGTGGAGTTTCACTGGAGGAAATGATAACGGTTGGATTTCTCCTTCTCTTGCTTCCTTGTTTATTGTATGGTCTATTGCCCAAGCTGCTTCGTTTAGAACAGGAATGGTGGAGTGGTTAGCGAATGGACTCGGAGATGCGAAACTTCATACTTACCAAGAGAAGATATCAACTGCTTCACAAGTTGTAGTTGTCCAAGTTTTCGCCTTGGTAATATTATGGCTTGGCCAAATAATCAGCCAGGCAGAGAAGATGACGCTTCAGGATGCGCTCATAGGTGGAATCGCTTTCATCATTGTCAGCGTTATTCTTCAATCTATCACGCTTTGGTTAACTAGAAGTGAGAGAGAGGCCTCAGGGAATGAAAAAGGAATGGCTGCATTTTCATTCAAGTGGATGATTGTAGCACAGCTATTCATCACTTGGCACGCGTTTAGCATATACCGCAGGACTGCGATGAGCCCGTCAGATCTATCCACAATTATCGAAGAAGGTCTCCTAATGGCATTCACGGTAATATTCGCAGTCTGGTCACTCACAACATACACAGTCAGGGATGGCAAGCGACTGATTTCTGAACATGCATCATTACCCTTGGGAATTTCGTTTGGATATGCCTATGCAGGCTCTGTAGCAATGTTGACTGGAACTTTTGATAATCTAAAGGAAGTCATGATTTTTGGACACGTGTTGTCGATTTGTGCAATGATGCTATTGTTGAGACCTACTCTAAGAACTAGCAGAATGACTTCTGAGATGTTCATTAACGCACAAAATGTCGATATTACAAGGTCAGAAGAAACTGAAGAGGTTGAGTCCGAACAGGACGAAGATTCAGAAGATGACAATTCTAAAACAGAAGGAGAAACTGTTGATGAAGAATGGCAAGAAGACGGAGAAATCGATTGGGACAAAGGTGTTGACATCTCAGAGGGAACAGACTGGGACGGAGAGGAATCAGAACTAGAAAAAGATTCAGACTAGGCTGAGATTAGATTTTTCTTCCAATCCTGAGACTACGGCAACCACCCTAATTCTACCTTGTAAGTCATCACTTACACGAGCACCTAAGATTACTTGAGCGTCTTCATCAAACCGGGCAGTGAAAGCGTCTGCAATTAGACCAACTTGTCCAACTGTCATGCCTGGTCCTCCCTCAATTTGGAGTAAACAAGCCTTAGCTCCATCCATGGATAAATCTGCAAGTGGGGCACTAAGCGCATCCTCAAGAAGTCCAATTGCATCATCGGGGTCACCTTGACCAACCATAAGAGTGGAACCACCAGAGTGGCCAACAATTGTTTTCAAATCCATCATATCAAGATTAATTAATCCAAGCCTCATTAGAGTTCTAACCAATCCTTCAACGAATTCTTCAACCCAAGATGCACCCACTCTCCAATCTGTTCCTCTCTCCCTTGCTTGCCAAGCTAATCTATCAAGACTTAATCTTACACAAACATCTGAGTTGGATTCCAACCTTGCAAGTCCCTCGCTGCTCACTTTCAATCTCGCTTCTTGTGCCTCAAAAGGTATCGCAGCAATAGATATCACAATTGCACCGGATAAACGAGCTTGCCTGGCAAATTCCGACGAAGCGCCTGTTCCTGTTCCCCCGCCTAAACCCGTCAGTAAAACCACTAGTTCTACTTCATTTAGCAAAGTTCTGGATACCGAGGATGCCTGTCTCATCCTTTGTTCCCCTAAAGGAGGAAGTGCTGCACATCCAGTTGAATCTAAGTCCTTACCCAAACGAATAACGTGTGCGTCTTGGTAATCGAATGAGGACTCATCAGCGTCAATGAGTACCAGATCAATACCGTGCCCCGTTCTAGAATGGGCACGTTTTGCCCAAGAGCAGCCTAATCCTCCGACGCCCGCAATGAGGATTTGAGCGCCATCCATACCAGACCCTTGTCGAGGAGGTTATTCAATCTCTGCCCACATATCTCTGATAGCGACGTCTAGCGTCCCTAGCCCAAGCATTGTCCGGCTCAAGCCTCAGAACTTTGTCATAAAGTTCTACAGCTTTTTCAAAATCAGAAAAATGCCTTCCATACAGGTGTGCCAAATTATTCAGAACCGGTATACATTCACCATCATCCACTAGCATTTCAAGTAGAATTTCTTCAGATTTTCCTAGATTATTTCGAAGCATTTCTTCTTCTGCTTCCTCTAGTTTGATAAGTTGTTCATTTGAGAGGTCATAGGTGTTCTCAAAAGGGTGGTCTGACATAGTCACACCAAGGGGGAAATCAACATATGATTTGCCTTTGGATGTTTAGGCAAGAAAACGGGCCAAAATGTTACACTGCTCGGCAGACCAAAGACGAAAATGCAGGGAACGATTATAGGCGCAATCCAAGTCCGATTAAACACTGGGGTTGGCGATGCTTATGTCGAAGGTTTTCCAACGAAGTCTCCTGCCTATGGTACTTGTAACTTTGATGCTCTTGCCGGGCATCACCAATGCTTATCCAGACGGCATAGGAGCTGGAGGTCATTCTCACAATGGGGAAACCATAGATGACGTCGCCAAAGAAGGTTGCTTGTGCCACGGAGAACAGCCGAGCAATGATGTCATGGTCCTGCTTGTCGGAGTTCCTTACACATGGGTAGCAAACGCACAATATGACATGCGGCTAGAAGTCATCGGTGGCCCTGACACTAACATGGGTGGATTCTCTGCCAGAGTTAGCGCAGGAGAATGGTCCGGTGATGGTGAAGCATGGGAAGATGATGCAGCAACCAGAACACACCAATCACCTAACTCAAGGATCTTTGAACTCACATGGACAGCACCTGCTGACAACTCTAGTGGAACAACCGTCGACTTCTGGATTAGCGGAAATGCGGTCAACGGAGCAGATGGGCCTGCAGGTGATTATTGGAACCAGATTGTATTCAACCTAATCGAAGCCCCAGAAGATGATAAGAGAGGAGATAGAACTCTAATCGCAGGAAGCGGCACTCCACAAGCACCGGAGAGCAAGGCTGGAGAAATCGACATCTCGACACTTGGGGCTGGTTTCAGAGCACACTGGCTTGGCCTCCTAGGATTCGGTGCTGTTATCGCAGTGATTGTATTCTGTGGCCTTCTTCTCAGATATGGATTCTCAACTTCTTACAAAGGTCGCAGCAACTTGCTAAGACTGAGATACAAGATTAACAGAAGAGGTGATCAGTGATGGCTAAAGATACGATCACACAATTGCTTGAGAAGGTCGCTGCAGGAAAAGTAAGCGTCAAGGATGCTCGCACTGCTCTGGAAGATGCATCACTCACTGAAGAACAAATGGATGCTGCGATTAACCACGGAGTATTCAACCCCGCAGAACCAGGTACAGTAATTTCAGCATCTTTGGCACCATCCGGTAAATCTGCTCTTACAATATTCTTCTTCTCATGGGGAATTTTCTGGGCCTTGTACTGGTTTGGAACCATGCTATACGGTCTGCTCAACGGCTCTAGTTGGGACCAACAGCAACTATCCTATCACATGGCAATGGGTATTACAACCCTAATCATGATGGGAATTATCTATCTGAAATTCGTGTTGCCTGACACAATCATTGTCAAGCACAGCCAGAACAAGTACATCCCTGAACATCAGAAGGATTGGAGAGAATACAAGTGGTGATATTATGGACGATAGGAGATTAAGACCAGCACCATCACTCGAAGACTCTGTTTTGGGCTCCCTAGGCGAAGTCTCAGTCAACCGTAGGCAGTTCATGCGCTACGGATTCAACGCTGCAGGTGGTGTACTAGCAGCAACGCTCGGGGCACTAGGATTCGCATCGATTCTTATGCCACCATCCGGTGGAGGGGGAGGAGACTCTTCGGTTCTTTACTGGGCTAAGGGTCGTGAAGAAGAAGCATGGTATGGAGCAAAGCACCTTCAGCCAATGATGAAGTCTGACTTCGAAGCTGAAGCCGCAAAATCAAATGTCGGAATGTCTGGCGCTCAAGGTGTTTGGAACGGACTACCGGTAATCGTCAACTACGTACCACACGCTGAAAACTCAGGAAAGCCTGTCGCAGATAACCTACCAAGATTCCAAGAAATGGCAGGCTATGACATCGGTGGCAACTATGTCGGTCATGCAACAGAGTTCTTGCTAGGAAACTCGGAAGTCTTCGATCCCAACAACAACCTCGTCATGAGTTTCGCAAGGTGTACACACTTGTGCTGTATCCCAGGATGGCAATTAGTAACAAACACCCAAACTGATGACAATTGGACTCCGGGTGGAGGAGACGATGGTGGAAGTAAGATGTTCTGCATCTGTCACTCCAGCAGATTCGACCCTACTGCAATCGAGGTTAACAGAAACGCAAACAGGTCAACTGGTGCTTCTTTCGAATATCTGGGTATCAGAAGAGCCGGTGGCCCTGCTCCACTGGGATTACCAATCATTCCAATCATTATGAACGGAGACACCATCGAAGCGTCTTCTGATTACACGGGCTGGTTGACCTATTGCGACTGAGGTGGTTATGTGAGCACAATTTTCTGGGTACTTTGGTTCTTCATTGCATTCATTATCGTTTTGATTGCGTTTACTCTACGCAAGGAAAACGAAGAAATTCCTCGCAGAGAAATCCTGCGTGCTGTTGAATCTAGCGGTAAAATGGGATTCGCTGAACGTGCGTTCTTGTGGGTGTTCTCGTTCTTGGATACAAGATTTAGGATTCAAGACTATTGGAATATGTCCAAGGGCGCATACTACAACATGCATAGACAGATGCCTTTGACACACGCAGAGAAATACAAGCTACGCATTATCTGGTATTGGTATCCACTCTACTGTTTAGGTGGAATCTCATTCCTTTCATTCATTATTCTAGTGATAACTGGAACCGTTCTCGGAATCTACTATGTTCCAGGCGGAGAAGGTGACCCCTCTCCAGCGTATGCTAGTATGCAATTCATCATGACACAACTTCCGTTCGGATATATTATCCGTGCTGTGCACCACTGGGGTACACACTTCATGGTAGCATCGGTATTCTTGCACATGTGTAGAGTATACTTCACTGGAGCATACCGTAACCCTCGTGAATTGAATTGGCTGATTGGTGTTGCGCTGATGGCACTTACAATCGTATTCGGATACTCTGGATACCTACTTCCATGGGATACATTGGCATACGGTGCTGCTGTCATCGGAATTAACCTAGCTAATGCAACACCATTGATTGGAAAGTACATCGCCACACTACTATTCTCTGGATCATCATTATCCCACAGGACTGTAACAAGAATGTACTTCATTCACGTGTTCATTCTGCCAGTTATCGTTACAACTCTAATCATCATACATTTGTTCATTGTATGGGTTCAAGGAATAGCGGAGCCGCATTGATACAGGAGGGATAAGTTTGGGAATTATAGAAAATTTTGGAGCAGTAGCATCCTCGTACATGGACCAAAAAGAGCAGTTGCAGTCTGCTGAAGAAAAGCGTAAGCGTACTCGTGAGGGGCACGGTTTCTGGCCCCATGAAGTTCTTCGTGACAGCCTAATCTTTGGTTTCATGATATGCACACTTTTATTCTACGCATGGTTAATTCCGCCTCCACTCCACAGTGCAGCGGACCCATTCGCTCAAGCAGGATTCGTTTTCCCTGATTGGTATGTACTGTTTTCTTACGGATACCTGCGATGGGGAGAATACCTTCCTCAGTTCGATGTACCACTTGGACCAATTGGAGATTTCTTTGGACAGCCATCTTTCCCATGGAATGCTGCGTGGTGGGGTGCTTTCCTTACAGGAATCCCAGTCGGTATTCTAGCACTACCTCCATTCCTAGGCGGTCGTGAAAAGAGACCTGTTGAAGACCCATGGTTTGCTAGTGCTGGTGTAGTTTACTTAGCACACATTTGGTTCATTTCTGTATTCTCAATCAATATCTTCTTGGAATTATATGGGAAGAATAGAAGCGATTTCTGTAAGTTAGACAGCCATGGAGATTTACTCTGTGGTGTAAGAGACCCATGGATTGCTGATTTATTCAACATGATACCATGGGTGATGACAGGAATACTGCTTTGGATTATGATCTACTTCATCGCTAAGTGGCTATTCAACAACGCATGGGGTGCAAGATTCACTCCAGCACACGGAAAGAAACTCATTGTAGGTGCCTTCATTGTTGCAACCGCTGCAAGCGTTGTTACATACCCTGTATACGATAACGGATTCTGGGATGCAAGAGGATTGCTGACAATTTCCGATTATGAGAAATTGGAAGAGATGAGGTCTCAACCTACTGACGTTCAAGTGAATGAGAGAACTGAATTCATGGACCTTCAAGGATTCGATGGTGACATAGTCCCAGCAGCAGCTTGGATGGATTGGAACATATACCAACCAACTCGGTATTACCTCATTGACTTCTCGGACAATAACGGTCACCAAGACTTGGATTCTGGAGTCAATGGTAAGGCAGGATTACAGAATTATTCCGCTGATGAAACCGTATGGGCAACAGGTTCGTTCATCATTACCGATGATTACTGGCCAGAAGACAACGACTTCACTACAGTACCTCTGGACGCTACCTGTGCAACAAGAGCAAGCGAAGTTCTAATTGATGGTGGAGACTCAACCTCTGGAATGATTCAATCAAGTCTAGTTATCACACAAAGAGACAGTGGCGACGTTGTAGTCGACACCGATTGTAACACAGGAGAGTTAGGCGTAGAACTTGCTTCAGGTACATACGACTACGAATTCAAGGTAGAATCGACTGATGGCTTGAGAGCAAACAACACAGTTACTGTTGAAACTCTATTCACAATTCAAGCATTCCAGCCTCTTCTTCTCTATAATGACGATGCCGGGAACGGCCTTGCTGGAATGACTGTCGACCTATCTAACTCCCTAAACATGGAGTTAGAAGGTGAGAACATGGGAGTTATCGTAAACCCAACTTACCACACTAACCCTCTAGCATTGGATGCTAAGTTGACTTATGCAATGTTCATCCCTTGTATTACCGCAGGTGCAATTACATTCGTGGTATTGAGAAACATGGCTCGTGGATATGAGTTCGAAATGAACAAGTGTTACGGCTGTGACCTTTGTGACGATGCATGTCCAGTCAGACTCTTCAATGCAGGTGACAAGTTGAACATCATTTACAACTCATGGAATAACGAAGACGACGGTGTACCGCTGTATTCATGTTTGACATGTACTGCATGTACAAACGCTTGTCCACAATTGGTTAACTACGATTCATATGTTGACATTCGCCGCTCATTGATCGTAGGTGGTCCTGCTGCTGAAATCCCTCACACTGTCCTACAAGCAGTGCTAGCTGCAGAAGCGGAGGAAGAGAGTGACGCTGATTTCGTCTCAGTCGAAGATTACCCAATCGATTCAAACATCGGCTACTATCCAGGTTGCGTAGACTACCTAGACCAAGAGATGGTGTTCAGCCATCTAAACGAAGGCTCAATGGACTTAGGAGAAACCACAACTGCGGCATTTACTCTATTCGAAGAGATGGGAACAGATGTTTCATACCTCGGACGTGACTTCCTAAAGTGCTGTGGTCACGACCAAAAGTGGCAAGGTCTCGATGAAGTGTTTGACAAACTCAAGGCCTACAATCAGAAGAAGATCGAAGCCTCTGGAATTGACACACTAGTTTCATCATGCGCTGAATGTTTCAGAACATTTGCTCGTGATTACGAATTAGAAGGCGTCAAGGTCATGCACACCACTGAGTTCCTAATCGAAAATGGATTTGACATGAAGATGAAGGCTGAGGATGAATTGACGGTTACCTATCACGACCCATGTAGACTTGGGAGACAGATGGGAATCTATGATGAACCACGTGAACTAGTTGCCGGAGTCGAAGGAGTTGAACTTGTAGAGATGGAGCACCATGGCGAAGATGCAATGTGCTGTGGTGTATCAAGCATGATGTCTTGTAATGAGAACGCTCGTGCACTTAGAGTATCCAGAATGGAGGAAATACGCAACACTGGTGCAGACATGATGATTACATCCTGTCCAAAGTGTGTATCTCACTTTGAGTGCCTCAAGTTCGAAGGCGATGAAAGGCATGACATCGAAATCCTCGATGTTGTATCATTCCTAGCACGCCAGGTTGAAGCAAAGAAGTCGCTTGCTGAAGAAGCAGGAACTTCGAGAGTTTCTGTTGAAGCATGAACAATCACTCGATAACAAAAATCGGGTTAAACTTGATTAGTGAGATTGACTAGTTAGTCCCATGGATTACGACAGTCTTACTCTTCTTGAACTCAAGACGATGTGTAAGGACAGAGGTCTCAAAGTTAGTGGAAACAAAGCTGAAGTCGTAATCAGACTAATGGAAGATGATGAATCGAAGGAACCACAGGCCATTTCCATACCTCAACAGCAGGTCAATCTTGGTCACCAACAGATGTATGGTGGACAACCGCAAATGTATGCGCAACAGATGTATGGTGGGCAACCTCAACAAATCTTCATCACAAACAACACAACCAGTGTCGTTCAAATTACTGGATTCCTAATCATCTTGTATGGTTTGTTTAGGCTCTTTTGGGGGATGTTCGCTGATGATGAGGAATACTTCTTTGTCTTATTTATTGGAACAGCGTTCGTTTTCAGTGGGATACTATCTGTGCAGGGCTATCGAGTTGGACTGTATTTTGCCTTGATTACCCTAGTCATTTCAGGGTTGCTTTCACTCATCTACATTGACAAACAAGGCAGCTTCTTGTCAGTAGGACAGGGTACGGGAGAAGGATCGGTTGGGCTCTCATTATTCTGTTCTGGATTCTGTATGCTAATTGTAGCATTGCCATTACTAACTGCAGATCCATCAAATTTCAGAGATGGTTCGCCAAAATATCTCAGGTCGCTAATCGATACAGCAGATTGGTTTTCACCGATACCACTGTTGTGGGGAGGTAGAGAAGACGTTGAAACCAAGGTAGTAATCAATTGTGCACATTGTGATTCCCCACTGAAGGTACCAAGTAACTACAAAGGAAAAGTAAAGTGTCCGACTTGTGAAGAAAGATTCGAAATCGAATGATTTCAGGGTTCTTCTTCCATTCCTCTTATCTCATAATTTGATGGGAATAGAGCTACTATCACACCTGCAATTAGGAAACCAAGACCCATACCAAACTCTTGCTGAACAAACAGGAATTCTAGTGCGAATACCACCAGTAGTAGTCCACCAATGTTTGAGACCCAAACAAGAGTCTTGAATGTCGATAGAGAAACCCCTGTGGTATTTGCTCCCCTCTTAGGACCAAATTCTCCTCCGAACCTTTGTGCGCCTTCATGTTCTGGTTGTTTTGACATTATATCACCTATCTATCATCGTAATTGCGTCAGTTGGACATGCGAGCACACACAAACGGCACCCTGTGCAAGCATCTCGAATAATTCTCGCTTTTCTGTTGCTTGGAACTTGAAGCAGTGGAGATGCCATGTCCTTGAA
>CAXPMI010000037.1:0-109801 GCA_964218365.1 Candidatus Poseidoniaceae archaeon
CTCCTGCGCCGCCAGGTATGCCACCTGCACCACCAGAGATGCCCCCTGCACCTCCAGAAATGCCACCTGCTCCACCAGAGATGCCTCCTGCACCTCCAGAAATGCCACCGGCTCCACCAGAGATGCCTCCGGCGCCTCCAGAAATGCCACCGGCTCCACCAGAGATGCCTCCTGCACCTCCAGAAATGCCAGCAGCCCCTGCAGATCTGTTAGCACCGGCTGCCCCTGAAGTCGATCCACTTCTAGCACCACCAGCTCCGGCTGCTGATCCACTTCTAGCACCACCAGCTCCGGCTGCTGATGCACTTCTAGCACCACCAGCTCCGGCTGCTGATGCGCTACTATCTCCTGCCGCAGAGGTTGCAGTTGAGGAATCAGACATGCCAGTTATCGATCCTCTAGCACCAGTTACTCCAGTTGGTGATGATTTCGTCGCAGCAGGTGCTAAAATCCGCAAATCATCCGATGTAGATGATGTGCCTGGTGACAAATTAGAAGGTTCATTGCACGAAACCGAGACAACTAAGCTGACATCGAGTGGAGATATTATCAAGCAGGACGTAAAAGGTGTTCTTAAAGTAAGAAACCCATCTGAGTCTGACAGAATCTATGACATTGATGTAATGCTAAACAATACAGTCAATACAGACTTGGCTGGAGATCACGTACAGGTTGATGAATTGGAATCTCGCAAAGAATTCTCTACCAAATACAAGGTAAAGAACAGCAGAATGTTGATACTCAAAGAAAGGCTAGATACCAACCCTGACAGAGAACAGGAACGTTCCCTATCCGTTTCTAAGGGCGGAGATGGTGGACCATTGTTGATGGAATTAGAAGTTGAAAACGTCTGTGGCGTTTCCCTCAATGATGTAGTAGTTACAAGAGAAATCCCATCCCAACTGAACATGGTTGCGACCGGCGGTGCTACAATCGAAGACTCGGTTTTGACATGGGATGTAGGTCATCTTGGTGCGGGTCAATCAACAACTTTGACATTGTCAGGGACCATACACGTAGATGGAATCAAGCCAATTAACGCTGGAACCGCTAAAGCAACCTACAAGGCAGATGCAACACTGTCAACACTCTCATTCAGAGAATTAGACGCATTCTGTCGAGGTTTCGCTTACATAAACTCTGTCGAATCTGAAAGACCTGACAACTGGGAATGTAAGACAATTTTCGAGAACCGCTCTTCTTTCACAGTTGACCTTGTTAAGTTGCAAGTCAGCATGAAGGGAAGCGATGACCTTCTATTCGATATCAGTGATGTTGCTGAAGATGTACTGCCAGATTCTAGATGGGAATCTGAAACAGTAACTGTGGAGAGTAATGGAAAGCCAGATTTCACATGGGATTTAGGATACACCGTACTGCCTCGAGCATCTCACAGTACTGAAGGTACACTAGAATTAGAAGCATCAACGTTCGAAGTCCTGGATGCTAGCGTTGCTAAGAAGTACTCAAAGACTGTACTTCCATCTTACCGAAGACACGATTTGTCTGCAACAGTAACAATCACTAACGATGGTTCATCACCGATTAACCTAATCAGATTGACGGATGATATACCGGGGTTATTCGATGCACCTGCTGCTGAAGATATCACAGTGAAGATTAACGGCAACAACATGTCTGAAGAACAATTCAAGGCAGAAGTTGCACATGGAATCTCAATCGAGAAAGAAATGAGAAGCCCTGATGGTGACGGTCACACATTGTCTATGACAATCGGTACAAAAGAGCCAATCGGTCTTGCACCAGGAAAGAGCCTAACAATTTCTTACCCATTAGTTGCACCTGACCCAAGTCCAGGAAACGAAGCTGTTGCAGGGCCGGCACGCTGTGAATTCAGTGCTGAAAGGTTTGGACCTGTTTGCACTCGTGATGTAGATGAAGTACCAGTGGTAAGAGTAAGGCACAACCGCAGAAACTTCTCTGCCGGTAAGTCTGTCATGCCTATGGGTGGCAAAGGACGCTACGAAGTCCTCATCATCTTCGAGAACAACGGAGACACAGCTCTACAAGACGTCAGCATTAACGATGTACTACCTTCCAACTTCGAACTGAAGGACTGGATAGTAAGAGGTGAAGGTGGAAACAAGCGAGATGATGTCAGCATTGAATCTACAGCCGGTGAGAATGGCAACGAAAATGTCTGGTCCATACCAGTTGTCGAAAAGGGAGAGCGCCTGGAGGTTTCTTTCGAAATCAAGGGCGATGGAGAAGTAGACGCTGAGGTATTGAACCAATTCCACGGTGTGACATTCGGAGACGAAGTCGAAGATGATATGCCGGCAGCAGAACAATCCACTGAAGAAGAATCTTCATCTGATGAACCAACAGAATCTGGGGATGAACCAGGAGCGGGCTTCAAATGGAGAGAAGATGTTCTATTGAGAGTAATGGCAGCTAACGGAATCGATGAATCTCACAGAGATGATTTCGTCCGTCATGCAGTCAAATTCGATGACGATGATAACCAGTACCTAAAGAAGGCGGAAATTGAGGCAGCAGCTGCTGCTTGGGACTCTGCTGAAGACAGTGCTGATTCTGAGGAAGTAGAGACTACTGAAGAGACAGCGGATGAATCTGCTCAAGATGGATCAGAAGATGCTCCTGCTGAAGAAGAAGTTGTAACTGAAGATGCTACTGTCGAAGAATCAGAAGCAACTGAAGATACTACACCCGAGGAAGCGGATGAAGCTACTGTGGAAGAGGTGGCCTCACCAGAAGAATCTGATTCTAAGGTATGCCCAATCTGTAGCATCTCAAACTCATCAAGCGCAATCACTTGCGAATCTTGTGGATTCGCATTCTGATTACAAAGGATATTCCCAACGTGGCCAAGCATGGTCTCGAGTGTCGTCTGACACTATGATGATGACAATTCTAGGAAATGTGCGAAGCATTTCTTCTAGGTTGTGTACTGCAGGTGGAATTACTCCAACTCGCATATCAACAGCAAGCCATGCATCAGGGTATTGTCTAAGCCATGCGTCAACTTCAGCCATAATTCCCTCAGGCGGAACGCCAGGTCTTACGCTTGCAAGGTAATCCCAGCCTTTAGGAACTGCTCTGTCTGAATCCGAGAATAGGAAAATCCTGCTTTTGTTTGGCAACTTTGATGTGTATGCTATTGCGTTTGCTTCGCTTACAACGCAAGGTGAACCTCTCATTGGCATTGGTTGCGAGTGCTGCCAAGTTCTCTCTTCATCGGCCATGAGCAGCGAGTATTCACCGTATGTTTGAGGTCTTCGCCCTAATGCATAGTGACAACGTTCAAGCGATGGTGTATGCCCCACAGGGGCATGAGCGGACAATCTGCACCTCCTCCTGCCCCGCCTGGCGGCTCGATGATGTTCATGCTGCTGTTCATGATTGTAATGACGTTCATGCTAATGTCTGAAGGTGTTAGAACAAGCATGGGGAGTTATGCTGATCCTTTCCTATCTGGTTGGTTACCAGAAGAAAAGTGGTTTGTACTCACTGTCCTAATTCTAGGTTCAATCTCAATGTTCGTGAATACAGTTCTTCGTAATTTCTTCATGGACCCAATTTCGCAAGCACATATCGGTCACAGGCAAAGGCAAGTCAGGAAAATGATGAATGAGGCTAGAATTGGTCGTGACCCAATCTTGATGGAGAAAGCCCAGACGCTGCAACAACACATGATGCCTGAGCAAATGAGTATCCAAATGGGAGCGATGAAGCCAATGATGTTCACTTTAATTTTTATCATTGCCATATTTTCATGGATGGGAAATATAGTTGGAGATTTTAGAGTAAGTTATGTTTCACTTCCGTGGTCTCCTGAATGGAATCTGGAAACCGGTAAATTCCTGTTTTTCCCTGCTTGGATTGCAGTTTACATTTGCATGTCAGCTCCATTTGGAAGAGTAGTTGATAGGCACTTGAAACTGATTAGGTACAAATCTCACCCAATCGTTGCTGAAGGGGAGAGACTCAAAGAGCCACTACTTCACTTGGTCAGCGCTCCAAAGGGTAGAAACAATTCTCAGGCTAATTCCAGAAGAAGGAGATCAGAACAGAAGCGTTCTGGACCAAGAAAGAAGAACAATACTCCAAAAACCTCTGATGCGAAACCTATCGTACTAAACTCAAAGGAATGTCCATCATGTGGTGGAACTCTTGTAGAGAGAGATGGTCCAAGTACAAACGTGTGTAAGATTTGTCGTCACGAATGGCGGTGAAATATTGCCAAAGATTACCATCTCAGGACACCCTGGTAGTGGTACATCTACCTTGGTAAAAGGAATTTGTCAATCAAAGGAATGGTCATCATTAAACGGCGGTGACATCTTTAGGCAAGAAGCAAAGAATCGAGGCCTATCTCTCTCTGAATTTGAGAAAATTTGTGCCGAAGATGAAACTGTGGATAAGTCACTTGACGAGATTTTGAAAAATCACATCTTAGATTCTGATGGGTATCAAGTCTTGGAGAGTAGGTTGTGCGGATGGTGGGCATACAATCTCGAGGTTGATTGCGTGAGATTGTGGTTGCACGCTAGTGAAGAAGCTAGAGCGGAGAGGGTTGTAATGCGTGAGGGATTAACACTTGATGATGCAATTGCCAATAACAAGCAAAGAACAGCAGTCGATAAAGCAAGATTTGAGGAAATGTACGGTTTGAATCCAGAGGATGAAACACCTTACACTCACATTATTGACGCATCTAATCTGAATGTAGAGGAAGTTCTTGCTAAGGCACTTGAGATTCTGGAGGGTATTGAATGATTATTTTAGAAAAAGATGCAAAGACTTCGCCCGATCATGGAACAATTCCTGAGGAGAGGACTATTGAGCAATTACTCGAATCATGCTTCATACTTCTAGACAAATCTCCTGGTCCATCCTCTCACCAAGTTAGCGCTTGGGCTAGAGACATGATGGGCCTAGAAAAATTAGGCCATGGAGGTACCCTAGACCCATTCGCATCAGGATTGCTACCTCTACTTTCAGGAAAAGCAATGCGTCTCACTGGAAAAATTCTCACTCACGATAAATCCTATCTTGCACTTTTCAAGTTTGGAAAGGAACTCGTTCGTGATGAGATTGAAGAAAAAATGACAATGCTCACAGGAAAAGTGTACAATGTCCCTCCAGAGATATCTGCGGTAAGAGTCCAAGTTAGGACAAGGAAAATATCAAAATTCGACATTTTAGATTTTGATGGAACTTCACTTTTGACCTACATTGAGTGTGAAGCAGGAACCTATGTGCGAACAATGGCAAGGGACCTAGGATTGCTTCTTGACACTCCCGTTGAACTGAAGGAATTGCGAAGGCCAACATCAGGAGAGTTCAGCCTTAATCAATCAATAACAATGCAACAATTAGCAGATGCTTATTGGCTGTGGCAAGAAAAAGGCGAAGAAGCTGCGATGTTGCGAATATTGCATCCAATTGAAGACATGCTTTCCGATTTACCGAGAGTAGTGGTAAAAGACGGTGCAGCAGCAGCACTTTCGCACGGTGCTCCTTTGTTACGCCCTGGTGTAGTGAGTATTGATGAAGATCTCAACGTTGGAAGTGAAGTCTTGCTTGTAACAATGAAAGGCGAGGCTGTAGCTATCGCTAAGATGTCTCAAAACAGCAAAGTAATTCCTGATATGAATCAGGGTGAAGTCGCTAAGCCCAACTGTGTATTAATGAAAGAGGATACATATCCTCGCAGTTGGAAGAAATAATCAAGCTTCAACGTATTCTTCGTAAACCCATTCATCGGTTTCTATTCTAATTTTCAATTCACTCATGTGTTCCACACTCGACTTCGTCACCAATGGTGAAGAGCCCCCACAGCCCATGCGAAGTAACCAATTCTGAATATTACTGCATATGAATGTTAACCCACATTTTGTGGTTATCCGTCAAACAGGGTGTTTTTTCATACCCTATTCGAGTTTCTTAATTTTGGGTGGTGCAAGAGCCACAAATATTGCTGCAATGAATGCTAAAATCAATCCTGCAGCGATGTAAACTGCGGTTGGGCCAAGACTTAGCGATGAATCATCATCCGATTTTGATGTCTCCTTAATGGCGTCACCTATTGTTACCAGAGTGGATTTGACATTGTTTTCTTCATCGACTTCATCGATTGACGTCCCTCTGTCTACTTCTGCTTCAATTAGAAGACTATCGTCATCATCAGGTGCTTGCATGTCGCAAATAACGGAACCTAATTGGCCCGGTTGGAGCAGTTGGATTGTGCCACTGCCAAACGATTGCCCATCTGCTGTACATCTAACTCCAATCATTGTCGCTTGCACCTGTCCAGAGTTTCTTACAAACACCTTTACTTCGAATATTTCTCCAGCTCTTACATCTTCATTGATACGAATTTCCTCAACATAAAGTTCGGCCAATGCTCTAACCTCTAGGTCTAGAATTCTGTCGACGCAATTTGATTCATCACAAGCTGTAACCAGAACGGAAGTGAACCCAGGTGTAGGTGCATTGATTATTAGTTGTCTTGTTTCCATATCGACTGTCGCCCAAGATCTGTTTGTGGTGACTACCAAATTCTGATTGAAGGTATCGACATCACTTAATTCGAAACTAACATTGTGTGTATATCCATGTTCAACAGGAACAACTCCCGGGAACTCTCCAAGGTTCGGTTCATCATTGATATTTGCAACATTGAATGTAGACAATTCGGACCAAAAATTACCAGCAGAATCGGTCACAGTTGTTGTTACTTCTGCTATGCCAGATGCTTCAGGAATCAATCGAACCCTAATCTGGCCTTCAGTTAAGTCCACTTCAATTAAATCTGTATTTGTATTTTCAAATGTAACTACCAAATTGTCGACAGACGTTCTATCGTCCGAACAACGGCTTAGCAATGGCAGGATTAGACCTCCTCCATCTTCTTCCATGTCATGAGAACCAATCAAACCGCAAACAGGGTCTTCATCATATTCGATAAGGTATGCTCCATCAACTTCGATATTGTTGATACGAAGGCTAAGAGTTGATGGCGAACCATCATTTCCCCAGTTGTACCAGACTTTTATTTTGATTTCCAGTTCAGTATCTGTTGAATCGAGAGTATGACCGATTGGTATGCTTAAATCGAAATCACCTAAATCGGTTGCATCTGAGTTCTGTACAGTTAGACCATTTACCACGATAGTCCATCTTGTTGCATTTTCAACCATAGCACTTGCATCTCCCGAAATACTTCCCTGTAGCCTAATTTTAGGGTCATTGATGTCTATCCAGGCTTTACTCAAGCAAGTATTGGTAATTGTAAATCTGAGTTGAAGATCTGAACTAACAACAGGTTTGGTTCCTTCTTGAATAATTACCCACGCTCCTTGGTTGTCTTTGTATTCTATTGTGACAGTCCCGTTTTCTTCATCTGAGTGTTCAAGGTGTATTCTTCCCCACTCCTGTGCAGCTGGTTTTTCCAAAGCCTCAGTTGTCCAAGTACCTCCGTCCGAATCAAGTCCACAAGGTGCTGTTGATACCGAGCTTAGCGTTCCAGAGTTTATGTCGAGGTCTATTAATGGCCAATTGTTGAATTCATAAGTGGAGATTGCTACTACTCTTTCTGCTCCATACCAAGGTGTCCTCATAGTTATTTTCAATCCCACTGCATCTACCCGTAACTGAGAGTCATCGGTGCCTCCATTTGAAACATAATCAAGGTCAATCTCAATGTTTGCTAGTTCATCCCAAGTCCAATTATCATCATTTAATATTTCTATAGACCAGCCACTGTTCATGTAATACAAGCCGGATTGAGTATTACTCCATGTTTTTACAAGGTCGTAAGTGCCTGCATCGATAACTGAGAACCTAGCCTTGTCTTGGAGTAGTGCATCTGGGATGTCAAAGTGTACTACTAGCTCTACAGTTTCAATTGAGTTTCCAGTCAAAGAACTCACATCAAAACCACTCACTCTAATGTCCGGTCCACTTGAATAGTGATATGCTCCATCGGGAGCGCCAAGAGATGCGTTTGAATTTGTTGATGTTGAGGATGCCCATATTGTTTGGTAGTCAAGATGTTCAGGTAATTGGATCCCCATTGTCATGTGATTGTCTGCTACCATTCCCATGACATATTGGCCATCTTCAGGAGCAGATTCAGCAGTGAATGCAAGGTGCCTCTTAAATTCCCAATTGCTTGCGTTTGTCATGTCACCTTGAGGAAACATTTCGTCAGTAGATGTAGAATGGACACTCCTTGCATTAGCCATTCCGGCAGGCATCAAGAGCATTATCAGCACAAGCATGGCCATGCGTCGCATAGATAGGTCTCGTAGGTGCCATGCCTTGAATAGAACGGTGTAAAGAGTCACGAAACTAGACGGAATGAGATAAATACGGCTTGTCGGTGGCACGGAACAACCGATGGCTGTGATGGTGTAGCGGTTAGCACGGTAGGTTGTGGTCCTGCCAGCCCGGGTTCAATTCCCGGTCACGGCCCCATTTTCATATCATCTCTCGAATTACATTGGAATTCGTAATCTGAATTCGACTCGCCAAATCCTTCACATTGGGTCAATTCGACGCCGAAACTTCATAACTGCGTCAGACTCCCTTAAGACTGGATGGGATGCATATGGGAGAGCGTGAGCAAGTAGACTTAACAAAGAATTTTCTTGTTTCTCTGATGGAAGAACAACTCGGGATTCAGCAACACGTAATGATTGATGTTAACAATCAACCCATTATTCACAATGGCGATACATTACGACACATGGCATCAAGAATCGTCGAAGAAGCAACTACAGTTTCACCTCGTGGCCTAGCACAGGATGTACTTGCGAGGGCAGGTATAGATAACAGAGATGAGCCTGCCGAACCTCAAATCCAATCAGGACACTTAAAGCACGTAGGTAAGCGTGCTCGTAAACTTGTTCGGACCCAGAAGAAATCCAAGAAGAGACGTGCTGTAAGAAGAGCGAAAACAAGGCCTGCGGTAGGGCATGAAAATCGTCCTCGTCGCAGAGCTAGGAAGATTACTCTTTGAGTGATAACACACAAAAGCAAATCCACTCCCCCCGTAAACCGAGGGATGGTTATGGATATCGCTAATCCTAGTGACGAGCACCAAATGTTGCGTGAAATGGTTCGTGACTTTGTCAATGAGCACGTTGAACCACAAGCTTTGGAATATGATCGTGATGAGAAATTCAATGTCGAACTGTTGCGTTCCCTAGGGGAAATGGGTTTGCTTGGAATAACCGCCAGCGAAGAGTTCGGAGGTGCTGGACTAGACGCAGTTGCAACAGTGATCGTTCATGAAGAATTATCGGCTAGTGACCCCGGGTTTGCACTTGCTTACTTAGCACACTCAATGCTTTTCGTAAACAATCTTGAATTCAACGGAAATGATGAACAAAGGGCTAGAATACTACCAAAAGTTTGCTCTGGAGAATGGATTGGAGCTATGGCGATGAGTGAACCAGATGCAGGAACAGACGTACTAGGCCTCACAACATCTGCTGTTCAGAGAGACGATGGCGCATGGGTCCTCAACGGAAGAAAAATGTGGATTACAAATGGCTGTATAGATGATGATGGAACTCCTGCTGACGTCGTTTGGGTTTACGCTAGAACAGGGACTGATGCTAAAGGTCGCGCTCAACTCTCAACCTTCCTTGTTGAGAATGGGATGTCAGGATACAGCGTCGGTCAGAAAATTATCGACAAGACTGGAATGCGTGCCTCTAACACGGCAGAACTTGTATTCGAAGATTGTATTGTTCCTGCTGAAAATCTAGTCGGAGAGGTCGGAGATTCAATGCTCCACATGATGGGTAACTTGGAAATCGAGCGTCTAACTTTGGCTGCTATGTCTCTAGGTATTGCTCGTCGCTCTCTGGATGAGATGAACAAATATGCAACTGACAGGGAAGCATTCGGAAGACAAATCAGAGACTTTGGTCAAATTCAAAGGTATGTTGGAGAATCATGGGCAAAGTACAGAGCAATGCGTGCTTACATCTATGACACGGCTAACAACCTAGGACTTGGGAATGCAGGTCAGAGACTTGACAGCGACGGTGTCAAACTATTTGCAACAACAGCAGCGAAGGAAATTGCAGATGCAGCAATCCAGGTTATGGGTGGCTATGGATACGTCGCTGAATACGTTGTAGAAAGGCTATGGAGAGACTCCAAACTACTTGAAATCGGTGGTGGAACAATCGAATCTCATCAGAAGAATATCACAAGAGATCTCTCAAAAACTCCTGAAGTTATCAACGACTGAGTACCGAAATCCACTCTAAATTATATGTGGAACTCTAACTGAAGTTCTTATGAGAAGAGGTTACAACCGCCGTATATGCGCAGAAGGTCACCACTTGCAATCATGCTTGTGTCTGTGGCGCTTCTGATGTCTTTTTCAGTAGTCGTTGCTTCTAACACGAACGAAATCCAAAGTCACAGCACATCTGAATTAATTGACTCTCAGATTTGGAACCTCAACGAATCTGAAGGCGAAACATATACTGTTACTGTAGATGGAACCAATTTGCGGTTCTCCCCAGATACCGTCACTCTAATGGAGGGAGATACGATACAATTCTTTTGGGAAAATCAATTACTCCCCCACAACGCAGTGGAACGAGGAGGTCTCTTTGATTCAGGAGAGCCTGAAAGAAATGTAAATTACACATACACGTTCAACGTCGGAGAAAATGGAACTTACGAGTATGTCTGCGAACCGCATGAAAGCGTGGGAATGATTGGAACCATTATTGTAGAACCTAAACCAGTTCCTGAACCAGAACCAGAAGAACCCGATGATGAAGATGATGATACGTCTGTGATGTCGGTTGGAAGTGGAGAAATATCCGGATTCCTTTTTGCTCCCTGGTTTATCGGAGTCATAGTTTTAGTTGGCTTCATTTCAACAAGAAGCGATCAATTCCAACTTGGTTTGATTCTTGAAGAAGAAATAGACGCAGTGTTGGTTAATGATGATGGTGGCGAGGAAGGAAAAACTCTCGTTGAGAGCTACAATGCCAGAGTATTCACTCTTTGTGCACTTTACGTAGCACAGGGAATTCCATGGGGATTCATTACTGTCACATTTGTTACCTATCTAGCAGCAGAAGGGTTTGCAGCAAAGGACCTCGCAATGTTGCTTACACTAGGAACTCTTCCTTGGTCAGTAAAGTTCCTGTGGGGCCCTGTAATCGACAGGTATCAGTACCGTCCAATGGGTAGGAGAAGACCTTGGATTCTCATCGCCCAAACGGGCATGATAACCCTACTAACACTGATGGTTTTCTTCATAGATGTAGAGAAGGATGTAACAACTATTGCATACATGTTCCTTGTTTACAACATATTTACGTCTCTACAGGATGTTAGTACCGATGCCCTGGCTGTAGACATTTTGAAACCAAATGAATTAGAGAAAGTAAACGGTTACATGTTTACCGCTAAAACACTAGGAGGAATGATTGGAGGGGCCGGTCTTGGGACGATAATCAGCTACACTGGAATACGAGGTGCACTGATTGTTCAGATTCCTATATTGCTAGCTATAATGATGGTTCCACTTTACATGAGAGAGAGACCTGGCGAGAAATTATTCCCGTGGAGCGAAGATTCACACCTTGCGTTCGAAGAAAAGGCATCTAGCAACCAAAATTTCAAAGAAATTATCGGGAAAGTGAAAACTGCATTCTCACTAAAGTCAACTCAGTTAGGAATTCTCCTTAGTCTATTCGTCTCACTTTCTCACTTTTTGATTCCTCTTTTGCCATTACTTTTCTTGAGAGAATTAGATTGGTCACAAGAGAGATTCAATGCGACAAAAGGTGGTCTAGTGCTGATAATAACCATGTTTGGTTATCTTGCTGGAGGATATCTCGGTAAGAAATTCGGAGGTAAATCAGTTATCATTTACTCAACTACAATCGGTGCTTTAGTTACTGCATTTTGGGGATTAACCGAATCATGGTGGGGAAGCGAATTCTATCTTGTATTCATTTGGTCATTAGCAGAATTCATGATGGCAATCGTAAGTATTAGCATTTATTCGCTAATGATGCGAATAACATGGAGCGAGGTTGGTGGTACACAATTTACTGGATACATGGCGATGATGAACCTCTCAGCAATTATTGGATACCAAATAGCGGCACCACTTTCAGAGCGATTTGATTATCCAACTCTTTTCTTGATTGCAGCAGTCTTTGAGACACTGATTATCGCAACTGCGCTCTTCATTGATCCAGACGAAACACGCCGTGAACTTGAGGATTTGACAACAGAGCAACAGGTTCCAGAATCTATCTAACTGCGCCTGCGGCTTAGGTGATTAGAGGATAGTCCTGGTCGGAGTCGAACCGACGTCCCCGGGACCAAAACCCGAGATGATGGACCACTACACTACAGGACTGTGGCGAGTCGCCGTGGAGGATTCACTTCAAGTTAGTTTCGCCTATTACTTCGCGAGCAGACGCAATAAATTCACTGAGGTCTAAGCCCTGTTTATCCTCGTAAATTCGGGCCATTAAGGCCATGTCGAGTTTGTCTAAATACTTCACAAACTTTGCTTCTTCAGTTTCCTGTGCCTCATATTCTTCAAACAGTCCCAACCATTGCGGCGCTAACCTAGTCATCGCCCTATGTTCATCCTCACTCTTCGTACTGGTATCGTCATGTGGAGTAAGATCTCCAACCTCAACCTCAGGTAAATCATGAACCAAACACATCTCGATAACTCTCATTCGGTCGAGATGTTCAGGGCACAAATGCATAGCAAGTACCGACATTCCCCAGGAATGTGCAGCCACGCTTTCCGGTGAATCTACACCTGCTCTTACCCATCCAGTTCTGAGTATGTCTTTCAATCCAAGCCATTCTCGCATGGTCAATGTAAGGTGTGACCTAATTTGAATCATCTTATTGCTATCAAGGGTTGAAGCCAATTATCATGAACGTGGAACATTTCGGGTAAAGCATGAGCATCACAAAAATGGCCGTTTTGGGCGCAGGCCAAATGGGAAATGGAATTACACAAGTTGCAGCATGCGCTGGAATTGAAGTAGTAATGATAGATATCCAGCAAGAATATGTCGACAAAGGTATTGCAACTATTGAGAAGTCTCTTGCAAAACTGGTCTCTAAGGAAAGAATGTCCCAAGAAGATGCAGATGCTGCTCGGTCAAGAATTAGCACGGCAGTAGACAGGTCAGCTTGTGCAGATGTTGACCTAGTAGTAGAAGCAGTACCAGAAATCCTTGACTTGAAGTTGTCAATATTCTCTGAGTTAGATGGTATCTGCAAGGAAGATTGTATCCTTGCTACCAACACATCTTCAATCTCAATCAGTGAAATTGCAGCCGCAACCTCAAGACCTGACAAGGTAATTGGAATGCATTTCATGAATCCAGTACCAATCATGAAACTTGTCGAAGTCATTAATGGAAAGGAAACTACTGAATCTGTTACTTCAACAGTTCTCGCAGCAGCAGAGCGCATGGGAAAGATCCCTCTTATGTGCAACGACTCTCCAGGGTTCGTATCGAATAGAATTCTTTGCCCAATGATAAACGAAGCAATCCTAACTCTGCAGGAGGGTGTTGCAGAACCAGAAGCAATCGATGGAATCATGAAGTTGGGAATGAATCATCCTATTGGTCCACTCGCACTTTCAGACTTGATTGGGAACGATACCGTTCTACACATCATGAATGTCCTCCACGAGGGAATGGGAGACGACAAATACGCTCCTGCACCTCTTCTTATAGAAATGGTTGAGCAAGGAAAACTCGGCAGGAAATCAGGCCAAGGGTTCTATGATTATTGATGAGTCTTTGACTCGTATCGGCTAAAACATTTAGTAGTCGAATTAAACGATTTAATACATGCGTAAAGCCTTGGTATTGGCAGCGTTAATGGTGTCGATGACACTCATACCAATAGTCAGTGCTTTGGATGGAGACGGGGACGGAATCAACGATTCTAACGACGTATGTCCATTTGCAGCAGGTACTGCAAATTCTACCGCAGGTTTTGGCTGTCCAGATAGCGATGGAGACGGTCTAGCAGACTTTGAGCAACCAACAAGGTATGCTTGGAGTGAGTCTTCATCTGTACGAGTAACCACTGGTACAACCTCCGGTGAGGTCAACGTGATTGAGTGGGCAACCAACGGCAGCGTGTTCTTTGCTGGAAGCAACAACAATCGAGTTGTTATGTATGATAGTTCTGGAATTTTCATCAAAAATCTATACACAATGCAAGGGGATATAATGGATATAGAAATCTCACCAAATGGGGATAATCTTGTTGTTGGTAGCAAAAATGGAGGTTGTGTAGTAATTAATGCAACATCAGGGACATTTGTTGCAGATCTTTGGAATGGCACAACTTCTAGCGACATATACGAAGTTGGTTGGTCTAGAGATGATGAGAGAATATTCTGTGGTGGCCGTGATTCTACACTAAAGTCGTACTATACTAGCAACTATAGTTTTGAGAAGAATTTCCCTGGATTGCCTGGCTGGATAAGTGGTATTGATACAACGCCTGATGGAAGAATTGTTTTCGTAACAGGAAATCAGGATGTCTACGGTTTTTGGACTGAAAATAACACAATTTATCTGAATATGACAAACCATTCAAACTACGTTAGAGTGTTGACAGTTAGTCCTGACGGAAGGTACGTAGCCACAGGTTCACAAGATAGTACTGTCATCATAACTGATGTTAAATCAAAATCAATAATTAAACAATTAACCTTAGGGGGTCAGGTACACGATATCCACTTTTCAAGTGATGGTGGAAGCATGCTTGTGACTCGAGGATATGGGTCAGAATTCTACGTATTTAGGACAGATACATGGGCCAATATAGGTACTATTGGAGGATTTGGAACATCACAAAATAACCGTGGTGTATTTTCTGCAGAATTTAATGAAGATGGGGATAGAATTGCAATAGGTTGGCGCAGGGGTTGGGTTTCCGTCCATACGATTTCGGAAAATTTCATCAGAATTCAAGGATTACATTATACCTCCTTAATGGAGTCACCATGGAAATCAACGTACACTGCTACGAGTGATTATGTTGGTGTTTGGGAATATGATAGATTGCAGTCTACACTCGATGCGTGTGAATCTAAACATTACATTGGTTCGGCTACGAATGGTGTAGACCCCTCTCTAGCTTCCAAATCAACCAATTATTCTATGACAGGAATTTGGGAATGTGATACGACCGACGAAGAGATTCTTGAGATACCATACGGAAGAGCAGCAGGTGCTCTAATGGTAAAAGCCGATGGAGACGCACAAACTTGTATTGAGACAATTGGAGGATTATCACTAGCACAAATTCGTTGGATAGCGTCAGCTTCAGGCAGGAGCGGTTTGACAACAGCGGGTGAGATGCCTGCCCTAGATTGGAGCTCAGTCGTACCTAGCGATGACAATGATGGAATTAGAGAATGGAGTGACTTACATGATTCTTGTATTGGTGATGAGATAATCTTAGCTCACCGCTCTGAAGAAAGAGTTGACACAACAATTCTCGAAGAACTTGTCTTGTGTGAGAATTGCGCTCAGAAGGATTCCTTCTATTCATCGACAACATCGAGATTTAGGTTTGATGTTGGTGAAGATAGAGAAAATGTAACCGACGTAATCTCTGCGCCTGCGGGTGATGGTTCGATAGGTTTCACAGAGTTAGCATTTACTTTAGACAATTCAAATGGTTTGTACATAGTTCCAATAGTTGACAACTTAACTCATGGAGCAGAAGATGCAATTCTTGCCGGAGGGCATGCAGTTAACGCTTCAATTAATGCCTCTCGTGACGGTGAATGGCCACTTCAGACAGACATGCGTGCATTTTCTTCTGTCAGCAATATCACAAAAAACATGCCTTTCCTCAGATATTTGTTATCAGAGATTGGCCAATTAAAATGGGAGCAAATGGGCTTTGTAGGTCTTGGTGTGTGGGATTTGTACCTAACTTGGGGTAAATTAGGGCTCGATATGTATCACATACTTCCTGATGAAGATATGGACGGAGTTTGGGATGGTGATGATATCTGCCCTAATACAGAAGTTGGTCTAAGTGTAAACGATGCAGGATGTCCTGAAAGTGAAATAGACGACGACAATGACGGATACACTAACGATGTTGATGATTGTGATGGTGTGCCAGGAACATCATACATCGATAAGTTAGGTTGCCCAGATCAAGATGGTGATGGTTGGGAGGATTCTAATGACTCACATCCTAATGACTCAACAGAATGGAATGATACAGATTCCGATGGCTTTGGAGACAATTCCGATGATTGTCCAGATGAATTTGGAAACTCAACACAAGGTAGCGTTGGTTGCCTTGATAGTGATGGAGATACTTGGGCAGACTTGAACGATGCATTTGTGAATGATAGTTCAGAATGGTTCGATTTTGATGGTGATGGCTTTGGAAATAATATTGACGAATTCCCATATGAGCCAACTCAATGGCTTGATTCGGATTCTGATGGGTTCGGAGACAACAATTCCGGATTAGAAGGGGATGACTGTGTCGATGTTGCAGGAACTTCAAACAAAGATGGCCTATTTGGCTGCCTAGACTCAGATGGTGACGGATGGGCGGATACAATTGACGATTTACCCTCAAATCCGTTACAACACATCGACGCAGACGGAGATGGTGTAGGAGATTCCGTTTCTTCATCAGGCTTTGATATGTGCGTTGAAACAACTCCAGAAGAAAGGTCGATGGTTGATTCAAACGGGTGTGGCCCATCTGAAAGAGATGGAGATTATGACTCATTTACAGATGATATCGACCAATGTCCATCAACTCCACTTTTGAAAACGACCCTAGTTAATACAACTATATTCTTGGACGAAGACAAAACAGTCCTAAATCCAATAGTTGGTTGTGCTCCATCTGAAATAGACCTTGATGGAGATGGAGTTACTGCTGATTTGGATTGGGACGACAACAATGCGAATCAATCAATTGACAGCGATGGAGATGGATTTGGTGACAATAGTAACTCTCCGGATGGAGATGATTGTCCATTACAGAAAGGGACCTCTACAAAGGATAAGCTTGGCTGCTTAGATCTTGATAATGATGGCTGGTCATATGAAACAGACTTCAATGACGGTGACCCAACGCAGTGGAAGGATACCGATGGAGATGGATTTGGAGATAATTATGATAACTTGGATTGGAGCGAAGGGCGAACACTTGGAGAATTTGTCGAGGGAGCAACACAACCCGATAGATGTCCAAATGAATATTCTGCTTTCCTTTATTCTAATACACAAGGCTGTTTGACATCTCCAGAGTCTTCAGATGAAAATGAACAAAATGCGGCTCAAGGCAAAGATGATGATGAAGAATCGAATCTTGTACTAATACTCTCACTGGCTGCAGTTGGAATCATTTTCGTGTTGTTTGGTGCTATCGCAGTTCTGCTTAGAAAGAAACCATCCTCAAAACCGAATGACAATATTGGACCTGTCCATCCGGCATTGGATAAGAACAAATCAGGATCCGAATTAACCGAAACCGATGATCAAGTTCAAGTTGTAGAGGAATCAATGGATTCGAAAGACTCAATTGAATTTGTATCAACTTGGGAAGAATTACCTACTGGTGAATGGCTTCCAAATGATGAGCATGGAGTGAATTGGTATCAGGATGAGGAAGGCAGATATTGGCATTCGACTGACGATGGTTTTAGAGTTTGGAAAGAATGAAAGCATCAAATGCCTATTCTCACTGAGAGATTCATGAGTGATACATTTCTCGTCACTGGTGCATCCAAAGGTTTGGGTCGGTCAATCGCATTGGCTCTAGCAAATTGTGGAAAATCTGTAATCGCGTTGGCGAGAAGTAGCCCGGAGTTGGATGAACTGTATTCTTCTTTGAAACTTGTTTCGCCAAATTCGCAAATTGTTTCGTGCGATTTGGCTTCAAAAGAAGACATTTCAGATGCAGTTGAGATAATCAACCGGGGTTTCAAACACCTAGCGGGCATTGTACACAATGCCGGAACAATTACTCCGATAGAAAATATGCTTGATGTTTCAAGAGAAAGTTGGGAACGTGCTGTTAATGTAAATCTCATTGGAGTTCAAGACCTAACTCAATCCTTAGACAGTCTGATAGGTGGTGAATCTCATACTCGGGTTCTTACAATATCTAGTGGAGCAGCAAAGAGGCCACTGCACGGTTGGAGTTCATATTGTGTCTCCAAGGCAGGGCTAGACATGTGGACTCGATGTTTGGCTGAGGAAGGAGAATCAGAGAACATATCTGCTCTGGCAATTGCACCAGGGATTGTCGATACAGGTATGCAGAAAGAGATTCGTCAAGCTGACGAATCATCGTTCCCACCTTTACAAAATTTCATTGATTACCACAAAAACGGAGAGTTGACAAATCCTGATGACGTGGCACAAAAATTACTTCCCTACGTAGTAGGCGATTTAGGGCAAAATGGAGACATTTTGGATGTACGCAACTTGTGAGTAGTTAGTCGAATCAATGGTAACCGTCATAAGCCCCAACCATTGCCTGTGACTGAGGGAGCCATATGCCAGGAACAACCCGTGTTGAAATTCGAACTCTGAAGGTAGGTAGATACTGCTGTGTTGAAGACAAAGCGTACAAGATAAATTCCATATCAAAATCCAAGCCAGGTAAGCACGGTTCTGCAAAGGCAAGACTAGAACTTGTAGACATTTTCACCGGCCAAAAGATCTCCCACGTCGGAAGTGTAACAGATTCCATCAACGTTCCACTAATCGAAAAGGGGACCGCAATGGTAACCCACATCGAAGGGGCAGAAGTTCACGCAATGAACATGCGTGACCACTCAATGATGATTCTACCAATGGAAGATGAAATGGAAATCGACGCAGGTAAAGAAATCATGTGGATGGAAGCATTAGGACTCTACAAGATTATCCGTGACCATTGAACTTCTTCTGAGGTGAGATAGTGGGCGTAAAGAAGTCGGCATATCGCCAACCGGTTACACCGGAAGGTCTGAAGGCGATTGAAAGCGGTACTCTCACTTGGCTAGATGACGAGATGTACAACAACCTAAACACAGGTGTTTTGGAACAGTATCTCGAAGAAAAGAATCTAGAGGAAGCGTTCGAAGTTTCTCACTGGGATACTAAAAAAGTAATGATTGGCATTGGTATCGGTGCTATTTTCTCTGGTGTTACAGCATATATTGGTCTAAAATTAGGTTTGGCGATTTCAGCAGCATGGTACATCGCTTACGTTTTGGGTATGGCTCTGAAGTGGTCTCCATCTGAAGTTAACATTGCAACATCTGCAACAACAGGTGCAACTCACGCATCTACCGGTTTCATCTTCACTTTCCCTGCTATTTTCTTGTTAGCAGCAGACCCTCAATACTGGTTGTCGGACGGACCTCTTATCGTATTAGGTGAAGGCGAAACAATGCGTTTGGCATTTGTTGGAATTGTAGCATCGATGTTTGCTGGTTTCCTTGGTGTAATGTATTTCATTATCTTTAGACGCGTTTGGCTTGTTGAAGACCCACTTCCTTTGCCGGGATTCGAAGCCACACTGAAGATGCTCGATATCGCTAGTGACGTAAGCACCGGTGCAGTCGAGCATGCAAGAGAATCTCTGAAGACAATAGGAGTTTGGACTGCAATAACTATGGTTGGTTTATTCTTAATCGAATATCCACTAGTTTGGATGAATGGTAAGCGCCAAGCATTGAGTGACTACCTAGCAGAGATGCTATCCGGTGACACATTCGGCCTAGCATCATTCTACTCTCATGCTAAGATCCACCAGCCTGGTGAAGTCGTTGGTGGTGTTGCAGCAGGTCCGGCACACTACAACCCAGACACAGTCTTCAACCCCTTCATGTACACCTATGTTGGTGTTGCACTAACACCTTCGATGTTCGCAATCGGTTGGTTCATGAAGACCAGAGTCGCATTCTTAGTTAACCTTGGAACAATAGTTGGATGGTTCTTCCTTGTTCCTCTTGCAGTTGCATTCAACCTTCCTGTCTATGAAGGCCAAATCGGCGCAAGTGTTCCATTGCAAGAACTACCTGCAGCTCTTCATGCTGTAAATCCTGCAGATTACCCAAGCAGTACTGGAGCCGTACAAATGTACGCCTTCGCTAAGGCAGTTCGCTTCATTGCAATCGGTGCAATTGTCGGTGGTGGAATATTTGGTCTGCTTAAGATGTGGAAGACATTTGCTAATATCTTCGTTGACATTGGTAAGGCGTTCAAGGGAGACAGCGGTAAGGAATACATGGAAGGAAAGGGATGGTATGAATGGCCACTATCTCACATTCCAATTTTCATGCTGCTAACATTTGGTTCGATGATTGTAATTTTCATGTTGGGTGAATTCCCACTTGTTGCTAGTATTGTGTTTTCACTAATTCTGCTAATGACGACATTCCTGCTTGGTGCAATCGCTGTAAGAGTAATGGGTGAAACAGGAATTGAGCCTGTTTCTGGTACATCATTCATCGTTCTATTGATGCTGTTTGGTGTGTTCCTAAACTTCACCGACCCACTTGGTCTAACCACACAAGAGGCAGTTCTTCTGGGACTGGTTGGAACTACAGTATTCGGTTCAGCGATTTCGATGTCAGGTACGGTAATTGGAGATTACAAGAACAGCCTGTACATTGGAAACAGGCCATATCACATCTCTAAGGGTAATATCATGGGAGTTGTTCCAGGTGCTGTAATTGGTGCCGGTGTTGCAATTTTCCTAGCCAATGAATTAGCACAAGGCCGTATTCAGTTAATTGCACCACAAGCAAATGCATTCGCAACTTTCTCTGTTATCTTTGCAGAGGGGCAAGGCGACCTAACCCTACTCCTACTTGGATTCCTTCTCGGTGTATTTGTCGAATGGGCAACTGGAATGGGAACTTCATTCGGATTGGGTATGTACCTAGACGTTCCTCACACACTTCCAATGTTGATTGGTGGAGTTGCTAGAGACCAGTGGGAAGAGAAGAAACTCAAACCAAAGATCGATGCAATCAAGGAAGAAGAAGGCACAGTCGTGGCAGAAAAGAAGAGAGCTCTCATCTTACTAGGGACCTTCATGGTGGCAGCAGGTCTGCTAACTGGTGAGGCATTCTTCGGTACAGAAAGCAGTATTCTGTCATTCATTGACTCGCTTTGGGATCCAGAGTTCGGAAGCAGCCTAACATGGCACTTCGTGCGATTAGGTGGCTTCGTATTCTTGAACTTGGTAATTGGATACCTGATTTACTTCCTCTTCAAGAGAGCGGGAGTCATTGGTGGCCAATCTCAAGATGCTGAACTAGTAGAGGCATGAGAATGAGTCGCACACCACCGTTGGTGTGGGGATTACTGGCTGCAGGAGTAGTTGGAGTCTCATCTGCCGGGGCTATTTTGTCCCATGTTGACTCTGTTCCACCGCTAATGAGAGCATCATGGCGATTACAAATCACGGTTTTGATGCTACTTCCATTCGCAATTTGGCAATATAGACAGATGGAAATAACTGAAAAAAAGAAGTTGACTGAGAAGAAAACAGTTCTAATTTTGGCAGGTTCAGGAATTGCATTGGCAGCACACTTTGGAACATGGGTGACATCTCTTGACCACACTTCACTAGCACATTCTCTACTTTTTGTTACTAGCCATCCGATTATCATCGTGATTGGGACGGCAATATTTGTGAGGAAACCTCACTCTCTTGAGACAGCAGGTGCTCTAGTTGGTCTGGTTGGTGCTGGAATTACTCTATTAGATGCAAAGGATAGTGGGGACGTAACCCTGTGGGGCGATTTCCTTGCCTTTGCAGGAGCTATTACTGTTGTCGGATACATCGTTGCAGGAAGGATACTCAGAGAATGGATGCCGGTATTTGTCTACGCAGTACCTGTTACTCTATTAGGTGGAATCTTACTGATTCCCTTCTCAATTTTGATGGGAGAGAGCACATCTGCTATTGGATGGATTGAATCAGATTTGCTTGGGTGGTTCATTTTACTCGCCTTCTTAGCAGGTATAGTCGGACACACAGGACTAAACGCATGTCTACGTTGGCTAAGACCACTAACGGTATCATTTGCAGTAACTCTCGAGCCAATAATTGGCGCTTTCATTGGTTGGTTCTTCTTTGATGAAGACATTCCACAGAAGTGGACATGGCTTGGTGGTTTGATTCTGATTTTCGGGATCATGCTCGTGATTAAGGGAGGTGCAGAACATGGCGTGGATTCTTCTGACTAATGATGATGGTATTGAAGCAGAAAGTTTGCAAACGCTTGTCACAGCACTACATGAAAGAGGACATGGTTGTATTGTATTCGCACCTAGTGAAAATAACTCAGCAGTCAGTATGAAAATATCACTAGGTAAGCCGCTTACTGTTACAAAAGTCGAAGACCACCGAGATAGAATGCATCAATTTTCTATTGGAGGCACTCCTTGTGATTGTATCATAGCGGCTTTGGATGGAGGATTACAAAAATTAGTACCAGGCATAATGCCAAAACTAGTAGTTAGTGGTGTAAACCTTGGTCCTAACCTCTCTCAAGATGCCTATCATAGTGGAACGATAGCAGCTGCGAGGGAAGCAGGAATGTATGGAATGCCCGCAATTGCATCATCATGGTCTTCATTCGACCCAGAAGGAATGGAAATTGCAATTGAAGCCACAGTACAACTTGTCGAGGCAGCTCTTGCAGTACTTCCAGATGAGCCTGCTAATCTCAATCGCCCTCACGTTGATGTTAACGCACCACATCTAACCTCTTGGCCAAAGGAGACAATAATGGGTTGGGAAGATGACCCAATCGCTGCCCTAAGAAGATCCTTCGCAGCGGGTGAAATGCTACTCAATCTTAACGTCCCAAGAGACTGGAATGGCACATTTGCAACTACTCGACTTGGAATGAGATGGTATCGTAGTGCAATCACTTTCTCTAATGACACGTCCACTTTCCAACTAGGGGCTGCTAGAATAGATGTAGATGAAGTCGATAGAGGCGACGTAGATTCTGACATACAGGGTATCGCCAGTGTTACATGTATGCCGTCTTGGCCTCAAACCCACCCTCTTGAAATGGACATGTCTCTTCTTGGTTGGGCATTAGAAAATAGCAGGGACGGTTTACCAAACTGGCTTTGAATGCTCAAAGATTGAGATTCACACCTTCGTCAAGAAGGAAGTTAACTATCGCAATGCATGTATGACCTTGTAACCATGCCTCACCTAGGCTTCTCGGTGTACCTCTTTCGCATTCAAGGGGTTTGTCATCACCACGGATAAATCCAATGTCATCTATTGCGAAATTGGATGGAAGTTGCCCAGAATATAGATTTTTTGAATCTGCTTCTAACCTTATAGTTGGACAGTTCCAATCATCCAATGTCATGTCTAAATCCCCACCTCCGTCATAAATTCCTGGATTCCTTTCTATCCAGTGCCCCCTAGGAGGAATTGGCTCTCTGATGACAGCAGCAATCTTTCCTGCTACCGCTCTTTCTTCGGCATGTATCCCTTTGAGTTCATTTGAAACGAATTTGATTCTTCTTGCAGGTCCAGGTCCACCAAGCAGTATCATTGTGAATTCAACATCCTTTCTAATCCCATGACTGGTTAGAATTGAAGCCATTAGGGCCCTTACGAGGACATCCATTCTTCCAGCACCTCCTGCCATATCGTTGAGGGGAAGCTTGCCTTTTGCCATAGCTCGAGTTCCAACAATGACAAATCTTCGCAGAATAATCACCTGTTATTCTCGATTACAGAACGTATAGCTTCGCACATGTCGTCTTCAGTTTCAAGGACGAAATTTGCACCATGTGCATCGATTAGCCACCCTCTTGGTTTCCCTTCCTTTCCGTAATCTTCCATACGATTTGCAATTGTTGCAGTCATGCCTGCAGTTTGAATTTGAGCGTGTGCTCTGTAAACAAGGTCTTTCTGTTTGATTCCACTCTCTAGTTTGAAACCTATTCGAGTAGAACCTTCACATAGTTCTCTTAGTTCCATGATGTGCTTTGCGCCTTCAGTCAGTTGAATATCTAAATCACCCTGCAGTGATGCGATTTTACCCTCAACTGGTTCAGGGATGATGTAATCTAAAACTGCTGCAGCGTGAATCCATACATCAATTCTATCTTTGGCTAATGCTTTCAGTTCTCTCAACATTTCATCGGGTTCTGGACAATTAATGTCCAGTGAAAGCCAATCTGGTTTCTTGCAGGTGGTAACACCACTAACGCAAGTGACATCCATGCCGTGTCTGTAAAGGTCATCTGCAATCTTGTATCCCGTTTTTCCGCTAGAAGTATTCTGGACGTACCTAACATCATCGATTGAACTTCTAGTTGCACCAAGGGTAACAACAACTGAGGTAGAATTCTTATTCACTAAATTTCCAAGTCTAGCAACGATTTCCTCATGATTTGGAGTCTTCCGCTTGCCTTCTTCTTCGGGTCCCCATAGAACTTTGACCCCTGATTTTACACACTCGATAACGAGGTCCTCTGTAACAGGGTCATTAGCAAGATCATTATGCATCGATGGCACCATCATAATCGGACAGTTTCTGCCTCTAGCGGCTGCCAGTGCCATTAGAAGTGGTCCATTCATAACGCCGTGTATGAAGGAAGCAATGATGTTCCTAGTTGCAGGTGTAACCAAAACAGCATCAAATCCTGAAAGAGCAGTTAAGTCCCCATCCCAGTCAGTGATTACCTCTCCTTGACACGCCCAACGGACTGCCATTGGAGTGATGACTTGTTGAGCGGAGGGTGTCATGATTACAGAGACATCTGCTCCATGCCTTCTGAGTTCTCTAGCAAGCCTCACGGTATCGACTGCGGCAATACCTCCGCTTACTCCGAGTAAGACGTGACGCCCTTTCAGAGAAGAGCCACGAATCTCGACATCGGTGTCACGCATGTTTTGGGCACGGGCCACTGCTTCAATACGCCTTCGCTGTGAAACATTGCTAATATGGATCAAAGAACCGGTTACTTGAATTGTAAATCTTCTATGGTTGATACATGGCAGATGCTGATGAGATTGTGTTGGCAGGCTCTAGGCCTCAGCATTCGAATCCGATCGAATCTCTTCACAACCGAACTGCATTTGTTCTAATTATTGATTCAGCAATTGTCACATTCGCCTTCTATTCGCTATTTGGTAGTCTAGCCTTGATTCCAGGTGCTTTCTTTCTAGCTGTTTGGTCGGGTTACAAGAATAGATCTGCCTGGGCGTACTGGTTTGCTCCAATTATTATTGGAGGATTAACTGTAATTTTCGCAATTTTGCTATTCATAAATATGTTGACAATTTTTTCTGGAAACATATCTGGATTACTGTTTGCACTAATATTGGGATATGCTATATTTTCATCTGTAAGGTTCATCAGAATTCATTTCCATCCTGTGTATCAAATGGGATACAGCGGCCACTCTGTCTACGATGAAGGGATTAAACTTCCAGCAAATGAAATGCTAGCAGCATGTCCAACCTGCTTGGCAGTGCTTGCAGTAAATCCAGTTATGCTATCGCCAAAGGACAAATGTCCTCATTGTGATTCTCCACTTGTACTCGGTTACGAAGAGGAGTGAAACAATCAGCGAGATGCTAGAGTTAGGTTCTTCCACATGTCTTCAGGAACTTCCATTGCTAGTCTTAGACCACCCATTGCACCTAGGCGAACAGGGTCATCTACGACGTGAACGTTAACGTCGCCCATGTCTGACAATCTTCTCTCAATAAGAGCTCCAAGTCCTCTGATTCCAGAGCCTCCTCCCGCTAAGACCATGTTCCTGCGGAATTCATCGTGGAATTCAGGGTTAGAACCTGCGATAAGTGCCTTAACGTTCTCGACGATTGGGTCGACAATGGACTCACATGCTGCTTGAATACAATCTGTGATGTCTAGAGACATTGCCTTACCTTCGATTGAGAAGTCGACCATAATTGGCTCATCTGGTGTTGATGTTGAAACGAAGGAGTATTGTTCCTTCCATCTGCGAGCCATGTCTTTGGTGATCTGTGCACCGTTGTACTTCTTCTGTACTTCAAGGATGATTTGGTTGTCTACATAGTCACCAGCGTATCCTGTGTGCATTTGGTCGCCAGGTCCGGGGATTGTTCCGTAGACGCGGCAAAGGTCAGTTGTACCTGCTCCAATATCGATAACCAGAGTGTGCTCAATCATATCTAGAGCGTATGCGACTGCGAACGGCTCAGAGATAATCATTGCAGCATTGACAGAGCCAGCAGCTGCATCAAAAATTGAAGTCTTGTCGACGTGGCTTGCTTCTGCAGGAGCACCGATAACGGCGACTACTCTGTCGTAATCTTCTGGGTCAGACAAGCCGATTAGGTGGGTAATGAAGTGAGCGATAAACTCTCTATCTTCTGGTGTGTCCTTGATGACTCCCAGTTCAAGAGGTCTGAACAGGTTAAGTGCCAACCTGTTCTTCAATGCCTCATTTCCGAATAGAACATCTCTCTTCAAGAAATTTCTTGCGATTGGGTCTTTTGGTGTGCCGATAACAGTCAACTCTTCTTCCTCGTGACTGTCACTTGATACCATTACAGAACGAAAGGTTCCAAGGTCAATTCCAATGTAAAGTACTTCTTCAGCCATAATACTCGCCATTCCGCCCCATCGGCTCTCACCTTATGAAGAATGCCTTAGAACCATTACTCGACTTGGCACCAAATAAAATCTATATATCGTAGGGCTAACACCAATTTTCACATGCCTTACAGTACCATGCTGCATAGTCTGCGTAAAGGTCAGCCATTGCTCCACAATTTGTACATTCTTTGAGTGCATGCTCTCCGAAAATCTGTTGGACAATTTGCACATGCAAGTAATCGTCAATACCTAATTGTTGTCTCATTGCCCACAACATTTGATCTTCGGATGGAGAGATGATTCCATCGGCTAGGCAGATTTCTACAACCACTTTGTAATCCTCTACCATTCGAACATCACGAGGGTCCATTGAAACTCCGGATTTCTCAGCAACTATGTCGGTACCGCCTGGGTCGTCAACAAAAATGACTAGTGAATCTGCGTTTAGATTTTCGTCACGTAACTCTAGCAGGATTATGCTACCTTCTTGGTTAGCGTAAACCAAGTTTGAGAATCTGTTGATTACGTTTGTAATAGAGCGAGCAGTGTCTTCAGCAGACCTTCCTCTGCGCCAACCGGTTTCACTAGCTTCGTCAAAAGCGTAGAACTCAGTTCCCATGCCTGGATATTCAAGCCGAATTTCTTCTCCGCCGTCAAAGCCGTTTGCCACGATAGTAATGCTTCCCACTGTCGTATCCACCAAATTGTCATCATCATCAAATGAAATCATTAGTGGCTTTCTCTCCTCTGCAGCTGCATTGAAGTGACCACTCATACCACTCATCCACTTGTCCTCTAACCTCTTCAAAGAAGCCTCTTGCTCACCTGATAGCCCTCTGTCAATACCTAAGACGTTACTAAGGTCGCCAGATTGCATTTCACTTTTGAATTCCTCAATCAGTTCAGCATCTCTACGGTAGGTTTGTGGCGGCCCTCTTTTCTGTGCAACGTGATGTGGGTCCTTCCACTCATATCCGCATCTAACACAACTTAGGTATCCGGCGAGTGTCGAGGGCTGCTTTTCCCCACCACATCGGGGGCAATCTCCTTCCTCTGATATGGTTAGATTTTCATAGGCTTCGCGTCGGCCTTTACGGATACCCATGTGGCCACTTGATATGCGATATCACATGAACGTTATGATTGGCAATTTCTCAAGATCGTAGCGATTCCCATTCCTCCGCCTATACACATCGATGCAAGGGCGTACTCTCCGCCAGTTCTATTGAGTAGTGATGCAGCTTTTCCTAAGATGCGTGCTCCGCTTGCTCCAAGAGGGTGGCCTATTGCTAAAGCTCCTCCGTCCATGTTCACTCTATCATCATCAGAATTAAGGTTCAGATCCTTCATTACTGCTAAGGATTGAGCACTGAAAGCCTCATTTAATTCAATGACATCGACATCATCTAAGGTAATTCCTGCTCTTGCTAAAGCTTTCTTAGAAGAATCGACAGGGCCAATTCCCATAATGTGAGGTGGTACACCAACAACCGCAGTTGATACAATTTCTGCCATTCCTGTCATGCTGTGTTCTTCTATGTAATTCTGTGAGCAAATTAGGTTACATGCAGCACCATCTGTGAGCGGGGATGATGTAGCAGCTGTTACGCTTCCAGTCTCTATAAATGCGGGTCGCAAACTTGCCATCTTTTCCAAGGTAGATTCTCTCATACACCCATCTAATTCAACCAGTTTTTCAGGTGAGTTGACAGCCACAATTTCGTGAGTAAGCAAGCCCTTGCTTTGAGCACTTAGGGCCTTTTTATGGCTTCCGAGAGCGAATTCTTCTTGTTCTAATCGAGATATTGAATAATTATTCGCCAGATTTTCTGCAGTTAATCCCATCGAGATATAGGCATCAGGATATTCTGATTCTATTCCAGAGTGCAAATCACGGTTCCAACCACCTCTTTTCACTAATGACATTGTCTCCACACCAGCAGTAAGGAATACCTCTCCTGAACCTATGCTAATCGCACCTGCTGCACTATGTGCAACCTGCATCGATGACCCGCACAGGCGGTTTGTCGTCATGCCCGGTATTGTATTTGGTAGCCCGGGTAAATAGGTTGCAATTCTCCCTAGGTTGAGTCCTTGCACTCCCTCCGGGTATGCACACCCCAACATTAGATCCTCGATGTCGTTCACGTTGACTTTGGTTCTGTCTAGGATTTCTGAAACAGTAGCATTAAGCATGTCTTCCGGTCTAACTTGTGCAAGTTCACCCTTGTGTGCTCTGTGGAAAGGAGTCCTGATGTAGTCACAGATTACTGCTCGCATGAACTGTCCAGAGAGAGTGCTTTCAATATCATTGCCCTAAAACCCATCTCAGTTCATAGAACTGATTATGAAGGAGGTGTCATCAGCCCGAGACATGCTAAGACAATGTCGAACACATGGACACTTCAGCGGAACCAATTGCCCAGAATGCAATGCAGAAGGTAAGTTCATTATGTCAGATAGAGAGGCAAACAGCCTTGGTAGAATCCTTGCTCTAGTGTTACGTCACGCCCCAGAAAAGTTTGGAGTCGAGATGGACCTTAACGGATGGGTCAATTCCAGAGAGTTATCAGAAGCAATTCAAAACCAGAGAAGACATTTCCACTGGCTAAGAGGATGGCATTTCGAAGCAATCGCTAATGCTGATACTAAGGGGAGATACCAAGTCGAAGGAGAAATGATTAGAGCAACATACGGGCACTCAATCGAATTGGAGTTGGATTTACCGACCGATGATATTCCTGAAGCACTATACTGGCCATGTGACCCTGAAACTGTTTCTACACACATGGAGTACGGAATAACAGCTGGAGACAGAAAGCATGTTCACCTATCAAAGACAATTTCCAACGCAATGGAAGCAGGTCACGTCAGGATTTCAAGGCCTGCAATTTTAGAAGTAGATACAACCAGAGCAATAGCTGATGGATTTACGATTTGGAGAGCAGGCACAACTGTGTTCCTTTGTGAAGAAATGCCTTCAGAATATCTGTACCATGTTGAAGAGGATGACCCTTCAATTAAAGATATGATTGCAATTTGGGAAGAAGAGTAATCACTCTGTGTAATTACCACAGGCCGAACAGAAATTTAGGTCTGCATCAATACTTGCTCCACAATGTGGACACATTCCGCCTGCGATTGCAATAACCTGCTTTGCTATTTCCGTATTATCTGCATTAGGAGTAGAAAGTGCCTGGACTATTTTCAATGGATTTTGGCCTAATTTCGAAAGTTCCTTGAATCTTGTAGAGAATTCGATGGCTAGCAGAAGTGAGGACTCGATTTGCCACTGTCGTTTCTGCCTCTCAACTTTGTCGACTATCTCTTCACAAGCATCTAACTCTGCTTGCATATGTCGAATGAATTCGTCAACAGTAGGTGACTCTGTCATGTTTGACCGGTAACACCTCTCCCATGTAAATCCAATGCACACATTAGTAGGAAACCCTTGCCACAAGCATGGCGGGAACGGTTGTCATCAAATGGGGGGGTGGACTAATCACTCACAAAGACCAATTGTGTACAGTCAATCTTGAAATTATCAGGTCATTGGCAGAAGTATGCTCCCAAACCTCAAAGAAATTAGTTATCGTTCACGGAGCAGGTTCATTTGGACACCTTAAGGCTAAGAAATTCAGGTTAGCAGATGGGAGGATATCCGGTTTGAACCAAGATTCTGCAGTAAGAGATGTCCGCAATGATATGTTGGAACTAAACTCCGTTGTGGTTAGAGAATTGAGGTCCTTTGGTCTAGACGTAAAGAGTTACTCGCCGCACCAATGGGCCAAGGGTACGGGTGCTGATTTCACAGGTGATTTACCTCTACATCATGGAGTAACTGTGGTGTACGGTGACGTGGTAGATGATGATGCTAAAGAATTTGGAATATTATCTGGCGATGACTTGATGTTGAGATATTCTATTGAAATCCCGGATGTTGAGAGGGCTGTATTTGCAATAGGAGGAGTTGATGGCATACTTCGAGTGCCACCTGCTAAAGCAGGTCCAGATGATCTGATCGAGGTATGGACTCCGGACATGGAGTTTGAAGGTGAGCATGCAGCGGATATTGATGTGACAGGTGGAATTGGGCTAAAGGCGACACGGGGCGCTATGATTGCTGCAAATGGTATCGATGTTGTCCTGATAAATGGAGAAATTCCGGGGAGAGTTTTAGACGCAATTGAAGGTAAATCAGTAATCGGAACTCGGATTGAATCGGGGAACTGTTGATGTAGTGGACGCGAAACCCAATGTTAGGTGAGTCGATGTCAGGATATGGGATAGAGGATGTTCCAACAATCCAAATGGAATCGGACGCATCGTCAGCTCTGGATGGTTCAGATACTGTTCAGGAGTCTTTGATGGCTGAAGCGGTCATTCAGGTTACCGAGCATGACGAAGTAATAGGGCCCATCTCAAAGTTGGATTCACACTTTGAGGTAGGAAAGTATCACCGGGCATTCAGTGTGCTTCTTTTCGATTCATCAGGTAGACTCCTACTCCAAAAAAGAGCATCCCACAAAATTACATTTCCAAGTGTTTGGGCAAATTCATGTTGCTCACACCCTCTGTATTCAGACGAAGAGATGGAACTTAAGGATGCACTTGGTGTAAAAAGGGCCGCTATCAGAAAACTCGACCAGGAGTTGGGAATTCACCCGTCACAAGTTCCGATAGAAAAATTCGACTTTGTAACTAGGATGAGGTATCAATCACGCCAAGATGAAGAATGGATTGAGCGTGAAATTGACCATTGTTTGGTAATTCATGCTGATGTTGATTTGGCCCCTAACCCGAACGAAGTTGAAGATGTGAAATGGGTATCAAAGGAAGACTTAGAGGAAATTTTAGTCTCTGATTCTGGGGAAATCATTGCACCATGGTTCAGATGTATTGCTGCCAGAGTAATGACAGATGATTGGTGGAGACCAGGGTGTACAAAACCTGACGATTTAATCCATGACATGGGAGATGTATCACACATGCTGCCTAATGCTGTGGGTGCAGATTTGACAACAAGCATTGCCGAGGTAAAGGACTTGGTCGAAAGTAGAATTGAAAGAGCCCTTACCCACTCAAATTTAGAGAGGCTTTCTGGTGCAATGATGCATTTACTTGAGGGTGGAGGCAAAAGGCTGCGCGCCACATTGCCGTGGCTTGTTGCTAAAGCTGTGGGTGATACTCACTCTGGTCTATTAGATGTCGGAGCAGCGATAGAAATCATTCACAATTTCACTTTAGTTCATGATGACATCATGGATGATGATGATGTCCGAAGAGGAAGGCCTGCTGTTCACAAGGCGTATGATCTACCAACTGCGATTAATGCAGGAGATGCTATGCTTGCAATTGCTTTTGAAGCAATGGCAGTAGCAGAGGGCATCGAGCCAGAACTACTACCATTCTTGGTGAAGAGAATAGGTAGAATGGTTAGGAAATGTAGCGAAGGTCAGCAATTAGACATCGAATTTGAGGATAGAGATGTAGTAACTGAAGAAGAATATATTGAGATGATACATGGTAAGACCGCTGCGATGTTCCTGACATGTGCAGAGGTTGGTTCCCATCTTGCTGGTGCGGATGAGGAAATTATCCAATGCATGCACGATTGGGGACTGGCTCTCGGATTGTGCTTCCAACTAATGGATGACTTAATCGATGTTCTTTCTGACTCAGATACCCTAGGTAAGCCAAGTGGAAGCGATGTAGCCCAAGGTAAGAGAACGCTGATGGTAATTCATGCACTCAAACAGCCTCCATCTGATTCCAAGGATGATTTACTAGCTGTTCTAGGTAAAGGTGACAACGTAACAGCAGAGCAAGTTGCCAGAGGTCATCAAGCGCTTCATGACCTTGGCTCAATTGATTATGCAAAAGCAAAGGCGGAGGCATACCATAGAAAGGCACATGATTGCCTTGACAGGCTTTCAGAAAGCCCTGCATTAAAAGCGCTTAGAGAGTTGACCGATTATCAACTCAACCGGATATACTGATCCTGCCAGGTTTCAAAACCTTGCAATACCATCGCGTATCGCCTGGAAATTTTTCATGGGACATTCGACTATAATCTCCCTCTGTAAAAGAATCGGAAATTTTCCAGCATGGCGTAGCATCTGAGACAACTTCCAGTCTTACCTCTCCCACGTCAAATATCATTCCCATTGCCAAGCCATAACCTTCGACTAGCAAGTTTTCCCCGGTCGTTCCAGATTTAATTGGGTGACCTTCTGATTGTAGTTTTAGCAGAAGTTCGTTTTCTAGAACGCAAATGGCCTTCATTGGTCCGCCGTGATGCTTTTTATTGTTACAAGCGTCACCCACTATGCCATTGATGTCAACAACAGCTGAATTCACAGAGAGTTTTGGCACTCCACCATTTGAGGTGAATATACCTAACAGTTGACCCATGCGAATTCCACATGATTGTTTAATTTGAACTATTGCTCAATCAGAGTAGTAAGATTCAGGGTTTGGCTCAGGCTTCAATCCCTTTCTTGTTCTGATTTCACCAACAACCTTGTCGAATAGTTGCGGTGGTAGCATCTCGAATCCGATGTTCTCTGAGTTCCATACTGCCCTACCTTGGGATGCAGCACGGATGTCGTTGGAGAATCCGAATGTCTCAGCAACTGGTAGTGTTCCAATAACAGTAGTTGCTTCTCCTTCAGATGGCATATCTTCGATGATACCTCTTCTGTTGGTGATTTCACGAGTAACCTGTCCTAGCCAGTCGTTTGGAACGCTGACGTGAGATCTCTGCATTGGTTCCATCAAGACTGTGCGTGCACGTAGCATTGCACCCTTGATACCGTTTCTAACAGCAGGAATAGTCTGAGCAGGCCCACGGTGGATTGCGTCTTCGTGTAACTTTGCATCTACTAGTCTAACCATCATACCCATGACTGGTTCATCAGCAACAGGGCCTTTCTTACAGACTTCATTGAATGCTTCGATAATCAATTCACGGGTCTCGTGAAGACCTTGAATACCCTTGGTGTCGTTTACTAGCACGTTTGTTCCACTAATTGCGTAAATCTTGCGCATTAGGTCCTTGTCCATGCCAAACTCACCGAATTTGTTTCCAACTTCCTTAGCATCTCCAGAGCGGATTGTTCCGTTTCCGAAGTGACCTTCTCTTAATGCTGCAACTACTTCAGCGGAAAGTGGTTCACATTCCATCATGAATCTGTTGTGGCGGTTAGGAGACTTACCTTCGAAAGAGCGTCCCTTATTGTTGCCTTCAACAGATTCTCTGTATACAACAATAGGTGGGCTGACCTTTACCTTGATGTTCTGCTCCTCTTCTAGTCTGTAGACTGTGATTTCTAAGTGAAGTTCTCCCATTCCTGCTAGAAGCGCTTCACCAGTTTCCTGATTTGTCATAACCTGTAGGGAAGCGTCGGACTTTGCAAGGGACCTCAGAGCGTCGATGAACTTTGGAAGGTCCTTCATGCTCTTTGGCTCGACAGCGACGGTAACTACAGGGTCAGAGTAGTGTCTGATTGCTTCGAATGGAGTGAAATCCTTGTCACGAGACAATGTCACACCTGCTGCTGCTGAGCGGATACCTGTGATTGCTGCGATGTTACCTGCAACAACCTTTGGTACCGTGATTCTATCTCCACCGACCATCATGCTAACTTGCTGAACACGCTCTGGCTTTGCAGCACCGATTGCGTAAACAGATTCTCCTTGGTTGATAGCACCAGAGTACAATCTTCCCACTGCGACTTCACCAGCATGTGGGTCCATCCATATCTTTGTGATCATCATTGCGAGTTCTGCTTCTGGGTCACAGTTCATCATTGCTTTACCGATTGGAGTTTCTAGGTCTCCAGTCCAAATGTTAGGAATACGGTACGGTTGTGCTTCGACAGGTCCAGGAAGTTTTGTTACTGCCATGTCGAGAAGAACTTCGTGTACTGGAGCCTTTTGAGCAAGTGTCTTTTGGTCTTCGTTGTTACAATACTCAAAAATCTCAGTCATTGAAACCCCGGATTTCTTCATATATGGAATTGTGATACCCCAGTTGTGGTATGCTGATCCAAATGCTACTGTACCATCAAGAACGCTTACTTGCCATTCTTTCTTCTTTTCTTCAGGTGCGAATTGACGGATTAATTTGTTGACTTTGATGATAGTCTCTTCAAATCTCTTCAACATATCTTCAGGAGTAACCTTTAGTTCGTTGATTAGACGGTCAACTTTGTTGATAAACAGAACAGGCTTTACCTTTTCCTTAAGTGCTTGACGGACAACAGTCTCAGTTTGAGGCATTGGTCCTTCCACTGCACATGCTAGGATGAAACATCCGTCAACTGCACGCATAGCACGAGTAACGTCACCACCAAAGTCTACGTGACCAGGTGTATCGATTAGGTTGATGAGATAGTCAGTTCCATCGACGCTGTGAACCATAGATGCTGAAGCAGCGTTAATGGTGATTCCACGTGCGCTCTCTTGCTCATCGAAGTCTAGAACTCTGCTTTTTCCAGCAAGGTCTTCGCTCATCATTCCTGCACCTGCTATTAGGTTGTCAGAAAGTGTAGTTTTTCCGTGGTCAATGTGAGCAGCGATACACAAGTTACGGATCTGTGGTAGGATGTGCATAACTTCTGTTGCCTTCTTGATGTTGTCTTCTTTACGGCCCATGGTAAATCACCTGACTCTCGTCTGTTCTCGCCACCTTGAAGGGGTTTATCAAATCGACTACCCAAATTGGTGTAGAACCGTGTGCTGTGTGCTGATTATGCACTCAAATTTGCGTTCTTGTATTCAATTTTCATATCTCTGAATAATTGTCGTAAGTCATCCTTAGCGGTTCTAACGGAATTTTTCAAATCGTTTATTCTTGCTTTCATTGCAGCTTTTGACTCACTAGCCATGTTCTTGAAATCCTTTTTTGCTTTCTGGAATTCAAACATTTTCGAGCGTAGATTATCGCGACATCTTGCTAAGCGATCCTCAAACTTATGGATGTTAACATTGCGTTTTTCAAGCCTCTGTGCTCTCTTTTTGAATCGCATGTTTACTTTAGCCACCTCAATCGAATGGTTTGGCGTTGATTTAAGTTGGGAGTTTAATCCGAGATAATTAAACGATTTAATCCACCACTTACTTGGGTCAACGTGGTACCACTTGTGTCCATTTCTGTAATCTGCTTGGAAGGTGTGGTGAAAGTTGTGATAACCCTCGCCGAAGGTAAGGAAAGCAAGCCAAAAAGAATCTCTGCTTGAATTCTCCTCTGAATAAGGTTGCGTACCCCAAATATGGGCCGCACTATTGATCAGGAAAGTTCCATGGTGAACGAAGACAACTCTGGCCAATCCTGCCCATACAAAGCATCCAACTGCGCCAGACAAACCTCCAATCGCAAAACCAACAATAGCCGGTAAGATAAGACCTGAAATTGCACCGATTAAGAAAACATTCCTATGTTGCCACATGATGATTTTGCTTTGTTGTAGGTCTTTAACATTAGAAAAATCGTTGGCAAACTTTTCTTCCTCGACTAATATCCATCCGATGTGAGAATACCAGAAGCCCTTGGATGCACTGTATGGGTCTTCTTCGGAATCTGTCATTTTGTGATGGCGTCGGTGATCAGAGCACCATTCAATAATCGAGTTTTGAAATGAACCGGCTCCAAAGATTGCGTAGAATAACACAAGTGGCCACTTGGCGGTGTGTGACCTATGTGAGAAAAGGCGGTGATAGCCTACAGTGATTGATAATCCACACGCAAAATATAGGACAAAGAATACAATCAGTTCTAAGAGACCAGGTGGACTAAAGTAAACCCAATGGAGAATAATTCCGAGAGTTGCAAGTACTGGAGTAGCGAATAAAAATATTGAATTCAGCCAATTGATTTGCACAGCCTTGGTATCACTCATGTCACGTTGGCAATGAAATCCGTTATTGACTATATGGGTCAGATGAACAGATTCGCACCGATTAGAGAATCATCTAGCGCTTGCCGCAATACGTTGGACTTCTTCCTTCTTTGCTACAGCAAATGAGGTTACATCTCCAACGCTTGCCTTGGTTAACTCGTTGATGATACACTGGGTCAGTGTTCTCTTAGACTTGGAAGTACCCTGTTGTGCACCCTTTGCTAGGTTTCCTAATGCAACATCAAGTCTTCTTGAAGGTGAACTGTCAACAGCCTTTGGTTGGGAAACAGCACCGAACTTGATTCGAGTGATTTCTTCCATAGGTGCTGCATAACAAATAGCGTCGACGAATGCTTGTAGTGGATTCTCTCCACTCCTTTCAGCCATGGAATCCAGTGCTGCCTCAAAAGCTTTCAATGCACCCATTTTCTTTCCGGTATATTTACCAGTGCGCATTAGTTTGTTAGTAAATCTCTCGACAACTGACAACTTTGCCTTACCGAACCAAGCATTTGCGTGGCGGCCACCTGTGTGTGGGACACCAACGGTTGAGAGATTGATGTATGGAGCTAGCCCTGGGTCTCTGCAAACAACTTCCGTTGCGTCGTACTTTCCGAATACGAGAGTGCCGATTCCTGCGATTGGCTTTGCCTCTTCGACGGTTGCTTCTTCTTGTGTTTCGACTTCGTCACTCATCTCAATCACTCCGTATCAGCGAACTGGTTTCTCCTTTCTGCCACGGACCATTTCATCTAGTGAAACACCATTGACTTGGATAACCTTGTACCTAACTCCTGGGATATCTCCGTATGAACGGCCCATGCGTCCACCGATACCTTCTACCATTACTTCATCGTGTTCGTCGATGAAGTTGATAGCACCATCTCCTGGAGCGAATGCTGTCAGTTTGTTACCGTTCTTGATTAGGGATATCTTCACCGCTTTGCGGATTCCGGAGTTTGGTTGCTTTGCTTCGATACCAACCTTTTCAACGACGATACCCTTTGCTTGAGTTGAACCTGCAAGTGGATCGTGCTTTGCTCTAGACTTGAGCATACGCTTCTTGTATCTTCGATCAGACCACCTAAACTTTTGGCGGTCTTTTGCCATCTTGGTTCCTGCGAACAATCCACGACCCATGTCAAAACTCTCCAGAGAAGCAACTTGCCGACCTACCCCCCCTATTTCATGGTGCCGATTGAATTAGTTTGGTAGAATGATGCACTCATCCCCGAATCTTTAGTGCCAATGTTCATGTCTTAAACCCTACAGCATGGACCAATGGCATTCCGAGATTTACTAGGTGCAGCCACGGTTATTGAAGAGCCAACCAGTATACTGCACGGTGTTTTTGATAAGTCTAAATCCTTGGGTCATGAGCTTTTGCTTTTCGAAAATTTGCAGGAAGCTCCAGGACACAGAATCGCAGTTAATTTGTTGACCAGACCAAGACTGTGCGCAGCATTATCAATCGAGCCGGAGGATTTTATCGACCTACTTGGGTGGGCCATGGAAAATCCATCTGCGCCAAAAATAGTTGATACAGGACCTGTAATGGAGAATCCTCAAGATAATCCGAAATTGACACAATTACCGATACCTCATCACTGGAGAGAGGACCGTGGTAGATACATGTCCTCGAGCGTCATAATTGCAGAATATGGAGGAATCAGAAACATGTCATTTCATAGACAATTCCTTCGAGATGACAACCACTTAGTAGCCAGGATTGTGCCTCGACATCTCTACTCTATGACCGGCGATGCAAGAGCGGCTGGCGAGGAGGTGAATGTTGCAATCATTAATGCTCCAGACCCCGTAGTCTTGTTAGCAGCAGCTATGTCCTTCGACACAAATATCGACGAGTTGACGATTGCTTCAGCTCTTCATGAAAAGGTGTATGGTAAACCACTAGAATTGGTCACCCTTCCAAACGGGCTTCAAGTCCCTGCTAGTGCAGAGTATGCTATGTGGGGTAGAATCACTACTCAAAATGATGATGAGGGGCCGTATGTGGACATAACAGGGACAGTCGATGATATTCGCCAGGAACCAGTGATTGAAATAGACGGAATTACTCACAGAACAAATCCAATTTTCCACGCTTTGATACCTGCAGAAGCAGAGCACAAAACTCTCATGGGTCTCCCTAGAGCTCCGACCATAAAATCAGCCGTAAGCGAAGTTTGTGAATGTCTTGATGTCCACATGACAGAGGGTGGAGGAGGATGGCTTGCTGCGGTTGTAAAAATCAGAGTCCAAAACGAAGGAGACGGTAAAAGGGCAATTCAAGCAGCATTAGATGGACATCGTTCAATGAAGATGGTGACAATTGTCGATGAAGATATCGACATCACTGATCCGGTAAGAGTTGAATGGGCAATGATGACTCGTTGGCAGCCAGACTCAGACTCAATCATACTTTCGAACCAAAAAGGTTCGAGTCTTGACCCATCAAGACTGAACGATGGTAATACTGCAAAGATTGGCATTGATGCAACCATTCCATGGGGTTATGACAGGTCAGGTTTCATGTCTGTTCAGTGAGATGGTTGCATGGATAGTGCCTCGAAACTTCAGCATCCAAGAAGAAATTTGGGTAGCAGGCATCGAGCACAGGCAGACAGATTTGTAAAATTGTCAAAAAAAGATTCTGAAAGAGCCGCTGAAAATTTAGCTTGGGCTGAACAAAATGCTCAGCAGGCTGTCTTGTACGATTTTACTGACGAGCGAAATTGGAGATGTCTTGCGGAAATAAAGAAAATGCGAATGGATGCCGAAGGACTTGCCTTAGTTTTGGAGGATTTATTCATTGTATTGGGAAGAGACCCAAACCAGTTGTCACAAATTCGTGGCGTCAACCATCTTGAAGTTGGATTGGAGCTACTTGAGGCAGCATTCATTACCGATTCACTGGATCCTCATGCATGGTTTGAAAGGTTAGATGAAAAAGGATTAGGAGACTTTGTAATAAGATGTAGAAGCTTAGACTTTACAGACCAAAGGGCCAATATTGTCTACGGCAGAAGGCTCGAAAGAATTCGTGGAGCTGGGCATGAAGAGATGTTCATTGAGTTAGTCCATCATTTGTTAGCGCACAGGCCCGCTAATCACGAGTTATGGATGGAATTAGGGAGATTACATGAAAGGAGAAATGAAATCGACCAAGCTTGGTTGTGTTATGACCATGTGCAGCAAATTCGTCCGACTGAACTTGTAAGGGACATATTCCTTGAAAGACTGAAGCGTGCAATGGATGGTGAAGACTCGGTTCCTTGGAGCGGTCCATCATTACAAACTCGTTCCGATTTCCTAGATAGGATGCAAAACCTTTCTCAAAACGTTTCCAATGTACCAATAGAAGAATCATCAGAAACCGAGGAGGTTGTTAACACTGAACTAACTAGATTGGAGAACTTGTTACAAGCAGGCGAGGCCGCTGAAGCATTTTTCCTTGCGAGGTCGCTTTATACATCTGGAGAAGAGTGGGCTCAAGAATGGATGGAAAGAGCCCAATCAATGCTCTAGATATTCTTTAGAGTCATAATCTCAGTGACCCTGTCTGTCCAAATTTTAGCTTGCTCATCTTTGCTAATTGATGCACATAGTGCTGCAAGAAGGGCGTCTTCAACTTGGTTTGGCGAGGATAGCAAACCAGAAAATAAATCTGTTTTCTCAAGTCTCTTCGCTAGCATAACAAGTGTTCGTAAATCAGGTCTTTCTTCTCCTGAATAACCAGGAGTTGTGTTTTCTGAACACCATTCTAGAACCCCAAAAACATCGGTTGGATGAACCTGCAATAACGGTGCTTCCTGTCCAGCAGACAACGGCTTTGCCTCCATAACTTGATCTGCAAACTTTTCTGCTTCTTCACTGATAAAGCCTGACGAGATCTCAACAAAAATAGCTCCTGCTTCAACAGCTAAATCAGTTTGCTTTGCGATTATTGCATGCGCATGTGAGTTGAATGCGCATCTCGCAGCATCGAACATGTGTCCGAATGCAAGGTGTATTCTTGCCGCCTGAATTCTGGATATTGCGATTGTTTCATTTGCATGACCGGCAGTTCGAGAAATTTCTCCATGGACGTGCAACGCCATCATTGGCTCATCGATTGTAATATGGAATGCAGCTTTATTCAACAGAGAAATGTCATGGTCTCTACTCGCTTTCGCTACTGACTTTAGCCTAGTTTCTGCCCAAGTCAAATCGTCTCTTGCATCTTCGGTTTGACCATTTTCAAAATGTACAAGGCCTCTTTCCATACGTAATCTACCCTCGAGGGCTAGGTCCCTTGTTTTGGGATTCCTAGCCACTACAAGAGCCTCTTCTATAGAATCTAAAGTCAACTCTCCGGAGAGTCTTTTTTTGACTAAATCTAGAACTTTGCTCTCAGCAGCAGTCAACTTTTCTTCAAGAAAATCAACGATTGGGCTTTGCATGACCAATCCCAATTCAGCAACGCCAAGCCAACTTTTCCAACCCATCTTTTCTAGCATTGGTTCTAGATTTCTTTCTCCGTTATCGAAGGCATGGATTATCTCTTCAGGATTCATTTTCAACCCTCTTTTGATTTGCTAACAAATTGATAAATGCGGATTCAGCGGCTATTCGGTCACTTTTTCCAGACCAACCAGCAGCTCCGTCATGACCCCCGCCTTCTCCACCGAGTTTTGATGTCAATGATTTCATCATTTCACCCAGATGAATTCCATTTTTTGTCGAAGCCCTAGTCGCCCTTGCTGTTAAACGAGTTTCACCGTCTCTGTAACGTGATACAAGTGCAATCTCTGCACCTGCTTGAGTAAGTAATCCTGCGACCTTTCCTTCGTGGATTCCTGCGTATGTATGAACAAGATTCCATTTGCCACATTCAGTTGATTGACAGCGTGAAAGAGCCTTCAGGATCGCACCTCTTTCGCTTGGGTTAATGTCCTCAGTTTGAATGTTTTCTACGAATTCTTGGTATTCGAAACTTGCACCATCCATTAGTTCACTAGCACATTTCAAAGCATCCCTGTCTGCATGCTTAAATCTCCCTGTGTCAGTTATTAGTCCTGCAAGTAAGAGCTTACGTACTTCATCTGTAAGTGCCTTCGGATTCTGTGTTTTAAGGTAATCAAAGACTATCTGTGTAGTTGCTCTTGCATTGTTTCTGAACTCTAGGTCTTCTTCTCCAAAGGTCCATTCACAAGTATCGTGATGATCGATTACGCAAATAGGAATCCCCTCTGGTAACGATATCCCTGTTTGCATTTCGGAGGCAGCATCTACAACAATGATTCCACCTAACTTTGTTGGCCAAGTTGGGGCTTTCGATAGTTTACGAAATGGAGCATTTAACTCTGTACACAAGCGATTTGCTAACTTTCCAAGATGCAAACCACATGCCATCAAGTTAGGGTGGGAAGAGGCCAATGCAATAGCGGAACCTATAGTGTCCATGTCTCCGTTTCTACCAGTTACTACTGGAACAGCACCTCTAGTGGTGGCATCATTAATCCAAGATGCTAGGTCTTCCAAAATCATCCCTCTAGTGACTGCTTCAACTTGTCATATGTTGCCACCAATTCAGCTTCTCGCTTACCCATGGTTTCAACGGCAGATCTCATTTGTTCAAGAGTCATCTCAAGGTCAGATAGCAACTGTGTCCTATCTTCAACTTCAATCAGTATACTACCCATCTGTCTGTGGAGAGCCATATCCTCAGGTTGTTGTTTTACGGCAGCGATAGTCCCTTCCAATTCACGAACTTGTGCATTAAGTGAAGCAACTTGTTGGCGAGCGGCTTGTACTTCTGCAACTACCATTTGCAACTGTTGGGCTGACTCCATATTATCATCTCAAAAGGCCGGGGTTCAAGAATCCATCACTTTGATGACCTTGGCAGAGATTACTAACGAACGCAATCGTGTGTTCCACATTGCTCTTGCGTCTTTGGCTCTGCTTTCGTTTAGAGTGAAGGAGAAACTTTCGTCATAGATTTCAAGATTTTCTTCACTGACCAAACTAGAGGCAAGAGATTTTGCATTAGGCGAATCCACCTGCAGGCGGACAGACCACAATGTGATCACTCCTCTTCTTCTAGTTCACCAGCGTTAAGTGCACGCTCGTATTCAATTGCTGCTTGTTGAGCAATGTATGCCATGTCTGCAGTGGTTGCACCATCTGCATTTCGGCGAATGATTCTGTTGTTTGCGTCTGATGCACGGGTGTATGGTTCCCAAGCGCCGCCGGCAAATGTGTGCCCGCACTTGCCACAGGACCAGATTCCTACGGACTTACGAGTTACCTTTCGGTATTGACATACCGGGCAAGTATAACTTGCATTTTTCTTCTTCATGGCCATGCCAGCATTTCTTCTAACGCTGACACCATATCTTGCACCAAATCGACCTGTTGCTCCGGCCTTTTGTGTTCGCTTTGCCATGTTTATTCCTCCTTGGAGTTGACAAGTTCTGCAAGTTCTGCGCAGCGTTCCTGTGCGACCTGTAGTATCTCGTCGAATTCGGCCGGAGTGAAAGTTCCCTTTAACCCCTTCTGAAGTGAATGCAGGTGCCCTTCGTCTCCCAATGTGATGTGAATCCTTTCATCTCCACCCAATTCTTCCTCTTCATTAGCGTCAAGAACATATCTTCCACCGACTCTTGTAAAAGAGCACATTGTGGGTGTCATCGATACTGCTAGAGGATAGTCTTCACCGATATCGAATCTTTCTGCAGGAACTATTGCAGTTCTGAGAGCAGCGATTGCACCTAAAGCACAAGCGTCGAAGATATTTCCTTTGTCAGAAAGTACGTGGATATCGATCATTATACCCAGTACTTTCTCACCAGGGATGATACACAGTGAATCCATATCAATACATCCAGATTCACGAATTCCTCTGTCAACGACTCTTCCAAGTTCAATAGATTCCGGAGATGGTGGTCCAGGCTCATACTTTCTTCCAGCTACCGGTCTCAATTCTGCCCCGCACATCAACGAACCTTGCGTTGGTCGGTCTGGCCATGGTGTTCTAATTTCGAACTTTACACCTGCGTAAATTACTGTGTCACCCCAAGTTACCTTGGCACTGCCTTCTGCGTTGTATAGGCAATTGGTTTCAAGAGTAATCTCTCTAGACTCCCAACGGCCTCTTCCGTCGATTCTCTCGTCTTTGGCAGCTAGAGCTTCTAACTCTTGTCTTAACAAATTAGGTACTAGTTCAACCATCAGGCCTCACCTCCATTTTTCTCCATGTATCTGCGCTTGAGTGCGTCTACCATTAACTCATGAATTTCCTTAGCAGCCTTCATGTTGTATTCAACACATGTATTGTATTCTTCAACAGATAAATCTCCATCCATTTGCAAGAATGCAATTTCTCCAGTTGTTGGTAGAATCCCCATAGGAAGGTCTGCTTGTCCATAGTTGTCTTCTGCTTTGTCGAGGTCGAGAACCACGGTGTCCTCAATTTTCCCACTTGCTACTCCAACAATCAAGTCTCTCATTGGGATTCCTGCATCCGCTAATGCTACAGCAGCTGCAGTTATTCCTACACAACGAGTTCCTGCTTCAGCAGCGAGGATTTCGATTTCGACACGAATTTTTGAGCGAGGGAATCTCTCGACAAGAACTACGCTTTCAAGTGCTTCAGCAGTTACTTTGCTAATTTCTCTGGAACGGCGGTTGAAACCTGGTCGAATTCTGTCGCTAGTAGAGAATGGCGCCATGTTGTATCTAACGTCGATAACGGCTCTGTCCTGTCTCTGTATTTTACGTGGGTGTGCTTCCATAGGACCGTAAACGGCACAGACTGCTACATTGAGTCCGTGCTGGACCCAAGCAGAGCCATCTGCAGCAGGAAGTATCCCAGCCTCAACTTTGACTTCTCTCATTTCGTCTACCTTGCGACCGTCTAATCGCAATCCATCTTCTCGTAGTAATTGTACATCTCCATATCCACCCATCAGGCATTCCTCCTTTCTTGTATTAGTGAACCGAGTGATTCACTGAATGTGGCCTTATGGCCATCGTTGCGCACTAGTTCTAACACAATGCGCATGAATGAGATTCCATCAGAATCCCCATCGATCCAAACTCTGCCGTTTTCAGCGACAATAATTCTGCAGTCGCTAACTTCTTTGAGGTCTCTCAATGTAGAATCGTTATCTCCTCTCAATCTTGAAATGTGATTCATTGAAATTTCAGACATGATGCCCTCTTTCAATCTTCGAAGTCCTACTCCTTTCATCGTGAGTACAATGTTGTGTGCTTCATCGACTTCTTGGACTCTGGCAAGCATTATATCTCCAATGTCCATGTGTTGTCTTGCAGCACCAAATTCTACTTTCCATGGAGCAAGTGACATTGGTAATAATCCATTGAAAGGTCCATTTACATCAGCGAACCATAGGTTGTTTCGAACACTTTCAACGATTCCAATAACTAAATCCCCAGACCTAGGCATATATGCCGATGAAATTGGGTCTACAGATGTGACTCCGTTGTTTTCTTTTACCCAACCGACTTTGGTTGCAATAATGTTGTCTCCCATGATTAGGGTACCTGTTCCTGCTCGCACTCCTGATGAAGCCCCGATGGCCTCTCCAGGAGTCACGAGGCGCAGCTCGGCGCCTTCTTTTGCTCCTGACATCTCTTTGTCTCCGTGCTGGGCGACCCGACATCCCATGATAAAACAGACGCTTTCAACAGAAATTACAATTCCTTTACTTCGGCGTTATTATCAGCGCCCTTGACTTTTCCGATTATGTTCCCTGCCATACCCGGAGGACACTGGATAATACATGCCCAATCTCCGTTTGATAGCCATTCTTCTTTGTCCAAATATGATCGTAAAAATTTACTGGTTTGCCCATACGCTGAGCCGGAAATTCTGAAGGCAATTCTGACCGGTTCAAATGACAATGGGATAAGTGGTTTCAGAATATTGATTGCATCTTTAACTTGAAGTTCTAGTCGTTTGAACGGATCGACTGAAAATCGACTTTCTTCTAGAGCAAGTTCAATTCTAGTTTTAGGGTGGGGCGTTTTTGCTTTCGGGTCGATAGCTGTTGAGTGTATTTCTTGAATAATCAATTGTCGCTTTTGTTCAACCATCTGCTTCCGTTGGTTTGTGGTAAGTTGAATCGAGCCTTTTTCCAATATTATCTTGGCAATATCTCCGATTTCTTGAGTTCCGAATGTGGACTCAATTGCATCTTCAGTCGGACGGTCACCACCCTTTGCATCATGCCAAACTTCGTCAGTTGCGAGGAAATCATCGATGTTAACCTGAGCAGGGTCATTTCGGAAAGATTCCACTAAATCTGGGTCGACTAGTATCTCGTAGCGCTTCCCGCCGTATTCATACCTTGCCAAGACGGCTTCGTCTAGGCTAACCATGAATCTGTTCACTCCTCAAGTGGTTTTAGACGGTCGATTTGCTTGTTGACTTCGGCTCTGTCTAATACTCTATATCCATCAGCATCGATTACTGAGACTTCAACAGCATCACGGTTCAACTCTTGGTCGTTAGCGTTTCTCAATGCTTCAAGTCCGAGTTTCATTGCTGCGTTAAGAGTCAGGTTGTCTTTCCAATTCTTTTCGAAGTAATCGATGACAGTGTTCCTTCCGCTACCTATTGCTCCTGCGTGATATGATTGGTATGCTCCAGATGGGTCGGTTTCAAACAGATGGATCCCGTTTTCATCTACGCCTCCGATTAGAAGTGCTGTACCGAATGGTCTGCTGCCACCATATTGGGTAAATGATTGCTTGAAGTCACAAATTTTCTTTGTTAGTATGTCTACTGGCACTGAAGCCGCATATGTGATGCGGTTTATTTGCGCTTCAACTCTTGCTCTGGCTACTAGCTGTCTTGCGTCTGCGACAAGTCCGCTTGTAGCTATACCCACGTGGCCATCAATCTTGAACATTTTTTCAATAGACTCAGGGATAATTAATCGGCTTGCAATTCTTTTGTCACAGACTAGAACTACGCCATCTCTAAACTTGAGGCCTGCGGTCGTAGTACCTCTTTTTACGCTCTCTCTAGCATATTCAACTTGAAACAATCTTCCGTCTGGACTGAATGTTGTAATTCCGTGGTCGTATCCTCTTCCGCTCGGCTGCAAAGTGCCCACCTCATGTGGCTGTCCGGGTCGGGGTCTTATCAACCTTGGCGGCATGGGAGTAATGTGAAGGTCGCAGTTCTGTCCAGTGGTGGAAAGGATAGTAGTGCCGCAATTTGGTGGGCCCAATGCAAAGGTTGGGAGGTAACTCACTTGGTTACAATGCTTGTCAAAGGTAGCGATTCTTGGATGTTTCAAATCCCAGGAACAAGCCTAGTGGAAAAGCAAGCGGAGTTGTGTTCTTGCTCATGGCTTGGGGTTGAGACCGACGGGGTTGCAGAGGTGGAAGTAGATGATTTAATGTCGGCTCTTTCTCTTTTACCTATTGACGGAATAGTCTCGGGGGCAATTCGTTCAGATTACCAAAAAACTAGATTGGAAAGGATGTGCGAAGATTTAGGAATTAAGTCATTTACTCCTCTATGGCATCAATCAAGTGAGTCTCACATGGACAACTTGATTGCAAACGGATTCAAGGTTATGATAACCGGTGTGTCTAGTGAGGGACTCGGAGAAGAATGGCTAGGATGTATTTTGGATAAATCTTCGCTTGACAAACTGAAAAACTTAGCATCAAAGTACAGATTTCATGTTGATGGAGAGGGTGGAGAATACGAAACTCTTGTTGTTGCAGGGCCGCATATGAATGGTGAATTAGAACTCGATTTTGTAATTCAATGGGATGGAGTAAGAGGCCACCTTGATTTCATTTAATTGGAATGTTTGTGCATTATTTTTGACGCGGAATGTTCATGTCCTATACTCATAGGGACTATGCATGGCGTTCTGCCCTCTAGACTATCGATACGGCTGTCAAGAATTCAAAGAAATTTGGTCCGAATTGGGACGTCATCAGCGTCAACTTGAGGTTGAAAGAGCCCTGGTGTGGGCGCACAAAGAGATGGGAAAAGTCTCAGAAGAGGATTATGCTAAAGTTGCTGAGATTGCAGTTCCATCGATAGTAACCAAAGAGAGAGTTTCAGAAATCGAAGCGGAAACCAGGCATGACATCATGGCACTGACTAAGGCTATGGCAGAGGCTGCAGGTGAAGCTGGTTGGTGTATACACCTTGGAGCAACATCAAACGATATCGTAGATACGGCTGTCGGATTACAACTTCGAGATTCAATCATTCTACTTAGAAAGCAATTGTGTAACTTAATCGATGTAACCGCTAACCTTGCAGAGAGAGAGCGTAATACAGTAATGCTTGGTCGAACTCATGGTCAGGCTGCAGTACCGATCACATTCGGACTAAAAGTCGCAGTTTGGTTGGATGAGATGAGAAGACAGTTGGTCAGACTCGATGAAGCAACACCTAGAATTGCAGTCGGAAAATTCCTTGGTGCAGTAGGCACAGGAGCGGCTCAGGGTGATGGCGCTAGAGAGTTACAGAGGTTAATCCTCACACACCTTGGGTTGCAAGTTCCATTGGCAACAACTCAAGTTGTAGGTCGAGACAGGTATATCGAATATGTTTCTTGGCTATCCAACGTTGCGTGTACATGCGAGAAGATTCTGCAGGAAGTTAGGAATTTGCAGAGATCTGAAATCGCAGAAGCAGGAGAAGGATTTGATGTAAAAAAGCAGGTAGGTTCCTCTACGATGGCCCACAAAAAGAATCCAATAAAGTCTGAAAATGCATCTGGGCTTGCAAGAATTGTTCGCTCATTTATCATTCCAACGTACGAAAATGCTCTACTTTGGCACGAAAGGGACTTGGCAAATTCAAGTTCCGAGAGATTCACACTTTCTCATGCCTCTGCTTTGTGCGAAGATGTGATAGCAAAAACAGCAAATGTTCTGACAAATCTATGGGTTGACGGGGAAAGGATGCTTGCAAACATTGCTAGTCAGAAAGGTCTAGTTATGGCTGAAAAAGTGATGATCGAACTTGTAAGCCATGGTGTAGGGCGTGACGAATCGCATGAGATTTTGAGGTCTGCATCCTTCGAAGCAATCGCAAACGGCGAAGAATTGATTGATGTATGTGCTAGAACCCCAGCAATCGCAGCAGCGTTTAGTGCTGAAGAACTTGAAGCGATGTTCGACCCAGCTAACCATATCGGTGTCTCAGGAGAGATTGTAGATGAGGCTGTTGAACTAGCAAGAAATGCTATTCAATGATGGATGATTCATCAGTCTGGTTCATTGCATACCTTACCAATACCATCGCAATCAACGCCGATATAGTGAAAGCAATACCTACCATCTTTGACATTGTGTACCAGAGTATGATAACTCCGAATAATGAAACATATGCAACAACTTGACACAGCGCTGATGCAAAATTTAATTTCGATAGCATTTCTTCATTTAGTTTCCCTTTGTTTTCAAGCAAGAATGTGTAAATCAAAAAGTAAATTCCTTGGAACGGAATTGTCGAAGCGATGAGAGTCAACGCAATTTCTCTCTCATAACTGTAATGTTTCTCTTGTTCTATACCCTGAAAAAGCATTACTGCCGTGCTAGTTCCGAGAAGAGCAGCCATTATTGTCCATCTTTTGTCTTGTGATGAGGTTCTACTCTCGACGTTGACAGAACCCTTGCTCATGTTTCACTCGTTACTTGGTAGGGGTTTGTATATTGCCCTTGATAAACAAGGTAATTCTGTGTTTTCTTTACCAACTCAGATGTACCTGAATCCAAGAAGTATTCCACCAGTTATTGTAGCAACGATCATGAGAAGCACAATCATAGAATGCGGGCCGTATTCGTTAGTATCTTCAAGAGCGGTTTTCAGTAGTCCATCTCTTTTTATGCCAGCACCTAAACCTCCTGATTCAGAGAATTCTGGAAGTGGTCTTCTAGGGATTCGTTCTCCTTTGCGGAGTTCTCCGGCCATGTTTTGGCGTCGAGGGATTGGGTCTTATTGATTTTCATCATAAATTGGGAAAGCAATATGTTGGATGGTTATTTGCACACAATCATGCAAGAGCCTACTATAGCCGATATGTCGATAACTGACGAGCATATTGTAGTGGCAAGTAAGACTCGCGTCAGTTCAATTTGCCAAGAACTCTCCAAAAATCCAGATTACGCTGTCTTGGTCAAGAAAGGTAGTGAAATAATTGGCGTTGTAACAGCAAGAGATATCTTCGCTAAAATGGCTGAAGGAATGAATGCTACCAAGGTAAAGGTAGACAAAATTATGCGAACAGAAATCCTCACTTTAAGAGCAGACACTCCCCTGTCAAAAGGCCTTAACATGTTGAGCAATTTGTCATCAGACGCAGTTGTTGTTACTGACGCTGAAGGTGATTTCATGGGATACTTTTCAGTTAAGGATTACAGGGAAGCAACAAGGAAACTAGAAGCACACCAACTGCTTTCATCTAGACTTTCAAGGTCTAGAAAAGCAATTTCCAAACAGTCGGAAGAAAACGAAGAAGCAGGTGGCGATTTGCTTGATTTGCTCCTCGGTGATAATCTCGATGAAGAAGAGGATGAGCATGAAGTGCCATCAATGATTAGTCTGGATTGAGGTTTATCGATGAAACTATGGCGAGCAAATTTAGATGGTTCCTCTATTCATCTTGCAGTAGAGGGTTCATGTGGAGGTACTACACTTGGACTCCAAATGGCTAAGCAGGCCATTTCTGATGGTGGCAGGGTACTTTGGGCCTCCCCAGAAATGCCAAATGCTACTCGTTTTTCACAGATATTTTCTGACATTTCTTTAACTGAATCCTCAAGATTTCATGCTATGAACTTGGTTGGAAACGTTGACCAAGCTTTGGATTCTCTCCAAAAAACTGCGACTGCTTTACCAAACGTTTCTTTGGTTGTTCTTGATGATTACTGCCCAGAATCTGGTCAAATACCAGGAGATGTAGTCGCTGCCGTAAACAATTTGATTGCAGAAACCAATTGGACTACCCTATTGATTTCAAAGGGAGGAGTGTCTATGGAATCCGAACAGCCAATTACTGCTAGGAGTAGAAATAAGATCAAGTCCGATGATGTCTGGTTACTTACTCGACCAAATTCGGATTCAAAACGAGTTTTATCCACTTCAGAATTTCAAACGCCATTGCGACTTGTAGAAGAAGGATTCATTCACTGATCTTCGTCTTCACCGAGCAACTTTGCCATTTCTTCTAGGGCTTCGTCATCCGGTTCATCAAATTGCTCTGGGTTCTTGGCGGCACCATCCAATATATCGTCGCCAGCCACCGCAGGAGCAGCATCTTCTCTTGCCTTTGCAAGGTTTGCACGGCCACGGTTTGTGACATACCAAATCATACCTAACAAAGTAAGTCCGAGGATAATGTAGGTCATTTCAGTTGAATCTACCATGGAGGGTGCTAGTAGTTGTTGCCTATCAACATTTATGATATCAGAGTAATGATTTTGCGAGATGTCTTCTTTTGTCAACTGGTGGTTGGGCCCATCCAGAGATTGGGGGTTCACGATTTTCAATACTCCATTGCTCGTTACTTTTTTGCTTACACTTTGGACATCTAACCCCTTGATTGGTCCCCATAGATTTCATTCGATTTCCACATTTACAAAGTGGCCTTAAGTTTCGAATGGATTTGATTACTCTCATTGCTTCCAGGTGGAAATTATTCTCATACTCCATACCCATCCATTCGATTGAATCACCAACCTCCAACCATTGAGCAAGGTTATTCAAATCTCCCGATTCACTAAATGCCATCATACTTCCATTCAAAATTACATGTCCACCTTGAAGGACCTCTTTACTTTCAATGGTGGAGTTCTCTATGGATTCTATGTGGTCTCCAGTCGCTTGGTTTGTATTGAAAATTCGCAAACCAACGGTCGGAGCACTATTCTTCACTAGAATTTCAGTTGCTTGAGTAGCAACCTCTCTAGTCGTAGCCCTCACTCCAAACATTACAGGGCAGGGACCTCTAGGGGAAATTAACCCTCTTTTTGTCCTAGGGTCTCTACAAAGGAAAGTTCCCTCTAACTCATCTACCAATCTGAGAGCATCTTCACTAACCAATCGTTCCTTTTCTCTCCATGCGATACCTTCCCAAGTTGATGTTCTTGCTCGCCATGCACAAGATGCTGCAGCTCCGATGCGGCCTTTTCCGCCCCACTGATGCCCTCCTTCGTAAAAATCAACATTACCCCTGACCGCTTTCCAGTAGTATTCTTCCTCTGGCTGGTTTTCAAATAGTGTCATCCCTGGGTCTGAAGGATATTGCTGTCTTTCTGAATGGTCAGATTTTGAGACTTGTCCTTTTAGAGGTAAGATTTTTTCAATCCAGTAATCATCTAGCCAATCGACAATAGTGTCGTCAGAATAGATTTCCACAGATAATGAAGCGTTCCCCCTTGTTCTTTGCGCAGCGAAAGGCCACAATCTTGTAAGTCGTGGCTCGCCGTACTCACAAGGTAAAGCATCTAGCAATTCATGGAAGACTAGGGTTGTGCAACCTCCTTCCAATGAATCTGTGTCATCGATGCCTAGCCACATGTATATCACACTGGTCTGAAGTCGTCTCCTTCATCGTTTTCCTTGATTCTGCTGATTACTTGACGAATTCCAATGTCTTCGTCGACTTGAAACAGCCTTGCACCAACTGCCCATCCCGCTCCCATATCAGAATCTCTATCTCCGACCATAAGATCTAACTCGTGATGTGGTTTTGGTTTGTCTTTCCACCAATTTGGTAGTTTGTGCGTTTTACTTCGAATGATATCAGATGCTTCATTTAGCATTCCAGGTTGTGGTTTTCTGCATTGGCAGCGGTCCCTATTTCGATGCGGGCAAGTCATGATTACATCCACAATTCCAATTTCATCTTGCAGTTTTTTGTGGATTGCATGAATAGTATCTTGTCCCCAAAGTCCACGCATTATCGCAGACTGATTCGTAGTAATTGCTATTCTGTAGCCCAATTTTCTTAGGTCTGCAATGGCGTCTTTTGCTCCAGGTATGATTTCTAACTCATCTGGTGAATTGATGTAATTGGGACTGCCATAATTAAGCACACCATCCCTGTCCAAGAATGCGATTGCGCCATTCCAATCCAAGTCAACCTTTCCAAGGTTAACTTCGGATATTGGGCCTTGCATGATTTCTTCTGTAATAGGACTCACCTATGTGCGTTGAGGCAAAGCCATTACATGAAGGGGTGTTTAGCGTTATTACATGGCAGGCGACTATTTGGTCGACAGGTCGATTGCGACCATTGTTGGCGCAATCGGAATGGTCCTGCTATTCATCTGTTGGAAAAGCAGGAGTGGTAGGTTTGAGCCGCTAGCACCATTTGGATGGGTGATGACTGGTTTTTACTTCTTTAACGACATCACTTTTTACCTTGAACACAATGACCCCGTGCTATCTACAATGAGTGCACTTACTCTACCGGGTGCTGTAGGAATCGCACTTTGGGAGCGAAGGGTGACTGAAGAAAAGTACCAAAACGCATTACTTTGGTTTAGAGGCACTGTCGCAGTTGCAGGTCTACCATACCTGTTAATAGCACATGTACCGATTTTGAATGTAATGGCAATATGGTTTGTCGCATGGCAGTCTGCAGCTCTATTGTCATTTGCAGGAGGTGCAAAAGTAACGCTTGGGGATACATTTGCTAACCCATCTAACGGCCAGTCTGTAAATTGGAATGATTGGGAAGGCAATCGTTGGTTCCTAACGGAAGAGATGTCAGAATATTCTTTTCACACCGAGTTGTTGGTCAATGGAGAACCGATTTACATCAACTTCGTTCTTGCATGTACAGCAATCCAGTCAATGATAATCTTCGTTGGCGCAATATCCGTCCTAGACATTGATTGGAGAAAGCGAGTGCGAGCGCTGTTTGTTGCTCTTTCTTTGATTCACATTCTCAATCTGTTCAGAAATGCAGGCTTGATTTGGCTTCAAATGGGTTATCCAGATTGGAGATGGATGAATCTCTCAATCTTCGAATTTGGTCATGCATATGCAGCAAGATTCGTATCATTGGGCGCAATGTTCCTATTAGCGCTAGTTCTGTTCGAAATGCTGCCTCAAATGCATAGAAATGTTTTGGCTTTGATGAAGCCGCTAGGTGTTGACCAGAAATCAAAAAAATCTCAGTCATAGAGATCTGAGACCTTCATATCATCTGGGACATTCTCAACAGGCGGACCTAAATCCAATGCAGGAGGTACTTCTTGTTGTACCACAGGTTGAGGTATATTCGATGTCATTTGTGACAGCATTGCTTCTGACATGTTGTCCTTTTGATACTCCTGCCAAGCATACTCTGGGCGCCTTCTTGAACGAACGAACATCACGCCAAGTGCAGCGACTAAAATTAGCCCTAATACGCCTGATGATACCCAAATAACATCGTTATCTACTGAAGCTATTATGTCAGAATTATCTCCAATGCCGTCTCCATCAGTATCTGTATCTTCGTCAGGGTCATCAGGGAATGCATCATCCTTGTCTGGAACTCCATCACCATCTCTGTCGAATGGGTCATAGGTAGTTACACAAGATTCTGCGTACTTTTCAATTTCTTCTTCATCAATCCAAATATCATTGTTGGAATCCATTTCAAAGAAATCGAAATCGTTCTTCCAAGCGATGTTAGAAAGGGTTTCAATGGAGTATCTTCCATCTCTAGATTCAAGTTGGTCTGTAATCAACATTAATTCGTTATCACAAGAGCAAATTGCTACGGTTATCTCCGACTTGTCCAGTACACCGTCTTTGTTGGTGTCGTATTCCTCGAACTCTCCGTCGTCATTATCCATTAGCTCTTCCTTCGATATTTCTCCATCTCCATTGGTGTCCAAGTCATCTAGGATACTTTCAATGAAATCATCACATTCCATCAAATCATCAACAACAGGAGGCTCAGGGTCTGGGTCAGGGTCGGGCCCAGGTCTTGGTTCGTCGAATTCATCCCACGTTGCTATTATCGAAATGTCTTCAAGGTCTGAATTCGCATACACCGTAATCTCAACATATCCTGTTACGAAGTAGATGCTGATGTATTCTTCAGCACCATCGCCATCTGATTCGTAGAATGTTTCCCCAAATTGTCTACCCATTGGCCCATCGTCAAAGTCCATCCAGTCGAATTCTTCAATTTCTGCAAATAGAGCTAGGTCTCCTTCGCCACCCCATGTCTTGATTTCCATTTGATTAGCAATAGCATCATCTAGTTCTACAAAGAATAGCAACTCCTCTCCCTCTGGTGCGCTCATCGCACCAATTTCTTCACCATTGAAAAGTTGGATAGGCTCTCCGTCATATGACCATACGTATCGGTCTTCAAATGAAGCGGTAATGTCGATTCGACTGTAGTATTCTTCACTACCTAACATGATGTACCAGCGACCCGGTGTTGGGTCGTTAAATCCGATCTTATCTCCTGCTCCAGGAGCGTTTGAGTGATGGTCGTAAGTTGTCCAAGTCGGATATTGCTCTAGTCTCATCATCAACTTGGCTTCTCCATCGCCGTTATCTAAGTCAACTTCAAGCCTTTCAGTTCCTACCGGTACGTCGATGAAGAAATACTGGTCTAAGCCTTCAAATCCAGATAATGGTCCGTAGGATAACCCGTCAGTTAATTCGATTGCAGAATCTGGTTCGACGTTATTTGGTGCATATGTGAAGTCAGCTTGAATGGTGACATCTCGACATCCTCTATACGATGTCATCATAATGTAATAAATTCCAGGCTGAGCATCAAACAGTTGCACAGTTTCATCATTCCCTTGATTGTATGAATGGTCTGACTTGTCTTGTCCTCCAATCTGTCTACCGTTACTTTCTCCAGTTTCTTCAATAAACCAGCCGTCTTCAATCCATCCCCAGTCGTCATAGTAGGGTAGTGCTTGGTAAGCGATGTGAAGTTCGCAGTCTCCATCTCCACCCCATGTATCTACACGCAATTCCGCTAATTCATCCTGCAGGTCGACATAGAAATACAGGGATTCTCCGCTATTGCGGCTGATCCTTTGGTTTGTAACCGAAATTCCATCGTTTAATTCAGTCATTTCATCCAATTCAGGAGGCTCAGGAGCCTCTTCCCAGTAAGCAGTTATTTCTAAATTATCAATGTCATAGTTTGATGATACTGTAATCCAATACGTGCCTTCCTCAGGCCATTCGAAATACTCGTAGACGTACAGACCGTAATAAGTCTCTACCTCATAATCATGGTCCCAAGCGGATGGTATTTCATCCTTTGAAATATAGATTTCATATTCCGGTTCTTCATAGTAATCTTCTTCCCATTCAAAATCCCAAGAATACATGTTAAGGTAAGCATACTGGGTATTCTCTGGTATTTCCATGAAGAATAGCAATGTGTCTCCCGCACTTGCAGAAATGTCAGAATAATATTCATCATTTTCTAATTCGATAGCCTGTGCAATGATGGTTCCGTCAGGCATGACCCAAGCAGCACCATGAATCTCTCCCAACAATCCTTGTGAGTCTTCGGTTTGACTACCCTCGCCTTCTGTAAACTCCCAAAGCGTGTACTCGTCGTTGTTCCCAATTCTTACATCATCAAGTAATCCACTGAAATAATTGCAATCACAACCTGCTCCCATCCTTCCAATGTATAGTTCATCACAATCTTCTCCAGATTGGAAACAGTCATTGGATCCAAAATCACCAGCAGGGATTTGTGAATCATTTACATCGATAAGTCCAGCAGGTTCTTCATTTAGGAAAAATTCTCCCCCTGTACTGGAGTTGACTACAACTCTGACATGAGTCCAGACACCATCTTCGATTGACATATTGGAGGTAGGATTTTGCGACAAAGAGTATTCATTTGAGTATGCAAGGTATCCATTGTTGATGTAAAGCCCCCATCCATAATCGCCTAGCATCGTGATAAACTGAATTCCTGAAGTATCTGCGACATTAATCCAGGCCTCGATTTCAATCAAATCTGTGAATTCAGGAACTTCGTCATAGATGATTATGTGGTCGTCGTCTCCATCGAATCGTAGAGCATAATCAGCACCTTCTCCAACTTCTACTACTCCGTAAACTGGGAAGTATTGAGGGTCATCTTCTAAATCATTCCAAGTAGCAGGTTCTATTGTTCCCATGTTTGTTCCAGTGATGTGAACGTAATCTTCGTCGTCACCTTCACCTGGTTGTCCCTCACCCCAGTTCCTGTAAGTGAATGGTGTACCATCGTGCCATCTGAAATCTCCCTCGTTTTGATGGTCTGACAATCCGATCCAAAGATGTCGAGTTGTTCCGTTGTCTACTGCGAAAGTATCGAAGAGCCATTGATCTTCATCAGCATCATCAACCGTAACCAAGAAACCGCCCAAGCTTCTTGCAACAGATGCAGCATCGCTCCATGATGAAGCACTAAGAAGATGGTAGGTATGGTTGTTAGCGGGATTTACAACGGTCTGCAATACCTCGATATCTTCGATTTCAGATGCAGCGCTTGTTTGAACAAACGGACTCAAGGACACCATCAAAAATAGGACAGCAAGAGAAACAGCCTTGTGGTTCACATACTAATGACAAAGAAACTTGTTATTTAATGTACCACTAGAAAGACCCACAGCATCTTGACTAGATATGTTGGGTTTTCCAATATCGCAATCACTTCATTCGCTTTCCGCCGATTCTTAGTTCGGTTTTCAGTGGCATCTGATGCTCCCATGCGAATTCTTTGACAATTCTCCATCCTTTCTCTGAACCTTCGTAATCGGTTACATCGATTATCTTATCACGTGTATTTGCTTTGAATGCAGCTACTGGTTCGGCATTCCTGAAAACAAGATATGCGCTACCAAATCCGAATTTTTGTTTTAGTACCTCAGAGAAATACGGTGCAATCGGGTCAGATGGTGGAATGACGAAGTCCCGGATTGGTGGAACATTCTTTGCTTCATCGAGTAGGTCTTTTCTTCCCCAACAGACTTCGTGTAGATCTTGTATTAGGAATCCTTTGATCAAGGTAGAATCCTCTTCGAACTCTGTTAATATCGCTTTCAATTCCTCTGGTTTGAATGGCGTGCCTGCAAGTCTTGTGAATTGCTTGAGAGTAATTACTGGATAATCAGAGACAAGCCTTCGAAGGTACTCTCTTCTCAGGATGACTGGGTCAAGACCTCTTCGTGGTGCCACAGATCTAAATCCACCTCGGTAATCTTGGACCATGTGTCCACTGCGCAGAAGTGGCTGGATTAATTTCCTAAATGCAGCCCTCTTCATCGCGTGCCTTTCCATAAACAGGTTTGGATCACTGTGATTCTCAAAGAACTCCAATACATCTAACAATTCATCATTTGGCTCTTCTCCTCGAATTGCTAACAGAGTTGAAAAGTGGTCATATGATGCCCAAACTTGATGACCTCTGAGGTTGATTCCTTGGTGTAATTGGTTTGCACTGGCCATATTCTTGAGACTTACACGGTAGACTTCTGCCCTACCTCTTAGTCCGAAATCATCTCTGACTTCTTGAACGCTGTCGAGCGCTTGAATTTCGTTTTCAAGTCTTGAATTCTGGTGAAGATGGTGTCGATGGAATAGTGCACGTTCTGCAATTTCGCGAGGTTGTGGGTCAACTACTCCACCTCTGATCATTCTCTCTCCTGCTAACTTGAATCCAATTCCTTCCAAGGCATTGCGAGAATCGTCTTCCAGTTCTGTTACAGGAACGCCATTGAATTGAGATAACACTGCAACGTCTACGAGTTGGTCAGAATGATTATCCAGTAATTTTTCGAATGCACTGCAGAACTCATCAAGGTAAGCATATGGAATGTGCATATCCTTTATTTCGAGATAATCATTGATTTTGAACATGAGGACTTTACCGATTGGGTCTACTCCCTTGAAGACAGGTAGGTACCATCCTCTGTCAAGGACAGATCTAACTTCCCAGATAAATCTCGAAACATACGGGTCAGATTGGGTGAGTATACGCAATTTTCTGTCTTCCCTATTTTGTGTGCTGAGTTTCGAAACTTCTTCTGGAATTACATAGAAGGCTTCAGGCTCAGGAACTAGAGCCATTACCTTTGAAATACGACCTTGATTTTCCAGATTCCTGAGTGCGATTGCTAATTCTTCTACGCTTCGAGAAACATAATATCGCAGTGTGAATGCTTTCACAGGACCCATTCTTTTGATGACGTCAACTAGAGCGTCCTCAAAGTCCATAGGCTCGTAGACATCCACCACCCTGTGGAATAGTGATAGACGTCTTCTGCGCCCACTAACGTCTTCGAACTGTTTTACAACACATAACTGCCGCTCCAAGTTACTGATTGCATTTTTCAAATCTCTCTGTAACGACTTGTGGTCTTCACCCTTAGGGAAATCCGCAAGAATTTCCTGTCTTGTCAGATTCTCTCCCTTGGGTATTTTTTCCAATACTAATTTCTCCATTTCTCCTAACCAGGGTTCTGGTTTCAGACCTAGAAGCATTGGTAGATTCTTCCTAGTTGTATAACCGATTCTATTGTGTAGCAATCGGCCCATGATTACGTCAGAGTCCAATTGTAAATCCTTCCAATCCGCATATCTGAAACCATCAACTCTGTACAGCATCTCTTGTTGTTTCTGGAAAAGAATATGCTGGTCGAAGGCTGTAAACCCGTCTTGATATTGTTCAAATGACTTCTGCATCACTAAGTTCTGGACCCAACGATATTCAACAACATCTTCTTCACCACCGGTGATTCTGTGTTCGTCTACTTTGAGGATATACTCTGCGTCGTCAGTCTGTTTATAGAAACCAACTGAGATTACATTTCTCATCTCTAGTTCATGTAGGATAGAATCGATTTGCCCCTGCGGGAAAGGTAACCTATCGAAAATGTGCTCTCCCATTGCGGGCCCTTCACTGCCTAGCATTTCGATTATCTTTACACGAAGTGCTTCATGAGCGTCTGTTATTGTCATCTTTTGCCATTTAATTGGCTTTAATCCATCAAATTCAGTAGCAACCTCGTAGTTTAGTCCTTTTGTGTAAAGGTCTCTGATGTCCTCCATGTCTTTGCCGCCAGCTTCAGCGATACATCCCAGAGTACCGTGTATTTCTGCCATGTAGGTCGTGAACCACTTATCATCTAATTCAGGTGAACCAGTGTCCCTTATCTTAGTAATTTCACCCCGGCTTGCCAATTCTCTGACCCAAGATTCAATCGTGCTGTGGTCGATTCCATCTAATTTTGCCTTGTAGAGTGGATTTTCCCACTTTCTGTCAAGTCCACCACCCTTGCTCATCAAGCTCAATAATTCTGATGAGTTGCTTGGTTTAGGGACCTTATTTGAGTAATAATCATTCAATTGTTCATCAGTGAGTTCGGTAGCTAGACTTCTATTTCCTAACAATCGCTTCAATATTTCCGGGTCAATGTCTTTCACCAGGAATGCTCGAGTCTTCATTGACAGTAAGTCCTCAAATGTGCTCATGTACAGGCTCATACCAAGTCGTGAGGGAACTGGAACCTTTGAGTGAACTATACGAGCTTCTGATTCTTTACTTGCCTCAAGGAATTGGTTTAGAGATTTGATATCTATATCTCCAAACATAATTTCTGATTTAGCTTCGCGAATTAGCAGTGAGTCTTCGATTGAGCGATGTCTCTGTAACAATGCATCTGCTCTCTGCTGGAATTGCTGAGGACTTACCTCTTCAGCACCTATTCTTTTAGGGATAATCAATGAACGTCCAGCGATTTCTCTGAATCTCTTTGCGAATATCTGTGTGCTCACGATGTATCGCTCAATAACTTCCATATGGTCATTGGATTGGAAAGATTCGTACATTTTTCCGGGGTCAACTTCCTGACTGGTCTTGATCAAAAGTCCGTTTTCATCAAATGATAATTCAAGGACTGCTATACCATCCTGTTCAGCGAGACCTGCCATAAAGTATCCAAGAGCTGTGTTAAATCCTCTGCCCCGACATGATGTGATTAGGTATGTTGGCATTCCGCCTGATACAATCTGCTCTACGATTAGCCTATTTGGGTCAGGAACTTGGAATGAATCCAAAGTATGCTCTTCGAGATGTCTAGCGATTGTATTGGCAACCCCTTCACTTAATCCATATACGTCTCGAAGAATTACCCTAGGGTCATTTTGTCTTCGTAGCGTGTTTACGCTGTGCCCAATTAAGTCAAGCAATGCCTTTGATAATTCTCTCGAACGGCTTCTTGCTTCACCACTCCAAGACGGTACTGTAGGACGGTATCCGGTTACAGATGTTACATTCACCCGGGTTCCTTGTATGTTAGAAACTCTGTATGTAGAACCACCTAGTAAAATTACATCGCCACCTCGTAGGTTTGCAACGAATGAGGAGGACAATTGTCCGAGTATGCTTCCTTCAGCATTGAAAACAAGATAGGAATTATCTGGAGCAATTGTACCGATGTTTGTGTAATAAATCATTCTAGAGTAACCTCTCTTGCCGTAGAGGTTCTCTTCCCAATCAACCCAAACTCTCCTTTCTTCCTCAAGCATGTCAATGACTTCAATGAAATCATCATATCCCAAGTTTCTGTATGACCACGTACTTGTTACAACTTCAAAGGCTTCATCGATATCTCTTTCGTTGATAATGACCAACCCAATTAGGAATTGTGCAAGAACGTCTAAACAATTCTGTGGGAAATCAAGCATATCCATGTCGCCTGTTTGAATTGCGGCTTGTAGTGCAGCCAACTCGATTAGGTCATCGACACTAGTTGGCAGGAATCTAGCACGTGGAATACCTCCGACATGGTGGCCAGCTCTACCAATTCTTTGCAGAGCAGTAGCAATATCTCCAGGTGAACCGATTTGAATTACCATGTCGACCGAACCAATGTCAATTCCCATTTCTAGAGAGGACGAAGTTACAACAGCACGCAGATGTCCAAGTTTGAGTTTTCTTTCAACATCCAACCTGATTCTCTTATCCATAGAACCGTGATGGCCAGCAACTAAGTCGCCAAGATATGGTCGAAGTTTCTGTACAAGCGTCTCAGTCATTTTCCTAGTATTTGCAAAGACTAGAGTTGTTGTGTGGGCACCGATCAAATCAGAAACCATCTCCACGTTCATCTCTAAGACTTTCATCACAGATAAGTCGCTAAATTTAGGAGAACATAGCAATATGTCCAAGTCGAGTTCACGGGCTCCACTAATTTTTGCAATTTTTACAGTTTGGTTACCATTTCGACTCTCTCTGTCATCACTAGCAACTAGGTATTCTGCAACTGTTTCTAGTGGTTCCATGGTTGCTGAAATACCAATTCTTTGGACAGGTCTCTCCAATATTGTGTCGAGCAGTGAAATCGTAAGTGCTAGGTGTACGCCACGCTTTGTTGGAACAAGCGAGTGCATTTCGTCAATAATGATCCATTCAACATTAGATACAATTGGTTGGAATCTTGGAGAAGAAATTGCTATGGCCATACTTTCAGGTGTAGTGATTAGTATGTGTGGAGGTTTTCTCAGCATCTTCTGTCTTTCAGATTGAGGGGTGTCACCAGTTCGCAATCCAACCCTAATCTTACCCTGTGCCCTATCTGGAAGGTATTTTTTCTCAATCTCTTCAAGTGGTCCAATCAAGTTCTTTTGGATGTCGTTTGCGAGTGCCTTGATTGGTGAAATATACAGGCAGTACACCCTTTCTTCTAATGTTCCTGCAAGTGCATGTCTAACTAACTCGTCGATTATTGACAAAAATGCAGTTAGTGTTTTACCAGAACCAGTTGGAGAGCAAAGTAACAAATGGTCCTTGTTCATAATTGAAGGAATTGCTAACTTTTGTGGCTTGGTGAAATCGGGAAATTTATCCTTAAACCAATTCCTAACAGGTTGGCACAATTTCTCATATAATTCCTCAGTTGTTAGAGGATTATCTAGATATGAGATGTTAGCCATGATAATCTTCTCCACTATCCGTGATTGGGGAGCGTGAGTAATGAGGTCATGAATGTTTGCCTTAAGCCTAAAATCATCCAAGATGGCAGTATCTATTGTTTAAACGTGCACTGCATCACATTTATTCTCAACATTTCGTTTTTTTCTTTAGGGTTGCAAATCTAAATTTATTCACTTTTACAAGAGGTGGTCTCATTTACTTCTTCTATCCCCCACAGGTCATGAAGGAGTTTAGTCCCGAGAGGTTAGCTAGGCTCTCAGGCATGCTAAAGCGCAGAGGAATTATCCTTCCGGCTTTCGAAATCCATGGGGGATACGCAGGATTGTATGACTTTGGTCCAGTCGGTGGTAGGCTTAGAAATCGTGTAAATCAAACATGGATTGACCACTGGCAAAGTCTGGGTAACATCGTGGAGATATCGTGCCCCACAATCACTCCATACGCAGTATTGGAAGCTTCTGGACACGTTGGGGAATTTAGTGACTTTATGACCAACTGCGGTAAATGTGGAGAGGCTAGCCGCGCTGATACACTAATCGAACATCTCGTGTCCAATGCAGATGCATTATCAAAAGATGAACTAGAATCATCTATCGGTGAGCAAAAGCCTGCTTGTCCGTCTTGTGGCGCTGTTGAATGGAGTAAAATCGAGGCTCAAAATTTAATGTTTAATACAAAAATTGGCGCAGGTAAATCGGGCCGTCAAGGATTCCTGAGGCCAGAAACTGCTCAAGGTATGTTCACATCGTTCACATCGATTTACAGGCATTTTAGAGAACGTCTACCTTTCGGTGCAATCCAAACTGGTAAAGGTTACAGAAATGAAATCAGCCCTCGCCAAGGAATGATTAGGTTAAGGGAATTTAACATGGCAGAATTAGAATATTTCATTGATCCTGAGGCAACAACACACCATGATTTTTCATCATGGACAAATACGGTCACTCTGATTGCTGACGGCAAAGGAGAAGTTGCGATGACTTTTCAGCAAGCAGTCGATGAAGGAGTAATACGGCACCCTACTGTTGGATATTTCATGGCTTGGACCATGGACTTCTTAGTATCAGTCGGAATTAATCCTGAAGGCTTACGCTTTAGACAGCATGAATCAAACGAAATGGCGCATTATGCGCAAGATTGCTGGGATGCAGAAATTTTGGGTTCTTATGGTTGGATTGAATGTGTAGGTATTGCGCATAGGGGCTGCTATGACTTGACTGCTCATGAAGAAGCTACTGGACAGAAATTACGTGCTTGGAGGAAATTCAAGGAACCAAAATTAGTCGAAGTAGATGGTTGGACAATCGATGGAGCAAAAGCAGGACCTGCATTTCGAGCATTAGCAGGGAAAGTGAAAGAATATGTCGAAAATTTAGATTCAGACGCAACATTCCCAATGGTGACAAGTATCGATGGTCAAGAAGTCAATATTCTTCCTGAACATGTGAAGCGTGTTCAAACAACTGCTAATGTTACCGGAGAATGGTATGTTCCTCACGTTGTAGAGCCAGCATTTGGAATTGATAGAATCATTTGGCATGTACTAGATCATTGCTATCACGAAACCAAAAAGGAAGGTGAGGATTACACATTGCTCTCTATTCCTAATACCGTAGCACCAATCGATGTTGCCGTTTTGCCACTATCAGAGAAAGATGGCATGCAAGAGCTTGCAGAGAAGATTCATAGAAATCTTTGTGGTAAAAAAGGCGTATTTTCGGTCTATGACGCAAGTGGCTCAATCGGTAGAAGATATGCAAGGGCTGATGAAATCGGTGTTCCTTTCTGTATCACCGTAGACAATCAATCATTAAGTGATAATACTGTAACATTGAGGGATAGAGATACACGCGAACAAATTCGACTGAACATTGATGATTTACCATTCTGAAAAACTCAATGTTCAAGTGGGGCCTAGTCAAACATCACCTCATGGTGGCAAGTGATTGGACAGAACGCCACCGTCCGATGAGTGAAAGACAACTCGAAGGTAATGAGGCTCAGAGAAAGAAAATCAGAGCATGGCTCGACCAGTGGAAGGAAGGTCGGCCAAAAAAACCAGGAATTCTCTTGATTGGGCCACCCGGTGTAGGAAAAACAACTGTTGCAAGAGCTGTTGCAGCAGACATGGGTTGGCAGGTAATCGAGTTAAATGCAAGCGATGCAAGGAATGCTGGTGCAATAAGAAAGGCAGCAACTCACGCTTCCACACACGGCTCTTTGTTCATGACTCCGGGGCAAAAACCACCACGGACCCTTATCCTCCTCGATGAAGTAGACCATCTTTCAGGAGGTCTGCGAGAAATATCATCAGACCGAATTAACACGATTGTTTCGGGTGAAGACGTTGATGATTCCAAGGCATTAAAAGGCGATAGTGGTGGTAAAGCAGAACTACTGAATCTTCTATCTGAAACAAGACAGCCCGTCATTTTAGCATGCAATGATGAAATGGGACTATGGGGCAGGACTTCTTCTTCTTGGAGAACTGCTAGAGACAGATTTTCAAAACATCTAATCCCAATTCGATTTGAGAGAGCGTCTAATGAAGCACTCAGAAGAATTGCTCTTCGAGTAATAAAAGAAGAGGGATTCACCGCTGACCCCGGTGCATTGGATGAATTAGTAAACAATAATCCAGGTGACCTTAGAGCCTTAGTCAGAGATTTACAGGTAATGTGTTCATTAATCGAATCCAATCTGACAAAAGAGTTAGTGATAGAGAATATTGAGACCGGAGTGAGGGATACAACAGTTGAAATTTTCCCTGGATTAGATCAATTATACAGGTCAAGAACTGCGAAAAAAGCCATGCAATCTACTCGTTCCTTGGATAAAAGTCCAGATGACCTAGTCGCTTGGGTCTCATGGAATAATGGCGTAGTATTTACAGATAAGCAAGCTGTTCGAAGAGGTTCAAAGTCACTCTCCCTCGCAGATGGGTTATTGACAACTAGGTTCCGCAATACAGCACACAGGTCTTGGTATTGGTCGTCAAATTTGACCGGTTTGTCAGCAAGTGTGACCTCTCCAAAGCCAATAGAAGGACGTATATTTTGTAAATACCCTGATTTTTTGAGGCGTGGGTCTGCTTGGGTAAAACGCTCGGTTGTGGACCGCTTATCAGAGACATGCGGTTGTTCAAAGAAAGCTGTTAGAGAGGAGTTGCTTCCGTCTTTGGTTGCGGTTCAATCAGAAAACAGCGAGGACTTTTCAATTTCCATTGCGTTAGGACTTTCACCTGAAGAGCATGTGGCAATTTGTGGTTTGGCAGTATCTCACCGTAGCACAAAAGAATTGATGGAAAGGTATGCTAAGGAATTAGAAAAATCGAATTCAGAAATTATGGTTCCTGTTGTAGAAGAAATTCCACAGGTAGAAATCGACACCGATGAAGAGCCATCATCGAATCCGGGTCAAATGAAATTGTTCTAATTTTTTTCATTTGATTTATCTTCCATCTTCTCAAACAATTCACGAATTAATTTAACAGAAGCTCTATCTGGTGCTTCTCTTTCTTCTCTAGCCCAGGTTCTAGGGTGTAACAATAGTAATGCTGTCATCAATTCGAGCCTTCCAAACCACATCAAAACTGAGGTAATCAATAGGGACGGTGTTCCCATAGATGCCCATGTATTGGAGGGTCCATAATCTCCCAAAGTAGGACCAGTGTTTCCGAGAGCAGATGCTACTACTGCAACTACCGATTCAAAGTCAGAGTTAGGCATAGTTACTGCCAAAATGATACAAGATATTGCAAATAAGCCAGTCCAAACAAATAGCATACCTACTATCAATCCTAACCTTTCATTGTCCACAACTTCGTTATTCATGCGGATTTGTACGACACGCTTCGGTTGTACGATTCTGCCGATTTCTCTCCAGGCGATCTTTAGTCCAAGTTTGACACGCATCAATTTCAGTCCACCACTGGTTGAACCTGCACAAGCTCCTACTATCATCAATAAGAAGAGGAAAATGTGAGTAACAACTGGCCATAGCATGTAATCAGAGTTTGTGTATCCAGTACTAGTTCCGATTGAAACAACTGTGAAAAGTGAATCAAAGAATCCTTCACTGAGATTACTTCCTTGAGAAATCAATGCTAAGAATACGAATAGAGTGGTTGCAACAATCACCAAGACGTAACTTCTTCCTTCTTGGTCGGCGAATACTTTGTCCCATTGCTTTTCCCAAGCAAGCCAAATTAGAGTAAAATTGACACCTGCTAAGAACATGAAACAAATTATAATCGATTCAACGACAAAACTGTCATAGTATGCAATTGAGGCGTCGTGGGTTGAGAATCCACCAGATGGCATGGTTGTTAATCCATGATTGAAAGCATCGAACATTGTCATTCCTCCAACTGACCATAGCAGAATTATCTCTAAGGCAGTCAATATGATGTATATCGTCCAAAGCGCAAGCGCAGTTTCCTGTAATTTTGGACGTAATCTTGAGAGAGAAGGTCCAGTCAGTTCAGCTCTTGCTAATGCCATTCCTCCTCCTAAAACTCGTGAAAGTAGCATGAGTCCAAGCATAATTATTCCCATGCCTCCAAGCCATTGAGTTAATGAACGCCAAATTAGAATCCCCTTTGGTTGAGCGTTTATGCAATCAGGGGTAGTTCCTGGAATACAATTTGGACTCATTGAGTGCTCGATAACAGTTGCACCAGTTGTTGTAAAACCAGACATCGATTCAAACCAAGAATTAACGAAACCTCTAGCGATATCAGCCATCGCTGAACCATCTGTGAATGGTCCATGGAATACACCTCCAAGCCAAAATGGTAGACTTCCCACCAATACTGCCACAGGCCAAGCGAGGGCTACTGCAGCGAATGCTTCTCTGTCTCTCAACCTTTCAGTTGTGTCTGACCTAACGCCAATGCTAAGCATAGCTAATCCAATAAGTCCAGAGAATACCAACGGAATCAAGAAAGCGACTGCGGCAGTATTTAGCCCATCTAGCCACCATGTTACAAGGAAACTGAATGAAAGAGGAATTAGCATTGCAACCATCGTCCAACCGACGATCAGAGACAATACATCTCGACGCATTTTAATCTCACACCTTGAATTTTCGTTCTAGGTCATTAACCCTATCTGGAGGTAGGAAAATGGTTAGTCTGTCTCCCTCAAGGAGAGATTTTGAGGAGGAAGGGCGCATAGTTTCCCACTCTTCGTGAATATTTTTTCTCTGTATAAATGCGACTTTACACCATTCAGGTAGCCCAGCATCAGCAATTGTTTTTCCCGCAAACTTGACTTCTGGCAATACTGGGAGGCAAATCCCAATCACCTCAGGTACGCTGGATAAAACTGCATATGGCCCCGGGAGTTCGGAATGAATCTTTGCGAGTATCGTATCGATTGCAACCCTCTTCCTATCGACAGAGAATGTTATTCCCATCCTTCGGACAACATTTACCAAGTCTGCATCATATAGAATCAGCCCAGTTCTTTCTACTCCCATGTCGCTTGCCAAAAGTACTGCAGCAATTGAAGCGTGATCATTTTCGAGGGCTGATATTGCTAAATCGAATGAAGAGATTTCAATTTCCGACAATAAATCTTTGTCCAAATGGTCACCATGGATTATTTCGATACCCTTTCGATTTCCTAAGTCGGAACCCGAAAGTGTGTTTGCCTTTTCTAGGTCTCTTTCAACAACAGTTACGAATGCATTGGAGTCTAACCATGCCTTCGCAAGTCTTGTCCCAACCAATCCTGCGCCAAATATCGCAACTCTCGGTTTATCTGGGAAGTCTACTTGCTCGTGACCAAAAATACGCAATATCCGATTGAATGAAGCCTCCCCTGCTGTGGCAATTGCCAACTTATCTTTTGGTAAAATCTGGTCATCAGCAATAGGCACTCTTCCGGGCTCACCGTCTCGTTTTAGGCCAACAATGAGTGGCATGCCACCTTCTACTTTGTCTCCTGAATCTCGTAGAGTGCGATGAACTACAGCGCCTGCTTCGGGTTGAACTTCCAACTCTACAATGAATGCGTCCGCTTCAAATGGGATTACCTCGGTAAGGGATGAGGATCTTAACCCTGACATCAGTCTCTCAATGGCACCATCAACTGGATGAACTACGTGGTCAACTCCTGCCCATTTGGATAATTTCCCAGATTTGTGTTCCTCGAGGAACATAGGATTTCTAACTCTGCAAATTGTCATAAGGGTTCCTTTTCCTTTTGTAGCCTCTTTGTGGACGTGTTTTGCCAGTGCGCAAGACAAGATGTTTCTTTCATCTGAATTTGTTGCAGCGACATAAACTTGTGCGGTTTCAATTCCAGCTTCAATAAATTTCTCTCTCTGAGTAATGTCGCCGTGGAGAACAAGAATATCCATTCCCTGGGAATTTTTTACCGCTCTAGCTTTATTGTCGACGAGAACAACATCCTTTGCTTCGCTACGGAGTGCTCTGGCTAAACCAGTACCGACACGACCTCCGCCGCCAATGATAATCCTCATGCTAAATTCTCACCAACCCACTTATTGTCCCAAGTGCCGCCTGATATGTCGTAGCCTTCTGTGTAGAATGAGCGTAATCTGTCGATACCAGATTTACTACCTCCAAAGTAGTAGCCATCTGTAATTTGTCCACCAGTGCTGTGTGGTTCTATCCAGTCTATGTAAGCGGTCGGTGTATGTACAAGCCACTTATGATTGACAACATCGACAGCACCTTCTATGTAACAATCATTCAAAATTACATCGTTATCTTCACACCAATCCTCTGACATTGGTAGCATGATGTATGCCCATGCATGGCCTTCCCATTCAGTAAATTCTGGATCGGCTAGTGCACCGAATACGTACCATGTAGGTATTCCTTTCACTCTCATAATACTCATGAATGCGTTTGACTGTTCATCACAATCACCCATTCCCATATCTAAACACTGTTCTCCACCTCTAGCAGTTCCTGGCGCATTAGTATCGTAAGGTACGTTATCGTTTAACCAATCGAAGGTAGCTCTCGCATAGGCGTACGCATTATCTTTCAAGTTTGATGGAAGTGATGCAGAGATACTGGCAGCGGTTTGGTATACTGTTGGGGCTGTCGCTTGCCTTGAATCAATCGCCCACGTGTAGGTTATTCCACCTTGAGTAAAGCCTCCTCTATCGTACCATTTCTCCTCTGTAAATTGCATGTCTCTTGTTCCATATCCTCTTTCAGATATCTCACTGAATGTTCCGGATCTTTGGACGCTGACTCCCTCTGACTTGCCGTCAAGTTTACTATCAACCTTGGTAGAATGCCACCAAGTGTGACTTGTAGATTTTAGAGTGACTGCAAAGTCTAATGTTTCGTGGGTTCCTGGTTCAATATCCATTTTGACCTTTACACAATATTGGATTGAACAGTAATCAGAACCAGAACCTTGACCCGGCCACCAAACTTCGCTATCGTCCTGTGTCACTATGGCATTATCCCTACTCTTGAATGGGAAACCACTTGATGTGACTAATGGAATTGATATTACCTCACCATCAAGCCTTAATTCGATGCCGATAATATCTTGAATTTTAGACAATGGCACCTCTGTTCCGTCATTATATGCTAATGCAAACTGAGCGTTTTTGCTTACAACATCGCTAGGTATGGGAATTGATTCTTGCAGCCAACCTGGATTCGAGTTGTTATTCCACAAGTCGACGCTGCGGACGACTGTGTACTCTGCCTCGAGCGGGTAAGTTTGCCAACCGGCCAGTGCATCGTTGATATATTCTTCAACTTCTGCCCACTTTGCTAGAACAAACTGCTTTGCTTCTGGTGTGAAGAATATAAATGCGAGAAATGCAACCAGTCCAAGTTGGTTTATGCGGCTACGTTTCTTTCTACCCCTACGTTTTGTTTGACCCTTGGTCATGGCATGTCTTGGAGCTACTCCATGTCGCGCTTTTCTGGTTGGCGACCGCATAAATTCTCCTTTTACTCTGGCATCCATGCCAGAAGCTCCAGTGATTACTCTGCCACAACTGTAGCATATCGAATCGCCCGGAAGTGTCTGGGCTCGACAGAAAGGGCATGTTCCCATTGTGTACTAGGCTAAACGGCACCCCCATGAAGGTTCTGCCGTGTAATGAAACTAAACCTCGATTTAGTTAATACAGTACAAATTCGACTATGTATAATTAGTAAGTGGATACTTACTCTTCTTCTTTTGCTTTAAGTTTTGATGCATCAGACCAAATCCTTCGCAAACGTCTCCGAGCGGGTCTTGGAACTGCCGCCCAAACCCAATCATGTGCCTTCTTTTCTGCAAGGAGAAGTGGCGGAATTATGAATATCCAAATTATTGTGTTGTAAAACGAACTGTACAGTGCTGTGAGCAGTATTGATGACCAAAAGAAAGTTCTCAGAACGATACTCCATCTTTTCCCCATCAACATTCCATAACCATGTCTACAGAATATCAGAGCGTGAGCTCTAGGAGATACCAATGCTACGAGTATTATTGAAGCCACTAACTCCACTCCAATACTATCCTGGTAACCTTCAAGCAATCTGAATATCAGGAATAAGGATACCATTCCACCTACGGCTAGCCCTAATGCCCATCCTGTGGTTGGTTGACTACCAGTTCTTCGAACTTTTTTTCTTCGCAGGATGAGGTGAACGGTTACAGCCAACATTAAGCAAATTACTAGATTAAGTAACGGAGGAATTTGTTTTTGAATGTATAGACTTAGTAAGAAAGAATCCCCTAAACTACCGTATACTCCACCTATTAGAATTCCCCAAAACATCATGCTCCATGCTGTAGGTAAGTCATAGAATCCAGAATATTTGGTCATCACACCTCTCCAGCCCAGACTCATTCCGACTAAAGATACGATGATGGCAGCCTGAGATAGCCACATCTCGCTTGCCATGTTTATCTCTGCGAGTGACTTATTCAAGTCAGTTGCGTAGGCTAAGGCTTGAATATACCCATCTATTCCACTAAATATGGCACGTTTGTTGTTATTCGGAGGGAAAGGCGGTGTCGGGAAAACGACAACCTCCACATCAACAGCAGTTGGACTAGCAGATTCTGGTTTGAAGGTTTTACTTGTAAGCAGTGACCCAGCACACAGTACGTCAGACAGTTTGGGTGTAGAATTAGGCCCAGTGCCCACACAAGTAGAGGGTGTGCCCGGACTTTGGGGGCTTGAACTTGACCCGGAGGCTAGGATTTCAGATCATATTCCTAAACTTACAGAGAGTCTAGGTCCAATGTTAGGTGGACAAGACCCTGAACTAAACGCATCTGAGATGGTTCTGCCCGGTTTGGACGAGGCTATGGCATTCGATGAATTGCTCAAACACTTAGAAAATCCAGACTGGGATGTAATTGTGTTTGATACTGCCCCAACTGGACACACCTTGCGTTTCCTTGCACTACCTGAGATAATTGAGAAATGGGCGGACAAAATTATCCGCATGCACAGGCTTACAGGCGGCATCAGGGCTCTGATGTTTGGTGCAAAAGAAGGCGAGAAGATGCGAGAGGAGTTGGAGAAATTCAGACGCAGGGTCTTACACGTTAGAAGAATTCTATGCAATCCAGAAGTAACACGTTTCACTTTGGTCACGATTCCTGAAAAAATGGGTGTAAATGAAACAATACGTGCCCATCAATCCCTTGCAGAGTTCAAACTGCCGGTTACAGGATGTGTAATTAATCGTATGACTCCTGATTTAGACCATTCATTCATTCGGACTAGAAGAGAAAACGAGAAAAAAAATGTGTCTGAACTCAAAGCGGCTTTGCCTGATTTGATTTTACATGAAGTTGAATTGAAGGACTCCGACATTCATGGAATCGACTCTCTGAGAGGAATAAGCAAAGAATTGCATGGTGAAGTAAATATCGATTCTGGTTTGGGGCCATTTGGAATCGGAATTGGCTTGGAGGTCCACAGAGGTACATGGTCAGATGGAGATGATGTATATCTCCACCTTCCAGGAATCGTTAGAGAAGATTTGTCATTACGCAGTGAATCTGGTACGGTATATGTTGGGATAAATTCCAGAGAGCACCCTGTACCATTTGACCGACCTGCAAAGGCTAGTCAGGTCCAAGCAAAATTAGAGGATGAGATTCTAAAACTCACTTTCCCACCAGAATAATCATCCGTTGGGTTCAAACCAAATGCGCCTTTGGGATGGTTCATGGCACTGGAAGGACTCTCTCGTGGCATATTCTCAGCGCTGGGAATACTGAAGAGTCGCCGCAAGTTGAATGAAGATGAACTCAAAGAGATGTTACGCTCTTTGAGAAGAGCATTACAGGAAGCGGATTTCAACGTAAGACAGACCAAAGAAATCACTGAGAAATTAGAATCTAGGATGAGGGAAGAAGAACCCCGCCCTGGAATTACATTGCAGACTCATGCGATGAATATCCTCTATACTGAACTGGTTAGACTTCTGGGTCCGCCTCGAGAAGTAAGGCCTCACCAATCTACAATATTGATGGTTGGATTGTACGGTAATGGTAAGACAACTACTACTGCAAAACTAGCTGAATGGTATCGAAGAAGACACGGTGTTAGAGTAGCTGTAATCGAGGCAGACGTTCACAGACCGGGGGCATACAACCAGTTGTCACAGTTACTTGAGGACTCAAGTGTCGAGGTATATGGTGAGCCTGATAATACCAATGCGGTTGAAATTGTCAAAAACGGATTGAAAAAGCATGCAGCTGCAGATTTGGTAATCATTGACACCGCAGGCCGCCACAAGTTAGACGAAGAATTAGTTGTAGAATTAGAACAAATATCTGATGTCGCAAATGCAAATGAAAGATTCTTGGTTATCGATGCCCAAGTAGGACAATCCGCTGGTCCAGTTGCGGCAAATTTCCATGACCTTGCAGGTGTAACTGGAATCGTAATCACCAAACTAGACGGTACAGCCCGTGGTGGTGGAGCGCTTTCAGCTGTGGCTACTACAGGTGCTCCTGTGATGTATATCGGTACCGGAGAGAAAGTCGCTGACTTGGAGAAATTCGAATCAGATCGTTTCATTTCACGCCTACTCGGAATGGGAGACATTCGTGGATTAATCGACTTAGCTCCTGAGGATATGGATGAAGAAGAGGCAATGCGAATAACCCAGAGAATGATGACTGGTCGCTTTACCTTAAATGATATGTACTCTCAAATGGAGATGATGTCAAAAGTTGGAACAATTGACAAACTCCTATCGTTTTTACCAAGCGGAATGTTTGGTGGAATGGGTGCTATGGGAAAAAATCAGAAAGAAGCCATGCAGGCAAACCTTGACCGATATCGTGTGATAATGGACTCGATGACAACATACGAGAAGGATGAACCTGCAAAGATCAAGGCTGATAGAATTAAGCGAATTGCCCGAGGATCAGGAGTCAAGGAAAAAGATGTTCGCGAGCTAATTGGGCAGTGGAACCGCTCTAGAAAGATGATGAAAGGAATGAGCGGTAACCGCAAGATGAACAAACAAATGAAGCGAATGATGAGAGATTCAGAACTCGACCTAGACGGTCTTGAAATGTAGTCAGTAAGTCTTTGCTAGTATTACTCTTCGAGTTGTCATCTTTCCAGACATGAAACACGGCTGCTCTTCATCGTAAGGGGTTGTAGAATCGCCAAGGAATGACAACCCCGTTGTCCTCTCTATAGTTTCGGCATGTGCGTCTGTACCGTCGAATGCCATCTCGTAGATCTTGCCATCTTCGACATTGTTCAAATCTGTTAGCGGAATGACGACATTCTCTGTATGCGCTGCAGCCCTTATTCTCAGTTCATCAGAAATTTCATTCAAAACACGCTTACATTCTTCAGCGATAGAATCTAGTGGCAGTGGTTCCTTACCACCTGTACGTCTTGCAGCAAATGCGGTATTGTTCTCAATATCCCTTGGACCAATGTCCAAGCGTAGTGGCACACCCTTGATTTCCCAATCGAAATATTTCTGTCCGGCGTGGATATCTCTCGCATCAACTTTGACTCTGAGGCCAGAATCTCTCAAAATTGATGCTACTTCTTCGCTCTTAGCTATAGTGTCGACTTCTGAGTTCTTCCTTATCATTGGGCAGATTACAATTTGATGTGGGGCAATAGCAGGAGGCATGATTAAACCATTATCATCGCCATGCATTCCAACTATAGCGCCCAATAGTCTCTCTGACATACCATAAGTTGTTTGGTGGCAGTGTTGTTGTTCAGCATTCAGATTTTCGTATGTTACATCGAATGCTTTTGCCCACTGGTCTCTGTAGTGGTGGCATGAAGCAACTTGGAGAGTTCTGCCATTTGGCATAATTGCGTCAATACCTATTGTGTACCATGCACCTGGGAATGTGTCCCAAACAGGTCTCCTTGCTTTGATTATAGGTAGACACAAATCATGCATCAAATTGTCTACTATCTCTAAATCCTGTTGAATTTGTCGTGTAGCGCATTCCTCGTCGGCGTGTGCAGTATGTGCTTCAAAAAAGTGAATTTCTCTAACTCTGATGAACGACCTAGTCTGCTTTGTTTCATAGCGGAATGTGTTGACCATTTGGTACAATTTCATTGGTAGGTCCTTGTGAGATCGAATCCACAGTGGGAACATTGTATACATCGCTGTTTCACTTGTAGGTCGCAAGAACATTGGTATGTCTAACTCGTTTTCTCCAGCATGTTTAACCCAATAGACCTCTTTTTTGAATCCGCCTTCTTCATCTTCGTCTCTCAGGTCATCAGGGTCCACACCTTCTTCTCGTGCTCTCTTTAGGCGGGCCACTAATGCGTTTTCTTTCTCAAGAAGATTTTCAGGTATAAGTAGCGGGAAATTAACCTCTTCATGGTCAGTTCTCTCCATTTCCTTGTGGGTTAATGAATCAATCAACTTCATTGTCTTCCATCCGTATGGACGCCATACGTCCATACCTTTGATTGGATATCGCTTATCGACAAGTTCCGCAGCTTCAACGATGAAAGGATACCACGCATTGAAGTCATCATTTTTTGATGGTATGCCGCGCTTAGCCTTGCCTTTACCCATTGATATTCACCTGCTCTACGCATCATTTCTTGCGAAATGCCACGATTAGCACTAGGATGCTAGATGCAATTGCGACATAGTCTGGAATTCCAAGTTCAGGGAATGGAAGTGCCCATCCCATCTCGTTACCAATATTATGAATATCAAGCCAATTGATTCGGGTTGCTTCGCTAGTACATTTGTCACCAGTACATTGAGAATTTAAGAAACCAAAAGCACCGAAAATGTTTGCTACCGATACAACGAATGATAAGGCACCGAATATTTTGAGGAATCCTCCTCCGCCTTCCTTCGAATCTTGTTCAGGAATTTTTGGCAAGCTTGGTAGCGGCATAGGTGCAGGTGCTGCACCAGGGATTACCTCAATCATTGGTTGGTTAGAGGTCACTGCAGGAACAACCTCTACAGCAGGACTTGCAGAGGCTTGACTAGGTTTACTTGGTGTGATTGGTTCAATATTCAAGCCAAAAATACGTTCTGCCAAACTTGCTAACACCGGGTCTGCGGCGATTTCGGCTTCGTCTATTTCACCGTCCAGAAGACGCTTAACTTTGTCATCATGAACACTCACGCTAATCGCCTCCTGTTTCAGTGTGACAGGGCGCTCATTATGAAAAGTTCGCTTCAAGCGTTACCTGCTGCCTCGACCTCTGCCCAGTCTTTCATGAAACCTGCGAGACCTTTGTCGGTCAATGGATGACTCATCAATTGTCTGAAGGTTTTGGTAGGCATTGTTACGGTGTGTGCACCTAACTGCATGCAAGCCAATACGTGTGTTGGATGTCGAATTGATGCAGCTAGAACCTTAGTATCGATATTGTAATTATCCCAAGTAGCCATGATTTCCGCAATTAGAGACATTCCATCCGCTCCTGTATCGTCTATTCTTCCAATAAATGGAGATACATATGTTGCACCGGCCTTTGCTGCCATTAGCGCCTGAGATGCTGAGAAAATTAGAGTGACGTTTGTTTTTATTCCATCTACAGTCAAGATTTTAGTTGCTGCAAGACCTTCTGGTGTGCATGGAATTTTGATGATTACATTGTCTGGCAACTCCGCCTTCAGCGCTCTTCCTTGTGCAACCATACCATCAGTATCGAGTGCGGTAACTTCAGCTGAAATAGGACCATCACAGATCGAAGCAATCTCAGCTACAACAGTTTTGAAATCCCTACCACTCTTTTTAATCAATGATGGATTAGTTGTTACTCCATCAAGTATTCCCCAAGAGGCAATCTCGCGAATTTCGTCAACATCAGCAGTGTCTAAAAAGAACTCCATGAACATCACCTTGTCCTAGACAGTGCTTCAAGCCTTCCTCGCGACAACTTTCCTAACAGAGTCACAAATATGATGCGATTTCAAGCCCATCATCTCAAGCATCTCTTCAGCTTGTGCAGATTCACCAAATCTATCGTGGACACCTATTTTCTCAATAGGCACAGGATGTGAGGAAACAACATGTTCAGAAACTGCACCCCCAAGACCACCGATAACTGAGTGGTCTTCAGCGGTTACGATTGCACCACATTCTTTTGCCAACTTGGTTACTAGCTCAGTGTCTAGTGGCTTTATTGTATGCATATCAACTACTGTTGCATTAATTCCCTCGCTCTTGAGTTGTTCTGATGCAACCAAAGCTTCGTGAACAAGAACACCACACGCAATAATTGCAACATCATTCCCTTCTGTCAATGTAATCCCTTTACCGATTTTGATTTCACTTTCTTTTCCATCATACAGGACAGGGGTTTTGTTCCTTGCTGTTCGCATGTAAGACGGACTCCCAAGGCTTGGTAGTTGCATTGTCAAAGCCTTTGTGGATACATCATCACATGGATGCATTACAACTACGTTTGGAAGAGTTCTGTATATGGCCAAATCTTCTATGGATTGTGCGCTAGAACCATCTGTTCCAGTGTGAGTGCCGCCGTGGCTACCACACAAATGGACTGCGAGATTAGGTCGTGCAACACCATTACGCATCTGTTCAAACGCTCGCTCGGTAAATATTGCAAAAGTGCTTGCAAATGGTATGTATCCATTAGATGCAAGACCAGCTGCTACTAACAGCATGTTCTGCTCCCCAATTCCACAGGATACTGTTCGCTCTGGGTGTGCTTTCCTGAAGTGAAGAGACTTGGTAGATTTACCAAGATCTGCTTCTAGAACAACAACCTTCTCGTTACCTGCAAGTTCGAGAAGTGCATCTCCATATCCGTCTCTAGTTGCGGCCATTCTTGTCAAGCACTCACCCCCAATTCGGATAATGCAATTGCAAGTTGTTCATCTGATGGAGCTGCTCCGTGGAATGCAGGGTTATCCTCCATGAATGATACTCCTTTACCTTTGACGGTGTTAGCAATTACCACTGCTGGCTTGTCCCTAACAGTGTCCATCCAATCTATTGCATCAACAATAGATTCCATATCATGTCCGTCAATTTCCTTTACTGCCCAACCGAATGATTCCCACTTAGCAGGAATGTCAAACATTCTCATTTGTGCCTCACAAAAATCATCGTTCTGTATTCGGTTGCAATCCACGAATAGTTTCAAGTTACCTAGTTCGTGATGTGCTGCAGCCATTGCGGCTTCCCAAACGCTGCCTTCCTGAATCTCTCCATCACCGACCATCACATACGCATTACGTTCTGAACCGTCTAGCCTAGCAGCTACTGCACACCCCATTCCAAAAGAAAGTCCCATTCCTAGACTGCCGGCAGAAAAATCAACTCCTGGGCACCATTTCATATCGACGTGCCCTTGGCAGACTCCTCCTTTAACTCTGTAAGATTCTAAATCCTTGTGAGAGATGAACCCCATTTCTGCAAGAACAGCATACATACCTGGTGATGCATGACCTTTTGAGAGAATGAATCTGTCTCTATCTTCCCAATTAGGGTCTGAAGGTTTTGCTCGGAGTCTATGTCCGTAAAGAGCGCACAGAATGTCGATTTCGGACAAAGAACCGCCAGGGTGTCCTGCTTGTGCACGGTGTGTCATCTTGCAAATCTCTATCCTGCACTTGCGTGCCATTTCTTCTAATTCGGGAATAGTCATTCCAGCCATATCTGTCCCTTCGAACGATGGCCTTTGACTATGGCCTTTGATGGTTGTGTTTGAGATGCCTGTGAATTTCAGTTGTATTTCTTACGTTTTGGCAGGTTTTCAAAATTTGGTAAAGAGAACACTCCGCGCAATTTCTTAGCTGCATCAGCAGCGACAAACATCAAATCCTCTGCCAAATTTCCTTTCGAAGGTAATGCACGTGCTGATAACATTATGAAAACTGCAACGAACCATCCAAAGAAAACGAGGGATAGCGAGTAGGAAAGTGTACCAATTCCTCCAAACCAGGAGGAAGGGTCCATCTCTGCAACTATGAATATCGCTAGGAGGACTCCCATCAATGATTCACCGGCAATAAATCCTGCACCAATTAGTACGCCTTTGTCTTGAACTTCCTTCACGGCAGCAGTAGCATCTTCACTGGGTTCACCTTCTAGAGTACCGTCTATTCTCAACCTCGCACTCGAGAGCAGGATGTGGGAAATTATTCCACCTGCCATAATTGGCACAGACAAGTACAATGGAAGATAAATACCGATTGCAACACTCATTACCGGCATTGCTAACTTGATTAGGATGACAGCAATTACTGCGCCTAGCAATACCATTGGTAGGTTGATATTACCACCAAATGCTCCTTGAACAATTGCTCCGATTAATTCAGCCTGTGGAGCAAACAAAGCGTCTTGACAAGTGGGATCTTCTGGCCTTGGATTTGCCAAACATGCAGTATTCGATATTCTAAATGCGTCATGCAATATGGATAGAACTGGGCCGATTACTACCGCACCAACTGTAACTCCGATAATCTCTGCAGTTTGCTGCCTCCAAGGAGTTGCACCAACCATATGCCCTGTCTTCAAGTCCTGCATAACGTCACCAGCAATTGCGGCTGATGTTGCAACAATTGCTGCGATGAACATCGTAGCAACCATCATCTCAGTTTGTCCCATATCTAGAATTAGACCACCGACAATCCAAACCAATGCAATCGTGAACAGTAGAGTGGCTATTGTCATTCCTGAAACTGGGGAATTGGAAGAACCGACAACTCCTGCAATATATCCCGCAACTGCTGCGAAAAAGAATGATACAACGGCAAGGAATAACGCTCCTGCTAAAGCCATAATCAAACTGCCTGTTGCATACCAGTAGAATAGGAATATGAGTACAACAAGAACACCACAAAACATCATCACCTTATCCAGAGGTAGGTCCATTTCTGTACGAAGTTGTGCTTCTTCGCTGTCACCTTTCTTGAAGGCTTTAGACAATCCCTCAGCAATTGTTTTTCTCATTGACCATAGTGTGTATACACCGCCAACAACCATAGCGCCAACACCTGCATATCGAATTTGAGATCCCCAAACTTCCTTGTAATCATACACGCCAATACTAGTCATTATTCCGGTACCATCTGGAAAACCGTTTAACATTCCATATATGGGCACAAGGATTGCAAATCCTACTACACCTCCAAGGAAAATAAAGGCTGCAATTCTCAGGCCAACGATGTAACCCACAGAAAGTAATGCTAGAGAGAGTTCACTACCTGCATAAAATCTAGTTCCAAATGCTTCTCCTACTCCTTCTAACTTGGCGTGTGTTGCCTTGAATCCTTTGACCATCCACCCGTAAGTTGCTCCAATGAGAAGAGCGTAGATAATTGCAATAAGACCAGATCCTCCTTTTTCACCAGCGACTAATACTTCACGGCATGCAACCCCTTCAGGGTAGGGTAGGGCTTCTTCAACAATGAATAATCTTCTAAGAGCAATAGTGAACATTGTACCAAGCAGACCACCCAAGATAGCAATTAGGAAGGTGTCGACCCATTCTATGTCTTGCCATATTCCTAAAACAAGCAATGCTGGAACAGTGAAAATTACACCTGCAGCAAGTGATTCTCCAGCACTTGCCATAGTTTGAACAGAATTGTTCTCAAGGATTGTGACATCCTTAAATTTGAATCCTCTCAAAATAAGCATACTCATTACAGCAGCAGGAATAGAAGCAGAAACAGTCATTCCTACGTACAATCCTAAGTATGCATTTGCGGCAGTCATCACACCGCCTAATAGTACACCAATTACTACCACTCTTGTAGTAAGTTCTTTGATGTTCATTTCAGCGGGAACCCAAGGTTCTTGATTACCGCTCATACCCACCCGACTTATACTGGGCTTGTCAAATAATCGGAGAAATTGAAATGATGTCCCAACCCGTATTATCATAAGGTGTACCTCACAACGGCAACTAACTTCGGTGATTCTATGTCAGAGATTACGTGGCACACCAAGACTGGTGAAGAGGTACTTTCTGAGTTAGATACGCCTCTAGGAGGCCTTACTTCTGAAGAAGCGGGAAAGCGACTTGAGAAGTATGGTGAGAACAAATTGAGAGAGCCAGATAAGGTTCCGGCTTTCATACGTTTTTTGTCGCAATATCACGATCCTCTCAATTATTTGCTCATTGGTGCAGGTCTACTTGCACTAGCTACTCATCCAGACAAACCAGGTGATGCAATATTCATCGGTATAGTTCTTACAGCAAACGCATTTTTCGGATTCTGGCAGGAGAATAAAGCGGAACAAGAAATGGGTGCATTGAAACAAATGACAGTCTCACGCTGTGTCGTATGTAGAGATGGCATGGAGATGGAAATTAGCACAACCCAGTTAGTTCCTGGTGATATCGTAAAAATTGAGGAAGGCCTCAACGTACCCGCCGATTTACGTGTTTCAGAAGCATGGCAATGCAAGGTAGACGAATCAGCATTAACCGGGGAATCGATGCCAACAAAAGTCATTGAAGATGTGTTAGCGCCGGAAACACTACTTGCAGACCGTAAAAATATGCTATACATGGGTACAACAATATCAACAGGTAGGGCAGTTGGTATTGTTACAGCAACTGGTATGTATACAGAGCTAGGCAAGATTGCTAACGATATTGCGCAAGCTGAAACTCCTAAAACACCACTAGAGCATAAGCTTGAGTCTCTTGGTAAATTCCTGGGTTTCATTGCCTTAGTAGTCGCTGTTTTGATTATATCCATTGAACTAATCCTCACCTATGCAAGAGGAGGAGAATTGTGGGAAGCAGCGAAATTCCAATTTCTAGTTGCAATTTCAATATTCGTCGCAATAGTTCCAGAAGGGTTGCCGATAATTTTGGTAACTACCCTTGCAATAGGAATGCGAAATATGGCTCGACATAAAGCAATCATTCGGAGAATGAAGGCTGTTGAAACACTTGGATCAACAACCGTAATTTGCACAGATAAAACGGGTACTTTGACCAAAAATCAGATGACAGTCAGGCGTTTAATGCTGCCCGAGAAAACATTTGGCATAACGGGTGAAGGCTTTTTGCCTGAGGGTACTCTTTCCTTCGATGATAAGGAACTGTCAGATGAAGAGATGTCTGAACTTCAAAGAGACCTCGGATTCAGACTTGCAGCATCATGTCTCTCATTGTGTCACAATTCACAAATCGCCGAAGTCGATGGTCAATGGACAGCAATTGGTGACCCAACAGATAGCGCTTGTGCAGTATTGGGTTACAAGATCAACGGTTCAGTTTCCAAGTTCGCTCAAAGACACCCTCGCAAGCATGAATTCTTCTTCAACACAGACAGAAAGAGAATGTCAGTTATCCATGAATATGAAGGTGAAGATTGGATTTTCTCCAAAGGTGGCGCTGGTGGTTTCAAGAAATTAGTGAAGTGGAAAGTAAAGGACGGAGACATCGTTCCAATTGAAGAAGGAGACTTCGATGTCGCATCGAAGTCAAATAGAGAAATGGCTAGTAAAGCGATGAGAGTAATAGCATTGTGCGCAAGAAAGGTGACAGAAGATGATGATATCACCGACATGACTTCTATGGAAGACAATCTCATTTTCTTGGGAATGGTTGGTATTATGGATCCTCCACGTGCCGAGGTCTACGATGCTATATTGAGATGTCAGAAAGCAGGTATCAGTGTAAAGATGATTACTGGCGACCAACAGATGACCGCCCAATCAATTGGTGAAGACCTCAATATCACAAAACCTCACATTGATGCAGTTGGTGGTGACCGATTAGAAGAGCTCGATGACGCTGCAATGAGGGATATCGTCGCAGGAACAGCAATTTTCAGTAGAGTAACTCCTGAACAAAAAATGAGAATCGTAACTGCGTTACAAGATGAAGGAGAAGTTGTTGCGATGACCGGTGACGGTGTTAACGATGCTCCAGCATTATCCAGAGCTAACATCGGTATCTCAATGGGAATCGCAGGTACAGATGTCGCTAAAGATGCATCAGATATGGTGCTGCAAGATGACAACTTCGCTAACATTGTTAACGCTGTTGAGGAAGGTAGGAAAATATACACAAACATAAGGAATTTCGTGCGATATCAGGTATCAACTAACGTGGCTGCTGTTGCCTTATTATTACTCGCGAACGTGCTATTCCAGTGGCCACTTCCACTTACCCCAACCCAAATTTTGGTTATCAACATCCTAATGGATGGGCCTCCCGCTGTAGCATTGGGTGTAGAGAAAATGCATTCCAACGTAATGGATAGGCCGCCTAGACCAGTTGACGAATCGTTACCTAACATGAAAGATTTACTTTTGATATTCTACTTAGGCGGAATAATGGTTCTAGGTACATTGATTGTGTATTATCTAGCCTTAGAAAACGGAACAGAAGAATATGCGAGGACAATGTGTTTCTGTGTGTTTATCTTCTTCCAATTGTTCAATGTAATGAACTGTAGAAGTAATGAAGATAGTGTGTTTAAGTTAGGTCTGTTCTCTAACAGAGCTATATACCTAGCAATTACATTCTCCATTGGCTTATTACTCTTGGTGGTTCAAGGCGCAGATTGGACGATTCCATTGACATCATTCCAGGTAGGAGAATTACTGGCGACGACTCCACTTGAACAAAAGGACTGGTTCATCATTGTTCTAGTTGCTAGCACGGTATTCATGGTTGAGGAATTCAGAAAATTATTGAGTTCAACTGGAGTCTTTAGCGTTAGAACTAGTAAGAGAGCCTAAACGTTAATTCAAAAATAATCAGTTGCAGGACAACCCATGGCAGCCGGAGAAATTGCTGATTGGCAAGACTCCCTCCGACAAAGGTTGGCTGCTGTAGCTTGGCCAATAGAATTCCATGGAGTCGTTGAGAAACTGTCTGATGGAATTCCGCTTTCATTGCAAGATGGTGTGAGTTTATTCAACTCAAAAGATTTGAACACCATAGCTTCACTCGCCAATCACGTTAAACAATCTAGGTTCGGCAAAAGCGCTTACTTCAACGTAAATGTACACATAAACCAGACCAACATCTGCACACTTGCATGCAAATTTTGTGCATTTCGTAGAGGACGCAGGGCAGCAGATGCATATCAAATGGAAATCGATGAGTACATTGAGGATCTACGGCAGTATTCTAAATTCGTTGACGAGGTACATTCAGTAGGTGGACTTCACCCTGAATGGGATGTAAATCATTACTCTGAGTTATTTAGAAGAGTCAAAAAAGAATTCCCTCATATTCACATTAAGGCACTCACCGCAGTAGAGATAAAGCACATAGCAAGTCTGTCCAAGATATCAGTTCATGACACTCTTGAGATTCTCAAGAAATCAGGTTTAGGCTCACTGCCTGGAGGTGGTGCAGAGATTTTGGATGATGATATCAGAGAGATAATTTGCCGAGGAAAAGAATCATCCCAAGAATATCTAGACATTCACAAGACTGCTCACCTGCTAGGAATCCCAACAAATTGTACCATGTTGTTTGGCACTGTTGAGACAATAGAGCATCGCGTTAAGCACATGGTTCGACTTAGAGAATTACAAGAAGAAACAAATGGTTTCCAGTGTTTTGTACCTTATCCATTCCTTCCCGACGATTCGAGATTACCTGGAGCACAACTAGCAACAGGTACAGAAATTCTACGAGTTGTAGCAATCTCTCGATTAATGTTGAACAATATACCTCACATCAAAGCCTACAGAATGAATTTTGGTGATAACATTACAGAATTAGCACTCCAGTTTGGTGCTGACGACATAGATGGTACTGTACAAAAAGAATCAATCATGCACTTAGCAGGCTCCACAGCCCCACTCGACCACGATAAGGCTATGTTAGCAAAACTAGTTCACAACGCAGGATGCATCCCGGTCCAAAGGAACACAACTTATTCCGAGTTCACTGAATTTATTACCCCGGCAGAGCCGGTCAAGCGCAGACTTAGGATGGCAGTAGGTGATTGAATGGCGTGGGAGAAAACAATCGGGCGAGTGTCATTCATAAATTGCGAGCCATTATTCCATGGGCTAGAGGATTCTTGGAACATTTTGCCAGCACCACCATCTTGGCTAACCGGTCACTTACTTAGGAAGGATTGCATTTTAGCCCCAATCCCTGCAGCAGACTATGCAAAGAATTCTGATAAACTGGTCTTAGTTCCAGACTTAGCAATTTCGAGCAAAGGAGAAGTAGGTAGCGTTCTTCTTTTCGGTGAAAAATCAATTGATGAGATGAAAACAATCGCATTGCCATCGGATTCTGCAACATCCGTCACACTCCTACGATACCTAATATCAAAACGAGGTCTTTCACCAAAATATGTGGAGATGGGCCCTGATTTGCGTGGAATGCTAAATCGTTGTGATGGGTGTTTGCTTATTGGGGATAGAGCATTAGAATCTGCGAGAGAATTCCCAGAACTAGTAGTACTAGATCTTGGTTTAGAATGGAAGAAAGTCAGTGGACACCCTATGGTGTTTGGAGTTTTTGCGGCCAGAAGAGATTCGGATATGAATAAAGTCAAACTCGCATATGATGCTCTTATTGAACGCTTAATTAAGTTTGAAACTGACCCCAAAGTAAGAAAAGAAGTTATTCAGGTTAGTTCTCTAAAATCATCTCAAGATGCCTCTAGACTTGAGAGGTATTTCGGTGAAGTGATTAATCGAATTGAAGAAGAAGATATTGTAGGTCTTGAATCCTTTTTGACCTCTGCATGCAAAATGGAAAATCAAATCACTCTGGCTTGGTAATCAATCTTCTGCGATGAAATCTTTAACCAAGTCTTTCTGTAGTTTTTCTTCATCCACCTTTTTCTCATAGATAGACTCAGTTGCAGGTTCATCAATGCTCTTCTTCACCGCCCTTCTTTTCTTGACTGGTTTTTCTGAAATCTCAGACTTTGCCTTGACTTTTCGAGTCTTAACTCTCGGTTCCTCATTGGAGCCAACTGGTTCAATTTCTTCATTTGAATCATCGGCTGAAACCAATCTCTTTCTCTTAGTCTTCATGATAGGACCGCTTTTGTTGAGATCTGTGGAACTGACCTTTCTCCTCTTTGTGACTTTTTGGGGCTCAGTGTCTACATTGGTAGTTGATTCTCTTTTCTGTCGATCTTTCCTAGTAACTTTTCTTTTCGCTGAATTTTCAACAGATTTAGGTTTAGTTGCAGATAAACTATCTTTAGAGTCTGTGTAAACACTCTGGGGTTTATCAAAAAATTCATCTTCTGATTCGTCAATTTCATTTTCCTCATGGTCCTCTTCATCATCTATATTGAAATCAATTTCATTTTGTTTTCTAATCACCAATGTAAGAGCTCCTCCAATTATTGCTAGATATAGTAAAAATGCTACTGGATGAAGTGCATAATCTAGTAAACTATCTACGGCTGTAGGATTTTTTACAGAGACCTGATTGATGGTAATTGATGCGGTGGTTTCTCCATCATTCCACCACAGTGGTATCTTTTCAGTTTCAACACCATCTCCTCTGAAGGTTAGGGAAATTGGATGAGCTGGTGCCAACCAAGCAATTGAACCGTCTGTTGGCAATGTCTGCTCTTTCAAACTAATGTCGAGTGGAAGAGTAACCATTGTAGCATATTGGAATGTAGTTGTTATGGCAATCGTGATTTGTGTTGTAGAATCACCATCACGAATTAATTCCATTCCACTTACAACATTACATCTTACAACAGCATCACCTAATTCACCACTAGAAATTTCAATCGTTTCCTTTAGTTGGTCAATAATATCTCCGTGATCCATGTTTTTACATATTGCATCTGCAAAAAGTTGGGTTTCGCTAGCACTGATTACTTGATCTCTAGCAATAGCATTACGGCTTAGATTTCTGATATTGCTTGAATCTTCAGTTGGCAGTGTAATGGAGTCTCTAACTACGAATTCCTCTCCTATGAAAATTTCAATGTTGCGAATTTTATCCAAGTCTGGATATCTTGAACATGGTGTTCCTTCAGGTGCATCACAACCAAAATCATCATCCCAGTCGTCGTTTACTCCGTCCCCATCATCGTCAGGGTCAAGATTGTCGGGTACGTTGTCACCATCTAAATCAACTCCAGGAGAGTTATATCCAAACGGAATCAATTCACGTAGGTATACTGCAATTTCCCCAGTACCTGCAGCAACGTAAAGTGATTGTAGTCGACTGGAACTATCCTCTAGCATTTCGATATCTTCTACAGTATGGAAGAAAGTTGTGTTTTGTATTAGGTCAAATGTTTCGTAATTGTATGTATTTAGGCCATAAAAACTGTTACTTTCAACTGCGACATGCATTCGATTGCCATTTCCTGAAAAGATAATTTCCTTTCCACCATCTACAATCATCGAATGTTTTTCACTTCCACCGAAACCTCTGGAAGCAAAGTTGCCATCTACGCCCATAAATACAATGTCGTTACCATCTGGTGAGAATTTACAATCTAGCAATTCTTGACCAAACTCTCGATATGGACCCTGTCTTTGTCCCTGTAAATCCCATACGGCCCATCTTCCAGCTTCATCTCCTGTGAGTATATATTGTCCGTCAGAACGATAATCGATACATGTTACATCAACAACATGTACTTCTTGCAGAGTATTTTTTAGCGTAAGACTAGGAATTCTATATTGCTCAACATCACCATCATAACCCTGGGCTGCCAAAATTGTTCCATCAACACTCCAAGCAATATTCCTAAAACTATCATCGGCTTGTACGCTGCTTTCTAGGACTTGCATTTCATTTATGTCAATCAATCTTATCGACTCTTTCAGATGCACTGTAGACCTCTTATTAATTGCAAGCAAAGATCCGTTCGGGTTGAATTTCATTGCTGATATGTCTTCGTCAAAACTAATGCTACCAATTCTATCAAGGGTTGTTGTGTTGAAAAATAGTATATCTTTGCCATGATAAGAAGCAAGAATTGTCCCATTTGGATTCATTGCAATCAATTCTCCACCATCTCCTTCTAGTGAAGACCATGTTGAATCCAAATATGTCAATCCAGATGGAACGGCTGACGCAAAAGGAAGAGAAACAACTGCAAAGAGTGTCACCAGTAAACCGAATTGACCTCGCATGGAACTCGCCCTGTTCCTCCAAGAGGGGACAGGGCTTGAAAGTCTAACGCAAGATTTTGACTTTGAAATGTATATTCTTAAAGCTCTTTACACCTCTAATATTATGGAAATTATGAAAATTGTTTTTACGAGATTTCAATATACCCTTCACTTGAAATGGTTGTGACCACTGGAGTTCATCATGGCGAGCATTGACGTCGACGGCATGACATGTGCTGTTTGCGTCAGCAGGGTTGAATCGGTAATCTTAGAATTGGATGGAATAAGCAATGTTGCAGTCAACCTTGCAAGAGGTTCAGCGAATTTTAGTGGCACTGTTGACGTGGAAACTGTAATCGCTGCTGTAAACAATTCAGGCTACAAAGCATCTATGCCAACTAATTATTTTGAAAAGTGGATATCTGAAAATGAAACATCTAAGCGTGAAATAAAAATTTCTTCGATTTCTTTGATATACTCTCTATTCGCGATGTATTACATTATGACTGCTGATAATGAACAAGCCTTGTTTGGATTTTTTTCAATGTGCGTTGTTTTGAGTTTAAACTGGAAGGTATTACAAAAGGGATTCAAATCTATAAAGTACGGAGTTAATATGTATACTCTTGTCCTAATCGCCTTTTGTTGCGCATTGTTATGGTCTTTGACTAATTTAGAGCAAGCAATGTGGGAGGCCACATTTATTGTTATCGCGTTTGTTGGTTTTGGCGATAGTCTGGAATCCTTAGCGAGGATTTCAGCAACCTCCTCATTTGCTGAACTTTCTTCGATGGTCAGTGTTGGCAACATCGAAATTGGTGATGAATTATCACTAAGTGCAGGAATGGTCGTTCCTGTTGATGGTACTGTACTAAGCGGAAAAACCGACGTAGAACAGTCAGTAATTACCGGCGAGAATATGCCAGTTTCTGTTTCGACTGGAGATCCAGTATGGGCAGGCAGTACAGTAGTTGAAGGTAGCATTGTTATCAGAGCGGAAACTAATAGCGGCTCTAGCAGAATTGATGAGGTAATTAGGTTAGTTGACAAATCACAATCACAAAAAGCAGAAATTGAGAGAACTGTTGACAAAATTGCTCGAATATTTGTACCGTTGGTCATCATTTTGGCAGTTTCAACATTCCTAATTTGGCGACCTACAATGGGGACTGAAGCCTCTTTACAAATGGCGATTACTGTTATGATAATTGCTTGCCCATGTGCCATGGGTCTTGCAACACCAATAGCGCTGTTTGTAGGAACAAGCGTGGGTGCAAAAAATGGCATATTAATGAAAGGGCATAGAGCACTAGAAGCAGCATCTAAGATTGAGGTGGTGGTTTTTGATAAAACTGGAACACTTACCACCGGTGATTTTGAAGTTGTTGCAGACAACGAGGAATGCCTGAAAATCGCAGCATCATTGGAAACTCATACAAATCATCCTATAGCAACGGCAATAGTCAAATCCTGTTCTAGTACCTTTGAAGCAAGTGAAGTAACGACAATTCCTGGTTGGGGTGTTAAAGGAATAATCAATGGTAAATTTTACTCGGTAGGTAAAGGCCAAGATGGGATAGAAGTCAAACAAGGCGATTTCTTACTCGGGAAAATACAAGTTAAGGATACCATAAGAAATGATGCATCAGAAGCTTTGAGATTTTTGGATTCGGTGATACTATCTAGTGGCGATAATGAAACAGAGGTTTCAAGGGTTGCTGAGGAATTGAACATAACCGATGCTAGAAGTAACCAAACACCAGAAGACAAATTGGAATTGATTCAAAGTCTCTCTAACGTAGCTATGGTCGGGGATGGAATCAATGATTCTGCTGCCCTAGCTGCATCTGACCTTGGAATTGCTGTCTCCTCAGCAACTGGTGTTGCAGACATTTCCAGCGACATTGTCCTGACTCGTGACGGTTTGATGACAACTATAGACGCACTGGATCTAGCTGGTAAAACTAGGAGAAATATACGTCAAAACCTTGTTTGGGCATTTGGTTACAATATGCTTGCCTTGCCGATAGCGATGGGTGCTCTGTATCATTCGCACGGCTTAGTTCTACCACCATGGTTTGCGGCTGCAGCAATGTCCCTCTCTTCAATGTGTGTTATTTTGAATTCAATTCGGCTTCGGTGGTCTTTTGAAAGGGGTATGGCTCGGCGCAGACATGGCAGCCGAATTACCGATAGATGAAGATGGCAATGTTATAGTCAGAATTGGTCATTCACCAGACCCTGATGATGCCTTCATGTTCTATGCGATGACAACAAATGCATTTCCAACTCCTGGGTACAAATTCGTACATGAATTACAAGACATCGAAACTCTAAATCACCGTGCAATGAACAAGGAGTTAGAGGTATCAGCCGTTAGTATCCACGCTTACCCAGACATAGCTCAAGATTACGCGCTGATGAATTGCGGTGCATCCATGGGAGAAGGATATGGACCAATGATTGTAACCAAAAAAGGAGTTACAATTGAAGAAGCCAAATCAAAACCAATAGCAGTTCCGGGATTGAAAACTAGTGCATATCTTGGAATTAAGATGTGCTGGGGTGATTTGGATTATGAGGTTGTAGCATTTGATGAAATTATTCCCAAAATTTTGGACGGTACATACACATCTGGTCTCATTATTCACGAAGGTCAATTGACCTATGTCGAACATGATTTGGATGTTCTTGTAGACTTGGGAGTATGGTGGAATGAGAGAACAGGCGGCCTACCAATGCCACTAGGTGGTAATGTAGTTCGTAAGGACCTTGGTCAACAAATGATGGAAGACATTACCATGTATACAAAAATGAGTATAGAACACTCGATTTCAAATCCTGATGTAGCCCTACAATTTGCAAAAAAATGGGGAAGAGGAATCGATGATGATACTAACAGGAAATTCGTTACAATGTATGTAAACGACAGGACAATCGACTACAAACCAGAAGGTAGAGAATCAATACGACAATTTTTGAAAGAAGGCCAGAGCATCGGACTCATCGAAGCATCATTTGATGTAGATGGCTTGAAATTTATTGGTGCTGATGAGTAGGGATTACTATGAGCGTAGCAGACAGAGTTCCTGGTGTATCAGAGTACGGTTCTGTAGATCCAGCTCCTCCCTCAACCGAGTCAAGGATAAGCAAACTCGCAGAGACATTGCTAGATGAGGAAACAAAGATGTTCGAAAGAATGAGGGCTGTGTTTTCACTTAGAAACAATCGCTCAAAGGAGGCAGTGGAAGTTCTTTGTAAAGGATTCAAAGCCAGTAGTGCTCTACTTAGGCATGAACTAGCATACGTACTTGGGCAAATGCAGGACAATCACGCTGTTCCAACTCTAATCAACGTTTTATCAGATGAAAATGAGCATGTAATGGTTAGACATGAAGCAGCAGAAGCACTTGGTGCAATAGGCGACCGCAGAGCAAAATCAGTTTTGGAACATTTTTTGCAAGACCCTCTTCCTGAAGTATCAGAATCTTGCGAAGTGGCTTTGGATTTGCTCGCACTATGCGAAGAACCTTCAGATGTTAATTGGTAATCCACCAAATTGAAAGGCTGTACCTGCCACGGGTAGATGAGGGAGAGCAATGCCACACGAACATATCGAACTCGCACAGACTCCAAATGGAGAAATAGGGCCGCGTTGCAAATCATGTGGCACAAGGTTGACTTTCGGAGAAGCCATGGTAGTGGACAAGAATTACCTGTGTTGGGAGCACTATGTCGAAGCTACTGGTGCTGACACCGCTACGGTAGAGATTCAGAGACAAACACGTTTCTGGAAAGAGTGAATATTCAAGTCTCTCCTAGTCATCCACTAGATTGAGGTGGTACTGTTTCAGGCTGGGCAAGATTCGCACATCGTTTTACTCAATACTACCGTACAGCGGATTTGTGGACGCCTCCAAGGTTGAGGACGAGGGAATGGATGTTCATCCCGTTCGGTGGTGGAACTCCTATCAGACACAAGGCATTCTCTGACATGAATGGTGTACGCCGATTTATCTGCGAAAGGCCTCAGCACTCATGTTTTTACTCCACTGCTTACTGGAAAAAACCCCATGAATTAAAGATGGCAGATAAAGAATGGTTAGGTGCGGATTTAATTTTCGATTTAGATGGCGACCACCTTCCAGGAGTTACCGACAAAGACTTCCCTGGGATGATTAACGTGATTCAGGAGCAAGCATGGTCTCTGTGGAACGATTTTTTAGAACCTGATTTCGGCTTCAATGAAGACTACTTACAGGTTACATTTTCTGGTCATCGAGGATTCCATTTGCATTACAGAGACCCGAAATTTTTCCATCTTGATTCCGAGGCGAGGAGAGAACTAGTAAGCCATATTCGCGGCGAAGGTGTCGAAGTCAGTGATTTGTTGGAGCGTTCTAGAAATCCAAATGCTACAGGTTGGGCAAAAAGAGTGTCCAAAGGAATCACATCAGTGATTGCAAAACTCGATCAAATAAATCGAGGAGATGTGAAACTTCTCAATGCAATTACTGCTAATCTTCAAGAAATGATGGATAGGGAAGGAATTAAGGGTTTACGTGGCAAATCTAGTATCGAAAAACTAGCAGAATTAATGCAAGATTCGAATAGAAGAGAGAGAGTAATTGATGGCAGATTAACAGCACTTAACAATCACGGTCTGTTATTTCAGAATTTAATCCGTGCTGACAAAAGCGTTGTTTTGGGAAGTGCTGGTGAAACAGATGAGGTTGTTACAATTGATACACGTCGCCAAATTAGGTGGCCAGGTTCATTGCATGGGAAAAGCGGAATGCGAGTAACCGAGTTCCCTCTCAGTCGTTTGGATCCTGATAAATCTGATTCATTCGATTGTTTGAGCGAAGGTATTGCACTTTCAAGAGATGAACTAGTTCGAGTAGAAATGACAGTTGATGATGCAATCGCTAGATTTGACGAACGTGTGATTGACGCAGCGGCAGGGGAAGTTGTTGAGATTCATGAAGCAGGTGCAACATTCCTTGTTTTGAAAGGTTGGGCGAAATTAATAAAATAGACAAAATTTCATACTACGTATGCATCTAACAATGGGAACGTTCAAGGGTAGACTACCTCCCACCCAACATGAGGTGCGCTAATGGGTCTGCGTAAGAGAGACAAGAAAGCCAATGATTTGCCTCCAATGCCAGGTCTCCCTCCGATGCCTGCACCGCCTGCGCCGGGAATGCCAATGCCACCTGCCCCAGGTTTGCCGCTTCCACCTAATCCTGCCGCTCCGATGCCACCTGCACCGGCACAAATCCCTACCCCGTCAACTCCATCAGCTCCACCTGTTGCGCCGTTGCCTGCAGCTCCATTACCTCCGGCGCCTCAGACATCACCTGAGCCGCAACTACAAGCAATCGAAGCACTTCCACCTAGTCCTGCTCCAGAGCCAGTGGTTGAAGAGCCAGAGAAAGAATCCTACGCAGGCCTATACGCAAAGAAGAGTGGCAAACCACTACAGCAAGTTTACGGACACATAGACCGAATTGGAGAGGGGGAAGTTGGAAGCCTTCTTGAGAGATATTCAGATAGATTCGGACATGAACTTGACCGAGAGATCATTGTCATGCGCAAAGATGAGCGCGAGGATAAGATTGCTGAGATTAGAGATTCACCTACCGTTCAATTACTCAATGAAGAAGCAGAAGAGGAGAGCCACCTTGATGGGGAAACTTTGGTTGAATTGAATTCTCAACTTCAAACAGTTGAAGACGAACTCAGAAGACTCAAACCAGAATATCAAGCTGCAAAAGATGACGGCGATAGAGAAACCCTGCGAGAATTAAGACCTGCCCTCGAGCAACTTATGGCTGAAAGGAAGCTAATCAAGGCCGTACTTGCAGGTGAAGCAGAGTTGGATGATTTAATCGGTTCTGAAGATGAAGAAGAAGACGCTGAAGAGTATGAAGATGAAGAGGAAGAATACGAGGACGAGGATGCCGAAGAAGATGTCTTCACAGAGTTCGTATCTATCATAGATGGATTCCTTGGAGAACTGCCAGAGGCCGATGTCATCGCATTCACCAAATCAGCAGAATTTGAAATTTACAAATCTGTAGCCTCCAATCCGGTAGCAGCAGACGATGATGATAGAAGCGAATTCTTCGGAGTGGTAGATAGGTTGCTTGGAGATATGCCAGATGATGCAATTTTGAAGTTCACTCAAAGTGAAGATTTCGAAATTTACCGCGCTGTAGGCGCAATGTATAGTTGAGGTGAATATTATGGGTTTACTAGACAAGGTCGATAATTTAGATGAATCACAACCTGAAAAAGCTAAGCCAAAAGCAGCTAAAGCAGTTTCTAAAGCAAAGCCAAAGGCAGCAAAAGCGGTCGCAAAGGCAACACCAAAGGAGACAACTGCAAAACCCGCTAAGGCTGCAAAAGCGGCTAAATCTCGCGACAAGCCTGAAAAGATACGTCCAACAGGTTTACCAGAAGGCTATGAATTGGCTGGAAAAATGCCAAGATATATTGGTTGGCTAATCAACTTCGGATGGAATTTTGGTGTAGCAATTGGTCTGTTGAGTATCATTTCAACGGGAGCTGATTCAGACTTAACACTTGGATGGATTGCTTCTCTTTTGATGATTACACTAAACTGGCTTGTCCTTCCGATCTGGACTGGCCGAAATATTGGAGAGTTTGTATCTAGAACAAAGTACATCAACTCTTCAGGTAACAAACCAATTTTTATCCATGCGATTCTGAACAACAGTATCGGATTCTTATCTCTTATCGGTCTGATTCTGTTAATGGCAAACTTCCAAAACATTAGTTCAGGAGGCATGCCATGGTTTATCACTGGTGTTGTGTTTATACTCTTCTGGATTGTAAATTTCTTCTTCAAGAAAAACTCAGACTTCTCTCAAGGAGCAATCGACCTATTGTTCAGCGCGTACCTCGTAAAGCACGTAGCAACAGGTGATGAAACCGGATGGTTGGCGAGATTTGAATCTCTTGGCGACTTTGGTGACAAGTGGCAAGCAAGTTCACAAAAGAGGCAGGAAAAGGCTGAAGCAAAGGCATCGTCAAAGGCAAAAAAAGCCGCTAAAGCCAAACCTAAGGAATCCAACTCAGAAGAAGAATCTGAGGACTGAAGATGAATCGCCGTGTGGCGACTTGGGATGGTCGAAAGACTCTATCAGTAATTGTTACCACGTTAGTGATATCTTTCCTTTTACCGTATGGATTCTTTGTAATAATCTTAGCAATTTTATTACTCATTCACCAGTTATTGCTACGTCTAATTTTCACAGGTCCAGAGAAGAGAAGCCCACCATTTGATGATCCAAGATGGGAAGTTCTTCAGGGAGACAATAATGGAGTCGACGTCTACGGTTTCATAAATTATCAACCAAAGAAATCGGATATGGCAGTATTCATCCATGGTTGGCAATCTTCTAGTGAAAAATACACTGAGCGAATGTTATTATTTCGAGATAGGGGTTTGCATACTCTAGCAATAGATTCACGGGGTCATGGAATGGCGCCTGATACTCCAGAGTGGACTGCTGGAAAAGTTATTTCAGATGTAAAATGTATTTTGGAAAATGTTGATTCTTCAAGAGTAAATAAGATCCACTTCTATGGACACAGCCTAGGAGGTTTCATCGCTATCGGAATGCACCATTCAAGACATACAGGATGGTGGAAGGACAATTATGGAACCTTAATTCTCGAATCACCAATGGCGGCATACTCTCCAATTTTGGAGCAAATGTCTGGTAGAATATCGTTCATGCTGCCATTATTGAAACGATGGGCATTGAGAGGTTTCAATAAGATTCACCCTGAAGCAGGGGGTTTAGAATGGAAGGACATTGATGTCCCTCATTGGGGGCTACCTAAAGTCCCAATACTACTGTTACAGGCTGAGATGGATACAAGACTTGGCAGATATCACTATGATTTGCTCATGAATCAAGACTTAGACATCGATGGACATCTCATCAAGTCACTTACACATTCGAAAAATAGGGTTAACGAAGATAGAGATAAACTGATTGTAGAGTGGATAGAAAATAAAATTCTTTGATCACTCTTCTTCTGAGACGCCTGCTTGTTCCCGTGCTAATTCTCTCATATCTTCGTGCAGGTCTAGCTCATCAACTATTTCTTCTCCAAGTAGAGTTTCTATTGCATCTTCCATTGTCACTATACCTGCAGTTCCACCAAAGTCATCTGTTACTGCTAGGATTTGAACTTTGGACTTCAAGAACGTTTCAAGAGCCAGGTCAACACTATCGTCCATTCCAATTGTAAGTATTGGCTTCTTGAACTCAACTAATTCTTTATCCCACTCGTCCATCGAGGCGGCCATCAGGATATCCGACCTCAAGACAAATCCAGATAATTGGTCGATTGATTCTTCATATACAGGCATTCTACCAAATCTCAAAATTTTTGTTTCATCCAATACTTGCCTTATTGTCCAACTATGGTCAAATGCCATGGTAACGGTTCTTGGTGTCATAATATCCTTCACAGGAGTTTCTCTAAGCGCAAGCAGGTTATGGATGACTGCTTCCTCATCTTCCTCTAACTCTCCCTCTTCTTCGCTTATGTCAGCCAAAACGTGTAATTCGTCTCTTGTTACAGAAACAGATTCCTCTTTTGGTAAAAGTCTCTTGAAAAGTAATAGAGGCGTGAAAAATGGGGCTAACGCTTTTGTCATTCCTGACAATATATATCCGGACGGTAGTGCAAGCTTTTTCCAATATGCTGCACCGATTGTTTTTGGAATAATTTCTGAAAGGAATAATACTGCCAAGGTTAGTATTACGGATGCAATTGTGAGACTATCATCTCCCCAAATTCTGGCCACCTCGGCACCGACTCCTGCAGCACCCATTGTATGAGCAATAGTATTGAGAGTAAGTATCGCAGTCAACGGTTTTACAGAGTCGTCCTCCTTTAGCCTAGACCACCGTTTTCCGTTCCTGTCGCCAGATTTACTCATGATGCTAACATGAGAAGTGGACATAGAAAGTAACACTGCTTCCAACATGGAACACATGAAGGAAACACCCAGTGCAAGGGATGAATATACGACAAGCATTGTGTAGTCTGCCATAGGGTTCAACGAACTCCTCAGCCAATCGGCCCATCTCATGCTAGAGAGTATAGTTCTTGAGTCTTCGCCATTATTCCTAACACAGAACTCATGTAGTTTATCTCATCCGACAGGTTGGGTGAACCGCATGTCAGGGGAACACGTGTTGATTTGTGTGGCCTGGCCTTACGCGAATGGTCCACTTCATTTGGGCCATGTTGCAGGATGCTATTTACCTCCTGATATCCAAGCACGCTTTGAAAGGGCTAAAGGGAACCGTGTATTGATGGTTTCAGGGTCAGATGAACACGGAACTCCAATAACCGTCACAGCTGAAACCCAAGGTATTTCTCCTCAGCAAGTTGTCGATAAATACCATGAAGTCAATACAAATGCTTTGATTGATTTAGGCTGTAGTTGGGAACCTAATATCGACCCACGAGGGCCTGAATATGGGGGCTCACTGTTTAACAGAACTAGCGATCCTGAGCACTACGAAATTGTTTCAGAGAATTTCAAGAAATTGATGGATGCTAGACTGTTCGAACGGAAAGTAATGCAGCAATACTACGAGATAAGAGAGGACGGAGGGAGGTTCCTTCCTGACAGGTACGTAGAAGGTGATTGTCCAAATTGTGGTGCAGATGGTGCAAGAGGTGACCAATGTGACGAATGTGGAGTCACCTACGAAGCACACGAGCTCCAGAATCCCAAGTCTAAAATGAACCCTGATGCATCAATTGAAATCCGTGATACTGAGCATTTCTTTTATCGGCTTGATCTATTCCAACATGCCCTACAGGAACATGCTTCTCAGAGACAAAATGTTTGGAAACCAAATGTCAAAGCAATGACAAAACAATGGTTGGATATGGGTCTAAGGCCTCGTGCTGTTACTCGTGACCTCGATTGGGGAATCCCTCTTCCTCTCGATGGTGATGAATGGAATGGCAAGTGTATCTACGTGTGGTTCGAGGCCGTCCAAGGCTACTTCTCATGTGCAAAATTGTGGGCAAAGAGATTCTCAAATCCTCACGACTACGAAAAGTGGTGGAGGATTTCTGAAGATGGTGTCTCGCCAAGACACCTTTATTTCTTGGGGAAGGATAACATTCCCTTCCATACAGTTATTTGGCCTGCCATAATAATGGGATTGAACCATGCGGAAAGAGGATTAGACGATAGAACTCCACCTTCTCTTCCGGGTCCAGGCGATCTAAATCTCGAATATAATGTGCCCGCTATGGAATACCTTATGCTAGCAGGTGGCCAATTTTCAAAGTCACGAAAACACGCTGTCTGGCTCCCAGCATTCTTAGAAAGATTTGACCCAGATACCTTACGTTATTATCTTTCAATCAACATGCCAGAAGCCCATGATACAGATTTTAATTGGCCAGATTTCGTGGAGAAAATCAACTCAGAATTAATCGCTGCTTATGGTAACTTTGTACACAGAGTTTTGACCCTTGGTGCCAGATTACCTAAAGACAGACCACTTTCTACATTTGACGACTTATCGTATTGTGCAGATGAAATGAAGAAATTAGAAACATTACATCAACAAGCAACTTCAAGTCTCGAAAAACACCGATACAAGGAGGCACTTCGCACCATTATGTCTGCGGCACAACTCGGTAACCAAATGCTCCAAGCAGCAACACCTTGGAAGTTTTTGAAGGATTTAGATGCCGAAGGGGCTAAGGAGTCAATGGCAAAACTTGCTTTTGGTTGGAGATTATCTCGGTATCTAGCAATTATGACTCAACCATTCCTACCGTTTAGTGCACAGCGACTTTGGGAATCGTTGGGCGAATCAGGTGATGTAGCACTAACTCCTTGGAAATCTGCAACCGATTGGGATGTTCAGTACAAATGGAGTGACGCAGAACCAACTCCTCTATTCCAACGCTTAGATTTAGAGGAAATTCTGTCACAAGAGAAAACATTAGCCGGAGAATCTGCTGATTCGAATGACCCTGGTCACTCTGTAAAGGGTGGAAAAAAGAACAAAAAGGAAGTAAAGGAAATGCCGGAAGGAACAACACATCTAGACTTTGAGAAATTTATGGAAGTTGAATTAAGAGTAGGAAAAATTGTCTCCGTTTCTAACCATGAGAACGCAGACAAATTGTATGTCGTAGCAATTGATGATGGTTCAGAATCTGGTAGAACTATCTGTGCTGGATTGAAAGAGTACTATACCGCAGAAGAAATGGTTGGAAAATCTGTTGTATTTGTGGCTAATTTGAAACCCAGGAAACTTCGTGGTGTAATGAGTGAAGGTATGATGCTTGCCGCCGACGATGGAAATGGTGGTGTTAGATTAGTCACCATTGATGGTGACATCGCAACAGGTTCTCAAGTAAGATGATCAAAGCCTATCTCTTACTTCATCCATAACTTTTCGAGACAAGGTCCGAGCATTTTCTTTGATTTCTGGAGCAAGAGTTCTAATTTCTATAGCCATATCTTCAGGTAAGCCTGGTAGATTGATATCAACATTGAATAAAGCACCTTTACATGCTGCGCTAGCAAGTAATCCTGCAACTCCAACATCTGAGACTGCGTTACCATTACCTTTGGCGGCTAATTCTGGTAATAACTCTAACAAAGTTAGTGCTAATTTTGCTGTTTCAAATGGTTTTTCGGTAGCTACTAATGTTGCTTTACGGATTGCTTCTCTTCGAGTGGATTTTTCTTCCTCAGTATCTTTAGGAAGTCTAAATGATTCCATGACATAATCAAACGCATCACTGTCTTCATCTGCGAGTTCTCCTGCCCTCGTCATGATTTTTACTGCACTAAGCATTGCCTTTTCAGCAATTGGCCAACCATCTGACCATTTCTCCTTTCCAATAGTTAGGTCGCATACCATTATCGTTAGTGCTGACGCTTGGCCAAGCGAAATAGCAGCAGCAGTACCGCCGCCTGGCGTTGGTGATGATGATGCTAATGCTGCTTGAAAATCTCTGACTGTCATTTCCATCCAAGGTGTTTTCATATTTTCACTTCCTGTCTAAGGCCCACTCAATTATCCTCTGATTGGGGTCAAATTCTCCTAGATAGTCAAGGCCAAGACCTTTGATTGCTGCATTGACCAACTCTTCTTCGTCTTCGCATTCTGCTGAAGCATACCATCTGCCTGACTCTAACATCGCAGACAGTGGGACTAAGCCAACCAATTCAGAACCGCACGTTTCTACACCATGGTCGTTAACTACCGATTTTACTGCCTCATAGGCGATGTGCATTGGAGTAACGGATACATCTCGTAGGTTCATAGAGACTTGAGAGATACCATGTGCCTCCAAGGGAAGACCCATTCCTTGAACCATCTGTAACATTCCAGGTATTCTGGTTCGTCGGCCATCATCTTGTTTAAGCAGCCTACCAGTTGTTCGAACTAATGATCCTGCAAATTTTGCTGCTCTTGCATCCTTTTCATCAACATTCACATTGTAGGCAACTAAGATGTTACGCGCACCGATTACAACCGCACCAAATTTCGAAACCGTTTCTGTCCATTCCTTCGGTCCAAAATCCGGAAGGTGCGGTCCGCCATTTTCTAATCTCTCTTTGAAACCTTCATACTGGCCCTTCCTAAGGTCAGAAAGTAAATTTCTCTCTGGTGAACTTGCTGCTGCGCCATAAAGAAATGTTGGGATTTCCAATTCATTGGACACCCGCTTTGCTAATTCTTTAGATAAATCAACGCAGTCCTCCATTGTCACGTTTTTTAGTGGGACAAACGGGCAAACATCTACTGCTCCAATTCTAGGGTGTTCCCCCTCATGAGTTCTCATGTCTATATGTTTCATTGCTGCTTCAATGACGCGGAATGCTGCTTCGGAAACAGCACTTGGTTCTCCTGCAATAGTTAGAACTGTTCTATTGTAGTCAGCATCTGGTTCTATACCCAATACCCTTGCTCCAAGTATACCTCTTCCAGCGTTACTGATTGCGTCGATTACCTCTTGATTTCTGCCTTCAGAAAAATTAGGGACACACTCCACTATTCTGTCTGACATATCAAAAGATGCCCATCGGCATTTCATGAACATTGTCAATGGCTTCAGCCATAGAGTGCATCGGGTGAAGAGGATATTCCGTTTGTTTCCCGCTTCTTTTTGATCCTTTCCACAGCTAGTTGCAAATCAACTTGCTTCACTTTGGATCTACCATCTCTGATTGCAATCATTCCAGACTCAACAGTAGTTGCTTTTAGTTCAGCTCCGCTAAATCCTTCTGTCTGTTCAACAATCTTTGCAATGTTTAGTTTTGTAGTAGACATTTTTCCTAAATGGATATTCAGTATTGTCTTTCTACCAACCTCATCAGGCAATGGAATCTCAATAACACGGTCAAATCTACCCGGTCGCAGCAATGCATCATCCAAGATATCTGGTCTGTTTGTTGCTGCGATGATTTTTACATCCTCAAGTGCATCAAACCCGTCTAACTCTGCTAGTAACTGCATGAGAGTCCTCTGAACTTCCCTGTCCCCACTTGTAGCCGAATCAAGCCTCTTTGCTCCAATGGCATCTATCTCATCTAGGAAAATTATTGATGGAGATTTATCTTTAGCGAGTGAGAATAATTCTCTTACCATCCTACCGCCTTCACCGATATATTTCTGCGCAAGTTCCGAGCCGACCATTCTAATGAATGAAGCATTGGTTTGACTAGCAACCGCTTTGGCTAGCATTGTTTTTCCGCAGCCAGGCGGACCTACTAACAAAATTCCCTTGGGTGGTTCGATCCCAACTTTTCTGAAAAGTTCAGGCTTGTCTAAAGGCAACTCTATCGCTTCTCTGACCTGTAAGATTTGTTCGTCTAATCCACCAACTGAATCATACGCAACGTTTGGCTTTTCTACCATTTCTGCGCCAGAAACCATCGGATCCCATGCATCATGAAGAATTTCAATAACAGACAGTGTGTCTTGATTTAGTGCTACTCTTGCCCCTGGGCGAAGTTTGTCCTTTGATAATCGCTGATTTATCGATACTTGAAATACAGTGCCATTTGAAGATCTGACGATTGCCCTTTCATCGTCTAGTATATCCTGTAGGTGACCAACAATTAGAGGAGGGTTTTTGAGAATTCGAACTTCCTCATCCAACCTACTGGCTCTCTTTTTTATTCCTGCAAGTTCGTTTTCAAGTTGTATCCTCTCAGAGATAAGTCGTTGGGCCTCATCTCTTAGGCGAGCATAATCACTTTCTAGGGCTTTCAAATCCTTATCTTCTTTACCTAAATGGTTAGAAGCGCCCTTATCGACATCAGTGCCCATGTTTGGCCCAATCTCTGATACTAATTCAACACTCCGTGATATGGATTAAATTTCAATAGTTTACGAAGCCTTGATGAATCATCGCTGCTACAACAAATCGGTGGCGGCATGGCGGACTGTGAACTGTGTGGGGCAATGAAAGTCGGTACTAGAGCAGTCACCATGGGCAGAGCTGAGGTGCAAGCTTGTAAAAGGTGCACAGAAAAGATGGGATTGGCAGAAAAGAAAGTTGCTCCCGGACTAGCAAAAGCTCGTTCGACAACAACGCAAACGTCTGGTGGTTACGGTGGAATTGGACGTAAAGGCAAGGACATTATGCTGAGAGGTGAGAAGGAACTTGCTTCAGACTTTGCAAAACGAGTTACTACTGCGCGAACACAGCGTGGATGGGATAAGCGTGAACTTGCGAGAAGAATGGCTGAAAAAATAAACATAATCAATAATGTTGAGTCTGGTAAGAGACCAACCGACACAGTAATTAGAAAACTCGAAAGAACACTAGATATCGTCCTAATGGTAGACGCATCTCCCGATGAAAACCGGCATGTAAATTCGGGACAAGCAAGAGGATTAACACTTGGAGATTTCTTGTTAGGTGACAAATGATGCCTATCGGGAAGGATGTTCCAATCCATGCTATATGGCTTGCACAGGACGATCCCAAGAAAAACACTGCAGTTAAGTTGTCCAGGCGTGGAGCATTACGACTTCACGAACGATTCACAAAACTACCCCAGAAAGGAATCATTCTAGAGCCTCTGTGCGGGAAGGTTCTCGGTCCTGAGGACCATTCATTGCTGATTGAAGATGGTGGGGCACTAGTTGGCTTAGATTGCTCTTGGGCACATATTGGGGAATCCGTTGCGAAAGTTATGAAGCGCACTCGCTTGAAAGCGCGGATGCTGCCACTACTCTTGGCAGCAAATCCTGTCAATTGGGGTAAACCAAGTAAATTAACGACTGCAGAAGCATTGGCTGCATCTCTATACCTAATAGGAAATGAAAAACAAGCAAGAGATTTACTATCTGCATTTAGTTGGGGTGAGCAATTTTTTGTATTGAATAAAGAACCTCTTGATGCTTATAAAAATGCAAAATCCTCTAAAGAGTTAGTTGAGTTACAGTTTGAATTTTTTAATATCGAAAGACCAGAATAAAGAATTTTGAATCTCCGTCGTGATTATCATGGTTAAGCGCCCCATTCACCGATTAATTGAAGGCCGTACAATGCCTGAGTATGATGAGTTGGCAGATGAATCTATAATTACAATTTTCAACGACCAAGAGGTAGTAGTTAGGTTACTTGCAACGCCTTTAGATTTAGAGGATTTGGCCGTTGGACATGTTAGATGTGAAGGAAGAGGAACTATTACCTCAGTGGTCGTTAACGATACTAACATTACAGTGGTAGGTGATGTTACGCCACGTCCAACAAATGACTTGCTTACTGCTGCTTGTGGAGCTTGTACAGTTGGTGAAATTCAGAGTCCCGGTACAACAGTCCCAAGAACCCAATTTTTGGATGCAGATTTCAAAGAAATGATGTCAATTATGAAGCAAAATCAACCTATTTTTGATTCTACAGGAGGAGTTCATGCTGCAGGGTTATTCAGCCAAAATGGAGAATGCATCCTAACAAGAGAAGACATAGGCAGGCACAACGCTTTCGATAAAGCAGTGGGGGCTTCAATACGTATGAATATTGAGCCAAAAATAATTGGTTTGTCAGGTAGAGTGGGTTGGGAACTAGTTGCAAAAGCAGTACGTTCGAACATCGAGATCATCATAGCAATTGGGGCAATAAGTTCTGCAGCCGAAGCACTTGCCAGAAATGCTGGGATAACAATGGTTGGATTTGCATCTCGACAAAATCCAGTTCTTATTGGTCCGTTAAGCCGCATCATTGACAAGCAGAACGCTACTCGACCAGTTTAATGTCAGTCCGAAAGGGAGTTTCTGCGACTACTCCTTTGGACACCAATTCTTTGAAAATCAAGAAATCGAAATCGGTTGCTGCAGGGATTCCCGCAGCCACATCTTCTTTACTCCATGGCATCAGGAAAATGGGTGCGGTGAAAACAGTCAAGACGCTGACAACTGTAAATCAGCCTGAAGGTTTTGATTGTCCAGGTTGTGCTTGGCCCGACCCTAAACACTCCTCTGCGTTTGAGTTCTGTGAAAATGGAGCGAAAGCCGTTGCTGACGAAGCGATGAAAGGTGGCGTAAATCCAGAATTTTTCGCAAAATACACTGTTCAAGAATTATCCCAAAAGAGTGATTTTTGGCTAAATAACCAGGGCAGAATTACGCACCCAATGTTGTTAAAAAAAGGTAGTGACAAATATACTCGAATCGATTGGGATGATGCCATTAGATTGATTGCAGATAAAATTCAAGACTGCGATGACCCAAACAAATCAGTATTTTACACATCGGGGAGAACATCAAACGAAGCAGCATTCCTTTACCAGTTGTTTGCAAGGACACTTGGCACTAATAATATGCCAGATTGCTCAAATATGTGTCACGAATCTAGCGGTAGAGGTTTAGGTGAATCTATCGGTATAGGAAAAGGAACTGTTACGCTAGAGGATTTTGATTATGCGGATGTTATCTTAGTTATCGGTCAAAACCCTGGTACAAATCACCCGCGCATGCTCACTGCCCTCAGAGATGCGAAAAGGAATGGTGCAAAGATAATTCACGTGAATCCTCTACCAGAAACGGGATTGGTTCGATTCAAGCACCCCCAAGACTACATGAAACTATCATTCGGAAGCGAGTCTCTTGCTGATATGCATCTTCAAGTTAGGTTAGGGGGAGATGCTGCGCTAATGCATGGGCTAATGAAAATCCAATTAGAAAATGATTCTCTCGACCACGACTTCATCAAACATTCAACTTCTGGGTTTGAGGACGTCGTAACCCGTGTAACTAGTACGAGTTGGGACCGCATTGTAGAAGATTCAGGTCTCAATCGTGTTGATATTGAACAAGCTGGCCAGATTCTGGCTAATTCTAAGGGAACTATCGCCTGTTGGGCAATGGGTCTAACCCAACATAGGAACGGTGTTGCTGTCATTCAAGAGGTTTCAAATTTGCTTCTAATGGGTGGACACATTGGAAATAAAGGAGCAGGACTTTGCCCAGTAAGAGGCCATTCTAATGTCCAAGGTGATAGAACAGTAGGAATTTGGGAACGCCCAACAGAAAAATTTCTTCAAAAACTTGACGAAGCATGTGGTATTGTAAGTCCCAGAGAACACGGCTTAGACGTTGTAGAGGCTATCGGGAAGATGAGAGAGGGCGAAGTCGAATTATTCTTTTGCATGGGCGGCAACTTCCTTTCTGCAACACCCGATACATTAGCAACTGCTGAAGGCCTCAGTCAAGTTAAACTAACCGTGCAGGTATCTACTAAACTAAACCGGTCCCATTTGGTTACAGGAGAAACAGCACTAATTCTACCATGCCTTGGTAGGACTGAATTAGATATGCAAGCAAGTGGAAAGCAATTTGTCACAGTTGAAAATTCAATGGGCATTGTTCACACGTCTAATGGTAGTCTCAAGCCAGTCAGCAAAAATCTGAGAAGTGAGCCATGGATTGTAGCCTCAATCGCTAGTGCCACATTAAATGATGACAGAGACTGGATGGAATTAGTATCTAATTACGACAACATTAGAACTTTGATGAGCAAGGCATTAGCCGGATTTGACAATTATAATGAGCGAGTTCGCAATCCTGGAGGGTTTGCATTGCCTAATCCTCCAAGGGATACCAGGACATTCTCTACTCCAGATGGGAAAGCACATTTCATTGCCCATGATTTGCCTGATGTTTCCGTTCCAAATGGAAAGTATGTGATGATGACAATTAGGTCGCATGACCAATACAATACTACGATTTATGACCTTCACGACAGATATCGAGGAATCCATGGAAATAGACGTGTAGTTTTGATGAATGCTAATGACATGATAAAACGTGGATGGAAAACTAGGCGCATCGTTGACATAGTTTCTCACTTTAATGGTGAAGAAAGGAGAAGTGATGGCTGGCAAGTAATCGCTTATGATATCCCAGAAGGCAACATTGCAACTTACTTCCCAGAGGCTAACGTGCTGGTACCTCTCAACTCAACTGCGGATAAATCCAATACTCCAACATCTAAATGGATTATTTGCAGTCTTTTCGAACCTGGGCAAGAATTGATCGAGGAGGAATGAGCCTTGACAAAGGGATACATTGAGTTCTTCTCTAGCAATGCTAAGTATCGTAGATTGTGGGCAGCATCTGTAATTTCATTACTTGGTGAATGGTTCAACACAATAGCATTGTTTTTCCTAATTTTAGAATATTCAGGTTCTGAATTTTTGCTCGGCATTCTTTTTTCTGTGCGTATGATATTATTCGGTATTTCTCAACCAATAAATGGCTTACTTGCAGACCGATTAAATCGCAAGTCTCTGATGCTATGGTCCAATATTGTGCAAATATTCCTTGCACTAACATTTCTCATGGTAGATGGTCCAGAAGACATGTGGTGGTTGATCACAGTATCCGGAATTATGATGCTTTTCCACGGAGTCTATGTCACCGCTGAGAGAGCTGCAGTACCGAACATTGTTGATGATGATGATCTGATCACAGCCAACGCAATCGGTAGCGCTTCATGGTCAACTGCCCTATGTACCGGTGCAATGCTTGGTGGAGTTGTTGTTAGCCAATGGGGGACTGATGCTGCATTCGTAATTGATTCCTTTACTTTCTTGCTCTCTGCGATTATTTTGATACCTCTAGCTATCGAACAGACCGTTGATGAAAGTATGAAAGGTCCAATTTTCAGAACCGCAATCAAAAATATCAAAATTGGCTGGGATAGAATATATTCTGACAAGAAATTGCTTAGAATTGTATTTGCCAAAACTTCATGGAATCTAGCAGGCGCTGGCTTAGCAGGAGTATTTCTAGTGCTTGCCGGGGCTGATATTACGGGCTATGGTGCAGCATTCGGCTTCGGCCTTTTTTTCTTCGCCAGAGGAATTGGAACAGGGATTGGTCCATTGATTGTTCGTTCTGCATTCAAGGATAGGTCCAAATGGCCATCAATGATTGGCTTACTTGTTTCTTTGAGTGGATTCTTCTACTTAATCGTAGGACTAACGATTGACTATTATCTCCCACTTACTGTATTCTTGATCATTTGTGCACATTCTGCAAGTGGTGGTAATTGGGTCCTGTCTACTGTACTAACCCAAACCTGGGTTGAGGATGAAGTGCGAGGGAGGGTATTTTCAATGGACATGTTGTTACTGGGGGTTTCCGCAGGAATTTCGACAACAACAGCGGGATATTTGGTTGAATATCACAATTTAACACTTCAGAATGGTTTCATTTCATTTTCAATACTAATGGTATTGTGCGGAATTATATTCACATTATGGCGCCCTGATACTCAAGGACAAATTTCGTGAGTGCAGACGGGAGGCGTCCAATATAGTCTATCGGATGGGTCGAAAGTATCCAGTTGCAATGTACTACCTGCTCCTTCCATAATTGTCACAATAGATGATGTTGATGCTGGTAGGTAATCTTCTCCAGTTGATAGTAAGGACACTCTGATGGTATTTCCAGCTGGTATCTCCGCATCGAGAGCGATGAATTCCATTTTTGCTGTGATTGTTCCAATAACTGGCGTCCACGTGGATGATAGTTCATCACCACCTTCATGGTACCTTAAATCCATTATTGCATGGCCAATATGAATGCATTCACCGCCGTTACAATCTTCTAGCAAAGCGTACAACTGTCCACCGACTGTCGTCGTAGATACTTCAACGTGCAGTCTTGGAAGTCCTTGAAGATACATATCTGATTCCAATGGTGCACTTTCGTAAACCGGACCAGTTGATGCGTCAGGCAGAACGTTTTGCCCTCCAGATATTCGTTGAAGATCTTCTCCAAGCGTCATTACAATTTCCGTTGTATCACTTGCAGGGTACCTATCCTCTATACGCCAAGAACCTTGATTGGATTGTATTTCTACATGTAACCCTGGTTGTCTTCCTTCACCCTTAAGATACCAATCAAACCACTCTAGCAAGTCTTGCATCCAATCAAATCTTATCATTGAAGGGAATGCTTCTCCGCCTCTGCCTCCCATGTCAGATCTTTCTAACAACTGAATCGGCCTGTCTGGATAGTCATGGTCCCATTGTCCAAACAAACCTTTAGCTTCAATTCCTCGATCATACAACTTGTTTATGGTTGGAATTGCCATGTGTGGGTCTACGTTCCAATCATGCATCCCTTGAATCAGATATACAGAACCGCCGTAATTTTCCAAAACTCTATCCAAAAAGTATCTCTCAGACCAATAATCGCCAGCAACTTCAGAACCGAACATCCACGCTGAAACTCCTGTACCTGGTCCGATTATGTAGTCTGGACACAGGTTGCCATAATCTTCCTCATCACCATCGAAGCCGTATGAACCGTATACGCCATTATGCATTATTGGAGCTCTTGCCTCTGCAGAACCATTCTTCCACATTAACTCCTTTACACCAATTAAACCAGAGATAGGGACTATTGTCTTCAAGTGCTCATTTCCAAACATCGCAGCCTGCCATGGCGTTGAGCCATCGTATGATTTTCCAATCATGGCCACATTACCATTGGACCAATTCTGGCTACCAAGCCATGTAACTGCAGCATCATTACCTAACTGCTCAGCAGTTCCCATTAAGTCCATACAATGGTTTGACCTACCTGTACCTGTAACTGATACTTGTGCAAAGGCATAACCGTGAGGTAATATTTGGTCGATTATCATCTCACCTAACCAACTCCCCGGGACCTCAATAGTTGGAGTTTGAACACTTGGCTCTTGGAAATATGGTCCAAATTCAGCAATCACTGGAACTTGTACACCTTCAGGTACATTTGGTCGCCAATATGCTAAGGAAATCAATCCGTTGGGGGCCGCACCACCCTCTTCTAGAGGCAGTTCATATTCAACAAAAACGTGTGTTGAGTCCCACTCATTCTCAGTTTCAAGTAATTCATAAGGCCCAAATTCCATCACGAATCCATTATCTTGATTTGTGACGTAATTCAGATTCCCTCTCTCCCAAACTGGTACGCGCACCCCATAGTCTTCACCGGAGTCAGAAGAAATTTTGTCCGCAATTTCACCAAGAGAAATTCCTAACATCAAAAATACAATAGCGACAGCCACAGTTGTACCCGCAAGACCATTGAGAATGTTGGTTTCTCTTTTGGCATCCGCTAATTCTGCGTGAAATATCTCCTCCTCCATGCGCCTGCGTCCCAGTGGTTACTCATAGCCATGACGATTACAATATTCAATAAACGAAGTCCTAGTGGG
>CAXPMI010000038.1:0-17392 GCA_964218365.1 Candidatus Poseidoniaceae archaeon
GTAAGCAACATTGCTAAACCAATTGCAGTGTAAGCACGCTTTCTATTACTAGCATTTGATGTTGGACTGAATTTCGTTTTCATTGGCTCGAATGGTTTATTTGACATAGCAAGAAATTCAATTGAGGGTCAATAAATATACTCGCAATACACCTACATGTAGTGGAAATTGTTTTGATACTAGTCGCAATGGAAGCAATATGGCAAACAGTGAAGCGATAGAGAAGCTAAAGGCTGTAATGGAAGAAACCGGCAAATCCGTTGAAGACATTTTCAACGAGATGGATACCGATGGTGACGGCCTCGTTAACGGTCCAGAATTGTTCAAAGGAGTAAAGAAACTGATTGGACAAACACTTTCTCCAGACCAAATTTCAATGATGATTATGGCTATCGATACCAATGAAGATAACAGAATTGGACTCCCTGAATTGCAAAAAGCATTATCATAAATGCAATCTGCATAAAAATACTATTTCCGAAATAGGCTTGCTGTAGGCCGTTTTAGAGTCAGCCCCACTCTGCGCGAGGGTTACTAAATTCAATTTTAGAGATATTTGCAAACGGGATTATTCTTGACTCATCCTCTCCAACAACAGCTACTAATGGCCCAGATTGATCTACAACTTCTTGGCCTGTACTAAGAGTGCTTTTTGGTCCAGTAATCAATCCAAGAATTCCAGTATGATCAATTGAGCAATCTTTCTTATCAAACGGATATTCGAGAATGTCACCAATTATTGTTTGACCGCCATTCATGTATATTGTATCCCACGTTCCAAAGCCTAGCAGTGTTTCCTTTAGTTTCTCATTAGGCGGACTCTTGTTCATTTTCTCAACCATATTGATGAATCCCATTTCATCATATGCCTCAGCATCGACTTCAGGTGGCAACGGCTCCCACTCCAGGTTCTTGTTTGAGAATACTAGAATGACCTTACTCGGGGGTGCGGATTCGCCAACTCTCTTTTCATGCAGAGCGCATAGTAGTTCACCCTTTCTGCATGTCCATGCAACAATGTCCTTGTGCAATAGGGTTCCACCATTCTTTCTCTTTTGGAAAAACCGACCTTCCTCGGTTATTGTGAAGGAACCAGACCAATGCTTCTGTTCAACGAATAGGATCTCATCACCGGTAGCGATTACCATGTCGATTTCTCTTCTTCCCCCTTCATCAGGGTCTGGTAATCTAATTCCCTCAAGCACTAAAGCGTCGCCACAAACAGCTCTTGTGAGTTTCATCAAACGGAATTCAGCAAGGCGGCCAGATACTACATGACCTTCTGGTTCGAATTTTTTCCTACGGGAGAAAAATTCAGCCAACCTACCCAACTGCTCACCTCAATAGGGAATCTACAGAGTCAACTACCACATCTACTGCTTTTCCAGACTCTTCTAAGTCATTAGTGGTAGCCTCGCCCGATAAAACGAGAACAGATACGCAGCCTGCTTGTATAGCCATCTCCATGTCGGTGTAGAGCCTGTCTCCTACCATTGCACATTCTGAGGCTTTCAATCCTATCTCCTCGATTTTATGCATAATCATTCCAGGGTTCGGTTTGCCAGTGATATGAACAGGGTCCTTTCCAGTCGTTACTTTCAGCATTGCTAGGTAAGCTCCAACATCTGGTAGGCCTCCATCTGGGGAAGGGCAAACCATGTCTGGATGGCTTGCTACTAAGGGTACACCTTTGTGCATGTGAATGGAAGCTGTCGAAATTTTCTCGTAATTGATTTCTGTATCATATCCTAGTACAACGAATTCGGGGTCTTCATCACGAGTTGATATTCCGACGTTTTCCATCATCTCGCACATCCCCTTTGTTGCAATTGCCCATGTTCTGGTAACACCTTCTTTTTGTAGCCACGATAAGAGGTCATGAGTTGACAAGAGGACATCTTCAGTGGTACATGGAATATTCATTTTGTGTAACTTAGCTACATATTGCTCGACCGACCTAGATGAATTGTTAGACAAAAAGTACCGCTGTACACCCTGCTCCTCGCAACGGGCAAGGAATTCAAGCGCACCAGGAATTAGATTTCCACCTAAGTAAATCGTACCATCGAGGTCCAAGAATACGGCTTTTACGCCTTCTAATTTTGAATCCATGATATCACTTCAGAATAGTAGGGTTTTGACCATAAACCACTTTGAATGGAGGTTTTCTTGTGCCTCTTTACTTGCGATCATCTCGGTCATCATCTCTTGGATTACAGGCTTTCTGCTTGCCTTTCCTACGAACCAATTGAGTAGCCATTTGCGCCTACTCATCTTCTGCATCTTGAATGAGTTTGTTAATTCTGGACCAAGAGCAGCCCACAACTCCTCTTGGTATTCAGCGCCACCTCTGTTTTTCATGACGTGCCTAGCAGCCATTTCACCGCTAACTAAGGCATTTCCAACGCCTTCTCCAGAGAATGGGTCGACCAGACTTGCTGAATCTCCAACCAGTAATGCTCCGGGAGCGTACGCTCTCCGAGGCTGATTTTTCTCGCCCTTCCTCGGACTTCCAAACGGCAGTTGCCAGCCTTTGCTTGTACCTTCAATCAATTCTGCATCAGCGAACCTTTCCTTGAATAAAGGATGGTTTGCAATAACGTCTGCTTGCAATGTCTTGAGTTTCTTTTTCTGCTTGTCAAGCAGGCCCATTACCATTCCAATACCGACGTTTACCTTTCCGCCGCCTAATGGGAATAGCCAGAAGTATCCGGGAACAACAGTATCGACAAAGTGAATTTCGATATTTCCAGCATCTCCCTCACAGCCCTTTACACCGGACCAATATTCTCGGTATCCGCCGCAATAATGCATTCTGTCAACCAATTCTTCTTTGGCTAATTCTTTGACAATTTTGCGAGCAACTGGACATTGATATCCACCTGCTCCAATGGTCCATGGTGCAGAGTAGGTTCTCTTTTCGCCACGCTTTCCTCCGATGCCGATTTCTACCCCAGTAATCTTCCCATCTTCGTCGAAAACTTCGGTAACCATCGCTCCTTGAATAACCGAGCCCCCGTTTTCCAAAACTAACTCGGTTGCTCTGTGAAATAGTAACCAATCAAATTGCTGACGAGGAAGAGAATAACCAGCTTCTAGCCTCGCAACATCTTCCTCAGGGAGTGGAACGGTAACATCGGAACCGTTTGGAGATGAGAAAACGATACCAGTTACTCTGAAATGAGGGGTAGACTCCAAGGTCGCCTTTACACCTAGGGCTTTGACGTGGCTTAGTGATTTTCCACCAACAGCGTCTCCACAGATTTTGTCTCTAGGCCAAACCCCTTTCTCGATAAGTAGGACTTTTTTACCTTCCATGGCAAGATAAGATGCTGCAGCAGAACCCCCTGGCCCGCCTCCAACAACAATGCAGTCAAACTCACTGCCAGAATCAGGAATTTGCCCTGTTTCAATCGGCTCATCCCAAAACCGCTCTTTCGCCATACGTGGGTCACGACACGTCAAGCACAAGAGGGTAGTGGCCGATAGGGAATAATCTCGCCTGAATTAGTAACTTTACCGCCAGCATCAAAAAGAACTATCTTAACGTCGAAATATGGCCTCAATGCGACAGCAAGCTGCGCTCGGCCTGTTTTTTGTTACTCTCTTATGGGGAGGAACATTTGTTTGGATGAAGCAAGCATTGAATTCGCTTGATGACGAACTAACACAATACACCACAGCAGGCGTTGTAGGTGTGATTGTATGCTCACGATTTCTAATCGCGTTCATTGCTCTTCTACCCTTTTCTAGTGAGGCAAGACGAGCTCTAACATCCAAAGAGGACTGGAAAGGCGGGCTTATCTTAGGCGGCCTAATGCTTGCAGGATTTGTACTCCAGATGATTGGAATAGAATCCGTGAGCCCGTCAGTATCTGCCTTTTTGACCTCCCTCTATGTTGTATTTACTGCAATTTTATCTGTAAAAATAAGCGATAGAAAGCCTACTAGGATGATGGTACTGGGCGTTGGCCTGGCTACCATTGGTGCAGGATTCATTGATGGACCACCTCATATTGTATGGGGAGTGGGTGAATTACTAACGGTAGTTTGCGCATTCTTCTTTGCTCTACACATTATTTACACAGACAAGATAACAAAACAACTCAATCCAATCGCTGTCACTTCTACTTCATTTGCAGTATTGGTCATTGGTGCAGGCATTGTTGCACTAATCGCATCACGCGACGCTATGGTGTTCGAATCAGCATGGCAAGATGGAGTGATAATCCCGCTATTGTGTCTCGGTTTGTTCGGATCACTAGCCTGTATACTAATGCTGAACGCATTCCAAAGACATCTAAATCCCACCCATGCAGCGATTATTTACTCATTTGAACCAGTCTGGGCTACTTTGTATGGGTGGCAACAAGGACTAGTGGAAGTGTCGATCTGGCTAACGATGGGGTTGCTGTTATTGCTAGGAAACATAATCGTTGAACTTGACGAATCAAGCGAGGAAAATCACCTCAGCGACGATGCGGGGCCCGAATAATCGTAGAATGAGACCATTGTTTGCGTATTTGCTATACCGCCGACCTTTGACAAACCATCGAGGATAGCATCGCCAAGAGAATCCATTGACGGGCTAACCACTTCAATCAACAAGTCCCAATCTCCAGCTACCACATTACATCTTACTACGTAGGGAAACTTGCAGATTTTTTGGGCAATATCTCTTCTATCGACGTTCCCTCTTTCACACCTTGCGAAGATGAAAGCCCTCAATTCATAGCCCCAGGCCTTTGCATCGATGTCTACTGTATATCTTCGAATGATGCCTTCACGCTTGAGCTTCACCATTCTATCATGCGTTGTTACCCTTGCAATACCCATCGATTCTGCAATCGATGTAACAGAGGCTCTCGAATCCTGTTTGAGCAATTCAATGAGTTTCAAATCGTTAGAATCTAGCTTCATGAATTAACGAATAGCCGTGATATATTCAAGGATTCCGACAAATTGTCGGATATTCCATTGGAAACGAAGGTATTTTCCGACATCCACGAGCAAAAACTTGCGAATTGTTGATGTGCGTCCTACTCTAACAGTCAATCGGAGATGGCCATGACCGACAAAAGGAAGTTCTCAACCAACGCAGTTCATGCAGGTACCAAGCACATCGAAGGTGCAGTAAACACTCCGATATTCCAATCTTCTACCTACCAATTAACCGATGAAAGGTATGCTGGCTGGGCTGCAGGCGCGCAGCACACCCTTCTCTACGCCAGATTATCAAGTCTAAACTCCGAGGCGGTTGTGCAAAAAATATGTGCATTGGAAGGAGCAGAAGATGGTGAATTATTCGCTAGCGGAATGGCTGCAATATCTACTACACTGATGGGCCTTCTTTCTCAAGGCGATCACATAGTAGCGAGTTCCGACGTATACGGAGGAACATATGGTTTGATGACTGAAGAGTTGCCAAGGTTTGGCATATCGACAACAATGGCTGATATGCAAGACCCAGCATCATACGAAGCAGCGATTCAGGAAAATACCAAGATGCTGTATATTGAAACAATCACGAATCCTGTTATAAAAATCTGTGACATAGAAGCAATGTCCGCTATTGCAAAGAAGCACAACCTTCTGTTGGTCATCGACAATACATTTGCATCCCCCTGGGGCTGCCAACCCATCACAATGGGGGCAGATTTGGTCATCCACTCCACAACGAAATATCTCGGCGGCCACTCAGATATCATTGGTGGGGCTGTAGTTGGAAGGGCCGACTTAATTGCGGCAATGTTCCCTAAGAAGATTCACTTTGGAGGCTCACCTGACCCCCATAATTGCTACCTCCTAGAGAGAGGAATTAGAACACTAGCAGCGCGTATGCCTATTCATTGTGCTAACGCTGCAGAGATTGCAAATCGACTCGAGGCACATGAAATGGTAGAATTAGTCCACCATCCTTCACTAGTGTCTCACAGAGACCATGAATTAGCAAAGAGAATAATTCCCAAGGGCACAGGGATGATCGCATTCACAGTAAAGGGTGGCGATGAAGCCGCACTCAAATTTATGCGTGGCTTAGAACTCATATTCGAAGCTACAAGTCTCGGAGGCGTCGAGAGTTTAGTAGAGTGCCCATTTAATTCGTCTCACATGTCCATACCCGAACATGTAAGGATTGCAGCCGGATTAGGGCGCGGCTTCGTTAGAATGTCGATTGGAATAGAAGACGTTGAAGACCTCTGGGCAGATATTTCGAATGCGTTTTCAAAGGTTTGATTAAGGCAATTCTTCGATTTGTCCAGCCGACTTACGCAAATTCTCGAGGCGTGACTTGTAATCAACGTCTTCTCCTGAAACAAGTGCCTTACCTGCATTCCAAACTTCGATTGCAGCCGGGCTCCATGCCCCTCCTTTATCCCTTGCATTGGTAGAAAACTGCCACTCTTGGCCACCGGACTTTCCAGCCGCCACTAGCCAGGCCCACGAAGCAGATTCAGCATCGATGCCTGATTTTTTTGCCAAAGCCATCTTCTCTGCTTTGCCCATTCCTTCAACTAAACCGGTTAATGTTAGGTCGTGAATCATACCTACTGGCCCGGGAACCTTTCCTTTTCTGTATGGGAATCTTTGGATAATGTCCGCCTTTGCTCTTTGTGACTCAATGTCCTTCAAGAACTTACCAAATGCACGCTTCTTGTTACACTGGGCTGACCATAATTCTTCAGCCTCGTCTTCAGGGATCCCGATACTGATCAATCCAGCTAGACCATGGTCTTCCCATAATCCAGACAATACGTCGTTACAGGAGGAAGCAGCTATTTCTAAAGCGTCTCCCCCTCTTTCAACAATCTCTCCGCCCTTTGAGATTCTAATTCCAGAACCGGAGGCTTCCACCATTAATTTCAGAGCCAGTTCCTTTTCTGAAGAAGAACCATTCAGTTCTTGCACAGCTTCTTCTGCATTACTAAACCATCTTTCACCAACGATAACGCCTTCATCGAGGTGGTGTAGAACCGCTAGCTTAACGCGCTTTGAAATCGAACCCTCATTCAATGTCAACCCCATCCAAGCATCAAGAACTCTTTCTAGCGCTTCCTCAGACCCTTCACGGCTTGCCCCTTCGGGCGCCCATACTGCATCAGGAGTCATCACCGTCGAGAGGTTTGGTGGTAGCATAGACAAAGCAAGGTCATGGATAAAAGAAGACTTACTTTTCACAGTCTCCAATTTGTCAAATCCGATTGCAACTTTACTTCCATCGATGAAATTCAGAACTAAATAACCGTCTTTAGACATTTGATTTTCTGCAACCGCATCGAAGTCAAGACCTTCGGTTGCCCACACGTTATCTTGGTTATTGAAATCGAATCTTGAACGCGATAAGACATCATCTAACCATCCTTTTGGAATTTGAGGTTCTGGCCCTGTGCAGACAAAACCTCCTTTCCAGGAGAAAAAGAAGTACCCTTTCCGAGCATGGTCTTCCCAAGGAAGCATTCTCAAAGTAGGCATGTGATGATTCTGAAGTCCTGCTTGGTATGCCACTTTACCATCACCTCTTCTTACGTAAGAGGCCTTTCCAAATGATTGGTGATTGTAATTGCCAACAAGAGATATATCTTCGTCATGTGCTGCCATCAGAGAACCAGCAAGCGCTTTTCCGACGTCATCTCCGCGCTTTGCCATCATTCTCTTTGCTAACCACTTTCTATCATGGCGCTTGCCAAGAATTTTCCTCAATTCTTTGAGAGTCTTAGTCACAGGGTCTGTTTTTCCCCACTTCAATTTGCCAGTCCATGTCATGGCAGGTAGGAGCGTTTCACCTTCTTCCAGTAATTTATCGAGATTTTTTCTCAATCTTTTCTGGGTGTCGAGATTAGCCTGTTTAGTGCCGCGCATACGCATGCGCTGGCGCTTTTGGCCGGGAAATTCGACTTGTGCAGGCCTCGCCATCAAAAGAGCCGAGCAGCCGCCCCCTGTTCACTTCTTCCCCCATCGGTTAAGCGCAGACAATTCGACATCTCCCGGTTTGGCAGGTATTACCAAGCAGTGCAGGCGACCGGTTTCAGCACTAGATAATTCGCTTAGTGGTAGATACGAAATATTTTCGTCAGTAGTGCCCATATCAGTACAAAGTACCACCATGAGATTTGAGATATTTTCACAAATGGCTTTACAAGCATCAATTTTCAATTTCTCTAGATTTGTAACATCGGGCATTTCATCGATAGAACCTGACAATTTTTCTGCCATTAAGAACATCGAATTAGCGGCATCTGTAGGCTGCATCGGAATTTGCCCACCCGTACCTTCACCAGTTGGGTCAAGATCCAGTAATGCCAAGGTATGTAGCCCTTGAATACGATTCAGTGCTATGACTTCAAGCGGCGAGGTTGCAATCCACCCTCCATAGGGATATGTCAGGGTAGTTTGTCTTCCAAATCGGTAATTCGACAACCCGATTGAACCAGTGACCAATCCAGTAATCGAGATTCCGTGAATAACAGTACATTCAATCCCAGCTTCACTGGCCTGTAGTTGTAAATCAACATGAGTCGTCGCTTGAAGCGGGTCGCCAACAACAAGTAAGGCAACAGTCTCATTTTTCGCTAACTGTAGTAATTCTACAGGGTCTTCAACCTCTGGCCGCATCACCTTTTTGATTTCACCAATTTCAGCTTCAAGCTCGGCCAAATCCTCGTCACTCCATAATGCAGTGTACGCTTCATATCTCCTGTAGTTTGCGTTCTTTGCAGCATTTACGGCGGCAACAGTCATTCCAGAAACTCCTCCTGGCCCCATGCCGATAAGTATCAATCCAGCCGCCATGCTCAAACCTCGGACTCCTGTGGGCACAGCGAAGAGCATGCGCCATTTGAGAGTGCCGAGCAGAGAAACTTCAGCATGGAGAGATAAATTATCCTCCAATGGTTGGCTTTCAGTAGGACATGGTATCCATAATTTGGGAGAATTTAGAGGTATACCTCTCAATGAAAACGCCCCTGATTTCTTCGAAGGATTCGACATAGTTGAAATGGAAGTAATGACTTCTGGTCCAAACCACTGGACAGAAAGATTGGAATCTGATTTGTTTGAATCCTACAAGGAATTTTGGCCGATGAGCCATGACCAAATCGGGGACGTCATAATTGTAAAAATTCCAAAAGAGATTTCTCGATTCTCACAAGAAATTTCCTCAGCAATGCTAAACCAACATTCGAGCGCAAGAATGGTATGCGCGGATAATGGAGTAAAAGGGGAATTCCGCGTTAGGGATTTAGAGGTGCTAAAGACAAGGTCAGACACCTCCACCCAAACCAGAGTAAGGGAGCATGGAAACGAGTTCATAACCGACCCAGGATTGGTCTACTACTCTCCTAGACTTGCTACTGAAAGACTGGAAACTGTAGGGGTAGCCAAAAAACTCTCTCAAAAACTAGACAGGAAAATCTCGGTTTGCGATCCATATGCGGGCGTAGGGCCTGCTGTTGTCCCACTGACAAAAATTCCTGAATATGTTGAGAATATTTTTGCAAGCGACCTCAATCCTAGTGCAGCAGAGTTGTTAGAACTAAACTTACCAAATAGTACTACTAGGTGCGCCGATGCCAGAGTATTATCAGAAGAATTAGGAGAGTGCTGCGACCTACTTCTAGTGAATTTACCACATGAGACAGTAGACCATCTTCCTCATCTCATAGGCCTGCTGAATAGAGGACACGAAGTTGTGATTAGAGGTTGGGCAATCTTAGAATCGGATTTAATTAAAACAGCAGAAACAGAAATCCGCCATCATTTGAGCGAATGTCAAGTCCTGTCTTTAGAAATCACACCAAAGAAATCCTACTCCTCTAGCACATCATACGTTTCTATTGAAGCACATCTCATAAGGGATTAACTTCCGTTGAGTTCATGAATAGGTAGCCACTGGGTAGATAACATGCAGACTAAGGTTAAATGCCGATGTGGAGCGGAAATTGACATTTCTGGAGTAACTCCTCGCCTTAGCGGAATCGATGTCTACTGCAAAGTATGTGGTACAGTGACAAATCACAAAATCGTTTGAAACCTCATTTGAGAAGAATTCTGTGGTAAAAATATCATATACCAAAGAATTTCAATTCATCTATGGTTTAGATTGATACATCCCAACGGGATTTTTACCTTCATCAGGAGTTCGCTCCTGATGGGGGCTTTTTTATTTCAAAATCAGAGAAAAACCTCTGCATAATACAACGGAAAAGATTGATTGCGCCGGTTAGGCGCCCGCGCCGGGATTTGAACCCGGGTCGAAGCATCGACAACGCTTCATGATAGACCACTACACCACGCGGGCAGCAGCCCACCGTGTGACAACGCATATTTAAGCCGCGCTCTGTGGCTAAGATGGGGAGACAACGTGGCCGGCCCGAAAACATCAGCAGAGAAATCTAGAGAGGATGAAAAAAACGCTGCAGCAGATGATATGTTCGGCGGAGCATTTGGGGGACTTCAAGAGATGGAAGTTCCCGAAACACCACCCGTTGAGGAGCCTGTAGCAGAATCACAACCAGAAGAAACAACTCCGACTGAAGTTGTAGAAAACCCCGCAACCGAAGAACCTGCTTCTGAAGACGCAATTCCTACCGAAGAGGCTGAAGCACCGTCTGAAACTACTGCAGAATCAGAATCTGCTGCTGAAGAAACTCCAACCGGGCCACCATCCGGTCCTCCAAGCGGCCCTCCGCCGGGACCGCCTTCAGGGCCACCATCTGGTCCTCCAAGCGGCCCACCCTCTGGCCCACCGAGTGGCCCTCCGTCGGGACCACCTTCAGGGCCACCACCTGGTCCACCATCCGGCCCACCGAGTGGCCCTCCGTCGGGACCACCTTCAGGGCCACCACCTGGTCCACCATCTGGTCCTCCGAGTGGCCCTCCGTCGGGACCACCATCTGGCCCTCCTAGTGGCCCTCCTTCTGGTCCACCCGGCGGCCCACCCTCTGGATTACCCCCTGGAAACCCAGACATGCCACCACCTGGTCCTCCTGAGGGCCTTCCAGATCCACAGCATTCTCCTAGTGATGAGCAAGAAGCTTCTGAAACCAAGCCCGAACCAGAAACTGCTGTTGAAGAAACACCCGCAGAAGAGGTTACAGAAGAGCCTGAAGCCGGTACCACAGAAGCCGCTAATGAAGAATCAGTTGCAGTAGAAGAAAGTACTCAAGAACCACTAGCAGAAGAGGAATCAGTCGAACCTCAAGATGCGGAAGAACCAATCTCCGAACCACTAGTAGAAACGCCCACCGAAGCGCTTGTTGAAGAAGAGAAAGCCGTTGAAAAAACTCCTGAGCCAGAGCCTGCTAGCGATGCACCCAAACCTGTAGTGTCAAACAGAGCAAAGGCTGCAGAAAAAGAAGTAATCAAGTTGTCAAATGAGGTACAAAGCCTTAGAAAGTCACTTGCAGGAGCTGCAGACGTCATTGAAGATTTGGAAACTCAGCCAATGCCTCCAGCAGTACTGGCATCAGACATTGTGGTCCCTGATCACTTAGTAGCGGACATCGCTCGCCTTGCAAGACAGCTAGACAGAGAACAACTAGTGAGAGCAAATATGGGTACGATTTCAATGCTACACCCTGGAATGCCAGGCGTAATGATTTCAACAAAGGCTGGAACTACATTATCTAGGCTCAACGAAAGAGGGATTGTTGGAGGTAGACTTGGACAAGGCGCGCCCCAAAACGCACCAAGTGATTGGAGAGTTCTGGAAGTTCTACTTGCGGCTACATCTCTTGAAACCGGTGGCCCGGCTGCATGTATTCACATGATGGGTGCTTACACTACTACAGCAAGTTGCGAGAAAGATTTGATTCTATGTTCTCCAATTGATGAAGTTGGAAAGAAGATGTTAGGCAAGATTGTAATTGTTGATACCGACGATGAGAACCCAGACGATTTCCTGAGGCAGACCGCTGAAGCGCTAAAGATGGGTGGAAGTAAGTGTGTAGTAATTCGAGGCCATGGAGCATACTGCGTAGGGGCAGATTTGGATGACGCTTGGGCAAATGCTGCAATGCTAGAGCACAGTATGAAGATTGTACTGCTAGCACGTCAAGCAAATTTGAAGGTTTGAGTTTACTCTTTTTCGAATTTCTTTGACTCACCCATTTGGGAAGCGACGAACATAATTCCAAACAGCGAAATTACGGCCACAATTCCCGCGATGGATTTGGCCGAGAGTTCAGTATCTGAATTGGCCTCCTCAACAATTCCAGTTTCATTGTTATGCATCTCATCGTGCAAGTCAACTTGAATATCTACTGAACCATAGCTGTTCTTGACTAACGTATCATTGACGTATGTCAGGAAAGTGAAATTCCAAACACCTGCAGAATTCTGAGGATTGAATACGAAATCGTATCTTGTGTTGCAATCCTCGTTTAGCTTAGACCCGTTTTCATCAAGCTCACATTCGAACACTAAATCTCCAGAACTTGCAGTAGCACCATCTTTCTCAATTAAGATAACCAAAGTTGCGTTTTCTGTGGTGTCTTTCATCCAAAACCAAACCGAGTCTCCTTCCTTCAGTGTACCGTTTGGAATGTCTGCAGGCTGCCCTCCCTCCGAGTTTACGATCACTGTGTAAATCTGTAATTCATGACCCACAACAGGGGATGCAAGCATCACGAGGCATAGGGTAACAGCTAGTATGCGCATCAATTTTGCCACTCGACCCGAGAATAAATACAATACGGAGGAAGAGTGCCGCAGGTACATGAACAGCCAAGGGGTGGCATTGGGCATTTTCGTTGTTTTATTTGCATCCTCGATGACAGTTCTTCTAATCGCCGAAGATGAAGCGGTTGAAACAACAGAGGTCAAACCCCACTTTCATGCAGGAGACCCCCTGTTTCAAGGAGAGGGGCATAACCACAGTATCGCTAGCCAACACGTCGCAGGTACCGACAATATCGAGCAACTAGCGTTCAATCCACTGACAACTCCAGGAAACGCAGAAGTCTCCGTCGCACGTTCTCCCGATGGCCGAGTATATACATACCAAGCTGGATGGAACGACATGCACATAGTTGATGTTACAAATTCTACAGACCCGCAAGTCGTTGGCGTCTATAATGACCCTAACACACAAGTTTTGGATGTCAAATACCTAGAGTACAATGGTAACGAGTACGTAATCTTGCAAAACCAACTTGTGGACTCTGGCTACGCAGATCCTAATGTTGGAGAATGGAGCGACCCAATTCAGGTGTCGGTCACTCTAATCGATGTCACTGACAAGACCAATCCAACATACGTTGACTCTTGGTACGATGCAGACCATCCAAGTGGCCCGCATAACTTGTATCCACACATGATTGATGGTGAGTGGTACATTTTCGTAGCAAATCCAGATTATGAGCAATGTGACTCAGCGATTGGAGAAGCATGTGGTGGAGTAACTATTGCTCACTTGAATCTCCAAGGAAGCGCAGCTCAAGTCGCTCCAGGCACCCCTGGCTCTGGCTTTGGTCACACTATCATCAAAGTCGGAGAATACGAGGTGGCATGGGAGACTACCAGAGGCGGCTGGATTTACATACACGATATGACTGTTCAGAAGTGGCCCGGTGAAGATACTGAAGACCCAAGATACGGCCGAACTTTCGTTTACGGCTCATACTGGGAAGCAGGATTGAGAATTGGAGACGTAACAGATGTTCCACACCCTGTAAATTCTCCAGAGTTGTATTCATTGATGGCTTCGACTTGCAAAGCAGGACAAGGCAACCCCCTCATGTGCAGATGGAGGGCTCCAGAGGTTGGTTCATGGATGGACTTCCTCGATTTGGATGGCGATGGCCAACCAGACAGTGGAACGACAGGTAACGAAAATGGCGGAAGAGTATCTTACATTCACTATGCTGAACCAGTTCCAGAGATGCTCGATGTCTCTCACCTCGGTCTGGGCGATAAGCCAAGACATTATGTCTCAGCAGCAGTTGAGTGCCTTGATTTGTATGAGGGAACAGGCATCATCTACCTCTTGGACACAACAGAGTATTCTGAAGAGAATGGTAACTTTAGATTTGAGATTACGATGACAAGAGATTGGGAGATACCGTATGCTGAAGACCATTGTTTTGGTTCAACTTGTGAACTTGACCCAGTTGCCGAAGAATGGTTGTTATTCAGTCCACACAATTTGGACACTGGATATTTTGAGACAACTCCAGAAACAGATCAATCTCACGGCGGGACCTGGGATGCAAGATTGTACATTTCACACTATCATGCAGGCCTTTGGATCGTAGATGTTGAAACACTAATATCGCCTGAAGCTACAGATAGAATTGATATTCATTTCGAGGCCACAGTAGGTTATTACCTTCCTTCCGCGGATGCTGATGGTACAATTCTAGATAGCCAGTTTTACAACTTCAGTTGGGTCCCTTACCTGTGGGCAGTAGAATTCCATGAGGGCGTAATCTACGCTTCTTGCATATCTACAGGCCTATACATCTTGCAACTGGATATCGACCAACCATACTTGGGCACTCCAGTCTGAAGTTGTGTCAACGACATTGGAGCCTTGGATTCAGTATCTATTGTGCAACATTAATCATTATGAACATCAAGGTATAACTATGGCGAGGAAGGGCTTGAGCGCAATCCTTGCTCTGCTAGTTGCTTCTATTTCTTTGAGCGGATGTATTGGCCAATTTGGTGGAGACTCCGACCTAAATGATTCAAAGGATGGAGATTCAAGTAGTGACTTAGAATATACAGAAGATGGGATTTTCACTTGTATTGAACATGGAAATCTAACACGGTGCTGGCAAACGCATGTTCCGGAATATCTCGACCAAAGCTCCCCAGTTCCATTAGTTGTTGATATGCATGGATACAGTTCTCATTCCACGGAGCAGCGACAGATGTCTTCATTCGAAACTCTAGCTAATGAAGAGGACTTAATCGTGGTTTATCCAGATGGAGATGGCGAGGTAGACAAATTAACTGGGGAAACAAACCAAGCATGGAATGCTGGCTGGTGTTGCTCCCACTCAGTCAACGAAGAAATCGACGATGTCGGATTTATCGAGAAAATGATTCAGATTGTTATTCAAAAATACAACATTGACACCAATAGGATATACGCTTCTGGGTGGTCAAATGGCTGTGCAATGTCTCAAAGATTAGCAATGGAATCAAGCGATATCTTTGCAGCAGTTGGATGCATGTCGATGTATCTCTTGACTGAACACACTGACAATTATTCTCCGATTCCAATAATGGAAGTTCACGGATTCCTAGATCAAGTAGTCCTATACGAATCAACAGCCCTAAGCGTTCCATGGAACAAAAATATGTGGAAAAACCCCGAGGCTTACGAAACTGGCGCAATCGAGAATATTTTCGAATGGAGCGAGCTTAACAACTGTACAGGAGGAATAGAAACCTTCGATACAAATCCTCTCTACACAATTCAAGGATTTTCAAATTGTGAGGATGATGCTCAGATTAGATTGATGACGATTTATGCAGCTCAGCATAACCCATACGCAAACAACCCAATTCAAGACGACCTCATAGTGTTCCAAGGAACCCAGGGCCTAGTTCAATCAAGCGAAATTGTTTGGGACTTTATCAGCCAATTCTCAAAAGAAGATGTTGAATCCTCAAATTAGAAAACTTTGCTTTACCCATTTCAGAGTGTAGCGTTAGCATCGACCGACTGCAAGCCCTTCGTATTCTCATATGATTGCTAAGGGTAATCGGACAAGCCCTTCGCATTCATCCCATTGAGTATACTGATACAATGCACCAATTGGATTAATTGCCATTGTATTAACCATTATCATGGCCGACAAGAAAAACGAAATCTTGTCAGAGTCAGACAAGCAGAGAAAGGTTTGGAAAAGAGTAGAGAAATTGATAGCCCAAGATAAAGCAGAAGATGCTCTTTTGCTCCTTCGAGAATTGGATGAGAGTGGTTCTCACCAAACCACACTTCGACTTGCAGGTAAAGCCACTCATAAAATCGCTCAACAAACAAATTCTAAATCCGATTATCGTAAGGCTGCTTCACTTCTTCGAGATTCAATAAATATGAATCCAAAAGAAAAGAAATCCAGTAGAGCATACAATGATTTGCTCAATGAAATGCAAGAGAAGAAGATTAGGAGGCGTTCGTTTAGGAAAGTTGGTTACGCAATTACAGCAATAGCAATTTTACTTTTGATAGTGGGAACTATTGGTATTACGCTTGAGCCCGCCTCTCGTGAAGCTCCCATGTCGCCCCCTTCATTCACACAGGGCACCGTATTTTTCGGCCCTGAACCTCTCCGAGGCAATCCAATTCCTCTCCTGCTTTCAGCAGAAGCAACGGTAAATTGGGACAGAGACGATATTTTCCTAGTGATCGCTGATGAAGATAAGAAAAACGAATGCGACAGTATTCCACCAATTGAAAGAATTTTATCGGAAAGTCAAACCTGTAAAGCAGGAGACAGCGAATTTGAGGCAGTCGGTGAAAATGGTACTACTGGGCTTACATGGGCTCCTGAAGATGGAGAGTACTATGTTGGCATTGGTACTTTAGGGGAAAATAATCCAGCCGGAGAGGGATTCAAGTTGGATGTTATCATTGAATTGAATCTTTCAGAGAGCGGTTATGTGCTGACATTATTGTTTGGGGCAATCGGTGTTCAACTGGTAAGAACGGATTGATTATCAATAACTTAGACATTAAGATTTCTCAGGAATACGAACCGCTCCCCTCTGCATCTATGGTCATACGAACGGTACCCATTGAAACACGGAGGTTATTGTTGCTTGGCAGCGCGACAAACTGCTACGAAATTCTCAAACATTTCTTTGCCAAACTCAGAATCGTTTACTTCAGGGTGAAACTGTAATCCAAACCGGTCTCCCTTCTCATTTTCCATCCCTTGGACTTTGCATGAATCAGAAGATGCTGTGATGAAGAAGCCTTCAGGTACAACGTGGACTTCGTCATTGTGACTTTCCCAAACGGTTTGAGTGTTTGCAGTATTGGCGAAAATTGCTCCGCCACCGTTCACTAACTCGATGCTCATAGCACCATATTCAGGTTCAGGAGACTCTCTTGCATCTCCACCATAGTGCCTAGCCATGAATTGATGACCTGCACAGATTCCTAAGATTGGTATGTCCAATTCCAAGAATGCGGCACAGTTGCCTAATTCGCCAGATAAACCAATTCTAGCTGCACCACCAGACAGGATTAGACCATCCAATTCTCTAAGGTCGTCAATAGGTGTTGAATTGTCAATAATTTGAGTATCTACTCCTAGATATCTCAACATTCTCCACTCACGATGAGTCCACTGGCCGCCATTATCGACTACATCGATGACCAGTTTGTCTTCTGCCATGTCTATCTCTAGCCGTATTACACCCATGAACATTGCCT
>CAXPMI010000039.1:0-28478 GCA_964218365.1 Candidatus Poseidoniaceae archaeon
CCTTGCTGAGTGGTGTCCTAGTATGTTCCCTACCTAAAGTGAACACCCAACAGACAACAGGAGTGAGGACAAGAATAATCCCCATCATCACCCAGTAAGGACTCATTGTCTCACCGCCCATAGCCTATGGCTATGAGTATTTTCACTCCGCAACCTTAGAACGGTTTCTTTCATCCTCTGCTTTCGCAACCGCGATACCGTCTTCGACGTCTACCTTCCTGAGAAGAATTGCACCTGCGACAATCAACAGTGAGATTGCAAAAATACCGACTCTTGAATCGAACCATACTGTCATGACAGCGTAAATTAGTGGACCTAGCAGAGCAGCAACCTTTCCAAAGAATCCAAAGAATCCGAAGAATTCTGCTGACCTGGTTTCAGGAACCATTTGTCCAAACATAGAACGTGCAAGTCCCTGTGATCCACCAAGCAATGCTCCTGCAAATGCTCCAAGGAGTAAGAATTGGAAGAATACAGTGATACCAAGTGGTGCCCAAATTAGTGAGCGTGCGGTGTCAGGTATGAAATCCAAAACTCCATCGCCAAGACTTGTTGGGTGATTAACACCTAGGCCTGTTTGGTCTCCAAATTCTCCACCTTCAATACTGTATGAGAATCTAGAATCATCCATTGAATCGCTCAACTTTGCAAGGGAATCTGCGGTCAATATCACACTCACTTTAACGGGTGCTCCATCATCATCAAACGCCCACTCAACCGCATATTCGCCTCTTACATCATCATTTTTCTGGACTGGCAAAATGGCTTCATTATCAATAGCCCACTTTTGTTCATCGTCATCAGGGAGGGCTGCGATGTTGTTTACTCCCTCTCTTGCTTCAGCGACATAAGTACCGGCATCTTCGTCCCAAGTATACTGTATGTCGTAATCCTCGTGATCTTCTAATTCTAGAGGTGCGAATGATAGCGCTCCAATAATTACTACACACCAACAAACCAGAGAGAACTGCAAAGCTTTCTTTGTGCCCCATTTGTCTGCTAACTTAGTAAATCCAATCGCTGCAGGTGCGGCTACGAATTGTATAATCAATATAGTTAGAATTAATCCAGTTGTTGTAAGTCCAAGTACAACGATTCCGAATACACCCGCAAGCGCAGTAACTGAGTTAATTCCGTCTATGAAACAGAAGTATGCAAGCATGTAGAAGAACAGGGTTCGGAAACTCTTGATGTCCTTCAGAGTGGAAATGACCTCATTGAGTGCTAGTTTAGTTGATGCAACTAGGCCCATGGGTTCCATTTCATCTTCGATGTGAGGTTCTGGTACCATCTTGAATGTCATTTGAGCGAAACCAAGCCACCAAATTCCAGAAGAAGCCATCACGAACGGAATAACCCAGCCTCCGTCTAGAGTCAGAACCATTCCTAGGTGAACAACAAGTAGTAATCCTCCGCCTAGGTAACCTGCTGCAAATGCTTTGTTTGAAATCGAATCCATTTCAGATTCATCACCCATGTGTGGCAACAATGCATTGTAGAATACCCCTGCACCGTTTAAACCAACATTTGCAACCATGAACATGATTGTTGCCCATATCCATCCAATAGACACACCGAGGTAAGGAGATAGTGCTAGTAGAACACAAGAAATTGAACCTACCCAAGTAAGAGTTCTGAGCCACCAAATCTTGATCATTCTCCTGTCTGCGATTACTCCAAGCGAAGGCGCACATATTGCTACAAGCAATGCTCCAACCATTACAGCAGCTGAAAACATTGCATCAGCAGTCCACTCTGAGCCGAGAATTTTTGTTGAAATTCCATTTGCTTCTGCGAATAAGTATGCGAACCAAGCAGGGAAAACTGCCGTCGTCACTGATGTTTCAAATGCACTTTTACCCCAATCATAAGCACAATATCCTCGTACTCTTTGGTCTTCTGCCATAACTCGGACTGCTTCTAACCACTTATCATAGTTGGGCCGTTTTAGAATTCCGGCACATGATTCAATAATGAAATCCTCTCAAGCCGCCACAATGGTATTTCAACAACCTCCAGAAAATACTCACGCATCACTTGTGCAAGCGATGCAAAGTATGGATGGGGTTGAATTCGACTTGAGACTAACTGCAGATGACCAAGTTGTGGTGCATCACGACCACACAGTTTCAGTTCCAGAGGAATTTCTTGCAGGTAAGCCCAAAATCGTAGAGGAATGGGACCTTGCTGACTTGGAAAAATTAGGGTTTTGCTCGTTTGAAAAATTGATGGCAGACAGAGAATGGTTGGTTCCTTGGCAAGAACACTCCAAAGTTGCATGTTTGGAAATTAAGCGATGTCTGCCAGTGATTGAAAAAGACCCTACAAAAAGAATGGCTAGAATAATGGAGTTGGCAAGTGATATGATTGATGAAGCAGGTATACACAAAGAGGCCGCTGTGTTTTATGCATTCCACAAACCAATGGAAAGGGCAGCAAAATTATCAGGCTCTGGTCGCCCGTGGTCGAGATTGTTACCAGTTGTTCCCCGAACAGGTTCGCACAATAGTAAGAGGATTCGTGCTCTTCCTCAATTCGTAGCTTATTCATTCAATCGTTTGATGAATGAACAAAAGCGTTCAGGCGCTCCAATGATGCCTTGTGCGGTTGACTACTTTGAAGGAATCAAACGTTATCTTCACCTTGGAAGGCCAGTAGGACTCAAAGGACGTCAACTGAACAGATTGAGAAAAATCTTGGGAGATTATCCAGTGTATGTGTGGCCTGGTCACCCTTACATGGAGCGTGACCTATTGAGTGCTGGGTTATCGATACTCACAGATTATCCTGATCCGTCAATGACATTGCCATGTGGTAGTAGTCGATGGATGAGGCCTGCGACTATGCCTTTGTCTGATGAACAATGGAATGACCTTAGCAAAGGAATTGTACCGGAAGATGTCGCTCCATGGCACGAGATTAGCGATGAACAATTGGGTTGGAAGGCTGTAAGAATGATTGGTCATCGTGGCTGTGGGAAAACAGCACGACCTGTTATTCAGTCGATGTGACGCAAAGTTTGTTCTTCTGCGATGTATTTTGGCCGGTAAATGGGTGTTCCTTTACCGCCTCTCATCACGGTTCTCTCATCTACGATTTGAGCACCAATTCCAGCAACTCTAGCCCAACCAAAGAAGGTGGTGTAATATTCAGGGTCGCAAAGTCCAACGTGGTTTAACAAAGTTCCACTAGCAATATCGACGTTTGCGTTAGGATTGCTGATTTTTGGATTTTCAGATAGAACTCTTGGGGCAACTTCTCTTAGGACCCTAATTGTCTTGAAGTACTTATCATCGGGACAAATTTTCTCACCTAAAGCGAATTGAACTGTTGCTCTTGGGTCTTCTGCACGCAGAACCGCATGGCCAAATCCGAAGACTGGACGTCGAGCCTCTAGCTCTCCTCTCACGAATGCTTCAACCTCAACAGGGTCCGAAGTCCCGATCCTTTGTACGAATTCGAAGCATGACTGGTTTGCTCTTCCGTGAAGTGGTCCAGACAATGCATTCATTGCCCCTGCCATCGATGAGTAAACAGTTGCATGGCCACTTGCCACCGCCTTTCCAGCGAATGTTGAGAGATTACCTCCACCATGGTCCATGTGTAGTACAAGATATGTAGCAATTACTTGGTCCATCACGGATTTATCTACATCAGCAAGGTCTAGTGTGTTGGTAAACCTAGCAACAAGACCCATAGACAAATCATCTGCAGGAATGTTGTCTAATCTTCCCTCTCTGTATCGGAAAATTAGGCCTAGCAACCTTGGCATCCTTGCTACTAGATTCAAGGCATCACTCTTCCAGTCGCCCTCGCCACCTAGCATTCCCAAGGTATGAATTCCAATCGACAACCAGTCCATAGGATGTCCATCTTTTGGTAGTGAGGCTAGAACTTGCTCCACTCCTTCGGGAAGCGCTCCTCTCGACTTTAGTTCATTTTGGAATTCTGAAGACTGGTCTGAATTTGGCAATTCTTTGTTGAACAGCAGGTATACAACATCCTCCGGTAGCATTGATGCTAGTTCACTTATTGGGTATCCGCAATAATGAACTCCTTCGGTTGGTGTGACAAATGATGTTCGGCATGTTCCAACTGGTATGCCTCGCATGCCTGTGTTTAGGTGAGATGAAGTCAATTGGAAAAGAGACTCTTCATCGCCCATTAATTTGCCACCGTCCCACTCGAAATGAAACCTGTGTATAAGGTCGACCCTGTTTAGGTCAAAGCAATACAGTTTAGGTGTTATTTACAACACTAAGTGTTCTACAATGACAAGTTTTTTGATTTTTAGAAAATATCATTTCCTTAGGCGGGCCATTTTCTGAACCCTCTGAATGCGTCACGGTCATCCAATATTTTCTTTCTAATCGTGTTGCCATCAATGATGAAAGCCTCTTCAGCATCTAGGCCAGGACAACTACTCACAGTCAGTTTCCACGACCTGTCTGAGCGAACATTTTCTGCCCAAAATGGAAATGACTTACACTGCGCAGGACGAGATTCGTAAACTGTGCATTTTTTGTCTCCGTCGAGGTATATGCAAATTTCCGTGTATTCATCAGATTTCAGAATATATCTACCATCCATGGTTTGTCTGCAATCTCTTTCTAGCCAATCCGAAACTTCCATGCCATGATGATTAGCAAGTAACTCTGCATCTTGTGGCCTCAGGTATACAATGCCGCCGGGTTCATCACAGCATTTACCACAATTTGGTTGGCAGGAGAAAGGAACTCCTGACATCCACCAAGGCTTGTTCATGCTTCGCCACCTATCGGTTGCAATACCGTGATTGGTGTTAGTTGAGCATATACAGGTGCATTGGAAATGTTTCCTAAAGTTACTTCGATTTCTGCAATCCGATCTGCAATTTTAATCAACTCTTCTACCGATGCATTCTTGCTCGTTTCAGCAAGTAAATACATCTCTTCCTCCAGTTCCATTAACTGGTTTGAGTGGTCCATGTGTTCTTTTTCCATTTCTGCAAACATTTTGTTTGTGATGTTATCTATGCTAGTGGTTGTTTCAGTAACCCTTGCCCTATCTAGGCCCTGGAGTTCAGTCTCAGTCTCCAACAAAAATTTCTCACTTTCATCGACTGTTAGTGTAGTAGTGACATGTGGTGTCAGGTTATCTGAGGTCAGTACCTCGTGAAGTTCATCCTTCTCTTGTATCGTAAGTTCCGGAACTACCCAATCATCCGACAATTCAGGTAGTTGTACATTCAACTCAACGCCGCCTGGGTCTACGCCAGTGTATACTGTGTCGAAGGTTTCCTCGATTACTCTAGCAGCGATTGCCTCGAGATTGTCTCTTTCCTCGTATATTTCATAATCGGATTTGACAATTGGCTTTTCGTTTAGGATATTTGACACGTCATCTGCGTTGACAATTCTTTCACCAGATTCTATCGAAAGAGCTACTTTCTCAAATGCGGCATTGGTTGTTCTCCAATCGCCGTCACTGTGGCTAACAATCCGAGCAAGCATAGAATCGTCAAGCAATAATGACCTGCCGCTAGTATTCCTTCTTAGGTGTGTGATGAGCGATGAAGAACTTGGTTTGTTAATCCATACACTGGTTGCAGACCTCATGACTTCCCACAGCCTTCTAGCAGGCCATTCGTTAGATTCAACTCTTGATGTTGCAATAATCTGGACACCTAAGTTAAGAGCATAATCGATTAACATACCCAACTCAGTTGCAATTCTTTCATCTGCTAAATGCAAGTCATCTATCGCAATTAGACTAGCGTGGGCGACGGCATCTTGCCAACCATTGGGAAGAGAGTCCCATCCACGCATTGCAGATGTAGATAGGAGGTGTACGTTACCATCTTGTCTTCGAATTATTGCTTGAACCGATGCAGACAAGATGTGTGATTTTCCACTACCATTTCCACCTAGAATCAGTAGTGGGTTCATTGAGAGGCCCGGTTTGTCAATGACTTTCTCACATGCGTTTGAAGCTCTAGTGTTCTCCTCGACTACGTGCCAGTTTTTCCAAGTCTTGTGGTCTGATAGTTTCTGAACCGGTGGCCACAATGGCTTGAAAGAGAGATCTCTCATTCCGAAGTCACTGTAATTAGTTGAATATCCTCTTTGGTTGTCAAGAACTTCGGCCCATACCGGCCTACCATCTTTCAGTAGGCCCAGTGAGTCTCCAAGCAACTCTTCTTCCCCTTCCTCAAATTCTAGTTTCTCCCTCATTTCACCAATTCTCTTGGCAGCAATCTGAGCGAGTGAAGAATCACCCTCGTCTAAATTCACACTCGGCTTCCAATTCGGAGTCTTACCAAGAACTTGGTCAGCGACTATGTCGAAAGTTGGTCTTGTTTCGGTTCCGGTTCGGGATAGTAGGTCAGATTCTCTTGTGTCTTGTACCTCATTGACTCCACGGAGTGTATTCAATTTTGACATCGCAGTGCGTGAGGAAGTTGCATCTCTACCAAGACTTTCCCTAGCATTTGCTAATGCGAGCAGGAGTTTTTCTCTGTGTGTCATTCTCACTCAACTTCCTCCTCCTTTTTCTTCCAAGATTCCAATTCTTTGTCGATGTCAATTTCCCTCTGCGGTACACTTGAGGCTTGTCTTCGATTCGCTAAATTACGCTTAATCTCAATGCCTCGGGCTGCCAGAGGGCTTACGACTTTTGCGTTTGGTTTTGCCTTGGTTCGTTGCGCCGGTTTTGGACCTAGTTTAGTGGCAGGTAAAGTGTGCTTTTTCTTGCTAGGATTTTGTCGAACAGCATCACTTATTCCACCACTAATCTTCTTTGAAATGGATTTGAAACTGCCTTCATTTCCAACACCGATGGCTGTTTTCGGGAGAGGATTTGCCGATGGTAAATCTCCGATGAACTTGTCTTTGTTCACTGCAGATAATCCCGCTAATCTTGTTTCTCTATCGCTAAGAACTCTAGCGTGAGTTGCTCTTCTGCGCTTTACCCTTTGAGCTTTTCTTGGGCCTTTCTTTTCTGCCTCAACACTGACAACTTCAGCCTCTTCAACGATTTCGACCTCTTCGACAATAACGGTCTCAACCTCCAGGATTTCGGGAACGATTTCGGGTTCAACAACATGTGGAATTGGAGTCTCCTCGATGATGTCCTCAACAACTTCTTCGATAACAAAAGATTGTGGAGTATTCTCTTCGAGGTAATTTTCGAGTCGCAGAATCTCTTCTTCGGTAGGTGGTGCCATCAGTGGATGGTCTAGCAACGATTCGGGGTCTTGATTCCAAGAATGCAATAAGTCTGTATCAATAGATGGTGCTGCACGGATTATGTATGCGGAATCGGTACTTTCCCATGCTGATTTATCAAACGAAATAAGCAGACAATCATCTTCGTAGCGCATCCTATCAGAAATTTCTCTTATCATTTCGATTACTGGTTTTTCTCCACAAATATTTGCAAGATATTCTAGGCCATCAAGTAGTAATACAGCCCTTAAATTGCCTTCAAGGAATCCATAAACAGTTCCTTTAATCGCATCGAGATTAACGAACTGAACTCCTTCTCCCTCTTTTTGCGAAAGCCAAAGGCAATTATCTGCAGGTATGTCAAATTTAACAGAAACATCCTCTCTAGTTTTCCTGCTGATTACCAAGAGAGGTTTACCATGATTTTTTAGATTCGATGCCAAATAGAACAACTCATCACTTTCATTTGAATAGACGCTTCCAGGTCCTAGATTAATTCCCAAAGTAGCTGTCCTGTGGACCATAGATGCAGCCTTTGCTCTCACAAATTCAGGTGCATCTACTGATGCGTCGATTGTTGGTAACTTACTAGATTTAGTCCACGTAGTCTTCCTAGTGCTAATGGTTTCCCACCATTGTGATGACTCATTTTCTTCCGGATTTTCAACAGATAGTTTAGCAGAGGGATGTAGATCAATTATTCTTTGAACATCCACATCTTCAATCAATTGAATCAAACAATCTAATTCTTGACAATCACTCTCGATTTCAATAAGTGCGTCCACGCCTTCTAGGATTGCTTTTTCTTCATGAATTGCAATGCAAATTTCGCCATGCTGAATAACAACTTGGCCAACTCTTGGCATCATGTCCTTCGGTGTTCTTTCACACCGGATGTAGCCGTTGACTCCGAGTTTAACCATCTCGTTGAGAAGGGTTGAGAGAGCACCTGTGCCACCCCGCCTTTCTTCGATGATATTACCCATTGGCAACTCGACCATACGCACCCCTACGGGGTGGTTGGTGATTGTACCCTTCTTGAATGGTGAGGTTCAAACAACCAATTCAACGACGGTTTCATGTCCTAAATCTATGTGGCGAGGTCATGGAGGCGCCAAAGGGCTTGATTCTCTTTGCAAATACTCCTCTCGGCAAAGAATTAGCAAGTACCGAGTTGAAATCAAAGTTTGGCTTAGGATTGCTTCTATCAGCATTGATATTCATCGGAATGTTTTGGGTTGTCAATATCTTAATTGTGATTTCACTAGTGATTGCTGTTAACTCAATTCTAATCATAAACGCAAAAAAAGCAGCAAATATTCCACTCGCTGTGAACTTGAATCATCCATTTATGGAATCTCAATTTGTATCAGATTCAGAGCTAATGGTCAATTTTTCAGGCAAATGGGTCAACCCCGGGAATCATCGTCTAAAATTGGCTAAAGATAGTCTTGGAGGCTGGATTGTACACAGACAAGACGAGGATCTCTCTACCCTTTCTGTTTGGGATAGTTCATTGAAAGAATCAACTTTGCAAAAGCACCTCTCGATCATTAATCAAGCCATTTCTTTGAATAATGCAATCAATGAATCGAATGATGAATTTGATGATGCAAGAGAAAGAGAGTCGCAAGAATCCACTTTGCTTGAGAGGAATTGGCTACCCGAAGAAGAAATAGAGGTACAGGGTCCGATTTCTCGTATCTTCTCAAATGAGTGATAAAAATCACTCAAGCCAACATAACACACCGTACCTTCAAATGGTGACTGCCTAGCAGAGATGGCATGGCCGAAGACCTGTCGGGGGGTGTTAGTATGGCTTCGTTAGATGATTCTCAGCGAGAAATGGTTACAGGAGGAGGGCTATCTAGCCGCTTCTCAAAGTTGCCCCTATGGCTATCACATCCATCAAATATTGGCGCATTTTACGGCCTGCTAGTCTCGCTTGCTTTGCTTCTTCCTTACATCATGACAGAAGAATTTTGGTTTGCTCTTTGGTTGCTTCACGCAAGTTTGTTGATCTTTGCAACAGCATTCTTAGGTTTGTTTAGTCGGCTAGTTACCGCTGTTACTGGCCGTATGCCAATTTCGGTAAATCGCAAGGTACTGTATCCAATGCCGTTTATTGGATTTGCATTATTTACTCTCATCCATACTGATCTACTTGTCAATAATACAGTAACTCAATATTTGGCTTGGGGATTATTGATGATTCCAGGGCCACTCTACATTCACCTATCTTGGGCGCCAAGATGGAGACTGCTGTGTATGATTGAGGATGGGAATAATCCATTCAAGAACATGCCTGCCAACGAATACCTCAAAGAACAGGAAGAGGATATAGCATCTGACGATTCTGACCTCATGGAAGTAGTCGAATCATTCGAATCTGAAGAGGAATAACTCATTCCAAATATCATATTAGACCGACAGATTTGCCTGCGCTCTCAAAGATTCGTAGAACTTCATCAAGGTCTTCTCTGCTTAGGCCTGCAGACATTTGTGTTCGAACGCGTGCTTTGTTTCTTGCAACCATCGGGAATACGATGGCTCCTGCCATTACACCTTGTTTCAACATCTCACTTGAGAGTCCTTTAGCAACTGATGATTCTCCACACATTACAGGAATTATTGGTGTTGTTGAAACACCTGTGTCGAAACCAAGTGATTGCATTTCACTTCTGAAATATTCTGTATTTTCCCAAAGTCGAGCATGGTGTTCGGGTTCGTCCATTAGTACCTCAATTGCAGCTTTTTGTGCTGCTGCAACCCCGGGTGGCTGAGATCCAGAAAGCAACCAAGACCTAGAGTGATTGAGTGCGTGGTTACGTACAATTTCCTTGCCAGCAAGAATTCCGCCTTGAACACCTAGTGCCTTCGAGAAAGATCCTCCCTCAAAGTCAACTCTACCTTGTAATTTGAAGTGGTCAACGATGCCTCTTCCTCCGTCTCCTAGGACACCTTCACCGTGACAGTCGTCGACCATTACCATTGCATTGTGTTCTTCGGCAAGAGCTGTTAACTCATCAAGTGGGCAGATATCTCCATCCATGGAAAAGACTCCGTCAACAATTATGAGTTTCCTCTCAGAGTCATCATTCTCTTTCAGCACCTGTTCTAGGGCTGCCATGTCGTTGTGAGGGAATACAGCTCTCTTTGCTTTAGTTAGCCTTACACCATCAATAATAGATCCGTGGTTTAACTCGTCTGAGATAATAATATCCTGCTTTCCTTGAACCAAGGAAGGAATTAATCCAACGTTCACAGTATAACCTGCTGAGTAAATCAATGCAGATTCAACGCCTTTGAATTCAGCTACTTTTCTCTCTGCCTCAAGGTGGATATCCATTGTCCCTGCAATCGCTCTAACAGACCCGCTTCCTGCTCCGTATTTCCTTGTAGCAGAGATTGAGGCTTCGACAACTTTTGGATGTGTTGTTAAGTTAAGATAATTGTTTGCTGATAGCATGATTGTTGGCTTTCCATCCATCGTACAGCGAGGAGTGTTAGCACTCTCAAGAGTTGGAGGTTGCCATAGTAATGATTGCTCTTTCAGATGTGAATATCTTTCTTCCATCCAAGATAAGTCTCCGGCCATGTAATCTGCTAAGTGGTTGATGTACATGTTGTTTTGCTCGATTGCAGAACAGTGATGAGTAAGAGGCATCTGCGATGAGCGATGCGGATAGAAGGTATTGTGTCTTCTGGGCTTGGCCGAGCTCACATCTTCATGTCCCAGCAACACTATCAAGAGCAATTCAAGGTAATTATTGGACGCAGCGCTTGGCCGGGAACACTCAATGTTCACGTCGAAGGTGAGTCCTTAGAAGAATACAAGAAATTGCGAGTTTCTGCGGGTCTTGATGAAGGTGAAAGTAGTGATCTAACTGCGCATCGAATCAAGGGATTCGACAGAGACGGGGTATCCTTTGGTGGAGCAACAGCCTTCTTGGGGAAATTTGTGGTTAATGGTGAGGAGCACGATTGTGCTATTCTTATTCCAGACCTAACCCGTCATGAAGACGTTGTTGAGGTCATCGCAGGAGTCTTCCTACGTGAATCCTGTTCGGTTGATGACGGTGACAGAGTCAGTATTTCCCTTGAATAAGGTCAAACTGTCTAATCAAGATATCCTTCTGTTGCTGTCGACAGATTTCTTGCCATCTTTTGCTTGAATGGTCAGGTTTGGGAATCGTCGGTTCTTCAGTATCTATACCTGGAATTCCGTCCCAACTTACTGACCATAAAATCAGCCAATCAGGGTCTGCTAGACCAAGGTCGATTTCGATTTCAGGGGTATCTCTTGCTTCAATAACTCTCTCAACGGTTCTGTAACCGGTTACAACAGATAACATTGCATTTGCAATTCTTCTAACCTGATTCCAAACGAATGCTTCGCCTACAATTTCGAACCCGATAATGCGGCCATCATTTACCCAAGGTCTGCACGATTCTACAACTCTTGTTGTCGTTCGTCCGGGTTCTCTTCTGCAGAAATTTGCCCAGTTGTGTTTTCCAACGAATATATTACACAACTCAGTGAATTCATCTAATTCTGGTTCAGTCCAACCCTCCATACATTCCATTCTGTAGCGGTAGGTTCGGTACAATGCTCTGCGGGGGCTCCAATCCTCTGGGACTTTTCTGGCGTCTATCAAACAGATACTTTCAGGAATTTGATGCCCAACAGCCTTCATGAATCCTTTTTCCTTCATCGCATCCCATCGTTCTTGGTCGATGTCGATGAATCCACCATTCAGTCTCACGTGAACTCCTGAATCAGTACGGCTTGAGAATGCGACAGGCATTCTTTCATTTGTCCATTTCAATTTCTTTTTGAAAACGTGCATGAAAGTTCCTTGTACAGTAGGCACATCAGGCTGCACTTGGCTACCGTGAAAACAATCACCATAATGGCCAAATCGGAAGGCGATTCGCGCCTTCCCCATCAGATTACACCTCACTCATCAGAGGATAGGACTGCTACAGCATCCTCTGCAGAGTAGCCGAGGCCACCAACAGCCCATACCAAAGCTTGCTTGAGCCATGGTTGAATCATTGGGTTGTCTCTACCTTGTCCAACTCTCTCGATAGCGTCGACGATTAGTCGGCTTGCATCGAATAGTGTGTCTTCGACAGGAATTTCATTCAGATCAGCCATCTTCTCAAGACGCTGATATTCTTTGATTGCCATAGGGATTCTTCCACAGTCTAGACAAAAGTTTGCAAATGAAGCAACGTACTCGAGGTTCTCCTCGTCCAGTTGCATAGCCTTCTTGTAAACCTGCATGATTTTTCCGGCCGGTACGTCTTCCTCCATATCCATGGAAAGACGCATGAATGCTGCTTCTGCCCATCCGTAGTGGGCAACCGCATTGTCAGGTTCTGCTTCTCTTGCTTGGTCAAATAGTTCCATTGCTTCAGTAAATTGTCCACTTGAAAGGGCTATGCCAGCCTGCTGGATGAGGTCGCTCATGGCGCGGGCTTACTAAACAGGTTTTTGAAACCTATGTGTCAATCATGAAGTTCAGTCAATTGCTCTTTCAAGTCCTTCAACTGTCCAGATTGGCTGTGCCTTTGATGCATCTCATTCAACAGTTGCTCGATTGATTTCCAGTTTGTTATACAAAAGAAAGAGAATCGTGGGTCTGGGAGATCGATTTTTCGGGTTCTTTGGTAAGTGATAAACGCAAACATCTTCTTGTATAGGGGCCTTGTAACTTGGCCGTCTGCACCAATTTCGGTTGTTGAATTGTTTGGCGCACTTCCTACAGATACTGACATTGCATCTTCACCAATTCCAAGTTGACTACCTGTGTCACAGATGATTGTGTTGTAGCCAAACATTGCCCCCATCATGGTTCTTTGAGTTCGAACTTCATTGATGTTATCGAATAGGATTCTTCTTCCATCACCTGGAATGACTAGGTGCTGTGTGAAAATCACTCTGTGATTTGTGATTGCATAGTGGAAACTCCTCTGGTAAAATACTGTGAATAGAGTAAATAATGCTGCCCAGAATATGCCGAATAGTGAGTAACTGAACTCATCCAGTGGGATGAATCCTGCATCTTTGCCCATTATCCAAGCGATGAAATCATCCAATCGTAGTAAAGGTGGTGTGAATGCAACAACCAATAGGAAGATTGTTGTCCATTTTCCACTAGTAGAACCATTCAACATTCTGTTGAACCATGTGACTCCCAGCATAACTAAGACGAATCCGATTTCACCGATATCCGAAATTTCAAGCAAGAAAATCATGATTTTAACAAGGATATTGTCATCACTACTTGCATCCCAGTCGATTCCAAATAGCATATGAGCACCGAGAATAATCAGCGCAATCAAGTACATTGGAATGAATGCGAAAATAGACGGTTTGACATCCTTCAGTATCTCTTCATCCCCTGTTAAACGGAATTTTTCTCTTAGTGAATCATTGTTTGAAACAGCCTCTTTAGGGGCCTCAGTTTCAGTGCTGACTGTGGTTTCTTCGGTAGTCTCAGATGTAACTTCCTCATCGGACATATTTACCTCTCCTAATTACTATCCGTACCTAGACGGTCATGAACCTTGTGGCGATTTTATCAGTGAAGTAGCCCCCATGAGTGTTCTGCATTGCCTCGGATACTTCCCCAATCCTTGCGAGTTCTTACCCCTTGTTCGTCATCAATTTCCAGTTTTGTGACCTCTAGCGGATACTCGTTGTAGGTTAGGTGAGATTTCATTCCACCACGAGTTGGTTGGTCGAAAGTCCAGTGCGCTCTAGTAACGGATTTTGCCTCAATTCTAATTTCTGTCACACCGTTCCACATATGGACGTGGAACGTGGGTAATCCATGTTCATTACACGTTCTATCTACTCTTACTTCACTGAATTTTTCGCTTCTCTGTCTCGATACGTCATGAAACAAACCACCCATGGAAAGCGGATAGTGTGTAATGTCTCTCTTTTTCCAATGCCGAGAATCTTTAGCAGTAAGCGTTGGAGAAACGTGTGGTACAAACCAATCGATGTATGATCCATCATCCATGTGTAGCATTCCCCAAAACCATGGTGGCGAGGGTGCTTGAACACACACTTTCTGAAAGTATGCTGAGCCGTTAACTTCGCAACCGTCTATTGTTCCTGAACAAAGTGCGCCATGAAGTCTGGAAATGCCGTAGCCCATTCCTAATCCATATTCAGCTTGAGCAACTTTCATGCTGGACATCGCTCTATTCCACGGAGTCATTCTAAGGTCAAATTTACCATGCTCTGTTTCAAGAATTAACCAAAATTCGTCTTCGCTTGGGTTTAGTCCCATAGAGAATTCATTTTCGGTGTGAGATGCAACAATACCACCTTTGGAATATGGCCACTTTGGATGGTCCTCAGAAACGACTAGAATTCGTCCTTCCTCCAACACAAGTGGTTCAATTAATTCCTTTCCGTCATACCACCATGCAGCAACCATGCCATCCATCGCAATACCGCCGTCTTCATCGAAGCCAGGCCTTCCAACTGGTTTCCAAGGATGTCCGTTTACTTCGACTAAGGGATTGTCCTTTGTCGACCATAGAACCATCAATTGTTTGCCAGCAGGGTTGCCTCCCTCGTCATCTAGCATTACTAGCCACCACCACCAGTCCCAAGTCAGGTGGTGTATTGGAGGCAGGTTCTGTAACTTCCAAAGACTCGATAAGTCTCCTGTGAACCTTTGATAACCACTCATCAATTCACTTCCTTACCTTTGAATATTGTCTGGCCAATGAACCAAGCAATTATCCCTTGGAAAATCAGAACTACGGTTGAAATTACAAATGCCAACCAGTTGCTAACACCGAGGTTTGGACTACCGCTAAACACGCTCAATGGTTCTGCACCAGGGAGTGGGATAAATGCAACTTCCCCTAACCAATTCTCTTCTCCATGTCCTCCGCCCCAAAGACCGATCTCAATTAATTGCCAATTATCTGGCCAACCAACGGCAGCTCCAGCATCGACAATAATCATCCCCCATCCAATGACAGACATATAGCGAATTGATGAATCTCCACCGGTTAGTATCGTTACAAATGCCATTCCTAATTCCCATGCTGCGAAGATTATTGCAAGAATTACACCATTTTTCCAAACTATTCCAAACCCACAAAAGATTGTTCCATACACCAATGACACGAGCATTGCTGCCCAAGCAATCGACATCCAAACAGGTACATCTTCCCATCTAAACAACGAATCGCTTGGACCAGTGAACCCTGTGATTAGACATAATCCTAGACAAACAATGAGAATAAATGGCCACGTAATTCCGATATATCCAAGCATCCTGTAGAGTAGGACCTCTCCTCTTGCAATGGGTTTAGCGAGCATGTAGTGTATTGTTCCTTCAGACATCTCTTCCCTAATCAAGCCGGTCGCAAGGAAGAGTGGTAGGAATATTCCTAGAAGGTATACGATTCCGAATTTTCCAATTCCAAGAATGAAAGCTCTGTGGCCTGCTTCCTTCCCATATTTGTCTTCATCAGGGTCTTCGTCTACTCCGGAGTCTGAGATTACCGAAACTGTGGAATTAAGCGAGTCTACATTGACGATGATGTCACATTCGATTCCGTTGTCGTTGGTATCTCTTTGGCTTGATGTATCATAATATTCCAAGCAGTCTCCGTCGTCATCTGCTCCGACGTAATTTGTTCCTTCTTTCAGTGAGTCCCAATCAATATCGTCTTCATTAATCCATTTTTCAGGGGGGTCAGGTTCAACACCAAGAGGGAAATCTTCGGGAGAATCGGGGTTTGTTCCAAGTAATTTTTCTTGCCCGTTTGGATAACCATCACCGTCATTATCAAAAGAATCTCCATCATTGTCTATCGCTTCAATTTCAGTGTTCATCGCTTCAATGTAGAATAGAAGGACGAGCAATAGTGCCACTGCAGAAGCAATCATAACAACCCATGTTGAGATTCTTGTTCGGTATTGCCTAAGAGTAAACTCTGCAATTGCGGTCGACTTTCTGTCGAGTTGCGACCAGATTGTATCCATTCGATTGCTCATGTGGAACCTCCAGTAAGATACATCAAGATGGATTGTAAGTCATCGTTTGGATTGTCAATTGAGGTAACTTTCCTACCGCTTTCGATAATAGTTTTTGGTAACTGTTTGTGAACTTCCCCAAGGTGATTTGTCTCAATAAGGAGTTTACCTTCTTCGGCAAATGACATCCCTGTTACTTCGTCGATTTTTATCACACTCTTTGCTAATTCACGAGGGTTGTCACACTCTAGAGATATTTTGTGCGGGTGTTGGTCTAGCATCTCTCGAATCGCATGCGAGTTACCAAGGGCTAGAACTCTACCCTGATGGAGGATTACAATTTGTTCAGTAATTCTCTCAATTTCATTCAATATGTGGCTTGATACCAATACTGTTCTGCCCATCGCTCCTAATTCCTTAATCACATTCATTATCGTGGTTCTGGCAAGCGGGTCACATCCCTGTAGCGGCTCATCTAAGATGATCAGTTCAGGGTCGTTAACCAATGCATGAGCGATTTTCACTCTCTGCCGCATCCCTTTGGAAAACTGGCCAATTCTCTTGTGCATTACATCTGCGAGTGATACGAATGAAAGGACTCTAGTGGCTTCTTTTTCTGCTTCTTTCCTTGTTAATCCATGCAATCTGGCAAAGGTGACAATGAAATCGAATGCTGTCATCCAGTCATACATTTTTTCATGTTCTGGAACAAAGCCAACACGCGAGTAAGGTGCTGGATTTTTCCACGGGTCTATGCCAAATAATCTGATTGCACCAGAACTTGGTTTCACTTTGCCCATCATTAACTTAAACAGAGTTGATTTTCCGGCTCCGTTCATCCCAAGAATACCGGTTACACCTCCAGAAATTCCCAGTGAAACAGAGTTCAATGCATTGATTCTTCCATATGTTTTGGAAACCCTGTCGAACATAATCACAGGGACATTTTGTTGAACATTCCACTGATCTGTCTCAGCCTTTCCGTGCTGTGTCATATCAGGCATCATTCTCTAGTCACCTCCATTGATGATACCCTATTTGCTAACAAGTACAACGCTAAGCCATTCATTATTACAACCGAGACAAGGCTCCAAACCCATGGGTGCTGATAGGTCATCTCAGTCCCTATCAGCGCTTGGCATACATGGGCTACAGAGTCATATGGAGAGATGATGTATAGCAGTGACCTTTCGAATAATGCATCTACTATTGCTGCAATAGAACGTGTTCCCATGAGTATTGCAATCAGTCCAATTGCAGGGAAAAATCTACCACGAGAGATGCTTGATAGAGCCAATCCGATGGATGTGTAGGTAAATGAGAGGATTATCCCGCATCCAAAAGCAGCCAAGAACATTGGGAATGTATCAATTATCCAGGCCCATCCTTTGCCCATTACCAGGATGTCGACAAAGTAGTAAGCTGCCAAAGTGCCATTGATAATGAATAACAAAATCAAGCATACGGACAAGAATTTCATCGCAGTGTAGTCAAACCGATTTATCGGCCGCGAAAAATAGAGTGCGCTCGTACCATGTGACCTGTCCTCAGAAATTATTCCACCAACTAGTAGTGCTGCTACAATAGGATAGTACAGAATGTTCCTCGGAAAGAATCCCATTACGTGTCCGTACAAATTATCTCTGTTAACTCCCCATATGTCATACAATGTTGGTTCGCCTATCATTCCGAAAAGCAGAGCGAGGGCAACATCTGTCATCGAAGCAATAATCACGAAGAAAATGAATAGTCTGGTTGGAATATTCCAAGGTCTGTGACCTTTCTTGAATATACCAAGAATATGGTGGCGCAATATAGCCCAGTTTCTCATCCATCTTGGATTGAGTGTTCCCTCCCAAGGAGTGTAAATTTGTTCAAAAATCTGGCCTTGTGGTGCTGATGCTACCTTCGCAGAGGTCTCATCATCTCCTGCGTCCGCAGACCATGCTGTTTGCATCTTTGTCTGACCTGTGACTGGAGTTTCTGCTCCATAGGTTTCCACCTTCTCTTGAACCTGCTGAATAGGCTCTTCGCCGGCAGAGTCATCATCAGGCATCTAAATTCCTCCAAGTAGGTCATCAGTGCTTTTTACATCCTGGCCTAAACGTTCCATGATTACTAGGAATAAATCTTCGAGAGTTGCTTCGTGGTCGTGCATCCTTCTCACTTGGGTTCCAACATCTGCTGCTGCCTGTAGGATGTTACCATAGGTGTCATCACCGGTGTGACCAATTCTCATTACACGCCCTTCCCGTCTTACTTTCATACCTCTATCTCTGAGAGTTTCTTCCATTTTTCCTGCAGATCCCCAGACATGTATTTCCACTTCTTTGTCAATCGCTTTCAAATCCTCAATTTTACCTTGAGCAGCCAATTTTCCTTTGTGAAGTAACACGATATTCTCGCAAACTCTTTCCACATCATCCATCAAATGTGATGCCATGAGGACCGAACGTTGGCCCTCGTTCACTGTTATCTCAAGAGTGTTTAGCATGAACTCTCTTGCCTTTGCATCTAAGCCATTGCTCGGCTCGTCTGCGATTATCAATTTGGGGTCGTGGATTAGTGCACAAGCCAATTTTGTAGCTTGCTTCATACCCGTCGAAAATGATTCCACTTCCCTGTATCTTTGCTCACCCAATCCGACGTAATCTAAAGCCTGGTGAGCCCTTTGGAGCGCTACTGCAGGGTTCATCCCGATTAGTTCCCCACTGTATTTTACCTGATGGATTGCATCCATATTGGGGTTGAGTGCATCATATTCCGGCATGTATCCAATATTTTGGCGTATCAAATTGCCTTGGGTTCTGACATCGTATCCCAGAACCTTTCCCTCACCTGAAGTCAGTTGAATTAACCCGAGTATTGTCTTCAAGAAAGTGGACTTTCCTGCACCATTAGGACCTAACAATCCAGTAGCGCCTTTTTCGATTTTGATGTTTAGGGAATCTAGGGCAATATGCGGCCCGTAGGACTTAGTCAAGTCGGTTGATTCGATAATCAAATCCTTGACCATGTATGAATTACAGACTGATGGGCTAATGAATATGCCCCTTTTAGGGGCACCCCTCTCGCACTTTGATTGCAATTCCTTTTTTGAACGTGGATAGTTCCTTTGGAGTAGCCTGTGAACGTCCGATTGCTAGCAACTCGCCAGATTGATTTACAATTAGCACAGTTTCATCTGGTCTTGTCCATTCATCACACGCAAGTACGAAACCATGCATTACATTTCTTCCTTGCTTGACGAATGGCTCAGCATCACTGTCTACAACGACCCAAGCAAGGCCATTACCGGTGCAATCAGATGTTCTGTGTGGTCCGAAATTCGTGGGTGTTGGATCCTTACGCAACGAATGAAGCAGTCTTGCGCCCTCTACGGTCAGTGATAAGCCGCCTTCCGCCAATCTTGGGGATACAATGTGACTTCCATTTGAATTGATTACATTTCGAATTCTCCCCGTTCTACTCATTACAAATGTAGAGTCAGCCATAATGCTTCTAGCATCGCGATAATCAATATTGTATAACACGCACATTTTGTCGATTATTTGTCTAGTTTTATTAGCCTCAGTGTCTCTTTCAGCGGGCTCAATCTCTAAGATTTCAAAGACGCGATTGTGTAAATCCTCGGTTTCTGAAATATCAATTGGGATTACTCTTCTATTTACTAGGCCGAATTTTTCCAAATCAGATTGGATTTTGATGTGGTCAGGCGCCCCTTTCCACATCCAACCAGGACCTTCAACATGGGCCCATGGATTCAAGTCCTCAAGGCCATAAGGAACTATGCCGATTGGAGTTTGGATAAACAATTCATAGTCCAAGTTACTAATCCTATCGACCAATTCCCCGATTTTGTCTCTCCAAGGAGGTGTTGTTCCGTGGAAAACGATTACGTCACCCTGCTTTTGTGATTGCCATCTTGAGTGTAAATTTCTCATTGCCATCTGTATGTGCGGGCGGTTAAGTGTGTCATTCCCGCCCCAAGATTCGCCGCCATTTCTTGGTGTTTGTTGGGCTGAAACTAACCAGTCCCAGTTTTCTTCCCATCGGCCCTTTTCTTCTCCAGTCTCCTTTGCTGCACTGATTTCGTCAAGAATTAGTGGTGCAAGAATCGCTTTTGATGGATTGGTGGTAAGCCACAAAAAGGCCTCCCGTAGTGAGGGGTGCTGATGACTTCTCCTTTCCGCTAGTCTCCAGATGGTTCCATTGCGCACCGCTTGTCTACACCTAGATAATTCTTGAAGAGTAACTTCTAAATTGAACCTTGAAAGGAGAATTGTTCTTTCTTCTTTGCTCATTTTTCTAACCTCAGCAGGTGTATGATTAGATATCGAAGGCATTATGATCGGCCATTCTTCAATTTCTGAAATTTTTTCAGTTCCCCATGGAGTTAGTAATCTTCCATCTCTTGCAAATAGCACGTATGCAGCAGAGTCGAACAAATCCGCACCAAGAGCTATCAGCATCGGGAATAACATCGGGTGCCCACAACCGAACATATGCACTGGCCTGTTCGGAGAGAGATTTGATTTCGTAGCGAGCATAATTTTTGCCAAGTTGGTGTATTTTTGTTGCTCCATTACAGGTACAATTCCGCCGATTGGGTGAACGCTGAAATCCAGTTCACTCATTTTCTTAGCGCTCATCGCCCTCAATTCAGGGAAAATTCCCCCTTGAATAGGTCCATTTAGCATCATTTCTTGAGCGGTTGCGATAGATGGTGTGCTTCTTTTCACCGTTTCATTCACAGCCTCTTTGACCTGAGAGTATGTCATGTCAGGACGTGTGAAAACATCGAGCATTGTCGCCACATCTACTCCAATGTCTTTCTGGAATTGAACGATTTCTTCAACTCCTACCTCGACATCTCCATAAACGTATGATTGGAATGTTCCAGAGTCTGTCATAATCATGCCTGGGTAATCAAGTAAGGAATGTACTCCTTCTGAAAGAGCAACAGACTTTAGTTTCTCATGTTTCCAAATTACGTATGAGTTGGTGATTAAGGCTTGAATCCCATATTTATCCCACATTTCTTTGGGTTCAATAGTTCGGATGTTTGGATTAATCACGGGCAGTAGGCAAGGCGTCTCTACGATTCCATGTTTAGTGTGCAATTTACCTAGCCTTGCTTGACCGTCTCTAGCGGTGATTTCGAATTTCCCTTGGTCTTTTTCTCGGCAAGGTTTTGGGCCTTCTCGAGTACCGGTTTGCCACTTCATAAACAAATCACCTCATACGAAATCGACGTCACCGTGTGCTAGTATGAATTCCCTTCCCAACTCGTCGAATGTGTCCAAGAGACTTGAACAAAAGCTAACTTTAGCGATTTCATCATCGCTTTCTAGGTCGTTTTTGACTCCTTGAAGTGTGCCTGGTGCAGCACCACAGGAAAGGCAAGCACCAGTCAAATCCAACACGAAATGATATCCATCATCCTCTTTGGTAGAACTTGTTACTGAGATACCCCCGCCATGGCCATCTAATGCGGCTCTTACTTGTCCTAGTCTTGCTAGCAATGCAGGAACAAATTCTACAACATCATCAAGGGATGTATTCCTAAGAATTTCATCCTGCTCGACATCCGTAGTTTCCGCAATTCTGCGCTTGGCTTCGACCTCCATTGCAGCCGCAGCCTCAAGGCGGTACTGCTCTAGAATGTCGTCATCCATGAGTGCCCGTCAGGTTCAGTCTTCAAGAACCCTCGCTTTTACAAGGATAAACGCTTGTACAGTCATTGATAAAGGTGTGACGTTAGGCCCCAACATGGGAGCCGAGATGCTGAGCATCGAGAATCTTCACGTCAGTGTCGAAGATACTGAAATTATCAAGGGTCTATCCTTGAAAATTAACCTTGGTGAAGTTCATGCAATTATGGGTAGAAATGGCTCTGGCAAATCGACCTTGGCCAGTGTCGTAATGGGCCATCCAGCTTACGAGGTGACATCAGGGTCAATAAAGTTCAAGGGACAACCACTTGAAGAGTTAGAAGTCTACGAGCGTGCACGAGCAGGTATGTTCCTTTCCTTCCAATACCCATCTTCGATTCCAGGTGTACAAGTTGGTACCTTCCTTAGAAAATCAGTTTCTGCGGTTAGAGGAGAGGATGCACCAAGCGCTCGAGAGTTCAGAAAAGAATTGAAATCGCACATGGAAGCACTAGAAATGGACAAATCCTTCCTCTCGCGATATGTCAATGATGGATTTAGTGGTGGAGAGAAGAAGAGGTTGGAAATTCTTCAGATGTTATTGCTAAACCCAACTCTTGCGCTACTTGACGAGACAGACTCTGGATTAGATATCGACGCATTGAGAGTTGTTTCCAACGGGATTAACAGCATAACTCCGACCGCAGGATGCCTGCTTATTACCCACTATCAGAGACTACTAGATCATGTCAAACCAGATTTCGTTCACGTCATGATTGATGGTAAAATCGTGAAAACTGGTGGTCCAGAACTAGCAGCAGAATTAGAATCCAAAGGTTACGATTGGTTAGAGGAGTGAGGTGAGGTAATGAGCGGAGAAATTGCAAGAGACGCAGTAGGCGATTATCGATACGGATTCCACGATCCAGAAAACGCCACAATTCGATTCGACAAAGGCCTTTCAGAACAAGTTGTAATCGATATTTCCGAACTTAAGAACGAGCCAAAGTGGATGACTGACATCAGGGTCAAAGCATATCGCAGATTCATGGAAATGCCAATGCCAACTTGGGGTAATTGTGACATGCTCAATCAGATTGATTTCGACGCTGTCACCTATTTCTTAAGGTCCTCAGATGGCACAGAAAAGAATTGGGATGAAGTGCCTGAAGACATCAAGAACACATTTGACAGACTTGGCATTCCCGAAGCTGAACAAAAATGGCTCGGTGGCGTTACTGCTCAATATGAATCAGAAGCTGTCTATCACTCAATAAGAGAAGACTTGGAAGAACAAGGGGTTCTATTCTTGGACATGGATTCTGGTTTGAAGGAGTACCCAGAGATAGTGAAGCAGTATTTCGGAACTGTAGTTCCTGCTAGCGATAATAAATTCTCAGCCCTCAATACTGCTGTATGGTCCGGAGGTTCATTCATTTATGTGCCAAAGGGAGTACACGTTGAGATGCCTGTACAAGCATATTTCAGAATCAATGCCAAGAATATGGGACAATTTGAGAGAACCCTAATCATTGCAGATGAAGGTTCATCAATCCACTATGTTGAAGGATGTACTGCGCCAACATACTCCACAGAATCTCTTCACTCCGCAGTTGTTGAATTGATTGCGATGAAAGGAGCAAAAATCCGCTATTCGACAGTCCAAAATTGGTCAGCAAACGTCTACAATCTCGTAACAAAGAGAGGAGTTGCTCATGCAGATGCAACCATTGAATGGGTAGATGGAAACATTGGTTCCAAATTGACTATGAAGTATCCAGCAGTTCTTCTGAAGGGAGAAGGCGCTCACGCTGAAGTTATCTCTGTGGCTTATGCCGGTAAGGGTCAACATCAAGATGCAGGTGCAAAGGTTCACCACTTGGCTCCAAATACCACATCCAACATTCTTTCAAAGTCAATTTCGAAGAACGGCGGAAGGTCATCATACAGAGGAATGCTACAAGTTACACCAAAAGCACACGGCTGCCGCTCAAAGGTTGTCTGTGACGCATTGATGCTAGACCCGGAAAGCCAGTCCGATACATACCCGACCATGGAAGTAGGCAATTCAAGTGCAGACTTAGAACATGAGGCAAGCGTATCCAAAGTTAGCAATGATCAGTTGTTCTACTTAATGGCACGTGGGCACAGCGAAGAAGAAGCGATGGGAATGATAGTCAACGGATTCTTTGAACCATTTACTCGTGAACTACCTATGGAATACGCAGTTGAACTCAATCGCCTTCTCGAATTGGAGATGGAGGGTGCTATTGGATGATGCAGTATCCACAAATCACAATTCCACCACGTTCTGAGCACCTTTGGCGATACACTCCCTGGAAGAGGGTTCATCCAACAAAGGTCGAAGAAATGCCAAAGGCAGACCCGGTAAAATTCAGCCATGGCGAAGAATCTGAGATGGCTGACAGTGAAGAAATTGCGAGAGCATTTATTCACTCAGTGTCTCCAATATGCAGGAAGATTGTTGTCAATGATGAGACTATTGAGGTAGATTTACGTTGCTCTGGTCATATCTGCGCTGGTGAGTTATCGATTGAATCCAAGGGTCATAGTAACCTTGTCATTCGAATTTCAGGTGATTCTGGATGGGTTGGCCTTCGTGTCATAGGCTCTGTCTCGGGAAATCTTTCCATCGCTTACATCAATGACTTAGCTAGTGATGCGCATTTCCTAAGGTGTGAAGATTGGGAGGTATTGAGAGATTCTACCCTAGAGTTTGCAACCCTATCTGCAGGTGGTTTCCTAAACAAATCAGACATACGTTTCGATTTGTTAGAAAAAGGCTCAGAAGTTAGGACTGGAGTTGCTTCTAATGGATACGGCTCAAGGCACGATGACCATCATTTAGAGATCAAACACAGTGTTGGTCATACCGATTCATCCCTAGTAATGCATGCAACATGTAACGATTCCTCTCATTCAGTTGGTACCGGCTTGCTGACTATCACGGAAGGCGCAGATGGCAGTGATGCAGGGCAGGTCTTCAGAAACCTTCTGCTATCAGAAAAGTCTAGAGCAGAAGCAATCCCCGAATTAGAAGTTCTAGCAGACGACGTTAAAGCTGCCCATGGTGCCGCAAGTGCACCAATTGATGTAAATCAAATTCATTACCTTGCGTCTAGGGGACTTTCAAATGATGAAGCATCAGCATTAATCGTTGAAGGATTCCTAATGGATGCATTTAGAGAAATAAAGAGTGAGACGGTAGTCTCTGCTATGAGGACTAGACTCCTAGTCCATCTAGAATGTTTGATGAACGGGTGATAATCATGAAAAATGATTTCCCAATTTTCTCTAGAGAAATCAACGGCAGGCCGTTGGTTTACCTCGACAACGCAGCTACTACTCAGAAACCAGCATGTGTTATCGATGCAATGTCGGATTATTACTCATCATCAAATGCTAATGTCCATAGAGCGGTTCATACTCTTGCTGGAGAAGCAACCGAAGGTTACGAAGAGTGTAGAAAGTTATTGAAATCCCGATACAATTGCGATTTCGCAGTAATCACCAGTGGCACAACCGAGGCAATCAATCTGGCTGCTCGTGCCTGGGGAGAATACAATCTAAACGCAGGGGATGCTATTGTTTTGACAGAAATGGAGCACCACAGCGATATTGTTCCATGGCAGATGTTAGCTGAGAGGATTGCAGTTGAATTGCGTTTTGTCCCCGTCGAAGAAGGCAAACTCGACATGGATGCTTTACAAGTTGCATTAGAGGGTGCAAAATTGGTTTGTGTTGTACACACATCTAACGTTCTTGGTGTTAGAAACCCGGTTGAAGATATAGTCGCAATGTCAAAGAAAGTCGGAGCGAGAGTCCTAATCGATGCTGCACAAGCAGTTCCTCATGAGTTGATTGATTTCAAGGAATTAGGAGCAGATTTCCTAGCATTTAGTGCTCACAAAATGTGTGGTCCAACCGGAATTGGAGCGCTACTGATTAGCGAAGATGCATTTTCAGAAATGGAACCATTCATGGGTGGGGGAGACATGATTGAGACTGTAACCCTTGAGGGTTCAACTTACCAATCGAATGAACACAAATTCGAGGCAGGCACTCCAAGAATTGCAGAAGGATTTGGTTGGGCTGCGGCTCTTGAGTGGATCTCTGGCATCGATTTGGAAAGCCATCATTCTAGATTGCTAGAAATCGCACGGGGGGTATCAGCCCAACTCTCAGAAAGGGGAATGACTGTCTATTCTACTTTGAATCCGCAAGATGCAGCAGTTGTCTCATTCACTCATCCAACAATTCATCCGGAAGATTTTGCAAGGCTCTTAGATGCTCAAGGTATCGCAGTTAGGACTGGCCACCACTGTGCTCAACCCCTAATGGACAAGTTGGGTGTTAATGGAACAATCAGAGCATCATTCTACTTGTATAATGATGACTCTGATGCAGAGATTTTCCTAGCAGGTATTGACCGTGTATTGGAGGCAATGGCATGACTTGGCCTGCTTCAATCCAAGAAATTATTGAAGAATTTCAAGAGATTGAAGACCAATTTGAGCGGCTTGAAGTTTTGATGGACTTCTCAAGTGAAGTTGATGAGTTACCAGTTGAAGACTGGAATGAATCCAATCTCGTAAGAGGGTGTCAATCAATTGCTCACATTGAGGTAGAAATACGAGATGAAACAGTTTGGATGAAGGCTGCAGCTGATGCAAAAATGGTACAGGGACTTCAAGGGATTCTTTCTATCGCAGTAAACGGTTCAACACCCCAATCTGTGTTAGAGTTGACACCTGCATTTGCAGAAGAAGCAGGTATTTTGGTTAGTCTTACACCCTCTCGGTCTAACGGTTTTAGAACTATGTTCGATATGGTGCAAAATAGAGTAAAGGAGGCGATTCAATGACAACAAAAGAAGAAGTAATGACGGCATTAGAAGAAGTCGAAGACCCCGAATTAGATATCTCGATTGTTGAACTCGGTTTGGTTTACGACGTTCGCTTTGAAGACAAAGATGGAGTAAAGCACGCTGAGGTCGATATGACTCTAACAAGTCCGGGATGCCCTGCTGCTGCAGAGATTATGGCAGCTGCACACCGTGCTGCACTCAACGCTGTTGAAAGTGTCCACATCAATCTTGTATGGTCCCCCAGATGGGATCCTAAAGTTCACGCCTCCGAAGATGCCAAAATGGATATGGGAATTTGGGATTAATCACAAATAAACTTCTTTCCTGTGAAGGCTATTTCTAGGTTCTAAACCATTTTTCCGTAACTCTTCAACGTACTGTCTTCCCTCATCGTTTCTACAATACATGATTTCACTCTTACCGATGTAGTAGTCCCAATTTTTCTTGAAAATTTCTGCTCTTTCTTTGGTGTTTGCAACTATTGAAGGAACGGTATGATACATTTGAATCGACCTTTCAGCACGGCGTAGGAATTTTGCTAATACTTCTGGAAGTAATTTCGTCAACCAGGTGTCTTTCATGTGCATTGCAGGTCTACTGATGATGTAGCGAGGGTTGTCTAGTGGTCCTAGAACCTCCTCGAGGGCCTTGGTGAATTTTGCAGTCTCTTCTTCTGATGCATGTTTGAGGTGGTACCTTAGCCAACCTGAACCTCTTGCACCTCCAGTTGGTTTACAATCCCTGTCTATCTCACTCAAATCGGCTAGAGTATCTACTATTGCTCTGGAAATTGCGAGCATCAATGATTCATCTGTCCAAACACGTTTGTTTATTCCAAATTTGAATCCACCCGCAAAGCTTGGGCCCATTTTGCCCTCTACGGCAGAACTTGATGTGACATCAAATGGTTGTCCGATTCCCCATAGTTGTCTTACATGACTTCTGTTTCCAGCCCTCGCTAGCATTTCTTCATTGAATATCTCCATTCCTTCGTTAATACCCTCAGGTTTGGCATCATTGAATGCTGCATGTACGTGACCGACTCCTTTCTCGATTGTTCCGTCATCGCATACACCGTAGAGTTGCTCGTGTTTTCTTTTGAATCGCTCATAGTCGTCGTAACCTTTGGTGAATTCTTCAGCTAGACACACAATGTCCCAATTATTCGCGACCTTTTCCTTCCAGTTTGAATCAAGTCTAATCGAGCGTCCTCTGAGTTGGTTAATGCTCATGCCAGTGGTTACTGTTGTCATGTCGATTAGAACATTAATCCGAGATGCATCCCAACCCTCGCCAAGAAGGCCTCTTGTACCGATGAGACATTTGGTCAATCCTTCCTGGAAAAATTCTGTAATCATCATTGAGTAATATCGAGGTATCCAATCCTTTCCTTTGCCGTGGATCTCGTGATAACCTTCTCGGATGCTATCCTCAAATCTAATGTCGACATTGTTTTGTTTTACCCATAATTCTGCTCTTGCCATAAATCGGTGATACAAGTCGTCGTCCACCAGAACTGTGCTACCGGTCATCAAGATAGGATCGATTGAATCTCCTTCATCATGAGAAACAAGGGACCTGAATACTGCGATTGCTCCACCGGCTTCATCATCTAGAATGCCCTCAACTAACGTTGTTGCTGATGTTTTCTCGAAGTCGGTTACTACCACCACTCGTATTGAATCTCCTAATGCATCCTTTTCGGCTTTGAC